>NZ_CP151650.1:5785000-6385000 GCF_038397775.1 Pseudomonas sp. RC10
CAGCGCGTTTTCGAAATGCGGCGCTGTCTCGGCCACCTGCTGCACCAGATTCTCGCGCTGGAGGATATCCAGTGCCGCCAGACCTGCAGCGCACGCTACCGGATGCGCGGAGTAGGTATAGCCATGAGGAAATTCCACGACGTACTCAGGCGTCGCTTGATTCATGAACGTTTGGTAAATCTCGCTGCTGGCAATCACCGCACCCATCGGAATCGCGCCGTTGGTGACTTGTTTGGCAATGCACATCAAATCCGGGGTCACACCGAAGCTGTCGGCACCGAACATCGAGCCAGTACGACCAAAGCCAGTGATCACTTCATCGAAGATCAGCAGGATGTTGTGCTGATCGCAGATTTCGCGCAGGCGCTTCAAATAGCCCTGCGGCGGAACGATCACGCCCGCCGAGCCCGCCATAGGTTCCACGATGACCGCTGCGATGTTCGAGGCGTCGTGCAGCTCGATCAGCTTGAGCATCTCGTCGGCCAATGCGATCCCGCCTTGTTCTGGCATGCCACGAGAATAGGCATTGCTCGCGAGCAACGTGTGAGGCAGATGATCAACGTCCATCAATTGACCGAACATCTTGCGGTTACCGTTCACGCCCCCCAGGCTGGTGCCCGCAATGTTCACGCCGTGGTACCCACGGGCACGACCGATCATTTTGGTTTTGGTCGCCTGCCCTTTAAGGCGCCAGTAGGCTCGCACCATTTTCACGGCAGTATCGGCGCACTCGGAACCCGAGTCGGTATAGAACACATGGTTCAGGTTACCCGGCGTCAGGTCTGTGATCTTTTCGGCAAGCTGGAACGACAGTGGGTGACCGAACTGGAAGCCCGGCGAGTAATCCAGCGTGCCCAGCTGTTTCGAGACGGCTTCCTGAATCTCCTTGCGCGTATGCCCGGCACCACAGGTCCACAGACCTGAAAGCCCATCGTAGATCTTGCGGCCCTTATCGTCTGTCAGATAGCTGCCCTCTGCCGCCACGATCAGTCGGGGATCGCGCTGGAAATTGCGGTTTGCGGTATAGGGCATCCAGTGCGCGTCGAGCTTGAGCTGACTGGCCAAGGACATATCGGACGATTCGGGCATGTTCATTGGAATAACCTCACAAGGACGTGGGTGGTCGGTCTTCAAAAGCCCTGAAGCCGGACCGGGTTGCAGCTACGTTGCCACGGGCATAAAGTCGCTAAAACCCCGCTTTTATGATCTTTAGTTCGTGGACCACTAAACAATGAGCACACGCCGTTCCGATCCTTTGGCGCAAGTCAGCGACTTCGATATCCGCCTGTTGCGAATCTTTCGAAGCGTAGTCGAAGCGGGTGGATTTTCTGCCGCCGAAAGCAGCTTGGGCATTGGCCGCTCTGCCATTAGTCAGCAGATGAGTGATCTTGAGCAACGGCTCGGATTGCGCCTCTGCCAACGTGGCCGGGCAGGGTTTTCGCTGACGGAAGAAGGCCGCGAGGTGTATCAGTCATCGCTACAACTCTTGAGCGCACTTGAGAGTTTTCGCACAGAGGTGAACGGCCTTCACCGACACTTACGCGGCGAGCTGAACATTGGGCTGACCGATAATCTGGTCACCCTCCCCCATATGCGGATCACCCATGCGTTGTCGGAGCTCAAGGAGCTCGGTCCGGACGTGCACATCAATATCCGTATGGTCGCGCCCAACGAAGTCGAACAAGGCGTGCTCGATGGCAGCTTGCACGTGGGTGTAGTTCCCCAAGCCAACGCGCTATCAGGCCTTGAATATCAGTCGCTCTACAGCGAGCGCTCATTGCTGTATTGCGCCGTCGGTCATCCCCTCTTCTATGTAGACGACGCGCAACTTAGCGATGGACGTCTGGCCGACCAAGAAGCTATCGCGCCGACCTTTCGCCTGCCGGCAGATATCCAGGCGCACTATCAGGCGCTGAAATGCACTGCCAGCGCGTCTGACCGGGAGGGCATGGCGTTCCTGATCCTCACCGGCCGTTACATTGGCTACTTGCCAGACCACTATGCGACGTTCTGGGTGCAACAGGGTCGGCTGCGAGCCTTGAAACCTCTGTCGCGTTTTTACGATTTGAGTCTGGTGACGGTGACGCGGAAAGGCCGCCGCCCGCATTTGGTGCTGGAAAGCTTTCTACAGAGGTTGGCCGCCACACGATGAGGCAGCAACGCCGAAACCCAAGCCATATGCATCCCCTTAAAAATCGCCAATAAAATTTTAATCGTATGATTTGTATAGGCTTATCGAAATAAAAAGAAACCGTATCTGATCATATGGACAGGTTTTTGCAACGAGGCTTTCAATAGAGGTTCGATAGCTGAACGCTCCCGATCACGAGTCTGCTCACGCCTGCGGGTTCGCGATGTTTCACCGGGGGCCGGCTCATCGGACAGGCCAGACACAAAACCCGAGAGTCCAGCATGCAACCTGAAGCGCCAGACAATAACGATCTGATCTACGGCCTCAACGACCGCCCGAAACCTGCGCCGGCCATTCTGGCTGCTGTTCAGCACGTGCTGGCGGCATTTGTCGGCATCATCACGCCGCCGCTGATCATTGGGTCCGCGTTGGGACTGGGTGCCTACCTGCCTTATTTGATCAGCATGGCGTTGATGGTGTCGGGTGTAGGCACTTTCATCCAGGCGCGTCGTCCGTTCGGCATCGGCGCCGGGATGATTTGTTTGCAAGGCACCAGCTTCGCGTTTCTCGGTGCCGTGCTGTCCGCAGGATTCATGGTCAAGCAACGTGGGGGCAGCCCCGAAGACATCATGGCCATGGTGTTCGGCGTGTGTTTTTTCGGCGCTGTCGTGCAGATCGTGCTCAGCCGCTTCATTGGCCAGTTGCGTCGGGTCATCACGCCGCTGGTGACCGGGATCGTCATCACCCTGATCGGCGTCAGCTTGATCAAGGTGGGTGTGACCGACCTGGGCGGCGGCTTCAATGCTCCTGATTTTGGCGAACCGGTCAATCTGATGCTGGGCGCATTCGTGTTGTTGGTGATCATTTTGCTCAATCGTTCGAGTACGCCTTGGGTGCGGCTGTCGGCAATTATCATCGGGTTGGCAGTGGGCAGTGTCGCAGCCTGGTTCAGCGGCAAGCTGGTCCCTCATTCCATAAGCGATGTCGCGTTGGTCAGTATTCCTATGCCCTTCCGGTTCGGTTTCAACTTCGATTGGGCGGCCTTCCTGCCCGTCGCGTTGATTTATCTGATCAGCAGTATCGAAACCGTCGGCGATCTGACTGCCAATTGCATGCTCTCCCGCGAACCTATCAAAGGCCCGACCTACATTGCACGTCTCAAGGGTGGTGTATTGGGGGATGGCGTGAGCTGCATGATCGCCGCGACGTTCAGTGCGTTTCCCAACACCACGTTCGCGCAGAACAACGGGGTGATTCAGCTGACGGGCGTGGCCAGCCGCTACGTTGGTCTCTACATCGGAGCGATCCTTTTTTTGCTCGGTCTTTTCCCGGTCATCGGTGCGATTCTTCAGCAAATTCCAAAATCTGTGCTGGGTGGTGCGACATTGGTGATGTTCGGAAGCGTTGCCGCTGCAGGCGTGCGCATCCTCGCGCAAGCCCCACTGGATCGACGCAGCATGTTGATCATCGCCACCTCGTTCGGCGTTGGGCTGGGCATCGCCGCTCAACCGGCATTGCTGCAACATCTACCGATGCTGGTGCAAAACCTGTTTGACTCTGCGATTACCAGCGGCGGCCTCACCGCCATCGTCATGTGCCTCGTGCTGCCAGAAAACAAGGAGGTTCGCGCTGAAAAGGAAATGGAGGCCCTCGGGCACTAATTTCCACCACGAACGCTTGTCGGATCGCCTTGGGTGCGTTATCTGTTCACCCCGTCGCACCCAATGATCCGTCTGGAACCGCACATGGCCCTTGAAGTCCCCGCTCACAGCGTCAGCGCCGCCAAACCGGCGAGCCGAATTCGTCAAAAGAATGAAGAAGCGATCATGAAGGCTGCCGAAGACGAGTTCGCTCGTCACGGATTCAAAGGCACCAGCATGAACACCATTGCGCAGAACGCCGGGCTGCCCAAGGCTAACTTGCATTATTACTTCACCAACAAATTGGGTCTGTACATCGCGGTCTTGAGCAGCATCATTCAGCTGTGGGACAGCACGTTCAATAACCTGAAGGTCGAGGACGATCCCGCTCAGGCGCTGGCCCAATACATTCGCGCGAAAATGGAGTTTTCCCGCCGGCAGCCACAGGCCTCGCGCATTTTCGCGATGGAAATCATCAGCGGCGGCGAATGCCTGAACGAGTATTTCAGTCAAGATTACCGGGCCTGGTTCCAGGGTCGCGCAGCGGTGTTTCAA
Source organism: Pseudomonas sp. RC10 (assembly GCF_038397775.1). Taxonomy (NCBI): domain Bacteria; kingdom Pseudomonadati; phylum Pseudomonadota; class Gammaproteobacteria; order Pseudomonadales; family Pseudomonadaceae; genus Pseudomonas; species Pseudomonas bambusae. The sequence goes on from NZ_CP151650.1 coordinate 5,789,327, forward strand.
GCGTGGATCGATGCCGGAAAAATGGACCCCATCGATCCGGTGCACCTGATCTTCCTGTTGTGGGGCAGCACTCAGCATTACGCCGATTTCGCCACGCAAATCTGCCAGGTGACCGGACGCTCGCGCCTGACCAAACAAGACATGGACGATGCCGGCACCAACCTGATTCGTATCATTCTCAAAGGTTGTGGGCTGACGCCTCCGATCTGAATGTACGAAACGTCCTGATTTCAGCTGGAACCGTCATGCCTTCGACCCTCATCGGCCCTTGCGAATTTCGCGAGGAAATTCGCAAAAGCCGCTTCGTCACCTTTGCTGCGCCTATCAGTAGCCCCGCCGACGCTCAAGCCTTCATCGAGCAAAACAGTGACCTTAATGCCACGCACAATTGCTGGGCCTGGAAGCTAGGCGCGCAGTACCGCAGCACGGATGACGGCGAGCCCGGCGGCACGGCGGGGCGCCCTATTTTGGCGGCCATCGAGGCGCAGGATTTCGATCAAGTCGTGGTGTTGGTGATTCGATGGTACGGGGGCATTCAGTTGGGCACTGGCGGCCTGGCCCGAGCATACGGCGGCGGCGCAAACAAATGCCTGCAACAAGCGGAGCGCCTGCCGCTGGTCAACCGTGTCTTGCTCCACTTCGACTGCACTTTCAGCGAACTGACGCTGGTCAAGCTGCGACTGGCTGAACTCAACGGGTTGGTGCAGGACGAGCAGTTCACGGCGGTAGGTGTCGATCTCTCGGTCGCACTGAGCCCGGATCACATTCAGACTTTTCAACGTCAGCTGTCCGACATCAGTCGCGGGCGTATTGTTTTGCGCGAGGATGACGCTGACTGACATGCGTGGGCTTGAGAAGCGAGGACTGATCGTTGCCCACATCTGCTGTGCATCCGGCTGTGGACAAACTGAGCATATCCGGCTGCAGGCCTTGATTTATATCGCGCGCACGCTTTTGATCACTTTTTGCACAAATACCTCATCCACTGCATAAAACGGCCAAAAACCAAGGTGTTAGCGCGCCTTATCGCGACTGGGTCCTACGCGCACGGCCCTTATATCCACCGGTTGAGCTTGCGCACATTAACTGTGGAGCAACCTGTGGATAACACGTGCAACGTTGTCCACAATGCCGAAGCTATCGTGCTCAGCTGGATTTGGTCATTTTTTGTACAAAAAAACTGAACCAAATCTTCATTCTGCTGCAACACTGTTCTGTTCGCGACAATCGCCGAAGGTTCGGCCACCACCACAGGGTTTGCCAGAATCAGCCAACCGTACGCCGGAAAAATAAATTCCTGGCTCTGCATGCGGTCCACTCTGCTAACCCTGCCCGTTTAGTTCTTCAAGGAGTGACATTCATGTCTGCCAAAAAAACTGCGCTCATTATTGGCGCCTCTCGTGGCCTGGGCCTTGGGCTGGTGCGACGTCTGATTGAACAAGGGTGGGACGTTACGGCGACCGTTCGTGATGCGCTCAAGGCCGATGACCTGAAAGCCACCCCCGGCGTGCATATCCAGACGCTGGACATGGATGAGCAGTCCTCGCTGGAGGTCCTCACCCACAACCTCAAGGGTCAGGTTTATGACCTGCTCTTCGTCAACGCTGGCATCATGGGCCCGTTGCACCCCTCTCCTACAGATGCCACCGCAGGCGAACTTGGCCAGTTGTTCCTGACCAATGCCGTGGCACCGATTCGGCTGGCCAAACGCTTCGTCGACCAAATCCGGCCGGACACTGGCGTCATTGCTTTCATGAGCTCGGTCCTGGGCAGCGTGACCATGCCTGACGCTCCGGAAATGGCGCTCTACAAAGCGAGCAAGGCGGCCCTCAACTCCATGACCAACACCTTCGTCACTCAACTGGGCGACAACAAACCTACCGTGCTGTCCATGCATCCGGGTTGGGTCCGTACCGCCATGGGCGGCGAAGGCGCCGACATCGACGTGGAAACCAGCGTTCGCGGGATGGTTGAGCAATTGGAACGGTTCGCCGGAAAAGGTGGGCACCATTTCGTGAATTACAAAGGGGAAACGATTCCTTGGTGATCGCTTCGCTTATGTAGCCGTGCGGCTTGCCGGCAGCGGCGACTTGAATGACGTTGCGGGCAAGATGCTGCTGAAGATTCCACACACGGCATCTTGCATCGCCTCACCGGACGCACATAAACTCCCCTTCGCCTCGCGCCCGATCCAACGGCGCGGCGACCCTGGATCAGCAGACAGGGCAAAACTGAGCTGGCTACCTGAACCCACTTTTCAGAGGAGCCGGCCCATGCCCGCGATCCGTATCTGGTTGAAAAATCCCCTTGCCGTGTTTACCGCTAATGACCTCGATGCCCGAGGTGGGCTGGTGGTGCAGAACGGTGTGATTGTCGAAATGCTTGCCTCGGGCCAATCGCCTGCCCAGCCGTGCGATCAGGTCTTCGATGCCCGCGAGCATGTGCTGTTGCCCGGCCTGATCAACACCCACCATCACTTCTACCAAACCCTTACCCGTGCCTGGGCCCCAGTGGTCAATCAGCCTTTGTTTCCATGGCTGAAAACCCTGTACCCGGTATGGGCACGGCTCACGCCGGAAAAGCTGGCGCTGGCGAGCAAGGTTGCACTGACCGAACTGTTGCTGTCCGGCTGCACGACTGCCGCCGATCATCATTATCTGTTTCCGGACGGTCTGGAGCAGGCTATCGATGTCCAGGTCGAGAGTGTGCGGGAGCTGGGCATGCGAGCAATGCTGACGCGAGGGTCGATGAGTCTCGGCGAGGCCGATGGAGGCCTGCCGCCACAGCAAACGGTCCAGCAGGGTGAGGTGATTCTGGAGGACAGTCAGCGGCTGATTGAGCGTTATCACGAGCGTGGCGAAGGTGCGCAGATCCAGATCGCGCTAGCGCCCTGCTCGCCATTTTCCGTGACCACCGAGATCATGTCCGAAAGCGCTGCATTGGCTGAAAAACTCGACGTTCGCCTGCACACTCACTTGGCCGAGACGCTGGATGAAGAGGATTTTTGCCTACAACGCTTTGGCCTGCGCACGGTGGATTATCTCGACAGCGTGGGTTGGCTCGGACCGCGGACCTGGCTCGCTCACGGGATTCATTTCAATGAGCAGGAAATCGCCCGGCTGGGCGCAGCGGGAACCGGTATTTGCCATTGCCCGAGTTCGAACATGCGCCTGGCGTCGGGGATCTGTCCGACGCTGGATTTGACGGCTGCCGGTGCGCCGATTGGCTTGGGGGTCGATGGCTCGGCGTCCAACGACGGATCGAACATGATTCTCGAAGCGAAGCAGGCGTTGTACTTGCAGCGATTGCGTTATGGCGCCGAGAAGATCACCCCCGAGGTGTCATTAGGCTGGGCGACGCGAGGGTCGGCGCAACTGCTGGGCCGCAGCGACATTGGCGAACTGGCCGTAGGGAAACAGGCCGACATGGCGCTGTTCAGGCTGGATGAGCTGCGTTTTTCCGGCAGCCATGACCCGCTGTCAGCCTTGTTGCTGTGCGGGGCTGATCGTGCGGACCGGGTGATGATTGGCGGCGAATGGCGGGTGATCGATGGGCAGGTCGAAGGGCTGGATCTGAAAGGTTTGATCGCCGATCACCGGCAGGCGGCAGCGGAGTTGATCAACGGCTGATCACGCAATGCCCTGTAGGTCTTCACTTGCTCACGATGGCAGTCTGTCGGCAGGATCATCACCGACCGACACGCCGCCATCGCGAACAGCGAAGCCCTTACGAATACCTAAAGTCCCATCAACGACAGCATCACGAACGTTGCGAACAACACGAAGTGAGTCATGCCTTCGATGGCATTGGTTTCGCCGTCGTTGAGGTTGATGGCGCTCACCAGTAAGGTGACGAAGATCATCACGGTTTGCACCGGCGTCATTGCCATCTGGAACGGCTGGCCGGTGTACAGCGCCATCGCTTCCATCACGGGAACCGTCAGGATCACCGTCGACAATGACGCACCCAACGCGATGTTGACCACCGACTGCATGCGGTTGGCCAACGCGGCCCGCAAGGCCGTAAGGATTTCGGGCGCCGCGGAAATCGCGGCCACCAGAATTGCGGTCATGACTGGCGGCGCGCCGCTGCCTTCCAGTCCGAGGTCCACGGTCTTGGACATCACCTCTGCCAACGCGCCGATGATCACCACACCAAACACCAGAATGCCGATGGACAGCGACAGGTTCACCTCTTCGACGGCGTGCTCCGGCTGATCCTTGCGACGCTTCTTATCGGGATAACTGTAGCTGAAAAAGTAACTGTGCGGCCCCACTTGCATGCGCAGGAACAGCGCGTAAAGCAGGATCATCGCGCCGATCGTGAAGCCGGAGTACACCTTCCAGTTCGACTCGGGGATGAACTCGGGCACGACCATCGACACCGCCATCGCGGTCAGAATCATCACGCTGTAGGAGCGTGCGGAGTCATCGTTGTAAGACTGTTCTCCATGCTTGAGCCCACCCATCAACGCGGCGAGGCCGAGTATGCCGTTGATGTCGAGCATGACCGCCGAATAAATGGTATCCCGCACCAGCGTCGGTGAGGGTTCGTTGCTCATCATGATCGCCAGAATGACGACCTCGACCAGGACCGCCGATAGGGTCAGGATCATGGTGCCGTAGGGGTCCCCGACCTTTTCCGCCAGCAGTTCGGCGTGATGCGCCACGCGCATCGAAGCACAGACGATAAAGGCTACCAGGACAATTCCCGCGATCAGCGCGACGGTGTTGCCGTGGCTGAGCAACTGGTGCTCGAACGGGTAGGCGAAGCAGGTCGCGATCACCGCTAACAGAAGAAACTTTTCTTGCTTGAGAATCGTGCCCATCGTTGCCTCTTGTCCTCGCGACCGAGGCCGCACATCCATGGAATGATTAGTGCTCACGGCGATGAGAGTGCTTGTTGTAAATAAAGGTTTCAAGACTCGTGTGTCACACGTTTCAGCCCGATTCCGTACGGGAGCATGATCGTTGCCCTCCGGACCTGAACCTTTCGGTCAGGTTTTTAACCAGCCGATGCGCATGACTCTGTAGAATGCCGGCCATTGCACCTGATGAGAAAAAGCACATGTACGACTGGCTGAACGCCTTGCCCAAGGCTGAATTGCACCTGCATCTGGAAGGCTCGCTCGAGCCTGAACTGCTGTTCGCGCTGGCCGAACGCAACAAGATCGCCCTGCCTTGGACGGACGTTGAAGCGCTGCGCAAGGTCTATGCCTTCAACAACCTCCAAGAGTTTCTAGACCTCTATTACCAAGGCGCGGATGTGCTGCGCACCGAGGAGGATTTCTATGATCTGACGTGGGCGTACCTGCAGCGCTGCAAAGCGCAGAACGTGATTCACACCGAGCCCTTCTTCGATCCACAGACCCACACTGATCGGGGCATCCCCTTCGAGGTGGTCCTCAACGGTATTTCGAAAGCGCTGAAAGATGGCAAGGAACAACTTGGTATTGGCAGCGGCCTGATTCTGAGCTTCTTGCGCCATCTGAGTGAGGACGAAGCCCAGAAAACCCTGGACATGGCCCTGCCGTATCGCGACACCTTTGTTGCCGTCGGTCTCGACAGTTCAGAGATGGGTCACCCGCCGAGCAAGTTTCAACGTGTGTTCGACCGCGCGCGCAGCGAAGGCTTCCTGACCGTGGCGCACGCTGGAGAGGAAGGCCCCCCTGAATACATTTGGGAAGCGCTCGATCTGCTGAAAATTCAGCGCATTGATCACGGCGTAAGGGCGATTGAAGACGAGCGATTGATGCGACGGATCATCGACGAGCAGATTCCGCTGACCGTCTGCCCGCTGTCCAACACCAAACTGTGCGTGTTCGACCACATGAGCCAGCACAACATTCTCGACATGCTGGAACGAGGCGTGAAGGTCACCGTCAACTCCGATGACCCGGCGTATTTCGGCGGCTATGTGACCGAAAACTTCCACGCGCTGCATGAACATTTGGGGATGACACAAGACCAGGCGAAACGCCTGGCACAGAACAGCCTGGATGCACGGCTGGTAAAACCCTGAACGGGTGATTCGCGGGGGCGAATCGCGTCGCCCCCACGGTTTGATCGTTAGCCTGCCGCCCCTTGAAAGCGTTTCCCTCCTTCCGCCTGATCAAGCCGCTGCCGCTATCTTGCTGATTTCCCGTTGCCCGTTTGAAGAAACCTGCAACGTGCACGCCTCTTCCGTAGCACGCAACCAGCCCAACTGCATGAATAGCTGCAGTAGCCCGGCTCCCAATGCCCCGCCAAGATGCGGGTGCACATCACTGCAATCGATGCAGGCGCACACGGTTTCGCGCTGCCGAAGAGCAAGCGCTGGAACGAAGATGCCCCGCTCGGCGAACCGGGAAATGCCAACACTGGTGACTTCCAGCCGTTGATCGCATTGCTCGATCCAGCCAGCACCGAGTAACCGTTGATACAGCGCCGTCGCCAACTCTCCGCCCAAATGATCGGAGCACACGCTGGCTCGCCGTAAAGGCAGTTGCGGCAACGGCTGTGCGACGCTGCGGCTGATGACTTCCGCACTGATCACAGATGCACTGGCTAACGCCTGAACTGCGGTGCCGACCTCCGGTGCAGCCAGCCGGAAATATCGTTTTTTGCCTCGCGTTTCCAGCCTGAGCAAGCCACCGGACGCCAACCGTGCGAGATGCGCGCCTGCCGATGACGTGGATAGCCCTACCAGCAGTGCCAGTTCATCCGCCGCCCGAGAGGCCCCATCCAACAATGCCCACATGATCGCGCTGCGTTTCGGGTCCGCCAGCAGTGCGGCAATCTGGCTGATGCAAGGTGCATGTTCCATGTTTTCACTCCCTGTTGAAACATTCGTATAACGGTGGCCGGGTCGCCACATATCGTAAGCAGCCAACAGTGTTGCCATGACCGAATGATGGCCTTGATTTACGTCATATCTTGAAAACTCTGTGCAACAGAAGTCGTGTGGCAATACAGATTCGTCCGCGCGACCACAACAGGTTCAATGTCTTGTCATTAAATCGGATTCACAGTGGTGGCATAGTATAAGCGTTGCATCACGCTAGAGAATCGGCTCGCGGATACTTGATACTGAAGTTTGTCAGTATTGTCAGCAAAACGTGACGCAAAGGCTCCCCTGTGTGGCGTGCCCAACAAACATTCACCAAGCGTCGACATGCACGACTCGCGGGGCTTTCAGGCCGATTCACGCAAACGTCTCACCCGACGACCACGGTAATTGCCTACAACAAACTCTCCGATACCTCTCAAAAAAAACATCCCCTAGTCTAACTCTGACCACGAGATTCTCTGATTGAAAAATCAGCTGTTTTATTTTTACAAAAGCGGAGCTGTAAGAAATGTCTTTTTTTAAAGTAGTAAAAGGCAACCTATTAGTTTCGATTCTTCTACGCGCCGGACACGATCAAACAGGTTCGGAGACGTCCGACACTCTGGATCGGGGCCGCCTGACTGCGACGCGCCGTGCGTCGCAGGGCAGGGTTCAGATGCGGACGTCGGCGTGAGGCGTCGCCGCATCACGTTTTTGCTGAGCGCGGCGGGTCACCATCGCCAACCCTACCGCCAACACACCACACAGCGTGATGACGGTCGCCATTGGCACCGCGGTGCCGTCGTGGAGAAACCCGACTAACGACGCAGCACCCGCTGCCACGCTGAATTGCAGGCAACCGAGAAGAGCCGACGCGCTTCCGGCACGCTTGCCTTGTCCGGCCATGGCGCACGCGGAGGCATTGGGAATGATGCAGCCCAGGCTGGCAATGTAAACGAACAGCGGAATCAACAACGGCCACAGTTGTTGAGGGTGCAGCGAGGCAATCGTCAGCAGCACGACAGCTGCGCTGCAGTAAAGCCAGACCGCACGGGACAGCAGCCATGCCGGACCGAAACGCCCCACGAGGCGGGCATTGACTTGCGCCACCAGGATGAAACCTGCGGCATTGGTGCCGAACAACCAGCCGTAATGCTCAGCAGGAACGCCATACAGTTTGATGAAGACGAAAGGAGATCCCGCGATGTAAGAGAACATACCGGCCATCGCAATCCCGCCGGTCAAGGCGTGGCCCAAGAAGATCCGGTCGCCGAACAGCGCCCAATAAGACCCCAATGCGCCCGAAAGGGGTAAGCGCGGATGCCCAGGGGGCATGCTTTCCGGCAATCCCAGCGCAACCGCGAGCGCCGTGAGTGCGCTGAACAGGGTCAGCGTCAGGAAGATGGCTTGCCAACCGTAGACGTTCACCAGCAGGCCGCCGAGCATCGGTGCCAGAATGGGCGCCAATCCCATCACCAGCATCAGTTGCGAAAATACTTTGGCGGACTGCACCGGGGAGCATTTGTCGCTGACGATTGCGCGAGAAAGCACCATCCCCGCACAGCCGCCCAAGGCCTGTACGAAGCGGGCGGCGATCAACCATTCAAGACCAGGGGCAAAGGCGCAGGCCAGAGAAGCCAGCGTGAACAGCCCTACTCCGAACAGCAGCGGGATGCGTCGCCCGAAACGGTCAGCAATCGGGCCGTAAGCCAGTTGCCCGATACTCAGCCCGAGAAAGTAAGACGCCAGGGTCATCTGGACGTGCTTCTCGTCAGTCCCGAATGCCAACGCCATCGCGGGGAAGCCAGGAAGATAAAAGTCGATGGCCATCGGGCCAAATGCGCTGAGGGCGCCGAGAATAAGGATCGTTCTAAGGTTCATCAATCTTCCTAAGCCGTTTTACGCAGCTCGGCAGTTTAACAACCTTGGCTGTTTTTCAGGTTGTCTAGAAAAAAATTACCAGAAGTTTTTTCACCCACGGCGGCCGTCAGGCGGAAATCGGGAACTAATCAGGGCTGACCGAGCATCGGTTAATGGATTTATCACACGCCTTTTACAAATAACTTACGAATCCGCTTCTAGACTTTTTACATAAGTCGAGGAATACGGAAATGAATACGCGTTGGGTTGTGCTGTGGTGCTGTTTAGTGGTCGCCGGATGTCAGTCTACCCACGACCAGTTAGTGTCTGAAGGCTATCCGCCTGCTTTCGCTGACGGGTTTCAGGATGGTTGCGGCAGCGGTCGTCAATCCATCGACCCCATGAAGGGGCAATACAAAAAGGATGTGCAGCGTTATTTGCGCGATACGATTTATGCGCAAGGCTGGAGCGACGGTTTCAATCAATGTCAGGGCCAGTTGGCGAATCGCAATGTTCAGGACCAGGGCCGGGACAGCATCTGGAATGATCGTGATCGAGCCTGGGAACAACAGAAAACCCAGGACGCCGCCAAGGCCTATCGCTCCCACTGATGCCTGTGTCGCTGCCAGGCATTTCGCGAAACTTACGGGATGCCAACATGGCCCAACGCGTAGGCAGTCAGTCACGAAAGGGAGCACGCCATGAGTCGGGCCTTCGTCAATGAAGACCATGCCGCTGCGCAGGCCAGCCAGCCGGTGGAGCGTCACGTCAGCACACATCCCAATTACGTCACCGCCCGTGGGCTTGCTCAGTTGCAAGCCCACGTCGCGGCGTTGCAGGAAGAGCACGGCACGCAGTCGGCACTGGGCGAGGCGGCAGACAGACAGCGGCTGGCCGATATCGAGCGTGACCTGCGTTACTTCAATCAACGGGTGCAGAGCGCGCAAGTGGTCTCGGCGGCAAACACCACCGACAAGGTGCAGATTGGCTGTTGGGTGACGTTCGCCGATGAGGATGATCGTCAGCAACGGGTGCAGTTGGTGGGAGAGGATCAGGCCGACGCCGCGGCTCAGTTGATCAATTGGGCCTCCCCGCTGGGCAAGGCGTTGCTGGGCGCGCAAGTGGGCGATGAGTTGACATGGAGGCGCCCGGCAGGGGATCAGGTGATTGAGGTGGTGCGGATCGAGGCAGAGGGTTGAAGTCCAAGGCTCCCACAAAAAAAAGCAGCATTCCCGATAAAAAACGGAGCCCGAAGGCTCCGTTTTTATGACACCGACCCGAACAGATCAGGCCAGTTTCTTGTGACGCACACGGTGCGGCTGGGCAGCAGCATCGCCGAGTCGTTTTTTGCGGTCGGCTTCGTACTCGGTGTAGTTACCTTCGAAGAAGACTGCTTGCGAGTCGTCTTCGTACGCCAGGATGTGAGTCGCCACACGGTCCAGGAACCACCGATCGTGAGAGATCACAATGGCGGCGCCCGGGAAGTCCAGCAGGGCTTCTTCCAGGGAACGCAGGGTTTCGACGTCGAGGTCGTTGGACGGTTCGTCGAGCAGCAGAACGTTGCCGCCCTCTTTCAGCGTCAGCGCCAAATGCAAACGACCGCGCTCACCACCAGACAAGTCCTTCACGAACTTCTGCTGATCGCCGCCCTTGAAGTTGAAACGTCCGACGTAGGTGCGCGACGGGATTTCGTAGTTGCCGATCTTGATCTGATCGGAGCCGTCGGAAATCTGCGCGAACACGGTTTTGCTGCCGTCCAGGTCGTCACGGCTCTGGTCGACGCACGCCAGTTGCACCGTTTCACCGATTTCGATGGAACCCGAATCCGGCTGTTCCTTGCCCATGAGCATACGGAACAGTGTCGATTTACCGGCACCGTTACCGCCGATCACGCCGACAATGGCGCCTTTGGGCATGGAGAACGACAGGTTGTCGATCAGCACGCGATCGCCGTAGCCCTTGCTGACGTTCTTGAATTCGATGACCTTGTCGCCCAGACGTGGACCGGCCGGGATGTAGATCTCGTTGGTTTCGCTGCGCTTCTGGAATTCCTGCGATTGCATTTCTTCGAAGCGTTGCAGACGGGCCTTGGATTTGGACTGACGAGCCTTGGCGCCTTTGCGCACCCACTCCAGTTCTTCCTTCATGGCTTTTTCGTGGGCCGATTGCTGCTTGGATTCCTGGGCCAGACGATCGGATTTGGCTTCCAGCCAGCCCGAATAGTTGCCCTCGTAAGGAATGCCCGCGCCGCGGTCGAGCTCCAGAATCCAGCCGGCGACGTTGTCCAGGAAGTAACGGTCGTGCGTGATCGCAACCACAGTACCCGGGAAGTCGTGCAGGAAATGTTCGAGCCAGGCAACGGAATCGGCGTCCAGGTGGTTCGTCGGTTCGTCGAGCAGCAGCATGTCAGGCGCCGACAGCAGCAGGCGGCACAGGGCCACGCGACGCTTTTCACCACCGGACAGGTGTTCGACCTTGGCATCCCAGGCGGGCAGACGCAGCGCATCGGCGGCGACTTCCAGTTGACGCTCAAGGTTGTGGCCATCGCTGGCCTGCAGGATGGCTTCGAGCTTGGCCTGTTCGGCCGCGAGTTTGTCGAAGTCGGCATCCGGCTCAGCGTACGCCGCGTAAACCTCGTCCAGCCGCGCTTGAGCGTCCTTGATCACGCTGACGGCTTCTTCGACCACTTCACGCACGGTCTTGGTCGGGTCCAGTTGCGGCTCTTGCGGCAGGTAACCGACGTTCAGTTCCGGCATCGGGCGCGCTTCGCCATCGAACTCGGTGTCGACCCCGGCCATGATTTTCAGCAGTGTGGATTTACCCGAGCCGTTGAGGCCGAGGACACCGATCTTGGCGCCCGGGAAGAACGACAGGGAGATGTTTTTCAGGATTTCCCGCTTCGGCGGAACAACTTTGCTCAGCCGATGCATGGTGAAGACGTATTGAGCCATGGAATGAAAACCTGGTTAGGACTGTGAATAAAGGCGCGAGCCCGGTTTGCCGCGCAAACCCGGTGCCCCGTCGCAAAAAAAGCGTTTATTTAGCGTTGCGACTTGTCGTGCGACGCATCCGGGCCTTGAATGAATAAGGCACGAACAGAAGCGTTGCGACAAAACTTCCGAGTATCGGTCGTCAAGCTGGAGCAAAGTTTGCAAGCACTGCAGCCATTTGCAGAAAACCGGCTTGCAGATTCGGGCACATCGCGCGTGGCGCAAAGCTACCCGAATGCAGTCGAGAGGGCAAACCGTGCGGGCCTTAAGGGCTGGCACTTAGCCACAACTCAGGTCATGCTAGCCGCCATTTGGGCGTCAGGCTTATAGTGCATTTCGCACACGCTGATTCAGTCCAGCAGTCAGGATCACCAGTTTGTCCACACCAACACCCACTTCCCCGTTGCGCTCACCCAAAAGCGCGACGGCCGCAGCTTTTCGAAGCTCGCCCAAAGGTGCGCTGGCAGTGCTGGTGCTGCTCATGCTCGCGCTGTTGATATGGCAACTGGTCGAACAATTTCAGCAGACTCAGGACCGCCAACGCCAGCGTAGCGTGGACTACAGCATTCAGCTGGCCGATCGTCTGAGCTTGAACATGGCGCTCAGTGCGCAGGTGGCCCTCAACATTCTGGACGACGCCAAAGGCGAACCGCCCGTGGCCGATCAACGGTCGGCAACCCTGGAACGCCTGCGCTTGGAACTGCCGGGAATGCGCAGCGTGGCGTGGCTTGATGAAGACGCCAATATTCTCAGCGACAGCGCCAACAACAGTGCAGATGTCAGTTTTTTGACTGAACAGCGCGAGCGCATCAACGGTCGCACCTATTACTACGCTGACTCACCGGACGGCTCGACGCTCTACCTGTTCGTACGCCAGCCAGGAAACCGGGAAGAATGCCATTGGGCCATCCGACTCGACCCGCAGGTGATGAAAAACCTGACTCGGCAAAGTGATCAGGATTTTCGCGCGTCGTGGCGGCTGGAGAACCGCACCACCGAGCACGTCATCTATGAGGCGGAGCCTGCGGACGACAATCGGACCGACAGCGCGGCCCAGACAGTCCTCCTCGAACCCCTGACCAATAGCGACTGGCAATTGCGCGGTCTGTTCGACGCCAGCAAAACCCGTCAGGCGCTGATCGCCCCGCTCGTCGCCAAATGCCTGATCGCGCTGTTGTGCTCGATCCTTCCGCTGCTGGCCCTGCGCAGCCTGCGTCGCCGCCAATTGCAATTGCACGAGAGTCGTCGCCGCTACAAGGACATCTTTGAAGGCACCGGCGTCGCGCTGTGCGTGCTGGACTTGTCCGGTCTGCCGGACTATTTGAAGCACCTGCAACTGACCACCAGCGATGAATTGCACAAACGCCTGATCAACCATCCGGACCAGTTGAGCGGCCTGTTGCATCAGCTACGCATTACCGAGGTCAACCAGGTTGCGGCCACGCTGCTCAATGCCGATTCCTCGGCGCGTGTCTGGCAGCAACTGATCGAGGGTTGCCCACGGTCGCGCAACGGCATCGGTGTGCAACTGATCAGCGCGGTGCTGGATCGCCAGCCTCAACTGGAACTGGAGATTGTGCTGCCCAACGCCGATGGCCAGGATCATCACCTCTGGCTGGTGGTTCGGTTGCCCGAGCAGCCCGAAGACTTCAACGCCGTCATCCTGAACATCAACGACATCACCAACCGCAAACAGACCGAGCTGGCGCTGCTGGAGCGCGAAAGCTTTTGGTCGGACGTGGTGCGCACGGTTCCCGATCACCTCTACGTGCAGGACGTCGTCAGCCGTCGCATGATCTACAGCAACCACCATCTCGGCCAGACCCTGGGCTACAGCAAGGAAGACTTGCAGCAGATGGGCGAGTATTTCTGGGAAATTCTGCTGCACCCGGATGACACCGACCCTTATGAACAACTGCGCCTGACCCGCACTGAAGAAGGCCGCAGAGACCTCACGGAATGCCAGTTGCGCTTCCGGGATCGCCAGGGTCGCTGGCGGCGCTTTGATATCCGCGAACAAGCCCTGGCGCCAGACCAGAATGGTCGTGTGACGCGCATCATCGGCGTCGCCAAGGACATCACTGAACAGATCGAGGCCAGCCAGTCTCTGCGTGACAGCGAACAGCGCTATCGCATGCTCGCGGAAAGCATCAGCGACGTGATTTTCTCCACCAATCAGAAGCTGCGCCCCAACTACGTCAGCCCATCGGTCAACGCCGTGTTGGGCTACAGCGCCGACTGGATTCTGCAGAACGGCTGGAATTCGATCATCGCCAACCCTCAACAACTGGCGAATCTTCAGGCCCTGCTGAACCGCATCGGCAAGGCGCTCAATAAGCCCGAGACACTGACAGAGCTGCGCAACGAGGTGACCACGCAGTTGTATCTGTTCGACTGTCTGCGGGCCGATGGTCGCAAGATTCCGGTCGAGTTGCGTCTGGTGTTGTTGTGGGACGAGGCCGGTGCCTTCGAAGGCATTCTCGGCGTAGGCCGTGACATCAGTCAGCAGCGCCGGGCGGAAAAAGACCTGCGCATGGCGGCGACGGTGTTCGAACACTCGACCTCGGCGATCCTGATCACCGACCCTGCGGGCTACATCGTGCAGGCCAACGACGCATTCAGTCGGGTCAGCGGGTACGCCGTTTCACAGGTGCTCGATCAGCTCCCGATGATGCTGACCGTTGAGGACCAACAGGAAGCCCACATGGGCTATATCCTCAAGCAACTGCATCAGCGCGGCAGTTGGGAAGGTGAACTGTGGCTGAAACGTCGGGACGGCGAACATTATCCCGCTTGGGTCGGCATCACGGCCGTGTTCGACGACGAAGGCGACCTCGCCAGCTACGTGTGTTTCTTCAGCGACATCAGCGAGCGCAAGGCCAGCGAGCAGCGCATTCATCGCCTCGCGTATTACGACGCCCTGACGCACCTGCCGAACCGGACGCTGTTCCAGGACCGCCTGCACACCGCCTTGCAGCATGCCGAGCGCCAGCACGCCTGGGTCGTGCTGATGTTCCTCGATCTGGACCGCTTTAAACCGATCAACGACTCCTTGGGTCACGCCGCCGGGGACCGCATGCTCAAGGAGATGGCCACACGGCTATTGGGCTGTGTGGCCGAAGACGACACCGTGGCCCGCATGGGCGGCGACGAATTCACCCTGCTGCTGCAACCCGGCGCCACGCAACAAGCCGCGCTGACCCGCGCCATTCATGTGGCGGAGCAGATCCTCGCCAGTCTGGTGAAGCCCTTTGTGCTGGAGGGTCGCGAGTTCTTCGTGACGGCGAGTATCGGTATCGCACTGAGTCCACAGGACGGCAATGAGCTGAGCCAGTTGATGAAGAACGCCGACACTGCGATGTATCACGCTAAAGAGCGCGGCAAGAACAACTTCCAGTTCTATCAGGCGGACATGAATGCCAGCGCTCTGGAGCGTCTGGAGCTGGAAAGCGACCTGCGCCATGCGCTGGAGCAGGAAGAGTTCACGCTGTATTACCAGCCGCAGTTCAGTGGCGACGGCAAACGCCTGACCGGGACCGAAGCCCTGCTGCGCTGGCGTCACCCGACCCGCGGACTGGTGCCGCCCGGCGATTTCATTCCAGTGCTCGAAGAGCTGGGGCTGGTGGTCGAAGTCGGCGAATGGGTCATCAAAGAAGCCTGTCGCCAGTTGCGCGAATGGCACCAGGCTAAAGTCCGCGTGCCGAAAGTCTCGGTCAACATTTCCGCACGTCAGTTCTCCGATGGGCAGCTCGGCATGCGCATCGCCAACATCCTTCAGGAGACCGGCCTGTCCCCGGCCTGTCTGGAGCTTGAGCTGACGGAAAGCATCCTGATGCGCGAGGTCAGCGAGGCCATGCAGATTCTCGCCGGGCTCAAGCGTCTGGGCCTGAGCATTGCGGTGGACGATTTCGGCACCGGCTACTCGTCCTTGAACTACCTCAAGCAGTTCCCGATCGATGTGCTGAAGATCGACCGCACGTTCGTTGACGGCTTGCCCTCGGGTGAACAAGACGCGCAGATCGCCCGCGCCATCATCGCCATGGCCCACAGCCTGAACCTGGCGGTGATCGCAGAGGGCGTGGAAACCTACGAGCAGTTGGAGTTCTTGCGCGAGCATGGCTGTGATGAGGTGCAAGGCTACCTGTTCGGCCGCCCGATGCCTCCCGCGCGGTTTGAAGCACAGTTCAGCAATGACGCGCTCTTCATGCTGGACTAGAAGCAGCCGCGAGCTTCGAGCTGCAAGCTACAAGCTACAAGCTACAAGCTACAAGCTACAAGCTACAAGCTACAAGCTACAAGCTGCGAGCAGAAGCAGGCCTGCGGTGCTCGCACTAAATGTGCTTCAAGGTCAAAGCAAATAAACGCACGTGTCAAAAACAGAAGCCGTTACGCGATCAGCTTGAGGCTTGAGGCTTGAGGCTTGAGGCTTGAGGCTTGAGGCTTGAGGCTTGTAGCTTGAGGCTTGTGGCTTGTGGCTCAAAGCTCGAAGCTGCACCCCGCTCATCTGCCGCATGACCGCCTTTCATATGCCAGATAAAACGTGATGTTGTAGAATGCCCCCCTTTTCTACTGCCCGATCCCCGAGGACCGCCATGTTCAGCCGTAATTTGACTATCGCCAAGTACGACTCCGACCTGTATGCCGCTATGGAACAAGAAGCCAAGCGCCAGGAAGAGCACATCGAGCTGATCGCCTCGGAAAACTACACCAGCCCGGCCGTCATGGAAGCCCAGGGTTCGGTTCTGACCAACAAATACGCTGAAGGCTACCCAGGCAAGCGTTACTACGGTGGTTGCGAGTACGTCGACATCGTCGAGCAACTGGCCATCGACCGCGCCAAAGAGCTGTTCGGCGCTGATTACGCCAACGTCCAGCCACACGCCGGTTCGCAGGCCAACAGCGCCGTTTACCTGGCCCTGTTGAACGCTGGCGACACCATTCTGGGCATGAGCCTGGCCCACGGCGGTCACTTGACCCACGGTGCCAGCGTTTCGTCCTCCGGCAAGCTGTACAACGCCGTTCAGTACGGCATCGACGGCAACGGCCTGATCGACTACGACGAAGTCGAGCGCCTGGCTGTCGAGCACAAGCCAAAAATGATCGTGGCCGGTTTCTCGGCGTACTCGCAAGTGCTGGATTTCCCGCGTTTCCGCGCCATCGCTGACAAAGTCGGCGCCTACTTGTTCGTCGACATGGCCCACGTGGCCGGTCTGGTCGCCGCGGGCGTCTACCCGAACCCGGTGCCTTTCGCTGACGTCGTGACCACCACCACCCACAAGACCCTGCGCGGTCCACGTGGAGGCCTGATCCTGGCGCGCGCCAACGCTGACATCGAGAAGAAGCTGAACTCCGCGGTGTTCCCGGGCGGTCAAGGCGGTCCTCTGGAGCACGTTATCGCGGCCAAAGCGATCTGCTTCAAGGAAGCACTGCAGCCTGAGTTCAAGGCTTACCAGCAACAAGTGGTGAAAAACGCCAAGGCCATGGCCGCTGTGTTCATCGAGCGCGGTTTTGACGTGGTGTCCGGCGGGACCGAGAACCACCTGTTCCTGCTGTCCCTGATCAAGCAGGACATCTCCGGTAAAGACGCTGACGCTGCGTTGGGTCGTGCGTTCATCACCGTGAACAAGAACTCCGTGCCGAACGATCCACGTTCCCCGTTCGTCACCTCCGGTCTGCGCTTCGGCACCCCGGCTGTGACCACTCGCGGCTTCAAGGAAGCAGAGTGCAAGGAACTGGCAGGCTGGATCTGCGACATCCTGGCTGACCTGAACAACGAAGCCGTGATCGACGGCGTTCGCGAGAAAGTCAAAGCCATCTGCGCCAAGCTGCCGGTTTACGGCGCTTGATAGCGATAGTGTGATGTGAAAAAGCCCGGCGCTTGAGCCGGGCTTTTTTATGTCTGACGGTCGGCGATCAAACCTGTGGGAGCGAATTCATTCGCGATTGGACGGTACATCCAATACACATCTATCGGCTGTACGACCGAATCGCGAATGAATTCGCTCCCACAGGGTTCGGCGTACTGCCTTATTGCGCCGCGACCTTCGCAAACCCTTCCCGAATCTTGTCTTCTGGCAGATCGTCGGCAATGAACACGATCACGCTCTCACGCTTCTCGTCCGCGCCCCACTCCACGTCGAAATCAAAACCATAGAGCTTGAGCACGCCCTGAAACACCAGCTTGCGGTCTTCGCCTGCGATATTCAGCACGCCTTTGTAACGCAGCAATTGCTTGCCGTGCTCTTCCAGCAGGTCGTTCATGAAGGTGCTGAGCTTGTCGATGTCCAGCGCCTTGTCACTGCGAAGGACCAGACTGCTGATCCGGTCAATGCCACGACCTGCGGGGGCTGCCGGGCGCAGGACCATGCCGCCGACGTCGGCGTTCAGGTTGAAGCCGCGCACATCCAGCAGTTCGGCCAGATCGATCTTGCCGTGCTCGACCACGCGAATCGGCGCCCGGCGGTTGATGCGGGTCAACCGCTCGCTCAGGGCCTTGAACGTGGCCTCGTCCACCAGATCGGTCTTGCTCACCAGCAAACGGTCGGCAAAACCGATCTGGGCCTGGGCGATGGTCTGTTCCAGATGAGTGTCGGCGTGGGCGGCGTCCACCAGCGTGATGATGCCGTCGAGGATGTAACGCTCACGCAGTTCTTCGTCTATGAAGAAAGTCTGTGCGACCGGCGCCGGGTCAGCGAGGCCGGTGCATTCGATCACCAGACGGTCGAACTTGATTTCGCCGCTGTCCAGCCGCTCCAGCAGCAAAACCAGCGCCTTGGTCAGGTCGGTGTGGATGGTGCAGCACACGCAGCCGTTGGACAGAGTCATCACCTGCACCGGCTCGCTGCCGAGCAACTGGGTATCGACCCCGGCATCACTGAATTCGTTTTCAATCACGGCGATCTTCAAGCCGTGCTCTTCCTTGAGCAGGTGACGCAGCAACGTGGTCTTGCCCGCGCCGAGAAAGCCGCTCAGTACGGTGACGGGGATGGGTGTGAACACAGCAAAATCTCCAGCACAAAAATGACTGTAGGAGTGAGCTTGCTCGCGATGGCATTGTGTCAGATACATCAACGTGTCTGGCACAACATCATCGCGAGCAAGCTCACTCCTACAAGGAACGTGTTAACCGATCAGCGGATCAACAACACTTAGGCCCGCCCTTACCACCGTAACGCGCGTCCTGGCGTTCCCGAAAGAACGCCTCGTACGACATCACCGGTTTGTCGGGGTGGGTGTTCTGCATATGCTCGACATAGTTGTCGTAGTCCGGCATGCCGACCATCAAGCGCGCAGCCTGACCCAGATATTTACCCAGACGACTCAGGTCATTGAACATGTGCAGCTCCTCGCCTCACAGCGTACTCAATGGGTTTTAGGGAAGGCCTGAAACGGCGCTTCCTTGTCGGTACGCTCTTTCTTGACCCACGCTTCGCGACCGACTTTGATCGCGTAGAACAGGATACTCAACACCACGAACAGGAACAGCGAGGTCAGCGCCGCGTTGGTGTACGCGTTGAAGATCACGTGCTGCATCTGCTCGACGCTTTTCGCCGGGGCGAGTATCTGGCCTGCATCGGCCGCTGCGCTGTATTTCTTGGCCAGGGCCAGGAAGCCAACGGCAGGGCTTGGGTCGAACAGCTTGATGAAGCCTGCGGTCACGGTGCAGATCAGCAGCCAAGAGGCTGGCAGGATGGTCACCCAGACATATTGCTGACGTTTCATTTTGATCAGCACAACGGTCGCCAGCATCAGCGCAATCCCGGCCAGCATCTGGTTAGAGATGCCGAACAGCGGCCACAAGGTGTTGATACCACCCAGCGGATCGATCACGCCTTGATACAGCAGGTAACCCCACAACGCCACGCAACCACCGGTACCAATGGCATTGGCGGTCCAGGACTCGGTGCGTTTCAGAGCTGGCACGAAACTGCCCAGCAGGTCTTGCAGCATGAAGCGTCCGGCACGGGTACCGGCATCGACAGCGGTGAGGATGAACAGCGCTTCGAACAGAATCGCGAAGTGGTACCAGAACGCCATGGTGTTCTGGCCCGGGAACGCCTGGTGCAGGATCTGCGCGATACCCACGGCCAATGTTGGCGCGCCACCGGCACGGGCCAGGATGGTGTTCTCGCCGATGTCTTTGGCGGTCGCCACCAGTTGATCCGGCGTGATCACGAAGCCCCAACTGCTGACCATTTGCGCGACAGCGTTGACATCACCGCCAACGATGGCGGCAGGGCTGTTCATGGCGAAGTACACGCCTGGCTCGATGACCGAGGCAGCGACCATGGCCATGATGGCCACGAACGACTCCATCAGCATGCCGCCGTAGCCGATGTAACGGGCATTGACTTCGTTATCCAGCAGCTTCGGCGTGGTGCCCGAAGAGATCAGCGCGTGGAAGCCCGACACGGCGCCACACGCGATGGTGATGAACAGGAACGGGAACAGGGTGCCTTTCCAGACCGGGCCGGTGCCGTCAGTGAACTGGGTCAAGGCCGGCATTTTCAGCTCAGGCGCGAGAATCAGGATGCCGATCGCCAGCGCGATGATGGTGCCGATTTTCAGGAAGGTGGACAGGTAGTCGCGCGGGGCCAGGACCAGCCAGACCGGCAACATCGCCGCAACAAAACCGTAGCCCACCAGCATCCAGGTGATCTGCACGCCGGTGAAGGTGAACAGCGGCGCCCACTCAGGGCTGGCCGCCACCTGACCGCCGACCCAGATCGACAGCAGCAACAGCACAACGCCGACGATGGAGATTTCACCGATGCGGCCCGGGCGAATGAACCGCATGTAGACGCCCATGAACATCGCGATCGGGATCGTCGCCATGACGGTGAACATGCCCCAAGGGCTCTCGGCCAGGGCTTTCACCACGATCAGCGCCAGCACCGCGAGGATGATGATCATGATCAAGAAGCAGCCGAACAAGGCGATGGTGCCGGGGATACGGCCCATTTCCTCGCGGACCATGTCGCCGAGCGACCGGCCATTACGGCGTGTGGACAGGAACAGGATCATGAAATCCTGTACCGCACCGGCCAGGACCACACCGGCGATCAGCCAGAGGGTGCCGGGCAGGTAGCCCATTTGCGCCGCCAGCACCGGACCGACGAGCGGACCTGCGCCTGCAATGGCTGCGAAATGGTGACCGAAAAGGATGTGTTTGTTGGTCGGAACGTAGTCCAGACCGTCGTTGTTCAGCACCGCAGGGGTGGCCCGAGTCGGGTCCAGCTGCATGACGCGGCTGGCGATGAACAAACTGTAGTAGCGATAAGCGACCAGATAGATGGCGACCGCGGCGACCACGATCCAGAGTGCGTTGATGGCTTCTCCCCGACGCAATGCAACCACTCCAAGGGCCCAGGCCCCGAGAATCGCAACGATCAGCCAGGGCACATGGCGCAGCAGACTATTATTATTTTTCATTTTTGAGTTCCAGCAGAGTGGACGTGTTTTGAGCAGCAACGAGAGTTTAGCGCTGCTGGAGCGAAAGGCCACCCCCCACGATGGTCTAGCGCGGGATTTGGCCTATAGTCAGAGCAGCTGTCGCCCTCGGGGCGGAATGATCGGCGCTCGGGTCCATGAAACCTGGCCGCCAGAGCCTAGGAGAAGTCGCGTCATGACAGATGCCCACGAAGACCGTCGTCGTTTTAAACGTATCTCGTTCGATGCCAAGACCGAACTGACCCAAGGCCCAAAAAGCTGGCCGGTGCACCTGATCGACCTGTCGCTCAAAGGACTGCTCATCGAACGGCCATTGCCGTGGCAGGGCAACCCGGACGAACCATTTCTTGTCGACATTCACCTCAACGTCGACATCGATGTGCGAATGGAAGTGCGGCTGACCCACGACGACCATAATCATCTGGGGTTCGTGTGTGAGCACATCGGGCTGGATTCGGTGACGCATTTACGGCGGCTGATTGAGCTGAATTTGGCGGATCATGCCGAACTGGAGCGGGAATTGGCGGCGTTGATTGAGGTGTGACGCTGCCAGACCTGAATAACCTTGAACCCTGTGGCAGCGAATTTATTCGCGATTGGCCGGTACATTTGACACATTTCTATCGATTGCGCCGATGTCTCGCGAATGAATTCGCTCCCACAGGTATTACGTACGTCTGACGAGCTGGATTGATCGTCTTTTATTCCTCAAACAACGCATCCAACGCCTGATCCAACCGGGTCACGCCTATCACGGTCAGCCCCGGTGGCGATTCTTTCGGGGCATTGCCCTTGGGCACGATGGCGCGTTTGAAGCCGTGCTTGGCCGCTTCCTTTAAACGCTCCTGGCCGCTCGGCACAGGGCGCACTTCGCCCGACAGCCCCACTTCGCCAAACACCAGCAAGTCTCCCGGCAACGCCCGGTTGCGAAGACTCGACATCACCGCCGCCATTAACGCGAGGTCCGATGCCGTTTCCAGCACTTTCACCCCGCCCACCACGTTCAGAAAAACGTCCTGATCGTGCGTTGGAATCCCGCCATGCCGGTGCAGGACCGCCAATAGCATCGCCAGCCGGTTCTGATCCAGCCCCAACGTCACGCGACGTGGATTAGAGAGGTGACTGTCATCCACCAGCGCCTGCACCTCGACCAGCATCGGGCGAGTGCCTTCCCACGTCGCCATGACCACACTGCCTGCGACCGCTTCCTGTGCACGGGTCAGAAAAATCGCCGACGGGTTCGAGACTTCTTTCAGACCCTTGTCGGTCATGCCGAACACGCCCAGCTCGTTGACGGCGCCGAAACGGTTTTTCACCGCCCGTAGCAAACGCAAACGTCCGTCCGATTCGCCTTCGAAATACAGCACGGTGTCGACCATGTGTTCGAGGACGCGAGGGCCGGCCAGTGCGCCCTCTTTGGTCACGTGGCCGACGAGAAAGATCGCCGTCCCGCTCTGTTTCGCGTAACGCACCAGCAGCGCCGCGCTTTCCCGCACCTGTGCCACGCCGCCGGGCGCCGATTGCAGCTGCTCGGTGAAGATGGTCTGGATCGAATCGATCACCATGACCTTCGGCTGTTCGACGCGGGCCGTGGCGATGATGGTTTCGATGGAGGTTTCGGTCATGACCCGCAGTTTGTCCTGGGGCAGGCTCAAACGGCGGGCGCGCATGGCGACCTGCTGTTGCGATTCCTCGCCGGTGACGTACAGCGCGGGCATGCGTTCGGCGATGGCGCAGAGGGTTTGCAGCAGGATCGTCGACTTACCGATGCCGGGGTCGCCACCGATCAACACCACTGAGCCGTCCACCAGACCGCCGCCGAGCACGCGGTCGAGTTCGGCAGAATTGGTGGAAAAACGCGGAATCTCTTCAACGCTGACTTCGGCGAGGGTCTTGATCTGTGCCTGCTGCCCGGCCCAACCGCCACGCCCTGCCGGGGCTGCTGCGCCACCGCTTTCGATCATGGTTTCGGTCAGCGTATTCCAGGCGCCGCATTCGCCGCATTGCCCGGCCCATTTGGGAAAGGTCGCGCCGCACTCGGTGCAGCCATACATGCGTTTGGCCTTGGCCATGGAACCCCCGCCGCAAAAAAGGGGCAATCATACCCCATGCCTCGAACGCCCGCCCGGGATGGCCAGGGCAGACACCTTTCTGAACGATTCAGTAAAACTAACAGGGCCAAAGCCGGTCGATTGAATGGATTACGCGAGATGCAGGTAGCTGACATACACTGCATTCACCACCCTCATCTGTAACAAAGGAATACACCATGAGCGTACTAAGCGAGTTCAAAGCCTTTGCCGTCAAAGGAAACGTGGTCGATATGGCCGTCGGTATCATTATTGGCGCGGCATTCGGCAAGATCGTTTCGTCGTTCGTCGGCGATGTAATCATGCCGCCCCTGGGGCTGCTGATTGGCGGCGTGGACTTCAGTGACCTGGCGATCACCCTCAGAGGTGCCGAGGGCACGGCACCGGCGGTGGTGCTGGCCTACGGCAAATTCATTCAGACCGTGATCGACTTCATCATCGTGGCGTTCGCGATTTTCATGGGCGTGAAGGCCATCAACCGCCTGAAACGTGAAGAAGCCAAGGCCCCTTCGGTTCCGCCTGCGCCTACTCCACAGGAAACCCTGTTGACCGAGATTCGTGACCTGCTGAAAGAGCAGAACAACAAGCCTGCCGCGCCACTGCCGGTGAATCCTGATCGGTTGGTTTAACCCCTCAACATTGCCTGACATCGGTCACACGACCTGCTGAATCATCTGTGGGAGCGAATTCATTCGCGAGACGTGGGTACAAACGATGGAATTTCATCGGCTGATACACCGCATCGCGAATAAATTCGCTTCCACAAAATATCGTTCGCCTCAAAGACCGTGCGTACATCCCTACCAATAATTCTCCACCGCCACCTGCCCCGGCTTGCGGGTCAGGGCCAGGCGCATGTCGCGGGTTTTGAGCAAGGCGCGGGTGTCGTCGATCATCTGTGGGTTGCCGCAGATCATCACCCGTGAATGTTCAGGCGACAGCTCGACCCCCGCCGCCTTTTCCAGCTCACCGTTTTCGATCAGCGTCGTGATCCGGCCATTGAGCGCGCCGGGATGCGCTTCACGCGTCACCGTGGCGATGAACTGAAACTTGTGGGCGTACTCGGCCAGGTATTCCCGTTGAGTGAGTTCGGCGATCAGTTCCTGATACGCCAGCTCTGCGGCCTCGCGCACGCTGTACACCAGAATGATGCGCTCGAACTTTTCCCACACTTCGAAGTTTTGCAGGATCGACAGAAACGGCGCCACGCCCGTGCCCGTCGAGAGCATCCAGAGGTCCCGGCCATCGTTGAAGCGATCCAGCGTCAGGAAGCCCGTCGCCTGCTTTTCAACCATGAGCGTGTCGCCCTCGCGCAACCGGCTCAGCTCGCTGGTGAACTCGCCACCGGGTACGACGATGGAAAAGAATTCGAGAAACTCGTCGAAGGGCGACGACACCACCGAATACGCCCGCCACACCGTGCTGCCGTCCGCCTTGGTCACGCCCAGCCGCGCAAATTGCCCTGCGACGAAGCGAAAACCCGGATCGCGCGTGGTGCGCAGGGTGAACAGGCTGGGGGTCAAGGGGGTCACGTCGAGCAGCGTCTGCCGGGTGAATTTTTCTGCACTGGCGGTCATGGGCGCTCCTGGCTCCTGTCACTCAATCAAGTGCGCCCAGTTTCCCGCAAACCGGCCTCGATAAACACCGTGGGTTTGTAGTGGTATCCCGCTCGGCGCCACCCGAAGCGTTTTAGAGCATTTTGCGATGGGGGTTATCGCGGTTAGCGCTCAGAACAGAGGGGGCAACGCGTAACCGGTTGATTGCACATGCGTTGCCAAATCCGCCAAAAGAAGAAGCACTCCCCACTCGTCAGCCTCACGCTCGAGGGTAGAAATCACCTAAGGATTCCTTACCTAGACTCCCATTAAAACGGCATTCAATTTTGATCGGGCATGGAGGCTAGTGATGGAACACTTGAGACTGGACCTGATACAGATGAGCAAAGCCGTCGCCTTGCTGCACAGCGGATTGACGCTTAGGGAAATCGAAGTCCTCAAATGGTCGGCAGAAGGCAAGACCGCAGCCGAGGTCGCGATGATTCTGGACGTCAAAATCCGCACCGTGAATTTTCACATCGGCAGCGCCATTCGAAAAATGGGAGTCAGCAACAAGACCTCGGCGGTGGTTCAAGCCGCTCTGCATGGGGTATTTCAGTCGTGAGGCGCCCGATACCCACTCGTTTTTACTGAAAAGGCCGGGTGCCAGGCCGCGAGAAAAACACGTAAAATCGCGGCTTTCGCGAGTCAGGTGGCAAAGGTGCATCGGTCACCTGCGCTTCGCCGCTCATCGCGTGCCAACGAACGGAAATTCCCAGCACATGCCCCTGCTTACCACGCCTTTCGCCCAGCTCGACCTGATTCGCCAGCCGGAGCAGTCGGATGAACCGCTGCAGGCGTTCGACGCTGCTGACGAATACTTGCTCAACCACCTCGCCGAGCATGGCCTGACGCTGCAAACCCGCGTGCTGATCCTCAACGACAACTTTGGCGCACTGGCCGCCAGCCTGGCGCCCCACGCGGCAGTGTTCAGCAGCGCGGATTCATTCCTCGGCGTACAGGCGCTGGAAAAGAACCTGGTGCGCAATGGTCAGGCCTACGACGCCGTGCCGGTGATTCCAGCCAGTGAACCGCTGCAAGGCCCGTTCGACTGGGTGCTGATCCGCGTCCCGAAAACCCTGGCTTTGCTGGAGGAACAACTGATTCGCCTGCAAGGCCAACTGGCGCCGGACGCCAAGGTAGTGGCTGCAGGCATGATCAAACACCTGCCGCGCTCGGCGGGTGAGCTCATGGAGGATTACATCGGGCCGGTGCAGGCGTCGTTGGCAGTGAAGAAGGCGCGCCTGCTGTTCTGCACACCCGAGCCGAAAGACTATCAGCCCTCCCCGTTCCCGACCCGCTACACGCTGGACGAACCGAAAATCGAACTGATCAACCACGCCAACGTGTTCTGCCGCGACGGTCTGGACATCGGCACCCGCGCCTTCTTGCCTTACCTGCCGACCGGCCTCGGTTCGGCCCGTGTCGCGGACCTCGGCTGCGGCAACGGCGTGTTGGCGATTGCCAGTGCGCTGGCCAACCCTGACGCGCAGTACACGCTGGTGGATGAGTCGTTCATGGCCGTGCAGTCCGCTCAGGAAAACTGGCAACTGGCGTTGGGTGAGCGTGAGGTGGAGATTCGTGCCGCTGACGGCCTCGCAGGGCAGGAACCGGATTCGCTGGACGTGGTGCTGTGCAATCCGCCGTTTCACCAACAGCAAGTGGTGGGGGATTTTCTGGCCTGGCGCATGTTTCAGCAAGCGCGTTCGGCGCTGGTCACCGGCGGCGCGCTGTACATCGTCGGCAATCGGCATTTGGGGTATCACGCCAAGCTGGCGCGACTGTTTCGGGGCGTGGAACAGGTGGCGGCTACGCCAAAGTTCGTGATTCTCAAGGCCCGGAAGTAGCAGTCCCTGTAGGAGTGAGCTTGCTCGCGATTGCGGCAGACCTTTCACTGTAATGGGTCTGGCACACCGCATCGCGAGCAAGCTCACTCCTACAGAGGTGAAATGGCTGAAAACTCAGTGGGTTTTCATCCCCGCCGCGGTCATGAACATCCGCAACAACGTGGCGACGACGAACAGCGCCAGCACACTGCCTGACCAAATCACCACCAGCCAGCCCAGTCGCTGCCAGAGCGGCTTTTTCTCCGCCCCGTCGTCTTCACCCAGAGACCCCTTGGTGCTCATCGTCATGCCCTCTTAGTGGTAACCATCTTCGTGGGTGACTTTGCCGCGAAACACGTAGTAGCTCCAGAAGGTGTACCCGAGGATGAACGGCAGGATGAACAGCGTGCCGACCAGAATGAAGCCTTGGCTTTGCGGTGGCGAAGCGGCGTCCCAGATCGAGATCGACGGCGGGATGATGTTAGGCCACAGGCTAATGCCCAGGCCGCTGTAGCCGAGGAAAATCAGCACCAGCGTCAGCAGGAACGGCGTGTAATGCGCGTTGCGTTCCACCGCCTTGAACAGCCCGTACATCGTCACCAGCACCAGCGCCGGAACCGGCATGAACCAGATCAGGTTCGAAGGGCTGAACCAGCGGTCAGCGATTTCGTGGTGCGCCAACGGCGTCCACAGACTGACGATGCCCATCACCACCAGGGTTGCCAGTGCCAGCGGTCGCGCCAGATCGTGCATCGCCTTCTGCAAGGCGCCTTCGGTTTTCATGATCAGCCAAGTGCAGCCAAGCAGGGCGTAGGCCACGATCAGCGCCAGGCCGCAGAACAGCGAAAACGGCGTCAACCAGTCCAGCCCGCCGCCCGCATAGGCACGGTTGACCACCGGAATCCCGTCGATGAACGCGCCCAGCGCCACGCCCTGGAAGAACGTCGCCACCAGCGAGCCGCCAATGAACGCTTTGTCCCAGAGATGGCGTTTGGCGTCGGTCGCCTTGAAGCGGAACTCGAAGGCCACACCGCGAAAAATCAGCCCGATGAGCATCAGGATCAGCGGCAGGTATAAGGCTTCCAGTACTACCGAATAGGCCAGTGGAAACGCACCAAACAATCCGGCGCCGCCCAATACCAGCCACGTTTCGTTGCCGTCCCAGACCGGCGCAACGGTGTTCATCATCACGTCGCGGTCGGTCTTGTCCTTCATGAAGGGAAAGAGAATCCCGATACCCAGATCGAAGCCGTCCATGACGACGTACATCATGATGCCGAAGATGATGATCACGGCCCAGATCAGTGGAAGATCGATACCCATGGCTCAGTTCCCTTCCCGCAGGCTGTCTTTGTGGCTTTCTTCGCTGCCTTCGTCGGCGGCGGAGAGAGGACGTGCTGGAGTGCGTTTCTGGCCGGGGCCGCCGTGTGGCGTGTCGGCTCCTTCATGGGTCTTCGGCCCTTTGCGCACGAGGCGCATCATGTAGCCGAAGCCCGTGCCGAACAGCATGAAATACACCACGACGAACAGCACCAGGGTCAGGGTCAACTGGCCCACGCTGTGATTAGACGAGGCGTTGGCGGTGCGCATCAGCCCGTAGACCACCCACGGCTGACGACCGATTTCCGTGGTAAACCAGCCCGCCAGCATCGCGATCAGACCGGCAGGCCCCATGCACATCACGAGCCGCAGAAACAGGCGGTTGGTGTACAGCCCGCCCCGCCAGCGCAGCCACGCGCTCCACAGGCCGACGAAGATCATCAGCATGCCCAGCGCCACCATCACCCGGAACGACCAGAAGACGATCAGCGAATTGGGGCGGTCCTCAGGCGGGAACGACTTCAGCGCCGGGATCTGTTTGTCCAGGCTGTGGGTCAGGATCAGGCTGCCGAGGTACGGAATCTCGATGGCGTATTTGGTGCGCTCTTCTTTCATGTCCGGAATGCCGAACAGGATGAGCGGCGTCGGCTCGTTGCCCACGTTTTCCCAATGTCCTTCGATGGCCGCGATCTTGGCAGGCTGGTGCTCCAGCGTGTTCAAGCCATGGGCATCGCCCACCACTGCTTGAATCGGCGCCACGATCAGCGCCATCCACATCGCCATCGACAGCATCCGGCGGATGGCCGGGTTGTCACGGCCGCGCAGCAAGTGCCAGGCGGCCGAGGCGCCAACGAAGAAGGCAGTCGCGACGAACGCTGCAATGGCCATGTGCATGAGGCGATAGGGGAATGACGGGTTGAAGATCACCGCCAGCCAGTCCACCGGAATCACCCGGCCATCGACGATTTCGAAGCCCTGCGGGGTTTGCATCCAGCTGTTGGAGGCGAGAATCCAGAAGGTGGAAATCAGCGTGCCAATGGCCACCATCACGGTCGCGAAGAAGTGCAAGCCACGGCCCACGCGGTTCCAGCCGAACAACATGACACCCAGGAATCCGGCTTCGAGGAAGAAGGCGGTCAGCACTTCATAGGTCAGCAACGGCCCGGTGATCGCGCCAGCGAAATCGGAGAATCGGCTCCAGTTGGTGCCGAATTCGTACGCCATGACCAGCCCGGAGACCACGCCCATGCCAAAGTTGACGGCAAATATCTTCGACCAGAAATGGTAGAGATCTCGGTACGTGTCATCGTGCGTCTTGAGCCACAGGCCTTCGAGCACCGCGAGGAAACTCGCCAGACCGATGGTGATGGCAGGGAACAGGATGTGGAACGAAACAGTGAACGCAAACTGAATTCGGGCGAGATCGAGTGCCTCTAAACCGAACATAGGTCTTCCTCTAATCAGGTGAAACCGGCTGCAGACACACGGGGCCTTCAGCGACTGCCCCCACGGTGTATTGAGTACGACGGCGTGCCATTGTTCTTTTTGATTTCGCGCTCAGGCAAACGACCACGCGGGAGTGATGTCAAGCCGCCCGGTCAATCGCTGGAGTGTGAGAAATTGATTCAGGTCAGCCGACGCTGAAAGAGTAGTCCCATTTCCGCACATGCTCCGCGTGGTCATTTGTCGCGTGACGAGTTGCCTCACCCGGGAGGGCAGTGCAGAAGGGGAGAAAGCGGATCAGACGCGGGATAAATGTGCTTTCGCATCTGCGCGGCGCAGGCCGTGAGAGTGCAGGAGTTCACAACAAACGACGCAAAAACCCCAACAGCGCGCTGACCAACCGTCGATACAGCGCGTCCACTTCCGCCACCTGCCCCTTGCCCCGCAGGCTGCCATGCACGAGCCCCAGTCCCGGGTCGAACTCGGTAGCAACGCCCGCTTCGCGCAAGGCCCGTTCGTAACACACACCGTCGTCGCGCAAGGGGTCGAACTGGGCGACGGCAATGAACGCTGGCGCCAGGCCACGGAAGTCCGTCGCATTGAGGGGCATTGCATACGGTGAACGTTCGCCCTCGCTCAGGTACAACTGCCGGTAAAACCCCAGATCCACCGTACTGAGCAACGGCGCATCGAAACATTCCGTGCGCGATGGGAGGTCGTCGGCCCCGCCCAGTCCGGGGTAAATCAGGGTTTGCCCTACGGGCTGCCGCTGTCCCGAATCGCGTAGGGCCAGGCACACGGCAGCGGCGAGATTTCCCCCGGCGCTGTCTCCAGCAATGACGATGCGCTGAGGATCGATGTCCAGCCGTTGCGCCTGAATCTGCAAAGCGTGCCAGACCTCCAGGCAATCCTCGAACCCGGCGGGAAACGGGTGCTCAGGCGCCAACCGATAATCTACGGCGATGACCACCGCGTTGAGGTCAACCGCCAAGGCGGCGGTCAGAAAGTCATGGGAATCCAGATCCCCGACCACCCAGCCCCCGCCGTGCAGGTACATGACACATGGGGCGGGATGTTCGACAGAAACGCGATGGGGCCGGTAGCAGCGCACGTCCACCCCGGCCAGCTGGAAATCCTTGACCTCAAGGTCGGCCGGACGGGTGGGGGTGAAGGCCTCGCACATGCGCGAGTAGGAACGGCGTTGAGCGGGAATTTCCAGCGAGTCGACGCTGAAACTCAGAGTCTTTTGAATGAAGAAGGCCATTTCTGGCGAGAGGGGATATTCAGTAGGCATCTGCGGCTCCAGCCCGTCTGACGCCGGGGGGACAGGGTCGGTATGAACACAAAACCTGTAGGAGCGAGTTCATTCGCGATTGGCCAGTACATCCAACGCATTTTCATGGGATGGACGGCCTCATCGCGAATGAATTCGCTCCTACAGGGTGACATCAACAGCGCCGACTCACTGCGCTTACTTGTTGACAGCCACTTGCACAGCCGCCGCTGCGTCTTTGCCGTCAAACGTGGTCACGCCATCCAGCCAGCGCTTGGTGTCTTCCGGGTGATCCTTGAGCCAGGCCTTGGCGACGTCGTTCGGGGCCTTGCGGTCCATGATCGGCACCATCATCTGACTTTCTTGCGCTGCGGTGAATTTCAGATTGTTCATTAGCTTGTTGACGTTCGGGCAACGCGCCGCGTAATCCGGGGCGGTCACCACCGAAACGGTCGCTGCACCTTCGTTCGGGCCGAACACATCTTCACTGCCGGTCAGGTACGCGATCTTCATGTTGATGTTCATCGGGTGCGGAGTCCAACCCACGAACACCACCCACTCCTTGCGATCCACGGCGCGTTTCACAGCGGCCAGCATCCCGGCTTCGCCTGATTCAACCAGTTGGAAACCTTTAAGGCCGAACTGATCCTTGTCGATCATGCCCTTGATGTTGGCGTTGGCACCGGTGCCTGGCTCGATCCCGTAGATCTTGCCGCCAAGCTTGTCCTTGAATTTGGCGATGTCTGCGAACGTTTTAAGGCCCGCGTCCGCTTCGAATTGCGGTACGGCCAGCGTGGCCTGGGCATCGTTCATGCTGGGGGTGTCGAACACCTTGACCTGATTGGCCGACACGAAGGGTGCGATGTTTTTATCCATCGCCGGTTTCCAGTAACCCAGGAACACGTCAAGACGGTCATCACGCAAACCGCCGAAAACGATCTGTTGCGCGGCACTGGTTTGCTTCACGTCGTAACCCAGGTTCTGCAGCAACACTTCAGCCACCGCGCTGGTCGCGATCACGTCAGTCCAGTTGACCACGCCCATCCGCACGTTCTGACACTTGGCTGGCTCGGCCGCCATCAGGGCCGTGCTGCTCAGCATCAACACACCACAACTGATCTGACGAATAAACTTCTTCATGCGTGCTCCTCGGGTCGGCTCGTTATTTTTAATCAGCTCTTTTTGGCAGTTTGTTTCTAAACCTTGAAGACCCACGACAATGCGTTGCTGCCGCGTTGATGCAAATTACGCAGCCGCCCTGCCCACGAAACGCACCAGCGCGACCTGTGCTTGCACTGTGGCGACATTGAGAAAGATGGCAGGTTGACAGCAGCAAGACGAGTGCCTGTAGGAGCGAGCCCCTACAGGGTTTGCGGATGATCAGAGCACTTTATCCAAGGTGATCGGAAACTCGCGCACGCGCTTGCCCGTTGCATGATAGATGGCATTGGCAATCGCGGACGCGACACCGACGATGCCAATTTCCCCAACGCCCTTGGACCCTAACTCGTTGACGATCTCGTCGTTCTCTTCAACGAACAGCACGTCGATTTCGCCAATGTCGGCGTTCACGGGGATGTGGTATTCCGCCAGGCTGTGATTCATGAACCGGCCCAGGGTGTGATCGGTCTGAGTCTCTTCTTGCATGGCCTGACTGATGCCCCACACCACGCCCCCCAGAATCTGGCTGCGTGCGGTTTTGGGATTGACCACCCTCCCCGCCGCCACCGCGCTGACGACGCGATTCACTCGGATGTTGCCCAAGTCTTCATCGACCAGCACCTCGACAAACACTGCCGAGTGCGTCGCTGTGGCGTAGCCATTGCGCTTCTCGTCGGGTTCGGCGTCGATCTGCACGTCCAGCGTCTCGTGGGACGACTCTCGGACGATGTCGGCGTAGGCAAATCGCTGATCCTGGATGATCAGGTAGCCGTCGCCAAACGCGATGTCTTCCATGTCCACCACCGCGAATTGCGGATGGGCCATGCGCACAGCGTCCAGTAGTTTGGTGCGCACGCCACGGCATGCCTGCTGTACCGCAGTGCCCACCGATGACACGGTGAACGAGCCGCCCTGCAACGGCGCGGTCGGCAACGAAGAGTCGCCCAGCACGAAAGTCACGTCGTCATGCTTGACCCCGGCGGCTTCGGCGGCGATTTGCACCATGACGGTGTACGTCCCGGTGCCGATGTCGGTGGTGGCGCTGCTCACGGTCAACTTGCCGTTGGCGTCGATGCTGGCCTTGGCGCTGGCCTTCATCTGCATCGCCTCCCACACCCCGCCCGCCATGCCCCAGCCCACCAACTGCCGGCCGTTGCGCATGCTGCGTGGTTCGGGATTGCGTCGATGCCAGCCGAAGCGCTCTGCGCCTTGCTCATAGCAGGCGATCAGTTCCTTGCTGGAATAGGGTTTGTCCTCGTTGCCATTGCGCTCGGCGAAATTAATCACGCGCAGTTGCACAGGGTCGATTCCGGCGGCGCAGGCCAGCTCGTCCATCGCGCATTCCAGCCCGACCATGCCCGAAGTCGCGCCCGGCGCCCGCATGTCCAGCGGGGTGTAGACGTCCAGCGGCGCGAGTTTGTAGGTCAGCTGCACGTTGTCGCACTGGTACAGCATGCCGCTCCACTCGACGACGTGTTCGGTGAAGTCCTCAAAGCGCGAGGTCTGGCCGATGACGTCGTGCCCCACTGCCACCAGCCGGCCTTCTTTGGTCGCACCGAGTCGCAGGTGCTGCAAGGTGTTGGGGCGGTAGCCAAAGGTGAACATCTGTTGGCGGGTCAGGGTTACGCGAACTGAACGCTTGAGCTGCAGGGCCGCCATCACCGCCAAGGGCAGTTGGTATTGCGGACGCAAACCGGAGCCGAACGCACCGCCCACGAACGCGGCGAAAATGCGGATCTTCGACTTGTCCAGGTCGAACACCTTGTGCAGGTAGTCCTGACAATTCTGCGGGCCTTGGGTCTTGTCGTGGATGTGCAGGCTGCCGTCGGCTTGATAAAGCACGGTCGAGGCGTGAGGCTCCATCGGGTTGTGATGCTCGTTGGGCGTGCTGTAACGGGCGTCCATGGTGAACGCCGCACTGGCCAGCCCCGCGTCGAAATCCCCCCTTGGTTTCGGGGTTTCCGCCGGGGCCGTATGAGCGCTGCCTTGGGCGGCGAGCAGACTCGTCTGGTGAGCCTCGGTCTCGTACTCGATGCGGATCAGCGAACCGGCATGGCGCGCAATCTCCAGCGAGTCGGCCACGACCAGCGCCAACGGCTGACCGCTGTAGAGCACGCGATCGTTATAAAGAGGCCGAAATGGCGACCCCTCTGCCGAGTCGGCGTCTTCGTAATCCTTGTCGTAACTGGCGACGTGCGGGCGATTGAGGTGGTCGATGACGGCCACGACCCCCGGCACTTGCAGCGCCTGCGACGTGTCGATGTTGATCACGCGCCCTCGGGCGATGGTGCTGGAGACCACGCTCCCATGAAGCAGGCCCTTTTCCGGGTATTCACCCGCGTAACGCGCCTGGCCTGTCACTTTCAGCACGCCATCGACTCTGTCCAGTGGCTGGCCCACGGGCGAGACGCGACCGGGTGGAAACATTTTGGCGTTCATCAGGCATTCCCTCCCACGGCGGCGTCGCTGAGCGCACGGACGATAGCGCGACGTGCCAGTTTGATTTTGAAGGCGTTGTGCTCAAGCGGCTGAGCGTCGCGCAGCATGGCGTCGGCGGCGGCCACGAAGTTTTCCCGTGAGACCGGTTGGCCGATCAGCGAGCGCTCGACCACCTTGTCACGCCACGGCTTGTGCGCCACGCCGCCCAAGGCCAATCGCACGTCGCGAATGACGTCGCCGTCGAGTTCCAGCGCGGCGGCCACGGAGACCAGCGCGAACGCGTAGGACGCGCGATCACGGATTTTCAGGTAATGGCTGTGCTGCTCGAAACGCGCAGGAGGCAACTCGACCGCTGTGATCAGTTCATCGTCGGCCAATTGGTTGTCCCGTTCGGGGGAGTCGGCCGGCAGGCGATGAAAATCCGCGAATTCAAGGGTGCGTTTCCCGGCTCGCCCTTCGACATGAACCACCGCTTCAAGCGCCGCAAGTGCCACGCACATGTCCGAGGGATGAGTCGCCACGCAGTCGTCGCTGGCGCCCAGAATCGCGTGAATCCGGTTCAAGCCTTGTTTCGCCGGACAGCCAGAACCTGGCTCGCGCTTGTTGCAGGGCACCGTCGAATCATAGAAGTAGTAGCAACGGGTGCGCTGTAACAGGTTGCCGCCGGTGCTGGCCATGTTGCGCAACTGAGGCGACGCACCCGCAAGTACGGCTTGCGACAAGAGCGGATAGCGGATTTCGATCAACGGGTGCCAGGCCAGGTCGGCATTGCTGACCAGAGCGCCAATCATGACGCCGCCTTCGGGCGTCTCGCGGACATCCTTCAGCGGCAGTCCCGTGATGTCGATCAAGTGTTCGGGGTGGGCGATATTTTCTTTCATCAAGTCCAGCAGATTGGTGCCGCCCGCGATGAAGCGGCTGGCGGGTCCCGCAAGGTTGATGGCTTGAGCCACATCGGCTGGTTTGCTGTAACTGAACGGGGTCATGACTGGCGCCCTCCCTGACCGGGTGCGGCGTCGAGTTGAGGCAGCACCTCAACGACGGCCGCACGAATGTTGCTGTAGGCGCCGCAACGGCACAGATTGCCGCTCATCAGCTCTTTGATGTCGTCTTCGCTGTTTGCGCGCCCTTCGTTGGCCAGCCCTACGGCCGAGCAGATCTGGCCTGGCGTGCAGTAGCCGCACTGAAAGGCGTCATGTTTGATGAACGCCTGCTGCATCGGGTGCAGGGTGTCGCCTTCGGCCAACCCTTCGATGGTGGTCAGTTCCGCGCCGTCGCACATGATCGCCAGCGTCAGGCAAGCATTGATGCGCTTGCCGTCGCGCAACACGGTGCACGCCCCGCATTGGCCGTGGTCGCAGCCTTTTTTGGTGCCGACCAGATCGAGCTGTTCGCGCAGCAGGTCGAGCAACGTGGTCCAGGGGCGCACGTTCAATTGTCGGGGTTGGCCGTTGAGCGTCAGGGCAATGGAATGCTCTGCGAAGGCCTGTGGGTTCGTCGCACTCATGGGAAAGCCTCACGGTTGATACGCATCAGCGCAGTGAATCTGCGTCTCTGGTTTACGACGTGTGGTGTTTCGCAATCGTTCAGGGAATGTGATGAGTGAGCGTCGGGGCGCTTGTAACTCCTGGGCTTGGGAACCCCGCGACACCTGTGGGAGCGAATTCATTCGCGAAATCGTCCAGACGGTAAAGACGTGTCGGCTGAACGGGCTTTCGTCGGAATGCCGCCCAGAATAAATTCGCTCCCACAGGGAATTGAGCATGTGCCGCGAGACGTTTTGAGCCTCAACGCCGCGGGCGAATAGAGGGGCAATCCTGACAAATACCGTCCCCCGACGGGCTCCCGCCCCCATCCCGCAAAGCTGCTGGTATGATGCGCGGCTTTTTTGCGACTGGCAGATTTTGTGCAGTGAATTAATACGAGCCGTTTCAACGGCTGTGCTTTGCTGTTACTAGTCGATTCATTAAAGGTGCATTGCGCCACCGGGGAGCCATACATGCTGGAGCGGCTGTTTCAACTCAAGGCACATGACACCAATGTGCGTACCGAAATTCTGGCCGGGGTCACGACGTTCCTCGCCATGGCCTACATCCTGTTCGTCAACCCGAGCATCCTCGGCGCGACCGGCATGGACAAGGGCGCCATCTTCGTGGCGACCTGCCTGGCGGCCGCCATCGGTTCCACGGCCATGGGCCTGATCGCCAACTACCCGATCGCGCTGGCACCGGGCATGGGCCTGAACGCCTTCTTCACCTACACCGTCGTCCTGCACATGGGCCACACCTGGCAAGTGGCGCTGGGGGCGGTGTTCATTTCGGCCGTGATGTTTTTCCTGCTGTCGATCTTTCGCATCCGCGAGTGGATCATCAACAGCATCCCGCTGCCGCTGCGCTCGGCCATTGCCGCCGGTATCGGCCTGTTCCTGGCGCTGATCGCCCTGCACAACGCCGACATCGTGGTCAGCAACCCGGCGACCATGGTCGGCCTGGGCGATCTGGCCAAACCTGCGCCCATCCTCGCCGCGCTCGGTTTTGCCCTGATCGTCGCCCTCGACGCCCTGAAAGTGCGCGGCGCGGTGCTGATCGGCATCCTGGCGGTCACCGTTATCTCCATCGTCCTTGGCTTTTCGCCGTTCGGTGGCGTGATGTCGATGCCGCCATCGCTGGCCCCGACGTTCCTGCAACTGGACATTCCGGGCGCGCTGAACATCGGTCTGGTGAGCGTGATCTTCTCGTTTCTCTTTGTTGATCTCTTTGATAATTCGGGCACCCTGATCGGCGTCGCCAAGCGCGCCGGCCTGATGGGCAAGGACGGTCACATGCCGAAGATGGGCCGCGCCCTGATCGCCGACAGCACCGCCGCCATGGCCGGTTCGCTGCTGGGCACCTCGACCACCACCAGTTACATCGAGTCGGCAGCAGGCGTCAGTACCGGGGGCCGCACCGGTCTGACCGCCATCGTCGTCGCGGTGCTGTTCTTGCTGGCGCTGTTCTTCGCCCCGTTGGCGGGCAGCGTTCCGGCGTTTGCCACCGCTCCGGCGTTGCTGTTCGTTGCCGTGCTGATGACCTCGGGTCTGGCGGAAATCAACTGGGACGACATCACCGAAGCCGCCCCGGTGGTGCTGACCGCACTGGCGATGCCGTTCACCTATTCCATCGCCAACGGCATCGCCTTCGGTTTCATTTCCTGGACCGTGATCAAGCTGTTGTCGGGCCGGGGCCGTGAGCTGAATTCGGCCTTGGTCGTGCTGTCGATTCTGTTTGTGATCAAGTTGGGCTTTTATCCATGAGTGCTGCGTTCGACCCCGCCAACTACACCCGACAGCTCGACGAAAAGGCCCAGCGCCTGCGCGAGTTGTTGCAGCCCTTCGATGCACCCGAGCCGCAGGTGTTCGACTCTCCGCGCGAGCATTACCGCTTGCGCGCCGAGTTCCGGCTGTGGCGCGACGAGGGCGTGCGTCACTACGCGATGTTTGCGCCGGGCGACAAATACACCCCGATCCTGATCAACGATTTCCCCATCGCCAGCCAGCAGATCAACGCGCTGATGCCGGTGCTACGGGACCGTTGGGAAGCCAGCAAGACGCTCAATCACAAGCTGTTCCAGGTGGATTTCCTGACCACGCTGGCGGGCGACGGCATGGTTACCCTGTGCTACCACCGCCCGCTGGATGAGGCCTGGCAGGTTGAAGCCGAGCAGTTGGCGGCGGACCTCAACGTCAGCGTGATCGGGCGTTCCAAAGGCCAGCGCCTGGTGATCGGTCGTGATTACGTGACCGAGCAACTGGAAGTGGCCGGGCGTAAGTTCAGCTATCGCCAGCCCGAAGGCGCGTTCACTCAGCCCAACGGCACGGTGAATCAGAAAATGCTGGGCTGGGCGTACGACGCGCTGGGCGACCGGGACGATGACCTGCTGGAGCTGTACTGCGGCAACGGCAACTTCACCCTGCCGCTGGCAACCCGCGTGCGCAAAGTGTTGGCGACCGAAATCAGCAAGACGTCGGTCAACGCGGCACTGAGCAATCTGGCGGACAACGGTGTGGATAACGTGTCGCTGGTGCGTCTCTCGGCGGAAGAGCTGACCGAGGCGCTGAATGACGTGCGTCCGTTCCGCCGTCTGGCCGGTGTCGATCTGAAAAGCTACGACTTCGGCAGCGTGTTCGTCGACCCGCCCCGCGCCGGGATGGACCCGGACACCTGCGAGCTGACCCGGCGTTTCGAGCGCATTCTGTACATCTCCTGCAACCCCGAAACCCTGGCCGCCAACATCGCCCAACTGCACGACACCCACCGGGTCGAGCGTTGCGCGTTGTTCGATCAGTTTCCGTATACCCACCATATGGAATCGGGTGTGTTGCTGGTTCGTCGGTAATCCTGATCGTTGCTTTGATCGTTCCCATGCTCCGCGTGGGAACGATTATCTGCGATGAGCCTTTCGCGACAGACCTCAAAACGCGCCTATTTCCTACCATCCATCATTAAATTTCTGACAGCAAGCGGCATATACCTCCTTGGCGGTGTATAACAGTCGGCCGTCTTTCGCTTCGATGGATGTCCTGCCTTGAGTTCCGATTCGTCCGCCTCACCTTCCGACGCCGTTTCTGGAAGTGCCCTTAAGCAGCCCGGCTTTTTTGCCTTCCTGACCGCCCGCCTTGCCGCCGTCTTCGCCATGCAAATTCAAGCCGTTGTCGTGGCCTGGCAAGTCTATGACATGACACGCGATCCGATTTCGCTGGCGTATGTGGGACTGGCGCAGTTCATTCCGATGCTGTTGCTGCTGATGCCAGCCGGTGACCTGATCGACCGCTACGACCGCAAACTGATCCTGACCATCAGTTGGACCGTGCAGGCCACGTGCAGCCTGATGCTGATGCTGTTTTCCGTTACCCACCACCAGGACACCCGCCTGATCTACGCGACGCTGGCCCTGTTCGGTTGTGCCCGCGCGTTCACCGGTCCGGCGCTGCAAAGCCTGCTGCCGCAAGTCGTCCCTCGGGAAAAACTGGCGTCGGCGATTGCGACGAACAGCATGATCATGCGCATCGCGACCATCGCCGGGCCTTTGGTCGGCGGCGGTCTTTACGCGGCAGGCGGTGGCGGGCTGACCTACACCGTGTGCATGGCAAGCTTCATCGCAGGCGTGCTGTTGCTGATTCGCGTGCCGGTGCTGTACGCCGGTAAAAAGCAGATCCTTGAATCCACCGCCTGGAAACGCTTCACCGCTGGCATCGCTTTCATTCGCTCCCGCCCGATCATTCTCGGCACCATTTCCCTCGACCTGTTCGCCGTGCTGCTCGGCGGCGTAGTGGCGTTGCTGCCGATCTACGCCCACGAAGTGTTGCACCTCGGTCCTCAAGGGCTGGGCGCTTTGCGCAGTGCGATGAGCCTGGGCGAAGTGACCACCGGCCTGTATCTGGCGGCGCGTCCGTTCGACCGCCACGTTGGTATGGTGATGTTCATCGCCGTGGCGGTGTTCGGCGTCGCTAATCTGGTGTTCGCCCTGTCGACGCTGTTCTGGCTCTCACTGATTGCGCTGATGTTCGCCGGTGCGGCGGACATGGTGAGCGTCTACATCCGTTCGACGCTGGTGCAGTTCTCCACGCCGGACGACATGCGCGGGCGGGTCAACGCCGTGAACATGCTGTTCATTGGTTCCTCCAACGAACTGGGCGAATTCCGTGCAGGCAGCAGCGCGTCACTGTTCGGCGCTGTGCCTGCCGCGATCCTCGGCGGGCTGTGCACCTTGGGCGTCGTGGGCACCTGGATGGTGGGTTTCAAAGCGCTGCGGCAGGTGAACCATTTCGCCGATGCATCGCCTGTGGAAGTGTCCGAGAAGCAGACCGCGCGGGTGTGATGACGCGCGTTTGCCTGTAGGAGCGCTTGACCGCGTGACGTCGGATCAAGCGCGAAAGGCTAATCGACGGTTGCTGACCGCGTGCTGCCCGTCGGCGTCAGTCGGGCAGTCAGATAATCCAGCAGCGCCCGTACTTTCGGCAGATTTTCCCGGTTCCTGCGCCAGACCAGGTTCATCGGCATGCCCTCGGTCGCCAGGTCTGGCAAGACCTCCACCAATGCCCCCGAATCCAAATGACGTTGCACCAGCCAGGTAGGCAGCTGCGTAATTCCCAACCCCGCCAGCGCCGCCATCACCACCCCTTCCCCATCGCCCACCGCCACATGGGGGTGCATGATCCTGCGCTCCATGTCGCCGGACTGCCGCCCCTTGAAATACCACGGGCTGATCGTGCCCGCATGCATCGAATACCCCAGGCACCGATGCGCTTCAAGGTCGTGCTCGAACGCCGGAATGCCGAACTGGGCCAGGTATTCGGGGGACGCGCAGAACACCAGTCGCTGACTGCCAAAATAGCGATGTCCCACGCTGGACGCCCACGCGTCCGGCCCGCCGATGCGCACCACGATGTCGATTTCTTCGTGCACGGGGTCGACGAAGCGGTCCGCGAACGAAATGTGCGGCATCAATCGCGGGTGCTGTTTGACGAAGTCCAGAATCAGCGGCAGGACGTGCAACCGCCCGTAGGCCGCGGGCAAATCGATGCGCACCTTGCCCTGAGGCTCATCCTGCTCGGAATGCAGCACCTGCTCGACTTCTTCGAGGTCCGAGAGCACGGCGGTGCAGGTCTGATAAAACGTCAGCCCCGCGTCCGTCAGCGAGAGGCGTCGCGTGGTGCGATTGAACAGCCGCGTCCCCAGTCGGTTTTCCAGCCTGCCGATGCTCTTGCTCACAGCAGAATTGCTGAGGTTGAGGCGTTCAGCGGCGGCGGTGAAGCTGCCCAGATCGGCGACGATGACAAACACGTCGATACCTTTTAGGCGTTCGGAAGAAAACATCGGCGACCCTGCGATTAGTGAACCTGTTTCACATCATTTCAGAAAAAATGACCGGAATAGACCTTAAATTCTCCAATAGGCTAGCGCCATACCTTTTTTCTGGAGTTTTCCCATGTCGTCCCCCTCAACGGCCAACGCCAACGCGCTGCCGTACGAGTCCTCGCGATCCGGCGTGCAGATCCTGATCATGGCCATTGCGGCCTTCATCATCGTGACCACCGAGTTTGTCATCGTCGGGCTTCTGCCTGCGCTCGCGCAGGATTTGAACGTCTCGATCACCGTCGCCGGTCAGGTCGTCACGCTGTTCGCCTTCACGGTGATGCTGTTCGGCCCACTGTTGACGGCCAAGCTGGCCCGCGTGGAACGCAAGAAACTGTTCACGCTGATTCTGATCGTCTTCGCCTTGTCGAACGCCTTGGCCGCCGTTTCGACCAACATTTGGGTGCTGGCCATCGCCCGCTTCATTCCAGCGCTGGCGCTTCCCGTGTTCTGGGGCACGGCCAGCGAAACCGCCGGGCAACTGGCCGGTCCCGGTAACGCGGGCAAAGCCGTGTCGAAGGTCTACCTCGGCATCTCGGCGGCGCTGGTGTTCGGCATCCCGCTGGGCACCGTGGCAGCAGACCTGATTGGCTGGCGTGGCAGCTTCTGGGTGCTGTCGGGACTCTCGCTGATCATTGGCATTCTGATGCACCTGATGATGCCGACACTGCCCAGCGCGCCTGTTACTGACAAAGGCGAGAAACAGACCGCCATCTTGCGTCAGCCTCGGTTCCTCGCGCACATCCTGCTGTCAGTCCTGACCTTTACGGCGATGTTCACGGCCTACACCTACCTGGCCGACATCCTCGAACGTCTTGCGAATATTCCGTCGAGTCATGTCGGCTGGTGGCTGATGGGCTTCGGCGCCGTCGGCATGATCGGCAACCATTTAGGCGGCGCCATGGTGGACCGTCGGCCGTTGGGGGCGATGGTGCTGTTCCTGCTGGTGCTGGGGTTCGGAATGCTCGCAGCAGTGGCGCTGGCGGCGGACACGCCCTGGCTGGTCGCGTCGCTGATCATCTGGGGCGTGGCCTACACCGCGCTGTTCCCGGTCTGCCAAGTGCGCGTGATGACGGCTGGCGCCAAGGCGCAAGCGCTGGCAGCGTCGATGAACATCTCGGCGGCGAATGCTGGCATCGGCCTTGGTGCCATTTTTGGCGGCTTGGGC
This sequence comes from Pseudomonas sp. RC10, assembly GCF_038397775.1. Classification (NCBI taxonomy): domain Bacteria; kingdom Pseudomonadati; phylum Pseudomonadota; class Gammaproteobacteria; order Pseudomonadales; family Pseudomonadaceae; genus Pseudomonas; species Pseudomonas bambusae. The sequence continues at coordinate 5,831,642 of NZ_CP151650.1, forward strand.
ATCCATCACTACGGGCTGGGTTCGCTCGGGATCATCGCCACGACCCTTGCCGCCCTTGGCGTTATCGTGGCGCTGTTGATGATGCGCGGTCAGCGTTAAGAGCGTGGCTCGCGCGAGGAAAACACCTCGCGCGGCCCACTTTATGAGCCAGTGTTGTAGGAAAGAATCACGCCCTGAGTAGGGCCGTTCTGAATTCTCTGTAACCCCGCCCCAGCCCCTCGAAAAGCCCTCTGCCCGTTCCTATCCTCGCGCCTTCATGCACATTCAGGGACAGGAAAATGGCAGTTGCAGGCAAGCCGTATGTGTTCATCAACGATCAGGTTCAGCACTACCCCGTCATCAAGGCGCAGGTCGGCGGCGGGGCAAAATTCGACCAGCTTAACGCTCACGTCCGCAACACGATGGTCATGCCGGGGCAGCTCATGGTCGTCGCCGATGAAGCGACGTCGCGCGTGACGCCTGAGGAGGCGGAGATGATGAGACTCGCCTACGGCACTCACCATTCGCTCTTTCAGCATCAAGCGGACAAAGACATCGTCAAAAATTACGACCTGTTACAGCACATGCTGGGCTACGGATCATTGGGCATCGGGGCCGCCACCGGGAGCTGGGAAAAGCACCTCAAAGGTGTTGAAGCCACGCTGAAAGACATCGAGCAGCTGTATCAACTCGCCCTCAAACGCGGCACCCCCATCGCTCGGCAGGAATTCATCAACCAACGCCGCGTGCACTTCGTCAAACTCGCCACCCAACTCAAAGGCATCGCCCACTGGGGCACGGGTATGCGCAATAACGGGTCGATCAAGAAAATGCTGGGGGTTTCGACGAAGAGCTATCTGCACAACCCGGAGATGCGTGGGTATTCGCAACGGCTGGCGCATATTGCCAAGGCGTCGAAGTTGCTGAGGATGGGGACGCCGATCGGGATTGCTTTGAATGCCTGGTCTACGCATCTGGAGATCAAAGAAGCATGTTCGATGGGGCGGGAGGAGATGTGCAGGAAGGCGAAGTATGTCGAGGGGTCGAAGCTGGTCGGTGGCATTAGCGGCGGCCTGGTAGGGGGCACTATAGGAATGGCCACCCTTGCGCCACTTTGCATGGTCGTGTTCGGAGTACCAACCGGCGGTTTGGGCGCGATTGGATGCGGTATCGTCGCGTCTGCTATAGGCGGCTACGCTGCAGGCTCTGCAGGTGAGTGGGGTGGTGAACACATTGGCGAAATGATCTACGAATGGAGGCCGTAATGCCGATTTTTGTCGTCCTTGGCTTGGCTTGGCTCATTTCCTCGTGGGTCAATCTCATGGCAATGGGATGGTTCACGTACAAGAATATTGATGTACTCGAAGAGCATTTGTCCGACTGCCAAGGTGTTACAAACACCCGAAACCTGTGGCAAGGCGGCGTGATAGGTCGACAGATGCGACTCAGCATCATCTTCGCAATTATGTACATGCCGAGAATCATGTACCGCCGAGGTGACATTACCCAAGACGCTCACCTCAGGATTCCTTTCCGTTTGAGGCGACATATCTGGGCACTTCATATCTGGCTTTTCATCAACGGCGGCGCCCTAGCTGCATTGTGTTACGCCATTAAAAGCTCTCGATAGTCAGCAAGGTCAGGGAATGCTCCAATCACCTAGCATCCCCTGAACCATTCCCCCCACTTCCCTCTCTTAGTCCCAGCAGTCAGACGCCGTCCCTCCCCCGGCGTCTACACTTCCTACACGACTAAAAGAGGATTCCTCCATGCTCTGGAAAAAAGGACGTCGCAGTGACAACGTCGTCGATGCACGCGACGACTCCGGTGGCGGGGGTGGGATGCGCATCGGGGGCAAGGGGCTGGGGCTTGGCGGGATTGTGATCATCGTCGCCATTGGGCTGTTGACCGGGCAGGACCCGATGCAGATTCTCGGGCAGATCGCCGGTCAGGTGGGCAGCCAGCAGACCACCTCTGTCAGCCCCCAGACGCGGCAGGCGCCTCCGGCCAACGACGAGCAGGCGGATTTCGTGCGAGCCATTCTGGGTGACACTGAAGACACATGGGGTCAGATTTTTCAGCAGGGTGGTCGGCAGTATAAAAACCCGACTCTGATTCTGTTCCGGGGTCAGGTGCAGTCTGCGTGTGGTTTTGCGTCATCCGCCAGCGGCCCGTTCTATTGCCCGGCCGATCAGAAGGTTTATCTGGACATGGATTTCTTCCGCGAGATGAGCCAGCGCTTCAAAGCTGCAGGGGATTTTGCCCAGGCCTACGTGATTGCGCATGAAGTTGGCCATCATGTGCAGACCTTGCTGGGGGTTTCAGCTAAAGTTGACGCCGCCCGCCAGCGTGGCATGCGCATGGAGGGTGACAACGGTCTGCTGGTGCGTCAGGAGTTGCAGGCGGATTGCCTCGCCGGTGTTTGGGCCAACAACGCGCAAAAGCGTTTGAACTGGCTCGAACCGGGTGATATTGAAGAGGCGCTGAATGCGGCGAATGCCATCGGCGACGACCGTTTGCAGCAACAAAGCCAAGGGCGTGTAGTACCCGACTCGTTCACTCACGGGACGTCTGCCCAGCGGGTTCGCTGGTTCAAGACAGGTTTTGCCCAGGGACAAATCAACCAATGCGATACCTTCGCCGCCAAGAGCCTCTGATCACATGATGAAACCGCTTTCGATCCTGTTGTTGGGCACCCTGATGAGCGCGACGGCTCATGCTGCGGATCAGGCGGTCAAATCCATCAGCCCCGACCGGCTGCTGATCAATGGAACGTCTCAAGCCACGCTGGGCCTGAGCCAGAGCTGGGTCAGCCCGAACCCGCATATTCAGCGGGTGGTCATCATTTTTCATGGCCGCCTGCGCAACGCTCAGACGTATTTGCGCAGTGTCGAGCGGGCTGCCAACCAGTCCAAGCAGCGGCCTAAAACCCTGCTGATCGCGCCGCAGTTCCTCGATGAGAAGGACATCACCGCGCACCACTTGCCGGAAACGGTGTTGCGCTGGCACGGCAATGACTGGATGGCGGGCGACAAATCGCTGGGTGCCAAGCCGGTCAGTTCATTCGTGGTCATCGACCATATCCTCAAACGCCTGAGCGACAGCAAGCTGTTTCCGAACCTGAAAGAAATCGTCATCGCCGGTCACTCGGGTGGTGCGCAGGTGGTGCAGCGCTACGCGATGATCGGCGGCAAGGAAGACGCGCTGCTGAAGAAGGAAGGCATCAAGCTGCGTTACGTGATCGCCAACCCGTCGTCTTACGCCTATTTCGACGCGACCCGGCCATTGCCGGTGACGACGGCGAGCTGCCCGGGGTTCGACACCTGGAAATACGGCATGAACAAACTGCCGGCCTATGCAGGCAAGGAAACCGTGGCGGAGCTGGAAGCGGCGTACGTGAAGCGTGACATCACGTACCTGCTGGGCGATCAGGACACCGACCCGAATCACCCGGCGCTGGACAAGGATTGCGGTGCCGAGGCGCAAGGGCCGTTTCGCCTGGTGCGGGGGCACAATTTCTTCGATTACCTGACCAAGCGTCATCCTGAAGGGATGAACCAACGGCTGGTGGAAGTGAAAGGTGTGGGCCACAACGGCGACGCAATGTTCACCTCTCCCGAGGGACAGGCGGCGTTGTTCAAAGGGAATTGATCGCCGCCCCCGCCAAAAAACCGCATCACTGTAGGCGTGAGCTTGCTCGCGATCAGGGAACGTCAGTCATACACACGGTGGCTGATACCCCGCTATCGCGAGCACGCTCACTCCTACAGATTGTGTGTATTTCAAGCAGCTTTCGCGCTAGCTGAGCATCGCCCGTAACGCCACGCAATCATCCGCATGCCAATCGGTCAGTTCCGGCCAGGGGTTTTCCGGCAGGTTAACCAGCACGGTGTGTGCGCCCGCTGCTTTGCCGCACGCCAGGTCGAACTGGTAGTCGCCCACCATCACCATCTGCGAAGGCTCGACGTCCCAGGCCTGGGCCAACTTCAGAAGCCCGCCCGGATCAGGCTTCGGCGGCGCTTCGTCCCGTCCCAGCACGTCCTCAACCTCGAAACAGTCCGCGATGCCAATGGCTTCCAGCGTGACATGGGCCAGCTCCCGCGCATTGCGCGTCAGGATGCCAAGTCGGTAGCCGCGCCCTGCCAACTCACGCACCAACTCGACCGCACCGGTCGCAGGCTTCGACGCCACGGCCAACTCTCGCTCGTGCTCAAGCAGCCACGCATGTTTGGCCGCACCCTCGTCGGCCGGCAACGCGGCCAGATGGGTGAGGATGTCGTCCTCCAGCGGAATACCCAAGGCGCGCTTGATCGCCGGAAAGTCGTGCACGGCGATGGTCAGCGTGCCGTCCATGTCGAACACCCAATGGCGCAACTGCGACAGGCTCATGCCCAGTCCTTGCGGTGTCGGATCAAACCTTCCTGACTCACCGAGGCCACGAGCTGGCCTGCGCGGTTGTAGACGCTGCCACGGGAAAACCCGCGCGCGTTGCCGGCCCACGGGCTGTCCATCGCGTAAAGCAGCCACTCATCGGCCCGCAGTTCGCCATGAAACCACAGCGAATGGTCGAGACTGGCGATCTGCATGTCTTTCTGCCAGACCGTCTTGCCGTGAGGCAGCAGCGACGTGGTCAGCAGATTGAAGTCCGACGCATAGGCAAGCATGTAGCGGTGCAGGGCCGGGATGTCAGGCAGCGTGCCGTCGGCGCGGAACCACACGTATTTCACCGCTTCGGTGGGCTGCGGGTTGTAAGGATCGAGGGCGGTGACAGGGCGAAACTCGATGGGCTTGGGGCACAGCAGCTTGTCTTTCATGTGAGCGGGAATCAGGTGCTCGCGTTGACGCGCCAACTCAAGTTCCGACGGCAGATTTTCCGGGCCGACCACCTGCGGCATCTGGCTTTGATGCTCGAAACCTTTTTCGTCGTACTGGAACGACGCGCTGCACGTGAAGATGGGGTGGCCCTTCTGGATGGCCGTCACGCGGCGGGTGCTGAAACTGCCACCATCGCGCACGCGATCAACCTGATAAACCACAGGCAATTGCGCATCGCCCGGACGCAAGAAATAACCGTGCAGCGAGTGAACGTGGCGTTCATCCTCGACCGTCTTGCTCGCTGCCGACAACGACTGCCCCAAGACCTGACCGCCAAACAGCTGGCGAAAGCCAAGGTCCTGGCTGCGCCCACGGAAGAGGTTTTCTTCGATCGGCTCCAGGCTCAACAGCGACACCAGATCATCCAGCACATGGCTCATTCAGAGGCTCCTCACACACAGTCATTACACCGGTCCAGCCACCGACGCCGAACGACGGCGAACGTGGAGGTTGGGCAGAATGATACAGATGTTTGCGGCGGGGTTCCCGTCCATCACAACGTGGCGAGCCATTGTTGGCGATTGATGCGATACAGCACGTGGGGCCGCAGCGGGTGGGCTTCCGGGAGGTTGGGGTGGTCAAAATCATCATCCGGATCGTTCTGCATCCCGATGGCTTGCATGACCTTTTGTGAGGGCAGATTGCTGACGGCGGTGAACGAGACGATCTCATCCAGTTCGACGTGCTCGAACCCGCAGCCCAACACCGTCCACGCGGCCTCGCTGGCGTAACCAAGGCCCCAGTGTTCCCGAGCCAGTCGCCAGCCGATTTCAACCGCAGGATTTTGGACGCTGCTGAACGGGGCGTCGAAGCCCACCACATTCAACCCGGTGAAGCCGATGAATTGCCCGGTGTCCTTGCGCTCCAGCGCCCACAGACCGAAGCCGTATTCAGCGAAATGGCCGCGAATACGCCCGATCATCTTGGCGCTTTCCAGGCGCGTCAGCGGTTGCGGGAAATAACGCATCACCTGTGGATCGGCGCACATCTGCGCGAAAGCCGGCAAATCATCGTCCCGCCACTGACGCATCAACAAGCGTGCGCTGTTGAGCTCAAGTATCGGCTCCATTGAACATCTCCCCTGCCCCGCTTCTCAAATGGCTCGCCAGAATAACCTGCCAGTGCAACTGTGCCCGTCCCGGCCAAATCGCTGTGCCACAACGGGCATAACTGGCAAGATTCCCCCTCGAACCCCATGCGTACGCACTATGTCCCTGCCGCTTATCTACCACGAAGATTACAGCCCGGCGTTTCCGCCCGACCATCGCTTCCCGATGGATAAATTCCGCCTGCTGCACGACCACCTTATCGACAGCGGCCTCACCACGGATGCTCAACTGTTCCGCCCGCTGGTCTGCCCTGACGACATTCTCGCGCTCGCCCATGACCCGTCCTACATTCGGCGGTACATGGACGGCGACCTTTCCCGCGAGGATCAGCGCCGTCTGGGCCTGCCCTGGAGCGAAGACCTGGCCCGACGTACGGTGCGCGCCGTTGGCGGTTCGCTGCTCACGGCAGAAAAGGCATTGCAACATGGCCTGGCCTGTCATCTCGCCGGAGGCACGCACCATGCGCATTACGATTACCCTGCCGGGTTTTGCATCTTCAACGACTTGGCCATCATCAGCCATTACCTGTTGCAGAGCGGTCGCGTCGACCGCGTGTTGATCTTCGACTGCGACGTGCACCAGGGCGACGGCACGGCTCGGATTCTCGAACACACCGAGGATGCGATCACCGTCTCCCTGCACTGCGAGAAAAACTTCCCCGCGCGCAAGGCCCAGAGCGACTGGGACATTCCGCTGCCAATGGGCATGGGCGACGATGAATACCTGAAAGTAGTCGATGACACGCTCAATTACCTGCTGCCGCTCTACCAGCCCGACCTGGTGCTGTATGACGCAGGGGTCGATGTGCACAAGGACGATGCGCTGGGCTACCTGAAGCTGACCGACAACGGCGTGGCCCGGCGCGACGAAGCGGTGATGCGCCATTGCCTGGGCCGCGACATTCCGGTGATGGGCGTGATTGGCGGCGGGTACAGCAAGGATCGCGAAGCACTGGCGCGACGGCACGGGATTTTGCATCACAGCGCGCAGCGGGTCTGGGTGTCGGAGGGCTTATGACCCACTCGCCTGCCACTGCACATTCGCTGTAGGAGCGAATTTATTCGCGAGGCGGCGGTACATCCGAAGAAGATGTGTGGGTGCATCACCGCTCGCGAATGAATTCGCTCCTACAGAGATCTGAGACAACTCATACCGATCGGTATTTACCCACATCCGCTGTGGAACCACCTGTGGATAACCTGAGCGCAAGGCCACAGAGCCTATATCCCATAAGGCTCACGGAGCGCTGTACGTTTTTTGCTCAAAAGTTTTCCACAGGCCGTTCGTTCGTCACAGGCCTCGGGTAGAATGCGCGACCCACTTCGATGATCCGCACGTTGACCATGATTTCAGCCTCTTCTTCCTCCGCACACGCCGTCGCCATCATCGGGGGTGGCCCGGCCGGGTTGATGGCCGCCGAAGTGCTGAGCCAGGCCGGCTTCAAGGTCGATCTCTACGACGGCATGCCCTCAGTCGGACGCAAATTTCTGCTGGCCGGTGTTGGCGGCATGAACATCACTCACTCCGAGGCGTACCCGGCGTTTCTGTCGCGCTACGCCGAACGCGCTCCGAACATCGCGCCCCTGTTGCGAGCCTTCGGTGCCGACGACTTGTGCGAGTGGATTCACGGGCTAGGCATCGAAACATTCGTTGGCAGCTCCGGTCGCGTGTTTCCCACCGACATGAAAGCCGCCCCCCTGCTGCGCGCCTGGCTCAAACGTCTGCGCGAGGATGGCGTGGTTATCCACACCCGCCATCGTTGGCTGGGCTGGAATGCGGACAACAGCCTGCGCATCGAAAGTCCAGAGGGCGAGATCGCGATCCGTCCCGCCGCGACATTGCTCGCCTTGGGGGGCGCTAGTTGGGCCCGCCTGGGATCGGACGGCGCCTGGATGCCCCTGCTCGAACAGCAAGGTGTGCAGACCGCCCCCCTTCAAGCCGCAAACTGCGGGTTTGAAGTGCCTGCCTGGAGCGAATTGCTGCGCAGCAAATTCGCAGGCGCCCCACTGAAAAACATCTCCATGGGCTTGCAGGGCCAAACGCTGCGATTGGGCGAGTGTGTGCTGACGCAGACGGGTGTCGAGGGGAGTCTGGTGTACGCGTTGTCGGCGCAGATTCGCGAGGCGATCAATCACAGTAGCGTCGCTACCGTCGAGATCGATCTGCTGCCAGGCAAGCGCCTGAACGATGTGCAGAAAGCACTGAGCAAACCCCGCGGCTCGCGCTCGATGTCCAAACACTTGCACAGCCAGTTGGGGCTCGACGGCGTCAAGGCAGCGTTGCTGCGGGAATTGGCCCCTGCCGAAGCCTTCGCTGATCCGACCTTATTGGCCAATGCCGTGAAATGCCTGCCGCTGACGCTGATCAAACCCCGCCCGCTGGACGAGGCGATCAGCACGGCGGGCGGCGTGACGTTCGAGGCGATGGATGAACGCTTGATGCTCACCTCATTGCCTGGCGTGTTCTGCGCCGGGGAGATGCTCGACTGGGAAGCGCCCACTGGCGGTTATCTGCTGACCGCCTGTTTTGCCAGCGGGCGTGCAGCGGGGCTGGGGATGGTGGAGTGGTTGCGCGCCCAGCCAACCGCGAAACCTTTGTAGAAAAAATCACGCCACCCGATCAACCTGCGGCTTGAGTCCGTTCGCCGACTCCAGCTTGTCCACCGGCGCCTTGGTCGCAGGTTTGCCCAACACGCGCTTGCCCAGCTCGTACCCTTTCATTTCGATGTACTTGTGAGCGAACCCCGCCACAACCACCGTCAGTACAGTGACGCCCACCACAAACAGGTTGTTCGCCCACATCGACCCTGTGTCCATGAATCGCTGCCCTGCGATCATCGGCGCCATTTCGAAACCGGTGACCTTCTGCCCGATGATGAAGACCGTCGACAGCAGGAAAATGACAGCAGCGTGGGTCATGTAGATCGAATACGACAGCTTGCCGAGCAACACGAAAACACCGGTTTTCAACAGCGCCGACACCAGGCCGCCTTCGAACGCGAACAGCAGCACCAACACGCAGAACGCCAGACTCCCGATGGGTGAGCGGTTGTCGAAGTCGTTCATCACGATCCAGTACGTGGCGTACATCATGGCGCATTCCAACACCGTCACCAGCCACGGTTTGAGGGACCATTTATCGCGAATCAACAGGTACACCAGGTACGTGATATTGCCTGCGAAGAAGCACGACAACCCAAGCATCGCGCGGTCGACCAACGGCGCGTTGTCCGAAAAGATCAGGATAAAGGCGACCACCGAAACGCTGGCAAACAGCAAAAAGCGATTACGCATGGAGAACATGCACAGCGCCCCGAACAGCATGTAGATGTAGAACTCGATGCTGATCGTCCAGGAGGGGTAGTTGAACGACATGGTTTCGGTGTAGCTCGTCCATGCTTGAACCAGCAGGAGGTTGGGCAGGATCTCATCCAGCGCGAATGTCCCGGTGAACGGCTTGTTGTTCAGGCCAAAACCTTGGTGATAAGCGATCCAGCGCGCCGTTTCGAAAAGAATGAAGAACGCGAGCATGAACAAGTGCAGCGGGTAGAGGCGAAAGACCCGTGAAATGACGAAGGACTTGAATGAGAGGTTTGGCTTCATGCCATAGGTGTGAGCAAGAACGAACCCACTGAGGACGAAGAAGAAATTGAGCAGAACCTCATCACGTCGGAAGAACGGCAATTGAATGAAGGTGTCGACAACGTGCAGGTGGAAAAACACGACCAGCAGCGCGCAGATCCCCCTGAAACTGTCGAGTGTGGTGAATCGCTGAACAGGTTTCATAACGCTACTTCCGTTCTGGTTGAAGAAATCCCGCCCCCGATGACCGAGGTTGGAGCCAGAACACGGTATGTTTTCCGCCGCTTACTCAACAGTTGAAATATTTCATGCCTGATACACCCGAACGAGGGAATGTTGACGCCAGCGTTCAACAGCAATGACTCGCCGGTCACACTCAGAAGCAATGGTCCAAAAACGCCAATAAAATGGCTTTGTCAGTGCCGTCGCTGCGCTCCTCTAAAAATGGCCCACAAGCTTCCGGGTGATGGTCATGCCCCAACTATCAATACCGGCGATGATCGCTACCAATCGTATTGACTTCTTAATAATCCAGCGCCGCGTAACATTGCCTCCATACCGAGTTACCACTTAGACGAATTGGAGCAACCCTCATGAAAACCAACAAACTGATCCTTGGTCTGGCCTTCTCCGTACTGGCAACTGGCGCATTCGCATTGCCGGCCGCCAAACACATCAACGCGCCAATCGTCGCTGAAAACGGTTCGTCCCATACTCACATCAATCGCGTTGCCGCCGATGGCGCTGACCGTGTAGGTGCCAACCGCGTCGCTGAAAACGGCTCCGAAAAAACTCACCTGGGTCGCATCGCTGCTGACGGCGCCGACCGTGTAGGCGCCAACCGCGTCGCTGAAAACGGCTCCGAAAAAACTCAACTGGGTCGCATCGCTGCTGACGGCGCCGACCGCGTAGGCGCCAATCGCGTCGCTGAAAACGGCTCCGAAAAAACTCAACTGGGTCGCATCGCCGCTGACGGCGCTGACCGTGTAGGTGCCAATCGCGTCGCTGAGAACGGCTCCGAAAAAACTCAACTGGGCCGCATCGCTGCCGACGGCGCTGACCGTGTAGGCGCTAATCGCCTGAGCTAAGACCTGCCCCGCTCCCCTCTTGGCCCGGCTTCTGCCGGGCTTAATCTTTCCAGCCCCCTCTGAACCGTAGTTTTTTTACCTATCTGTGTAGGAAATTACCTTCAATCTCCCCGCATCCGTTTCAGATTTCCGGCTTTCGGCCGATGAAACCTTGCACCTGACTGTTTCGCTGGGCTCCATAACAACAATTCTCCAGCTGACGACTCGAAAAACGGACTGTGGAGAATTGAGATGAAGAGCTGGTTCGCGAATATCAGCGTTAATAAAAAGCTGGCCTTAGGGTTCGGCATCGTTCTTGTTTTTACTGCTTTGCTGGCGCTCATCGGCTGGACCAGCCTGGGCAACATGACCTTCCGCAGCGATCGCGTTGCCGACATCATGAAGCTCAACAACAAACTGACCGACATGCGCATCACGCGTCTGCAATACATGCTGAGCAATGGCGACGAAGCCGTGGCCCAGAACGTGCAGACCGCTCTTGACGCCTTCAAAGCGCAGCAACAATTTTTGCAAAGCACGTTCGTCAATCCGCTGAACGTCCCGCCGATCAAGGCGTTGGGCGAGCAGATTCGTGCCTACGACACGTCATTCAGCAAAATGCGCGAGGCCTACAAGACCAGCGCCAAAGTCCGCGCTGACATGGGCGCCGATGCGGTGAAGGCCGCAGAGCTGATCGCCGCCATCAACGATGACGTGATGAAGCTCGATCCGACCGACGAACGCCGTTTCGCCCAGTACCAGGCCGCCATCAAAGCCAAAGAAGACGTCATGCTGGTGCGCTACGAAGTGCGCGGCTACACCGGCAACCCCACCGTCAAAACCGAAGACGCCGCTGCACGCCAACTGAATGCCGCAATCAGCGGGCTTGATCAGCTCAACGCCACGTTCGGCGCGACTCAGGGCGATCGACTGAAACAGCTCGAAAGCGCGTTGATCGGCTATCGCAGCTCGGTACAAGGCTTCAAGGTGGCGAACGACACCATCAACTCGACGCGGGCAGAAATGACCGATGAAGGCGCAGCCATCGTCAAACTGAGCCAGCAGTTGGTTGATCTGCAAACCTCTCTTGGCGCGGAGGACACTAAACAGGCTCGCACGCTGCAGATTGGCGGCACCTTGCTCGCCCTGATCTTTGGTGCCTTGGCGGCGCTGATCATTACCCGCCAGATCACCCGACCGCTCCAGGAAACATTAGCCGTGGTCGATCGCATTGCCTCCGGCGACCTGACCCATACGCTGACAGTGACTCGCCGTGATGAACTGGGTGTGCTGCAAACCGGGATTCAACGGATGGGCGCCACCCTGCGTGACCTGATTGGCGGCATTCGCGACAGCGTTACCCAGATCGCCAGTGCGGCCGAAGAGCTGTCGGCGGTGACCGAGCAGACCAGCGCCGGGGTCAACAGCCAGAAGGTCGAGACCGATCAGGTGGCCACTGCCATGCATGAAATGTCGGCCACCGTCCAGGAAGTCGCGCGCAATGCCGAACAAGCGTCGGTCGCCGCTTCCAATGCCGACAAACAGGCCCGGGACGGCGACAAAGTCGTGGGCGAAGCCATCGCCCAGATCGAAAAACTCGCCAACGAAGTGATCCGTTCCTCTGACGCCATGGGCGTACTGGAGCAGGAAAGCGACAAGATCGGCAAAGTGATGGACGTGATCAAGTCCGTGGCGGAACAGACCAACCTGTTGGCCCTCAACGCCGCCATCGAAGCGGCTCGGGCCGGGGAAGCCGGGCGTGGTTTTGCCGTCGTGGCGGACGAAGTGCGCGGCTTGGCACAGCGTACGCAACAGTCGACCGAAGAAATCGAAAGCCTGGTCGCCGCCCTGCAAAGCGGCACCCGTCAGGTGTCGGACATTATGCTCAGCAGCCGTGGCCTGACTGACAGCAGCGTCACCTTGACCCGCAAGGCAGGCTCTTCGCTGGAAAGCATTACCCAGACAGTGTCCAACATTCAGGCGATGAATCAGCAGATCGCCGCCGCTGCCGAACAGCAAAGCTCCGTCGCTGAAGAAATCAGCCGCAGCATTCTCAACGTCCGCGACGTGTCCGAACAGACCGCCGCCGCGAGCGAAGAAACCGCCGCGTCCAGCGTCGAACTGGCCCGACTGGGCAATCAGTTGCAAATGCTGGTCAGCCATTTCCGCGTCTGAGCCCAAAAGCCGCGTCCGGATATACGCATCCGACGCGGCTTTTTAACGATTTTAAAGACGAAACGCCGTTTTATAACAATAATGAGGGCTCCAAAACGATTTTGAGACCTCCTCATGCGCAGTTTTGCCGGATACGCCTGGCTCGCCCAGACTTACAAAATCACGCCCTGCCAACCGTTCAAAGTCCGCAGTGTGATTGCCAGCGTACGCAAAGACAGCCTCATCGACGGCGTTCTCGAACGCACCTTCCCTGCCCAATATCAACCGGGCCCGACGCTGGCCGAGCACCTGACGTTCGCCTTCAAACGCGAGCCTGTTCATTTGGAGTTTCTGGCCAGACTCTTTGCCGTCATCGATCCCACTGAACTCGAAGGCTGGATTTCGTCCGAGCCTACGGGTCAATACGCCCGCAAAGCCTGCTTTTTGTACGAGTGGTTGGGTAACCCCAAGCTCTCGTCTCCCGATCTGGAAAAAGGCAATTACATCGAGTTTCTGGACTCCCGCCATTATTTGGTGAGTGAGAAGCCTGCTCGCGATGCCCGCTGGCGCATCGTCGACAACCTTCCCGGCACCTCTGGATTCTGTCCGATCATCCACATCACTCCCACGCTGGCGGGGTTGATCGACTACGACCTCAACGACGCATTGACCCAATTGGGTGTGGAGTTTGGCCACGATACGCTGCTACGTAGCGCCGTGTGGCTGACGATCAAGGAAAGCAAATCCAGCTTCGCCATCGAGCACGAAGAGCAACAGGCTGATCGAATCAAACGCTTCGCGGCGGTGATGGAGCAACGCTGCGGCGTCGGCACCCCACCTTTGGTGCAGGACGAGATTGCGGCCCTTCAACAGGCGATCCTTGGCCCTCGCGCATTGTCCTATGGCATTCGCCAATCGCCAGTGTTTGTAGGCCAGACCCGAGGTTTCCAGAATGTGCTGCATTACCTGGCCCCCGACTGGCAGGCCGTCGGATCGATGCTGGAAGGGCTGCAGGCACTCGAAATCAATACCCGCGGCGGCTCATCGATCTTGCGCGCCGCGGCCATTTCCTTCGGTTTCGTTTACATCCACCCGTTGAGCGACGGCAACGGCCGTATCTCGCGTTTTTTGATCAATGACATTCTGCGACGGGACAAGGCCGTGCCTGCGCCTTACATCCTCCCTGTCTCTGCCGTGATGCAAGACCACACTCTGCGCCCGCAGAATTACGATCAGGTACTCGACGAATTCTCGCGGCCGCTGATGCAATCGATCGAGCCTGACGTACGCTTCGAAGGCTTTGAAAAATACGCTGACGGGATGGAGTCGAACCTTCATTACGACGGATTCGCCACGACCGCTCCGGCGTGGCGCTACATCGACCTCACGGCACATGCTGAATACCTGGCACGTGTCATCCGAGTGACCCTCGAAAAAGAGATGCGCGATGAGGCCTGCATTCTGCGCAACCACCAGCTGTTACGCGCTGCGATCAAGAACATCTTCGAGGGGCCGGATGCGGACATCGACCGCATCATCCGCTCGATCCATCAGTCAGAGGGTCAGGTCGGCAATAAGCTCATCAAGCAATATCCGTTGCTGGAAGATGACGCTATCCAGGCCGACATTGCCGCGGTGGTGAAGCGTTTCCTCGGCTAAAAAAAAGCCGCCTGGACAGAGAAGCCGGCGGCTTTTTAACGATTTTAAATACGCAATGCCGTTTTCTAATAAAAACGGCAGCGCTTTAACCGTTTTGACGAGTCAGCTCGACAGTTGATTCGCGAACTGCCCTACCGCGCTCACGACCCGTTGCGCGCCGTCTTGAATCTCCACGATCACCGACCCGGCCTCACCTGCCAGCTCCAGGCCCTGCTGCGCCTGTTGCTTGCCGCTGATGATCACGTTGACCGCCTGTTCAGCCAGTACCTGGTTCTGCTTCACCACACCGACGATTTCTTCGGTGGCTTTGCTGGTGCGCGAGGCCAACTGGCGGACTTCGTCGGCGACCACGGCAAACCCACGGCCTTGTTCGCCGGCCCGGGCCGCCTCAATGGCAGCGTTGAGGGCGAGCAGGTTGGTCTGGTCGGCGATGCTGCTGATGGCTTGGATGATAGAGCCGATCAGTTGAGATTGCTTGTCCAGCGCCGAGATGCGATCAGCGGCCTGTTCCATGTGTCCGGCCAGCTCTCGCATGACTTCAACCGTCTGCTGAACCACCGCTGCGCCTTTCTGCGCGCTGCTGTCCGTTTGCTGCGAGGTGCTGAAGGCAATGTTGGCGGCTTCGGCCACCGCATTTTCCCGGTTGACCTGATCGGTGATGACCGTGGCGAACTTCACCACTTTGTACAGGCGGTCATGGGCGTCGGTGATCGGGTTGTACGACGCTTCGAGCCAGACTTCACGCCCCCGGCTGTCCACGCGTTTGAAACGACCGGTGACGAATTCGCCCCGACGGAGTTTGTCCCAGAATGCCTGATATTCCGGAGAGCCGGATTCTTGGGGGTCGCAAAAAATGCGGTGGTGCTGACCCAGGATCTGCGTGAGCGAGTAGCCCATCGAACCCAGGAAACGCTCGTTGGCGGCAAGCACTTCGCCATTCAGGTTGAACTCGATCACAGCGGTGGAGCGCTGCAGCGCTTCGATCAGGTTTTCGTGCTCGCGGGAGTTTTCGATGGTGCGCGTCAGATCTTTGGAGTGGATCGTGAAATACGCCACTTTTCCACTGCCATCGCGTACCGGCTGCACGATCGAACGCAGCCAGGCTTCTTGGCCATTGCCACGCAGCAGACGCAAGGCGCCGCTGAAATGCTCGCCTCGGCTGATGGCGGATTTCACGCGCTGAAAGATATCAAGGCTTTTGACGTGAGCGGGGGCCAACTCTTCGATGGAACGCCCGACAAGATCAGCGCTGCGGTAATGCATTTCCTTTTCAAAGTTGTTATTGACGGACTCAATACGACCCTGCGCATCCAGGCGCATGCACAGCATTTCGCTGTCCAGACTGCTCCTCACCTGCTCCACCGATGAAAGTTCTTCACGCAGCGCGGCCAACTCTTGCTTCAAACGTTTATTGAACATGAAAGACGAACTTCCAGAGAGATGAAGGGGATCGTCCTCAGCATCGGCCTGGCCCGTGGTTTCTTGAGCTTAAACGCGTCGAAGCAGCGTTTTTCAGCCCGTCTCGGGCGAATGAACCTGCGCCCGAAAATGCCGTCTGTGAAACGATGATCGCAACAAAGGGATTTACTCATCGTACAATTGCCACATACTGCCCGCGCTGCTTTTATTTCGTCAGAGCCACTTTTCAAACTGTCAGGTTCATTTTCATGAAAAAAATTCTGCCTTATCTGTTGAGCGCCGCCGTCACTTTCATTCCAGCGGCTTTCGTCCAGGCGGCCACCCCTCCGGCCCCTGTCCAACTGACCATTCTCAGCTCCGGCGGCATCATGGGCGCCTTCAAAGCTGTTACCCCGGACTACGAACAACGCGTGGGCGTGAAATTGCAAGGCGAGGTCGCGCCGTCGATGGGCGCGACCCCACAGGCCATCCCGAACCGCCTCGCTCGCCAGGAACCCGCCGACGTGGTGCTGATGGTGGGCGCTGCGCTGGACAAGCTCATTAAAGATGGCCAGGTCGATCCGAAGAGCCGCGTGGACCTGGGCAAATCCTACATCGCGATGGCCGTGAAACACGGCGCGCCGCACCCTGACATCAGCACCATGGAAGCCTTCAAGCAGACCCTGCTCGACGCCAAAAGCATCGCCTATTCCGACAGCGCCAGCGGCGTTTACCTGTCCCGCGTGCTGTTCAATCAGATGCACATCGCTGACCGCATTCAAAGCAAGAGCCACATGATCCCGGCTGAACCGGTGGGTGAAGTGGTCGCCCGCGGCGATGCAGAAATCGGCTTCCAGCAACTGAGCGAATTGAAGCCGGTGGACGGCATCGACATCATCGGCCTGATCCCCGATCAAGCGCAGCAGATGACCCTTTACTCCGCGGGCGTTGTGGCCAAAAGCAAACACCCGGAACAGGCCAGGCAGTTTCTGGAGTTTTTGAGTTCGTCGGCGGCAGCTCCCGCGATCAAGGCGAGTGGGCTGGACCCGATTGCGAAGTGATTGAAGGCGGGCTGGGGTTCATCATCTGAGTGATTTCCCTGTAGGAGCGAATTTATTCGCGATAGGCCAGTACATCCGACGCAGATTTATCGGCTGTACACACGTCTCGCGAATAAATTCGCTCCTACAGGTTTCGTTCATCCCTGGCCCAAATCCAGCTCAATCAACTCCCCCCGCACCTCAAGCCCGTCGAGGTGCAACACGCCCACCGTTATCGGCAATTTGAAGCGCCGAGGCCCTGCGCTGCCGGGGTTGATGAACAGCACACCGTGACGCAGCTGTTGCAGCGGCTTGTGGGAGTGGCCGGTGACGACGACCCGGATGTCCGGCGGCAACGTTTCAGGCACGTCGGCGAGGATGTGGGTGACGTAAATCCCGACGTCGCCAATCCGCAGCACCGCCTCGAACGGTACGTCCGCAGCCCAAGCTTCGTCGGTGTCGTTGTTGCCTCGCACGACGGTCAGCGGCGCGATCTTCCTCAATGCCTCAAGAATCTCCGGCTTGCCGATATCGCCGCCATGAATCAGGTAGTCGCACCCCTGCAACGCCTCCAACGCTTGAGGCCGCAGCAGTCCGTGGGTGTCTGAGATCAGGCCAACTTTAACGCTCATCGCTCACCCTCTCCATCGCTCACCCTCCAAGGGAGGCCACAGCGGTCTGGCGGGCCTGCACACGCTTCATGCAGATCATCGCGACCACGGCCACCAACGCCACAAGCGACGCGAAAAACTCGCCGACATGGGGCAAGCCAAACGCCCGCACGCTGAACCCGACGCCGACCACCGGCACGGAAATCGAGATGTACAGCACCACGAAAAACGCCGACGTCACTGCGGCCTTCTGATGCGGCGGGCTGCTGGCCGTCACGGCGCCCATGCCCGCACGCAGTATCATCCCCTGCCCAATGCCCGCAAACAGACCCGCGCCCACCAACAGCAGTACTTGCGCTGTGGCGATGCCGAGTCCCAGGCAGATCATCCCCAGGATCAGACCCACGCAGCCCAGTGTCATGTGCGACGGTTTGGGCAGCCACTGCAACGATGCCTGACCGATGATCGAAGCCACGAAAAACAGCCCACTCACCGCACCAATCAGCAAACCACCGTGGATACCCATGATGTGGATCATCACCGACGGCACCATGCTGGTGAACAGCCCGGCCACGCTGAAACCCGCCAACCCGGCAATCGACGCCGAGATGAACACGCCGCGCACCGACGCCGGAACCGACGGTTTCTGAATGGACAATCGACGTTGCGCAGGCCGCTCCACCGTTTCCCGAATCATCGCCACGCCGAGTGTTGCCAGTAGCAACAACGCGAGATGGACATAGAAAATCAGGTGCAGCGGATCAGCCAGGTGCTGCGACGTGAAGCCCGCCAGCATCGGCCCGAGTCCCAGACCCAGCATGTTGGCCGCTGTCGCCATAAGCGTGGCGTTTTTCCAGGTTTTCGGCGCCAGCTCGATCACAGCAACCGTCGCGGTGCCGGTCATGATTCCCGCTGAAAAACCCGAAAACAGGCGCCCGATCAGCAGCCCGCCAATCGAGTCGGAAAACAGAAAAATCAGCGCACTGATCACCCCCATGCACAGCCCGGCGAACAGCAGCGGCCGACGCCCCAACTGATCGGACCAACTCCCCACGGCCAACAAGGCCGCGATCACACCGGCGGCGTAGATCGAAAAAATGATCGTCAACCAACTCGCGTCGAACCCCAGTCGCGCCTGATAGATCGCGTACAGCGGCGTAGGCAAGGTCGTGCCGACCATGGTGATCAGCAAGGCCGCGGCGGCGATGAAGAAGTCACGGGAAGACGGCGATGCGGGCGAGGTCATGAACCCTCCAATCGAAAGAAACGGACACACATTATGGACGGATTGCATACAAAACGTCGAAAAGCTTTCCTTCAGGAAAGCGTCGCGATGCGGCCGACAGTCCGGATGAACCGATCAGGCCAGCGATGAAAACGATAACATTCCTTCCAGTCGTGTGACCTCTGCCGCCCCTCATCGTGCTAGCCTTGCGCAATCAGACACTGCCGACGTCGCCCGCGTGTTGTCCCGATCCAAGGCTGCCCGAAGTTCATGAGCAAAAAGACCCCCGTCACCATTTCCGACATTGCCCGCCGCGTGAACATGACCCCGGTCACCGTGTCCCGTGCGCTGAACAAACCCGATCTGGTGAAGCCCGCCACGCTGGCACGCATCCTCGAAGTCGCCCACGAGCTGGACTACGTGCCCAACGCCTTCGCCCGCAGCCTGAAACGTAGCGAAAGCATGATCATCGGCGTGATCACGGCGTCGGTGGACAACCCGTTTTACAGCGAGATGATCAAGGCGATTTCCCGCGAGGCGAAGAAGCACGGCTACACGATCATGCTGGTGGACACCGATGGCTCGGAAGAGCTGGAGCGCAAGGCGGTGGACACGCTGCTCAGTTATCGCGTGGCGGGCATCGTATTGTCACCGGTGTCGGACGAGCCCGAATACCAGCCTCAATACCTGAGCCGTTTGAGCAACGGCGACATTCCGGTGGTGCAACTGGACCGCGCACTGCACGGCAGCCCGTTCAGCCATGTGGTGCTGGATAACTTCCACAGCGGCCTGAAAGGCGCGCGCTATCTATTGGCGAAGAGCCCGGAATTACAACGGTTGCTGGTGCTGACGGGCCCTGCTCATTCGCGGATTTCCGAAGAGCGTTTGAAGGGCGTGAAAGCGGCGCTGGCCGAGAGTGGCAAAGACGTGCACCTGGATGTGTTCACAGGCGATTACACCCTTGAGCCGTCGCACCGGAGCACTCTGGATTACCTCAGCACACACGCCGCGCCAGACGCGATTTTCGGCTTCAACCAGTTGATCACCCTCGGCGCCATGCGTGCGTTGCGGGATCGCGGCATCGCCCATGACAGCCTGCCCATCTGCGGCATCGACAGGCTGCCCTTCGCGGACATTTTCGGCATTCCGATTGCCTGTATCGCTCACGATGCGTCGCGGGCCGGGAGCAGTGCAGTGAAGCTGCTGTTGGAGCGGATTCAGGATCGGTTCTTGCCGAAGGCGAAGGTGGTGATTGTGGGAGAGTTGGAGAATGGCGCGGCGGGCTGAGTTTCCCCGCCGAACTCATGCCGAACATAGCCCCTGTAGGAGTGAGCTTGCTCGCGAAGCGGAGTGTCAGTGACGCATCCGTTTGCTGCTCCCCCTCATCGCGAGCAAGCTCACTCCTACAGAGGGTCGGTGTTCACATTGTTACCGGCTGGTATACCCCCCATCAATCGGCAACGACACCCCACTGATCATCGACGCCGCATCACTCAACAGAAACAGGATCGGTGCCGCCACTTCCGCCGTTTCAGCAAACCGCCCCAACGGAATCGCGGCCAGTGCCGGGTCACGCTTGCTCGGCTCGCTCCAGGCCATTTGCGCCATCGGCGTGAGGGTCACGGTGGGGTTGACGCTGTTAACACGAATCCCGTGCCTGCCCCACTCACCACACTGCACACGGGTCATGGCGTCCATCGCGCCTTTGGAGGCGCAGTAACTCAGGTGATCGTCCAACGCCACCAATGACGCCTGGCTCGACACGTTGACGATGCTGCCTTTCACACCCTCGCCAATCATCGCCTTGGCCACGCTTCCGGCCACCATCGCCGACGCCCGCACGTTAACCGCCATGACCTGATCGAACGCCGCTGCGCTGACCTCGGTCGCCGCTTCGAGGATGGAAATGCCCGCGCAGTTGACCAGCCCGTTCATCACCGGCAACTCCGCGAGCAGCGAGGCCAGCAGCGCATGATCTGCCACATCCACTCGCAACACGTGGCAGCCCTGATCGGCCATGTCCAGCAACGCCGTCGCGTCGCGACCCAAGGCATACACCTCGGCGCCGCTGGCCAAGAGTTGCTGCGCGACCTCGCGACCGATGCCGCTGGTGGCGCCGGTCACCAGCACGCGCTGGCCGCTGAAATCAAACTGTGCGGTGTTCACATTCACGCTCCCTGAAGGCGATGCATGATCGGTTTGAGCGCCGGGTACAGCGCCACGTAATCGGCGAAAAGCCGCGAATACAGCGCGACGTTTTCCGCCTGCGGTTCGGCGCGACGTTCCAGTCGAACCCAGCCTTTGTGCACTTGCGCCTCGTCCACCAACCCCACCGCGTGGGCGGCCAGAAGCGCCGCGCCGAGCGCCGCTTCGACCTCCTGCACGATGGTGTAGACCGGGAAGTTGGTGACGTCGGCGATGATCTGCATCCACAGGTCCGAATGGCTTGCGCCGCCGACCACGATCAGCTGCGGGTCCAGCGATTGCGCGCCTTTGGTGCCTGCCTCGATGTTGTGCCGCAACGCGAAGGTCACGCCTTCGAGCACTGCGCGATAGAGATGAATGCGGCTGTGGAACAGGGTCAGGCCGACGAAGCTGCCGCTGGCTTTCGGGTCCCACACGGGGCTGCGCTCGCCCATCAGATAAGGCTGGAACAGGACGCCGTCGCTGCCTGCGGGAATCTTCGTCGCGGCACGTTCGAGGATGGCGTGGCTGTCCTCGCCGGTCTCGCGGCCCTGCTGTTCTTCGGCTTGGCAGAACTGCTCGCGAAACCAGCTGACCGAAGCCCCTGCTGTGATCGCGCCGCCAAAGATGTAGAGGTCTTTCGCGCCGTTGAAGACGTGAGGAAAACTCACCAGACCATGGCGCGCATCGACCTGCTGGTTGAGGTAGCCCCAGCACATGCTGGTGCCGATCATGGCCACGTGGTTGCCCGCTTGGGTGACGCCCGCCGCGAAGGTCGCCATCGCTGCATCGACGCCGCCGCCGAGCAACGGGATGCCGGCCTGCAGGCCCAGACGTTCGGCCCATTCCGGCAGCAGGTCACCGACCACGTCACCGGAATGCACGAGGCGTTCGGGCATCATCGACTGAGGAATGCCCAGTGCGTCGAGCATCTCCGCCGACCAGCTTCGCGCTTCGACGTCGTAGACGCCGCCGATGTTGCCCGCCGAGCTGTGATCCACCGCGACTTCACCCGTGAGGCAGTAGTTGATGTAGCTGTTAGGCGGCAGCAGGTAGCGAGTGTCGGCCCAGATTTGGGGTTGTTTGTCCTTGAGCCAGAGCATTTTGGTGAAGCCGTAATAGCTGTCCACCGAGTTGCCGGTGATCGCGTAGAGGCGTTCGAGATCGACGTTCTGATTGACCCACGCAACCTGTTCTTCGGCGCGGCGGTCCATCCAGATCAGGCAGGGGTAAAGCGGTTTGATCTGCGCATCGACGGCGATGCCGGAGCCGCCATACAGGCTGCTGACGCAGAGGGATTTGACGCTGTCTTTCGGCACGCCGCTCTTGGCCATGCAGGCGGCGACGCAGATTTCCACCGCATCGAGCCAGACCTGCGGCCATTGTTCAGCCCAGCGCGGTTTGGGCGTATCGACTTTGTAGCCGTGACTGTGCTGCGCGACGATCCGGCCCTGAGCATCCACCAGCAATGCCTTGGTGCTCTGGGTGCCGATGTCGACCCCAATGACGTATTCCATCTTCGTGCGCTCTCTTGTTATTGGTTGAATCGCTGGATCTTCGGCATTCGCACCGACGCCATCGCGGATGAATCCGCTCCCACAGAGGATCGCGCTCTAACTGTGGGAGCCGGCTTGCTGGCGAAGGCGAAGGTTCAGCCACCTCAAAAGTGCCTGATCTGACGCATTCGCCAGCAAGCCGGCTCCCACGCCCTTTGGGCAGAAGCTGCTATCAACCATTCACCGGCTTGAGCAGCACCTTGATCGACTTGGTCGAATTTGCCAGTTCGAACGCTTCAGCGTAGTCATCCAGGCCGAAGTCGTGGGTGACGATGCCTTCGGAGGTGACCAGTCCACGCTCGAACAGGTCGATGGCGATCGGGTAGCAATACGGTCCGAGGTGGGCGCCGCGCACGTCCAGTTCCTTGCGGTCACCGATGATCGACCAGTCGGCGCTGGTTTCGGCGCCGAACACGCTGAACTCGACGAAACGTCCCAGTTTGCGAATCAAGTCCAGGCCCTGGGTCACGCCGACCGGCACGCCAGTGGTCTCGATGTACACGTCACAGCCGTAGCCGTCGGTGAGGCCGTTGATGATCTCGCGGGCGTTGTCACGGCTCGGGTTGATCACCACGTCGGCGCCGAATTTCTTCGCCAGTTCCAGACGCTCATCCACCATGTCGATGACCACCAGCTTCTTCGGCGTCTTCAACGCGGCGACTTGCACCATGCACAGACCCAGCGTGCCCGCCCCGGCAATCACCAACACGTCGTCGAGCTGCACGTCGCCACGATTGACGGTGTGAATGGAGCAGGCCATCGGCTCGATCAGTGCCGAGTCTTCCAGCGAAACGGATTCAGGAATCTTGTGCACGATGGCGGTTTTTGGAATGCGCATGTACTGCGCCATGCCGCCCTCGGCAACGTCTTTCTGGAAGCCGAAAATGTTGTGCACTTCGCACATCCAGTACTTGCCGGATTTGCAGAATTTGCACTTCTCGCAAGGCACGATCTGCTCGGCAATGACCTTGTCGCCGACCTTCACGCCGAAGTGCTCTTCAGCGCCCTCGCCCACTGAATCCACGTAGCCAAAGAACTCGTGGCCTGGCACCACAGGCGCCTTGACCCACGGGCTTTCGCCGCCCCAGAACATCGCCGCGCCCGAATGGCATTTGCAGTCACTGGCGCAGATGCCGCAGGCGCCGATGCGGATGACCAACTCGTTGATGCGCGCTACCGGTTTGGTGATGCGCTCCAGACGGTAGTCTTTTGGCGCGTGGCAGACGACGGCTTGCATGGTGGTTTTTGTGCTTGTTTCCATGTCGGGTTACCTGTGTGAGATGTTCGGATGCGGATCGTGGCCGCTGATTTCAATTCGGATTCGTGGGTGGCCGCTCTGGCCGCATCGCGAGCAAGCTCACTCCTACAGTTGGTAGGCGGTGCGGCGTCCATGCATGAAACCTGTAGGAGTGAGCTTGCTCGCGATAGGGCCAGACCAATCCCCACACCTTTACTTATGCCGCTGCCGACTGATGAAAATCGCCAGCAAAATGATTCCGCCCTTGATCACGCTCTGCACGTAAGGCGACACGCCAAGCATGTTCAATCCGTTGTTGAGCACACCCAACAGCATGGCCCCGACCAGCGTGCCGATGATCACGCCGCGACCACCGGCAATCGACGCGCCGCCCAACACCACGGCGGCAATGGCGTCCAGCTCGAAACCGACCCCGGCATTCGGCTGGCCGCTCATCAAACGCGACGACAGCACCAGACCGGCAATCGCCGCCGTGAGCCCGCTGATCGAGTACACCAGCAGCTTGAAGCGCGACGCCCGCACGCCGGACAGGCGCACCGCTTCCTCGTTGCCGCCGATGGCGTAGACGTAGCGCCCGATCCGCGTGTGCTGCAGCAGCACCCACGCGAAGAAGTAGGTCAGCAGCATGATCAGGATCGGCACCTGAATGCCGAATAACGTGCCGCGACCGAACCAGGCGAACCAGTCCGGCATCCCGGAAATCGGGTAGCCGTCGGTGTACATCAGGCCCAGGCCGCGGGCGATGCCCATGGTCGCGAGGGTCACGATGATCGGCGGCATTTTCAGGTACGCGACGAAGATGCCGTTGCCCACGCCAAAGCCCACACCGATGAGCAAGCCGATGAGGATCGCGATCGGCGCCGGAACGCCTGCGACCATCAAGCCCGTGGTCAGCGTGCCGGACAGCGCCATGACCGGCCCCACCGACAAATCGATGCCCCCGGTGAGGATCACGCAGGTCATGCCCACGGCGATGATCGCGTTGATGGAGACCTGTCGCGCGATGTTTTCCAGGTTCGCGCCGGTGAGAAATTTGTCGCTGGCGAAGATCATGAAGACCGTCACCACCACCAGCCCGACGAAGGGGTAAAACGCCGGCGAGCGGATCAGTTGAGCGAAGTTGAGCTTCATGCGGTTGGGTTGTGCAGTCATGGTTTTAATGGACGTGTTCACTGTTCAGACTCCCGGTGGCATGGCGCATCACTTCCTGGGGATTGATGTCGCTCGCCTGCAGCACGTTGACGATGGCGCCCTTGTTGAAGACGGCCACGCGATCGCACATGCCGATGATTTCCGGCAGTTCCGAGGAGATCATGATGATCGCGAAGCCTTGTTCGGTGAGTTTGCGCATCAGGGTGTAGATCTCCGCTTTCGCGCCCACATCGATGCCACGGGTCGGCTCGTCGAAGATCAGAATGTCGCAGTGGTGATTGATCCAGCGGGCGATCACCACCTTCTGCTGATTGCCGCCGCTGAGGTTCAGCACGCGGCTTTCGCAGGTCGGCGCCTTGATCGACAGCTGCTTCATCAGCTCGGTGGTGGTGGCATCTTCCTTATGCCGGTCGAGCAAATGCGCGGCGCTTTCGTACTTGCCCAGGTTGTTCAGCGAAATGTTCTCGCGAATGCTGAAATCGACGATCAGCCCTTCGCTCTTGCGACTCTCGGGCAGCAGGCCGATGCCGTTGGCGAGCGCATGAGCGGGGTCGCTGAGGTTGACCGGCTGGCCACGCAACAGCACGTCCTTACTGACAACTGGCAGCGCGCCGATCACGCCCAAGGCCAATTCCGTGCGGCCTGAGCCGACCAACCCGGCAAAACCAAGAATCTCGCCCTTGTGCAGATCAAAGCTGTTGTGCGGACCGTTGCGGGTCAGCTGAATGTCGCGCACTTGCAGCACCACGTCGCCGAGCGGCTGGGTGGGTTTGGGCGGAAAGCTCGCTTCCAGACGACGCCCGACCATCATCTCCACGAGGGTGTCGATGTCGCTGTCCGCTACGGTCAGCGCGCCAACATTGGCGCCATCGCGCAGCACACTGATGCGGTCGCAGACCTGGAAGATTTCTTCGAGGTGATGGGAGATGAAAATCACCGCCACGCCCTGATTTTTCAGCTCGCGCATGATGCCGAACAGCAGCTCGGCTTCGGAAGGTGTGAGGGTCGCCGTGGGTTCGTCGAGAATCAGCAGGCGCGCTTCGAGGGCCAGCGCCTTGGCGATCTCGACGAACTGCTGCTCGGCCACGCTCAGGTGCTGCACCGAGCAATCGAGGTTGATCTTCACCCCGAGCCGGTCGAACAGCGCGATGGCTTTCTCGCGCATCTCGCCTTTACGCAGCAGGCCGAAACCGTTGACGATTTCGTGGCCAAGGAAAATGTTTTCCACCGCGTTGAGGTACGGGATCAGGCTGAATTCCTGAAACACGATGCCGATGCCCGCCGCGATGGCTTCGTTGTAGGTCGCGAAATGCTGCTCGGCGCCGTCGATGAGGATGCAGCCTTTGTCTTGATGCTCGACACCGGCGAGGATCTTCATCAGCGTCGATTTGCCCGCGCCGTTCTCGCCCAGGAGGGCATGAATTTCGCCGCGCTCGACCGACAGATTGATCGACTTGAGCGCGTGCACGCCGGGGTAGCTTTTACAGATGTTTTCCAGTTGCAGAAGGCAGCTCATGGGCACCTCGTCGAAGCAAACGTTGCTCAGATCCGCGCCGTTCGCCCAACGCAAAAACCGTCAGGCGAACAGCGACAGTTCCGTCACCAGCTGAAGGTTTTGGCCTTGGCCTGGTCCACCAGCAGGATGTCGACGGGGATGGCCTTGGGCACTTGCGAGCCCCATTTCCTGGCCAGTGCGATGCCCAGCGCCAGGCGCACCTGATCGCGCGGATATTGCGCCGAGGTGGCGATGAACTTGCTGTTCGGCTTCTGGATTTCCTTCACGGCTTCGGGTGAGCCGTCGACGCTGGTGAGCTTGACGTCCATGCCGCTGGAATCGATCGCCGCCAATGCGCCGAGGGAGCCGTTGTCGTTGACGCTGAACAGGCCTTTCAGATTCGGCTGCGCCTGAAGCATGTTCTCGGTCACGCTGAGCGCCTGATCACGCTCCTGCTTGCCGTTCTGGATGCTGACGATCTTGATGTCCGGGTGTTTGGCCAGCGCGTCCTTGCAACCACGTACGCGTTCGAGGATCGGCACCACGGCAATGCCGTCGAGAATGCCGACGTCGCCTTTGCCGCCGATGTTCGTCGCGAGGTATTCACAGGCCTGAACACCCGCGTCGTAGTTCTTCGAACCGACGAAAGAATCCAGCGGACCGTCCGCCTGGGCGTCCACTGCCACCACCACGACGCCTTTGTCATGGGCCTGCTTCACGGCGGATTGCACGCCTACCGAATCAGTCGGGTTGATGATCAGGATGTCGATGCCCTTTTGCAGCATGTCTTCGATGTCGCTGATCTGCTTGGAGACGTCGTGACGTGCGTCGGTCACCAGCAGGCTTGCGCCGATGCTCTTGGTGGCGTCGGTCAGCGCATCCTTCATGGTCACGAAATAGGGGTTATTGATCTCTTGGAACGAGGCACCGATCTTCAGCGGGCCGCTTTTAGCATCGGCTGCCTGAACGGAGAAGGAACCGGCGCACGCCACAGCCACGGCGAGGGAGCAAAGAACGGTGGAAAAGCCTT
Source organism: Pseudomonas sp. RC10 (assembly GCF_038397775.1). NCBI lineage: Bacteria > Pseudomonadati > Pseudomonadota > Gammaproteobacteria > Pseudomonadales > Pseudomonadaceae > Pseudomonas > Pseudomonas bambusae. The sequence continues at coordinate 5,859,015 of NZ_CP151650.1, forward strand.
TCTTGAGGCGAATTGTCATAGCGAAAAATCCCGTTGTTTTTATTGTTTAAGCGGAAATGTCATCGTTAACATTTTTGAAATTAGCAGAGAAAATGAGGGTTAGCAACTGGGGAAAATGGAGGCTCATCGAGCGGGTTTAGACGTTTTTGGTAGGAGCGCGCTTGCCCGCGATAGAGCCGCAGGAGGTTTTTCTGTCTCACCGCGCTACCCTTCATCGCGGGCAAGCGCGCACCGACTCGGCTTAGGCGCGGTTTGACAAATTTCGTTACCCCTGCCGATAATCCCTAGTCATGTCATACGACAACTTACGACATCAATAACAACAAATCGTAAACAAGGGCTTCTCACGATGACCGAATCCAACGCCCACCCCCCTTTCAATCGTCTGCTGCTCACCGGCGCGGCTGGCGGCCTTGGCAAAGTGTTGCGCGAAACCCTGCGCCCCTACGCCACCATCATTCGCCTCTCCGACATTGCCGATCTGGCCCCTGCTGGCGCTCACGAAGAAGTGCAGCGGTGCGATCTCGCGGACAAAGCCGCTGTTCATCATCTGGTCGAAGGCGTCGATGCCATCGTGCATTTCGGCGGTGTGTCCACTGAGCACTCGTTCGAAGACATCCTCGGGCCGAACATCTGCGGTACCTATCACCTCTACGAAGCGGCGCGTCGGCACGGTGTGAAACGGGTGATCTTCGCCAGCTCCAACCACGTGATCGGCTTCTACCGTCAGGACGAAACCATCGACGCCAGCGCTGTGAAGCGGCCTGACAGCTACTATGGCCTGTCAAAATCCTACGGCGAAGACTTGGCCAGTTTCTATTTCGATCGCTACGGCATCGAAACGGTGAGTATCCGGATCGGCTCTTCATTCCCAGAAGCGCAGAACCGCAGAATGCTGAGCAGTTGGCTGAGCTACGACGACCTGACCCAACTGATCGAGCGCGGTCTGTTCACGCCGAATGTCGGTCACACCGTGGTGTACGGCGCGTCCAACAATGCGAAGGTGTGGTGGGACAACCGCCTGGCCAATCATCTGGACTACCAGCCCAAAGACAGCTCCGAACAGTTCCGCGCCAAGGTCGAGGCGCAACCGGCGCCGGCTGCCGATGACCCGGCGATGGTGTATCAAGGCGGCGCGTTCGTGGCGTCCGGACCTTTCGGCGACCAGTAATCCCCCCCTGAAACGGCCAGCCCGACGTTGGCCGTTCGCCCCTTCTTCAACCTTGTGGAATATTCCCGATGCAGGCTGAGCTGATCCTCGACGCGCGCAACGCCACCGGCGAGTGCCCGGTCTGGAGCGCCCGTGAAAACGCGCTTTATTGGGTGGACATTCCAGCGAAAAAACTCCATCGCTATCGGCTGGATGACCAGCGCACGGACAGCTGGGAAGCGCCGCAGATGCTCGCCTGCATCGCCAGTTACAGCGACGGCACCTGGCTCGCAGGTATGGAAGATGGCCTGTTTCGGATTCGCCCCGCAGAGGATGGAACGCTCACGTCCGAACGACTGATCGACGTCGAACACCCTCGCCCCAATATGCGTTTCAACGACGGGCGCTGTGACCGTCAAGGCCGTTTCTGGGCGGGCACGATGGTCATGGACATGGCCGCTGCGTCGTCGGTCGGCGCGCTGTATCGCTACAGCCGCGATCAGCGCGAACCGCTCACGCCTCGAATCACTGACCTGATTGTTCCCAACGGCCTGGGTTTCAGCCCCGACGGGAAGATCATGTACCTCTCGGATTCTCACCCTAACGTGCAGAAAATCTGGGCGTTCGATTACGACATCGACAGCGGCACGCCCCATGATCGGCGCCTGTTCGTGGACATGAACCTCTATCCCGGTCGCCCCGATGGCGCCGCTGTGGACGCCGACGGCTGCTATTGGATCTGCGGCAATGACGAAGGGGTCATCCACCGTTTTACCCCGGCGGGCACGCTGGATCGATCACTGTCTGTTCCCGTGAAAAAGCCGTCCATGTGTGCGTTTGGAGGCCGTGACCTGGACACGTTGTTCGTGACCTCGATCCGTCCCGGTGGCGACCTTTCCGATCAGCCACTGGCCGGTGGGGTGTTCGCGCTGCAACCCGGCGTCAAAGGGCTGGAAGAGCCGTTTTTTTTTGGCCCGGAATAGCCTTTGCGCTCATGCGACGACACAGAATGTGACACAAAATCGTTACGCCCGGAGAGCGCTCTGAAAAACGGTTTTGCGCCGATCTGTTTCAAAAACGGACACAAAAGCAGCGTTATCCGCGAAAAAACACACATTTTGAAATATTTAATCCACGCACGTAGATAATCCTGTGCTAGCTGCTAGTCTGTCGACTCGCCCGCTGAATCGGTACATCTCTGGCATTGGGTCCGAGGGCATCAAACGACTCAGATACCCGCAACGAGGTTATCGCGATGCCTTACTCGACCTTCTCGGACGCTCAGGTCAGCAGCCTGATCAAGGCCATCGACAGTGACGGATACGCTGTTCTCCCGGACTGGGCCAGTCCGACGCAATTAATGGAGCTGCAAGCACTCGTACAGACCACCGTTGAGGAAGCGGGCAACGACTACGTCGCCCTTTCTGGCCGCCAGCCTGTCGCGGGCACACCGCTCTCCGACTGGGGAAATTCACGGGACTTCATCGACCTCTGTCGCCGCATCGTCGCAGGCGCCACGGGAGAGCGTTCCAGCGACACGACGTTGACTCAGACATTGCGCTGCCTCACCGGCAACGGCGGGCGTCGCGAATCGCTGATTTTCCATTACGACTCTTTCATCCTGACCACGATCCTGCCGGTGTGCATGCCGGACACGGGAGAGCGCGGCGACCTGCTGATGCTGCCCAATCGTCGGCCGCTGCGCCAAAGCTACCTGCGCAACCTCGTCGACAAGGTTTTGGTGGACAACCGCTGGGTACAGCGCTACCTGAAAAACCGACTCGGCCGCGACGCTCAGGCGTTTACCCGGATTGCCATGCAGCCGGGCCATCTGTACCTGTTCTGGGGCTATCGCTCGCTGCACACCAACCTTCCCGTTGCCGAAGACGCCCTGCGCGCGACGGCGGTTTTTCACTACCACAACGTGCATGGCAGCAGCTCGCTGGCGAGTCGGCTGCGCAAGTCGTTGGGAACGTTGAAAGGCCCGGATATGCAGGACGATGTGCCGCAAACGTAGGACTGATTGCCAGGCCTGATTCCCCTGTGGGAGCGAATTCATTCGCGAGACATTCGCACATCCAATGCATCTCTGTCGGCTGTATTGGCCAATCGCGAATGAATTCGCTCCCACAGTTTCCGACGGCAACTTGTTTGAAACCCAAAATCAAACATTCGAATAAGCTTATGAAGTCTTGTTATCTTCATAAACACCTCGCATAAACTCTCCTTCTATATTTATGACGATTAGTGATTGGCGTATCGCTGATTTATATCTTTATGATCTGAGCCACAACAACCTAAACAGGAGTTCAGGACATGGCGATTCAGATCAAACCCGTGGCGGGGAAAATTGGCGCCGAGTTGAGCGGCATCAAACTTTCCGGTGACATTTCCGCGCAAGACTTCGAGTTCATCAACCAGGCACTGCTGAAACATAAGGTGCTGTTCTTCCGCGAACAGTTCCTCGACGACGAGCAGCACGAAAGTTTCTCCCGTCGTTTCGGCGATCAAGTGCCACACCCGACCGTCCGCTCCGCCGAGCAGAGCCACGCGATTCTCAACCTTGATTCCCGCGAGACCCGCGCCAACTCCTGGCACACCGATGTCACGTTCGTCGCTGACTACCCAAAAGTCTCGATCCTGCGCGGCGTGGTCATTCCGCCGTACGGGGGCGATACCGTATGGGCCAACACCGCTGCCGCTTACGCCGATTTGCCTGAGCCGCTGAAAGCGCTGGCCGACAACCTGCGTGCCCTGCACACCAACGTCTACGACTATGTGACGCCAAAGGACACCGGCGAAGCGGGCGTGAAGCGTTACCGCGAACAGTTCACCGCCGAGATCTACGAGACCGAGCATCCGCTGGTGCGCGTGCATCCGGAAACCGGTGAGCGCAGCCTGATTCTCGGCCACTTCGTGAAACACATTCAGGGCGTCAGCAGCAACGATTCGAAACAGCTGATCCGCCTGTTCCACGACCGCATCACCCAGGTCGACAACACCGTGCGCTGGCGCTGGAGCGAGGGCGACGTGGTGATCTGGGACAACCGCGCCACGCAGCACATCGCGATCAACGACTACGGTCAGGAACAGCGCATCGTGCGCCGCACCACCGTGGCGGGTGACATTCCGGTGGGCGTCGATGGGCGCTCCAGCCAGGCGATCAAGCCGACGCCCGACACCCTCTCCCCTCGAACAGAAGCCGACAAAAAGCACCTGGCCGCCTGATTACCGCCCCCCCCATTTTTAAGGAAAAACCGTCATGGCAAAGGCCAAGCGAACATCTGTATTCAGCACAAAAAGCGTAGCTACCGCACTGGCGGCGCTGCTGATGATGCCCTTGGCCGAGGCCGACGTTTTACGCATCGGCGTGGCCAGCGCGGGGGGCGGTGATCCCGTGACCTTCAGCGGCTCGCCGCTGGGCATCGTGCGCAACCAGCAACTGCTGGAAAAAGCCTTCGAAGGCACGGGCACCGAGATTCAATGGTTCTTCTTCAAAGGCGCGGGTCCGGCGGTCAACGAAGCGCTGTCGAACCAGCAACTCGACTTCGCCTACGAAGGCGACCTGCCGCAAGTGGTCGGTCGCGCCAACGGTCTGGACACCAAGCTGCTGGCCGCCATCGGCGTGCGCTCAAACGTGTATCTCGCGGTGCCGAAGGGCTCCGACATCAAGACGATTGAAGACCTCAAGGGCAAGAAAGTCGCGGTCTTCCGTGGCACCAACGGCCATCTGGTGTCGATCAATCTGCTGGCGGACCACGGCCTGACCGAACGCGATTTGAAAGTGATCAACCTCGACAGCGGCAGCAGTCAGGCCGCGCTGGCGTCAAAGGGCGTCGATGCCGCGTTCGGCGGCCGTGAGCTGTTCAAGCTGCGGGATCAGGGCTTGGTGGACATTATTTTCGATAACCCGAACAACGACGTGCGCTACACCCGGCAGTGCGCGCTGGTGGTTCGCGGCGCCTATGAAAAGGAACACGCGGACAACGTGCAAAAAGTCGTCAACACGCTGGTCGATGCGGCCAAGTGGGAGTCCGACGAAAGCAACCGCGACGCCGTGTTGAACGAGTGGGCCAAGACCAATGAGCCGCTGGCCTCGCTCAAAGCGGACTTCGGCCACATCACCCTGCGCGACAGCGCCTCGCCGCTGGTAGATGACTTCCTCAAGGCGCGTTATCAGGCCGTCGCCGATCAGGCCAAAGAAGAGAAGATGATTCGACGTCCGGTGACCATCGACGGCTGGTTCGAAACCAAGTACCTGGAAACAGCGTTGAAAGCCAAGGGGCTGCAAGGCTACTGGACCGCTTACGGCGCAGACGGCAAAGCCACGGCGAACACGGCCACGGCGTCATCGGATAAAACCGTCAACAACGGAGGCTGATGTCATGGCCAGAGCCACCGCACCTTTACTCGACCAAGACCGGGCGCCCGCGAAAAAGCTGGCGCCGGTCGAACGCCTGCCCAACTTTCCCGCCCGCGCCCCACGGCGTGTGGCGGCCGCTAAACGCTCATCCCCGGCGTGGCAAACCCGCGCTGTGAACCTTGCCCTGCCCTGGCTGCTGCCCATCGCGCTGCTCGGTCTCTGGTACGTGGGCACCGAGCGTGGCTGGCTGTCCGAGCAAGTGCTGCCGCCCCCGGCATACGTCTGGCAAACACTGACGGATCTGCTCAGCACGGGCGACCTGTGGCTCAACGCGTCGGCGAGTCTGCAACGGGTGCTGGTGGGCTTTCTCATCGGCTCGGGCCTCGGCGTAACACTGGGTCTGGTGATGGGCCTGTCCAAAACCGTCGAGGATTACCTGCTGCCGACGTTCAACGCACTGGTGCAGATTCCCGTGCTGGGCTGGATGCCCTTCGCGCTGCTGCTGTTCGGCATCGGCGAGCCACTGAAGTACGTGCTGATCGCCCACGCGGCGCTGGTCCCGGTCACCCTCTGCACACTGCAGGCCTTTCATCAGGTGCCCAAACGCCTGCTGGAGGTGGGACAGGCTTACGGCTTCAGTCGGCGCCAAATCGTCACCGACATCGTGCTGCCTTCCGCTGTTGCACCGATTTTCACCGGCCTTCGGCTGGGCTTCACCAAAGCCTGGCTGTCGCTGGTGGTCGTCGAGCTGCTGGCTTCCAGCGAAGGGTTGGGGTACCTGATCGCTTACGGGCGTCAGCTGTTTCAGCTGGATCTGGTGATGGCGGCGGTGGTCGTAGTCGGCACGGTCGGGCTGCTGATCGACCGGGCGTTCGAAGTCATTGAGCGTCATCTCAACAAAGGCCGGGCGGTGACGCCAGGGAGGGTGCTATGAGTTCGTTGACCGCAACACACGGACCTCGACAACACCGTTATCGCGGCTGGGTCGTGCCCGTCGTCGGCGTCGCGATCTGGTGGCTCGCGGCCAATCAGGGCTGGAGCGATTCGGGCCTGTTGGTTTCGCCTCAGAAGGTCGCCGTTACCGCGTGGGATCAGGTGACCTCCGGCCAATTCTGGCGGGCGATTTCGTCGAGTCTGGCGCGCAACCTCAGCGGTTTTTTCATCGGCACGGTGCTCGGGTTGATCCTCGGCTGCTTGCTGGGCTTTTCGCGGATTTTCGAACGCGTCGTCGGCCCCAGCTTCAACACCTTCAAGCAGATTTCCCTGTTCGCCTGGATTCCGCTGATATCAGTGTGGTTCGGGTTGGGCGACGTCGCGAAAGTCGTGTTCCTCTCCCTCGCCGCGCTGGTGCCGGTGGTGGTCAACACCTGCGACGGTTTGCGCAACGTGCCGAATGCGTTTCTGGAAGTGGCGAAGGTGTACGGCTTCAGCCGCTGGCAGACCGTGATCGGCGTCATGCTCCCTGCTGCGCTGCCGTCGATCTTTACCGGGATTTACCTGGCGTTGGTGTATTCGTGGCTGGCCACCATCGGCGCTGAATACCTGCTGGTGTCGGGTGACGGTATCGGCAACACCCTGATCGATGGCAGCGAACATTTCATGATGGATCTGGTGCTGTTCGGCATGGTGATCATCGGTCTCGTCGGCTGGGGACTGAACGTCCTGGCTCGCCGCCTCGAACGACGCATGCAACGGCTCTACGGCATCACGCCGCGCTAGTTTCCCCTTTTCACACCTTCAAAGGAATTCCCCAATGTCCGCCAGTCAAGCGCTCCCTCTCCCCACCCAGCAAGGCAACGGGCTGCGTCTGGAGAACATCAGCAAACGCTTCTCCGGCGCCAGCAGCGACACCCAATTGCAGGTGCTGGACAACATTCAGCTGGACATCGCGCCCGGCGAATTCATCACCATCGTCGGCGCCAGCGGTTGCGGAAAATCGACATTGTTGCGGCTGATCCTCGGTCTGGATGAGGAGTTTGACGGACGTATTCTGCTGGACGAAAAGCCGATCAAGGGCACGGGGCTGGAGCGCGGCATCGTGTTTCAGGATCACCGTTTGTTTCCGTGGCTGACGGTTGAACAGAACGTCGCTGTAGGGTTGAAGAACGCGCCCCTGACGCCTGCGCAGAAACGCGACACGGTGCGCGAGCATATTCATCTGGTGGGCCTGCAGGACTTCACCGAGTCGTACCCGCACCAGATTTCCGGGGGCATGGCGCAACGCGTGGCCATCGCCCGCGGGCTGGTGAATCGCCCGAGCGTGTTGCTGCTGGACGAGCCGTTCGGCGCGCTGGATGCCCTGACTCGCACGCGCTTGCAGCGGGAGTTGCAGAACATCTGGCAGCAGGAAAAGATCACCATGGTGCACGTGACCCATGACGTGGACGAGGCGGTTTACCTGGGGGATCGGGTGGTGGTCATGCAGCCGCATCCGGGGCGCATTCGGCGCATCGTCGACATCGACCTGCCCCGCCCGCGCAACCGCAGCGACGCCCGTTTCATTGCCCTGCGCGATGATGTGTTAAGTGATTTTGCGGAGTTGTCATAGGATTGATGGAAGACCTGTAGGAGCGCGCTTGCCCGCGATTGCGCTGTGTCAGACGCCAAATGAGCCGTCAGGCAAACCCCAATCGCCGGCAAGCGCGCTCCTACAGGTTTGGTGCCGTTCCCAAATCACACCTCATGCAACGACACCTGATTACGCCCGTTCTTCTTCGACGCATATAGCGCCTGATCGGCCCATTCGATGAGGGTCTTGTGTTCGCTGAGCGGGGTGTTCATGTCGGCGACGCCGAGGCTGATGGTGCAGCGAATCACTTCGCCTTCGTGCAGGATTTCCTGTGCTTCCACCGCCAATCGCAAGCGCTCGGCAAACATCCCGCCGCCGTATTTATCGGTGTCGGGTAACAGCACTGCGTACTCTTCGCCGCCGTAACGGCCGGCGATATCGGAGTCGCGAATGTGCTCGCGAATCACATCGGCCACACGCTGAATTACCTTGTCGCCGCACTGGTGACCGTAGGTGTCGTTGACCCGCTTGAAGTGATCGATGTCGAACATCACCAGCGCCGCCGACGAGCCGTAACGCACATGTCGGGCGTATTCCAGCCGCAATGCCTCTTCCCAATGACCCCGGTTGTACAGCCCGGTCAGTCGGTCGGTGCTGGACAGCTTTTGCAGTTCGCTGTTGGCGCGCTGCAATTGCAGGCGGTTGGTCGCCACGTCGGTGACGTCGTAGATCACCAGGCACACATGAGACACCTCGCCGCTTGTGGAGCGAAGCGGGAACATCGTGGTGTTCTGGTACATGAAATCTTCTTGCCCGGTGATCGGCTGGTAGCTCTTGAAACGCACCAGGTAGGGCCGCTGTTCCCAGATCGTGAACGCAGGGGTTCCCAGGGTAATCACACTGTCGATCTTGTTCTTCAGCCAGTCCCGATTCACCTCCGGGAACAGCTCGAAGAACGAGCGGTTGGCGGCTTCATAGGGCAACACGCCAGAACGGTTTTCCATGAAGGTGTTCCACACCTGCACCCGGTACTCGTGATCCAGCACCACCACGCCGACGTCGATGCTCTGGGTGATGGTCAGCAGCCAATGCAGCTCTTTGATGTCGATACGGTCGTTCATGAATCAGCTCATCAGGTAGGCGAGTTTGCGCGAGAGCCGCTCTACCGAGTCTTCGGTGAACAACATCAACAAGTCGAAGTGAATATGGTGGCCTTCGAGGCTGTAACTGATTTCCACGGCCAGGGTTTTCTTCCAGCGCTGCTGGTTGATGCGAATCAGCTCGTCGATGCCACTCTGAGCGCCGAGCACCTGCGGATGCCCTTGGGAGAACGCGATGTCGATCTGCTCGGCGATGCCGCTCAGGCAGGCGCCGATGATGATCGACGACAGGTCCAGCAGCATTTCCTTTTCGGAATAGTCGCTGTCCTGAATCTTCATCAACTGCGCCATGTCGCCGATTTCCGAGTCGTGGAACATCAGAAGCGCTTCCCCGGCGATCCCCCCGCCGATGTAACCCTGACACACCGCTGTCAGCCGATCACTGGCCTGGGCGTCCGCGAGCGCCATGTGCAACTCGCCGACCTCCAGCATGTTGACGTTGGGCACCGGCAGTTGCACGAACACGCCGAGCACACGCGCCAGCAAAGCAGCGGCACGGCCCATGGCAACGTTGATGGTTTCGCGGAAGGCGTCTTGAAAGCTGATGGCCGTCTGTTCGAGCTTGGGCGCAACGGCAACTGTCTTGACGGGATGATCCAGCAGCCCGAGGCGCTGGAGGGTCAGCTGTAACTCGACCGGATCGGCGGGCTTCTTGAGAAACGCGAGGGCACCCAGTTCAAGCGTGCGGCGCACGGCTTCTTCCTGAACGTCGCCCGACACCACGATGACTTTGGCCTGGAGATTTTCCGCACGAATCGCGGCCAACGCCTGATACCCATCCATGTCCGGCATGGTCAGGTCGAGTAACACCACCTGACCCAACCCCTGGCGAATGGCTTCAAGGCCTTCATGTCCATTGGTCGCTGTCGTGACCGACACCCCCCAATCGGCAGGTAAGGCCCTGATCAGCTGTTTGCGCGCCATGTTGGAGTCGTCGCAAATCAACAAGGGAATCGTGGGCATTGCTTTTCAATCTCACGGCAAAAGAGTTTCAGGCATGGCCCGGAATATCTGTGCAACCCATCGTGTAACTCACTTATGTCCGCCGCGACCGAATATTCGTTCAACCCGATTGTTGGCAGAGAAAGTGAGTCGAATCTTCACCCATTTCGGCAAGTAATGGCAGTATGCAATATCTGTGCTCAGTGATAGTGCTTTTCATGGGATTAAGCAGCGCGATAGCGCGCGTTAATTAAATGGCGTCAATATTTACTCGCGCCATCTAACTCACGCGGTTCAATGCCTCTTTTTGAAGCGCGGCCGTCACGGTTTTTTGTTCTAACTTCAAAGAGTTGGCGACAGGCGTCAGATTTCTAAGTTGCGACGCGTTCCGCGTTATTCGCCCGCCAAGGTGCGGTTCACGCCCAGGTCCTTGCCAGCACCCGGCCTCGCGCACCACGTCATGGAATGATATCGACCAACGTGAACCAGGACAGTGCGCACCGATGCTGACTGCCCCGAAGCACGGCCACTCGCGGTTTGAGGCATAGGGTTCAGCTCAGTGCCCGACTCAAGTGGTCGATCAGCACATGCGCCTGGAAAGGCTTGGCCAGGAAACACAGCGCACTGCCGGTCATGGCTCGCTTGCGCACTGTTTCTTCGGGAAAAGCCGTGATGAAGAGGGTGGGAATATGAATATTCTTTTCCGTCAGATACTCGTGGAGTTCAACACCACTCATGTTTGGCATTTGCACGTCGGTAATCAGGCAGCCGACGTTATTCAACTCGGCAGTGCTCAGAAACTCCTCGGCCGAAGAAAAGACAGCGACTTGAAAACCCAGAGAACGAACAAGACTGTCGAGGCTGTCGCGAACGGCGGCGTCATCATCGACAACGGCGACCAGAGAAGAACTGGACAAACGGAGTACCTTTGCCGATGTAAATCGTATGAGGTCCCAAATGGGGAAAGCACGTTACCCAGCCAGGCCACGTGGGTGAAGTATACAAATGTATGACCGCAATAGACCAAAGCCATTCCATGAGAGATTAAACGCGCCAAGGCGAGGGCATTGTCACTTACACCCAACGCTCCGCAAGAAAGTTGGCTTCGATTCGACCTTGCATGAAGAGGTCGAAATCCGGCGCTGAGAGTGCCTTGGAATAATGATAACCCTGTGCTTCGTTGCACCCCTTCGCCGTCAAGGCCGCGAGAATGGCAGCGTCCTCCACGCCCTCCGCAATCACCTTCATGTCGAAGCTGTGCCCCAGCGTAATCACCGCCTGCACGATGGCGGCGTCTTGTGGGTTTTTCAGCAGCCCCCGCACGAAGGACTGATCGATTTTCAGCTTGTCCACGGCAAAGCGTTTCAAATACGCCATGCTGGAATAGCCGGTGCCAAAGTCATCGATGGACATGCGCACGCCCAACGCCTTCAGCCCCTGAACGGTTTCCAGCACCCGTGCGGAATCTTCGATCAGGATCGACTCCGTCAGCTCAAGCTCCAGCAGTTCCGGTTTCAGGCCGCTGTCATACAGCGCGCTCTGGACCTCTTGAACCATACTGCCCTGACGGAACTGGACGGCGGAGCAGTTCATCGCCACCGTCAGTTCGCCGAAACCTGCCGCTTGCCAGGCTACCGCTTGATGGCAGACCTCGCTCAGTAACCAGCGGCTGATCGGAAGTATCAACCCGCTGGATTCGGCCACGGGAATGAACTCGTCAGGGGCGATCGGCCCTTCGCCGGGGTGGTTCCAGCGCAACAAGGCCTCGGCCCCGATAACGGCGCCGGTTTTTAACTCGATCTGAGGCTGGTAGTGGACCTGCAACTCTTTTTGCTCGAAGGCCTGACGCAGTTCGGTCTGGACATGCAAATGACGCAGTTCCCGCGTCCCCATGGCAGCCTCGTAGAACACCCACGTGTTACGCCCGTTGCGTTTGGCCTGCGTCAACGCGGTATCGGCGGCCTTGAGCAGTGAGCCGAAATCATGGCCATGGGCGATATGGGACGCGATGCCGGCTGAAGCGGTCATCGACAGGTTGTAGCCCGCCAGTTCGAGCGGCTGCTGAAGCGCACGCAGCATACGCCCCACCAACTCGTTCAGCAGCATGTGATCGTCTTCGTCCACCAGCACCAGAAACTCGTCGCCGCTGAGCCGCGCGACGGTGTCCACCGAGGGTTTGAGCGCCACGAGACGCAGGGCGAGATGCTGAATGATTGAGTCGCCCGCGACATGCCCAAGCGAATCATTGATGACCTTGAAGTGATCCAGATCCAGATAAATCAGCGTCAACCGCTGGCCGCGCCCGCAATCCTTGATGGCCCGGTTCACCCGCTCCAGCAGGTAACGCCGATTGGGCAACCCGGTCAGATCATCGTGGTAAGCACTGTCGCGCAGTTCATCGACGACGTGCTGGCGACGAATGCGGTTAGTCCGCAAGCGCAGGGTCAGCCCGAGAATCAGCAGGTACAACGCACCACAGACCAAAGAAGAAGCAATGGCGGTGTACTTCCATCCCAGCAAATAGTCTTGCCCCGCCAGACCCACCACCAAAACCAGCGGGAAATTGCCGATCCGCTTGAAGCCGTACAGCCGTCTGACCCCGTCCACCCGAGACCTCATGACGACCGTGCCCTCTCGGGCGCCCTCCGTCATGAGCCGGTCGATGTCGTCGGCAGGGTATGGAGAGACGTGCGGCTCGGCCGCGGGCACACGTAACACCGCATCCGACTGATCCGCCCGACGCAACGTAATGACGCCATGAGGGCCGACGTCCAACTGGTTGATGGCTTCGAGAATATTTTTCAACGGCTGACTCGCCGCAATCCATCCCGTCAGCCGCTGCTGGCCGTCCAGGATGGGCACCGCCATGTACAACATTTCCCTGCGCGCATCGCTGCCCAACACCATCGACATGGCTTTCAAATCGGCAGGCGTCTTGTGCTGGAGCGAGTCGCGAAATTGCTGGGTGCACGACGGCGACGTTGAGCTGCTGCCGTCGGAGTCGAACAAAAACCGCCCATCCGCCCCAAGCACATCGAAATGGCCCACGGCCGGGAATCTGCGCACCAGCCCGCGCAACTGCCAGGCCTGAACCGCCGGACTCCCCTCGGAATGAAGCGGCCCCTCATCCATGCGCGACGCGATGCTTTGCAGGCCGCTTTGCGCTTCATAGAAAGTGCCGTTCAGCCGCGACTCAAGGATGCGATTCAGGTTGCCGACGTCCGACATCGCCTGGCGCTGCGCCTGTTGGTACAGCAACCCCAGCAAACCGCAGAGCAATCCCACAATCGCCACGGCCAGCAGCACCCATGGCCACGCCTGAACGGGGTCATGGCCCGCCTTGGCCGAAGCGGGCTCGGGTTCCGGCGGGAGCAAACAGGTGATGCGTTGAGGGTTATTCGTTGCGACGAAATCGGTCATGTCACGTCGCTCATAGCGCGAAATGGGCAATCATGCCGTTGAGGTTGATGGCCAGCCGCGACAGCTCGCCGCTCGCGCTGCTGGTTTGTGTGGCACCCGCCGCAGACTGGGTCGACAGATCACGAATCGTCAGCAGGCTGCGATCCACATCCCGCGCCACCAGCGCTTGTTGCTCGGTGGCCGAGGCGATGAACAGATTGCGCTCGTTGATCTTGGAAATGGCCAGCGTGATCTGCTCCAGCGCATACCCCGCGGCACGTGCGCGGTCCAGTGTTTGCCCGGCTTTAGCGGCGCTGCTTTGCAGCGCAGACACGGTGGCACTGGTCCCGGACTGAATGCTCTGGATCATGGTCGCGATCTCCAGGGTCGAGGCCTGCGTGCGCTTGGCCAGCGAGCGAACTTCATCGGCGACCACCGCAAACCCACGCCCCGCCTCCCCCGCCCTGGCCGCCTCAATGGCAGCATTGAGCGCCAGCAGGTTGGTTTGATCGGAAATACTGTGAATCACACCCAGCACCGAACTGATCTCATCGGTATAGCGCGACAGACTCTCGGCTTCAGCGGACGCTTGCAGCACCTCCTGCGCCAGCCCTTGAATCAGCGCGATGGTTTCGCTGACCTGTTCGTGGCCTTTCTGCGATTGATGATCGGACGCTTGCGACAATTCCGAGGTGCTGATGGCGTTATGAGCGACTTCGTCAACAGCGCTGCTCATTTCCGTGACTGCCGTTGCTGCCTGTTCGATCTGCGCACATTGCTGCTGCAAACCCTGGGAGCTGTGGCCCATAACGGCGCTCATTTCCTCAGCTGAAGCGGCCAGTTGACTGGCCGAAACGCCGATGCCCTCGATGGTCGAGCGCAGGTGCTGTTGCATGTCGCCCATGGCCTGGAGCAGCGCAGCAGGCTCGTCCGACCCGGCGTCATCGATGCGGCCACTCAGATCACCACGGGCGATCATCTGGGCAGCGGCCACCGCCTTCCGGATCGGGCCGACGATACTGCGAGTCAACAGCCACGCCAACGCCACCGTAACCGCCACCGACAGCGTCAGCACCAGACCGACGATCAACTGCATATTGCCGTACAGCTCGCGGCTTTGCCGGGCAACGGCATTCGCGCCTGCTTCGTTGACCTTCACCAGTTGATCCATGCTACGGGTCAGGTCAGCGCCCAAAGTGGCCAGCGTTGTGTTCAGACGCTCAAGTTGATCCTGATCAGGCACCTGAGCGTCGATCAGGGAAATCACCTCATCCAATGCCGGTATGTAGCGGTCGAGCGATCCCTTGATCGAATCCAGCAAAACCGCTTCATCCGGCCCCACCTGACGAGCGCGATACTCAGCCTGTTGATCGTTGAGATCCTTTTCCACGCGGCGGATCGACGCCTTGCTCTTGTCACGTACCTGAGGGTCGCTCGATCCACGAAGACGCTGCCCTTCAAGGCGCAGGGTATTGATACTCAGCGACAGCTTCTGAACCGAGATGATGCCAGGCATCCAGATGTCATTGACCCGGTTAGTCGCGCTGTCCAATCTGGCCATTTGCATCAGGCTGAAGAAGCCGACGAACAACATGGCCAGCGTGATGATCGCGAACCCGATCGCTGCGCGGGTTCCAATGCTGATTGTCCTCAAAAGCACGTGCGTATCCCCTTATCGTCCAGGTGCGCTTTAGGCATTGGGTTGACGAATTGATGGCGGCCTGAAAACGGATTCCAGGAACGGCGGGGAAATTAGCACTGCTGATGAGTAATGCCGATTAGCCATCAGGTTGGCCCGCTCATACTCACGTATGAGGTTATCCGTTCGGAGGAAAGATCGGCATTTTGAAAGGCTACGAGGAACGGCGGCTGATGCGACTCAGGCTGCGGAAATCAGCGCCCTTCGAGGGCTTGCGACATTCTTACCAAATCGGCGAACGTCCGGGCCTGCATTTTTTTCATGGCATGCCCCCGGTGAATCTTGACGGTGATTTCGCTCAGCCCGATCTCTGCAGCGATTTGCTTGTTCATCAGTCCCGTGACGGCCAGCGCCATGACCTCCTGCTCCCGAGCCGTCAGCGTTTTATGGCGAGCCTGCAACTGGCTGCTCGTCTTGCCCGCCTCGCGCCGCCTGGCATCTTTCTGCAACGCCAGCGTCACGGCATCGAGCAAGTCCTGCTCGCGATAGGGTTTCACTAAAAAGTCCAGCGCCCCGGCCTTCATCGCCTTGACCGACATGGCGATATCGCCGTGCCCACTGACAAAGACGATGGGCAGCGGCACCTTCATTTCCGTGAGCCGCACCTGAAAATCCAGGCCGCTTTCGCCCTGCAGGCGCACATCGAGAATGAGGCAAGAAGGCACGTCTTCGAACGTGTGCTGCAGAAACTCGGCCCCGGATGCGAAGGTGTGCACCCGCATGCCCATGGACCGCAACAAACTGTCGACCCCCGCCCGAATGGCAGGATCGTCGTCCACGACGAAAACGACCGGGGTGATCTCAGCCGCACTCATGAGCGAATGCGCTCACTGGCGGGGAGCGAAAAACTCAACGTCGCGCCGTGCCCCAACTCACTTTCGACCCAGATGCGTCCGCCATGGGCTTCGATAATCGAACGGCATATGGACAAACCCATGCCCATCCCTTCCGGTTTGGTGGTGAAAAACGGAATGAACAAGCTGGAGAGGTTCGCGGCCGAGATACCCGGCCCGTTGTCTTGAATGCTGAGCAAAACATCGCCTTGTGGCGCAGCCGTCAAGTGCACGGCCAGCGTCCTGTTCTTGCCATGCATGCCAGCCATGGCCTGCATGGCGTTCATCAGCAGATTGATAATGACCTGCTGCAACTGCACCCGGTCCCCTTTGACTTCCACACTCCCCTGCACCGGCTTCAGGTCGAGAATCACGCGATGCCGCATGAGCTCCCTGCGCACCAGCGCGATGGATTCGACCAGGACATCCTGCAAATTAGTGGAGACATGCCGGGGGTCCGTCTTGCGTGACAAAACACGAATACGCCGGATGACTTCGCTGGCGCGATGAGCCTCACCCTTGATCCGCTCGATGGCACTTCGCACCTCTGCCACATCCGGGACTTCGCGATCGAGCCAACGCAACCCGGCCTCGGCATTGGTGGTCATCGCCGACAGCGGCTGGTTGACCTCATGGGCGATAGACGCCGCCATCTCCCCCAACATCGTCACACGGGTGACGTGCGCCAACTGAGCCTGGGAGCGGTGCAGGGCTTCTTCAGCCAGTTTGGTCGCAGTGACATCCATCAACGCGCCCACGTATTCACAATCACCGGAAGCGTCATGGATCTGCTGAGCCAGCATTCGCAGGAACTTGGAGGAGCCGTCCGGCATGATCAGACGAAACTCGGTATCGACGGGGGCGTGCTGAACGTACGCCTCATGGATCAAGCGTTTGAAGCCATGAATGTCCTCTGGATGAACGCGACTGAACACGTATTCCAAGGAGGGATTCAACGCTTCATCCACCTGGAAAATGCGCCGCGCGCCGTCGGACCAACACATTTCGGCGCTCGGCATCTTCAAGCCGATACTGCCCGTCAGGCTCAAACGCTGAGCACCCGCGAGCAGAACTTCACTGCGGTGCAGCAAGCGAACCTGCGTTTGCAGTGCCTCTTTGGAGGCTTTGTTTTTCAGGGCCAGAAACCCGGTGATCGCAATGGCGCAGAGGCTGACCAGGCAACGCCCGAATGCCGGTATCAGCCACACAGTGCCGCGGGACCACTCAAGGCCATGGGTCAACAGGTAAGCAAGCAACGTCAGCGCACCACACCCGACCGTGGCAATGACGAGCCCCCTTTTAGATAACAGGTCCTCGGACATCAGGATGACGGTCACATAAAGCACGGCAATGGCGACGTCGAGCGAGCTGAGCCAGTCCGTAAGGAAGATGGCCAATGTCAGCATCACAGCGCCGGAGCGCCACAACCACACGCTGGGCGGAGGGTCCGCCCGGAGCCCTCGCATGAGGGCAGTTGGGACATTATCCATTGCGACGTTTTGCCTTGTTATGAGGTATCGGGGGCAGCGCAAATCAGCATCGCGGACGTCAAGGTGCCCACGGCCCATCCCCGTCAGGACGACGAAAGGATGGCAAATCCTGGTGAAAGTTTTGATCGGGTGCGGTCTTGGGAACGGCGTTGTATCCGACCGGACACAAATATACGCAGGAAATGCGTCTGGAGACAGGGTCGGGGAATGATCGGTTGTGAAAGGTGCGCTCAAGCGCATTTGCGGGGTTACGCGCGGGCTTGGTGGGCCCTAACTGGGTGGGCCCTGAATAGAACAAGCCCCGGCATAAATACCAGGGCTTGTAATGGCCACATCCGTATGGCCTTCGCATGAACCTTCAATCGATCAACCGGCGACCTCCCTGGCCGCCAATCGTCCGTTCGTACGGTTCTTCGAAACGTTTTATTCGGCTTTCAGACCATCAGCCGAAACGGCTTTGACGCCTTTGATTTTCTTGGTGATCGCAACAGCGGTTTTCTTTTGCGCGTCGGTCACAGCGACGGTGGACGACAGGGAAACCACACCTTTGTTGGTCTCAACCTTGATGTCGGAGCCTGGAATGCCTTTTTCAGTCAGCAGGTCCGATTTGACCTTGGTGGTGATCCAGGTATCGGAGGTCGTTTCTTTTGCCTTGGTCATTTCACCAGCGGCAACCATCATCGGAGCTTGAGTAGAGGTTTGAGCCATGGCTACGTTAGCCAGGGTCAGAGTCAGAGCAGTGGCGGTAGCAGCAGCGATAGCGAACTTCTTCATACGAGTAACTCCTGTTTTTCTCAGAATCTGCGCCAACCTCGTTGGCAGCAGGGTTACTGGTATATCGCAAGCGCTGTGCCAAACCTCTTAAGACGTTTTTTTCTATAAATATCAACAGGTTAAAAAAATGTGGATCCCGGGGAATCGTGCAGATTGCCCGTTTACAGAAAGTTCCGCTTGCAAGATGCATGTTCCAAGCGGGTGAAAACGGATGCTGTGGGCCATAAGCCCTTAATTCCGCTCGAAAAAAAAGGGCCCCTAAGGGCCCTTTTTCTACAGCAGGGGAAGCGTGCGATTAAACGCCCGATGCCTTGGCTGCAGCGACGTCTTTGATCGACAGCTTGATGCGACCGCGGTTGTCGACGTCCAGTACCAGCACTTCGACTTCCTGGCCTTCTTTCAACACGTCGGTGACTTTTTCAACGCGAGCATCGCTCAGCATCGAGATGTGCACCAGACCGTCTTTGCCAGGCAGGATGTTGACGAATGCGCCGAAGTCGACGATGCGCTCAACCTTACCGACGTAGATCTTGCCGATCTCTGCCTCTGCGGTGATACCCAGAACGCGCTGACGTGCTGCTTCAGCCGCTTCCTTGGTTTCGCCGAAGATTTTGATCGAGCCGTCGTCTTCAATGTCGATCGAAGCCTTGGTTTCTTCGCAGATGGCACGAATGGTCGCGCCGCCTTTGCCGATGACGTCACGGATTTTGTCGGTGTCGATCTTCATCGCAATCATGGTCGGAGCGTTTTCCGACAGCTCAGGACGCGACTGGCCAATGATCTGGTTCATCTGACCGAGGATGTTCAGGCGAGCTTCCAGGGCTTGGCCCAGGGCGATCTCCATGATCTCTTCGGTGATGCCTTTGATCTTGATGTCCATCTGCAGCGCGGTAACGCCTTTAGCGGTACCGGCCACTTTGAAGTCCATGTCGCCGAGGTGGTCTTCGTCACCCAGGATGTCGGTCAGAACAGCGAATTTCTCGCCTTCTTTAACCAGACCCATGGCGATACCGGCAACCGGTGCCTTCAGCGGAACACCCGCGTCCATCAGCGCCAGCGAAGCGCCGCAGACCGACGCCATGGAGCTGGAACCGTTGGACTCGGTGATTTCCGATACGACACGGATGGTGTACGGGAACGCGTCAGCAGCAGGCAGCATGGCCTGAACCGAACGGCGAGCCAGACGGCCGTGGCCGATTTCGCGACGACCAGCGCCACCCATGCGACCACACTCGCCCACCGAGAACGGAGGGAAGTTGTAGTGCAGCATGAACGGGTCTTTTTTCTCGCCTTCCAGGGTGTCCAGCAGTTGTGCGTCACGGGCAGTACCCAGGGTCGCTACCACCAGCGCCTGCGTTTCGCCACGGGTGAACAGTGCAGAACCGTGAGTCTTCGGCAGAACGCCGACTTCGATGTTTAGCGGACGTACGGTGCGGGTGTCGCGGCCGTCGATACGCGGTTTGCCATCAACAATGTTCTGGCGAACGGTGCGGTATTCGATCTCACCGAAAGCGGCTTTGACTTCGGAAGCCGACGGGCTGCCTTCCTCAACGGCCAGCTTGGCGACAACCTGATCCTTCAACTCGCCCAAGCGAGCGTAACGGTCGGCCTTGACGGTGATGGTGTAAGCCTCGGAAATCGCAGCGCCGAACTCGGAGCGGATAGCGCCCAGCAGTGCAGTGGCTTCTGGCTGAGGCGCCCAGGTCCAGGTTGGCTTGGCAGCTTCAGCGGCCAGCTCTTTGACAGCCTTGATGACCGACTGGAATTCGTCGTGTGCGAAAAGGACCGCGCCCAGCATCTGGTCTTCGGTCAGCTCTTTGGCTTCGGATTCAACCATCAGCACCGCTTCTTCGGTACCGGCAACGACCATGTCCAGGCTCGATGCTTTCAGTTGCTCGTAAGTCGGGTTCAGCAGATAGCCGGTGCTTTCGTGGAATGCCACGCGAGCGGCGCCAATCGGGCCGTCGAACGGGATACCGGAGATTGCGAGGGCAGCCGAAGTACCGATCATCGCAGCGATGTCCGGATCGGTTTTCTTGCTGGTGGAAACGACGGTGCAGACAACCTGCACTTCGTTCATGAAGCCTTCAGGAAACAGTGGGCGGATCGGACGGTCGATCAGACGCGACGTCAGTGTTTCTTTCTCGGAGGGACGGCCTTCACGCTTGAAGAAACCGCCAGGGATCTTGCCCGCAGCGTAGGTTTTTTCCTGGTAGTGAACGGACAGCGGGAAGAAGCCTTTGCCAGCGTCAGCTTGTTTGGCGCCGACCACAGTCACGAGTACGGTGACGTCGTCGTCAACGGTGACCAATACTGCACCAGAAGCCTGACGGGCGATGCGGCCTGTCTCCAGCGTGACGGTCGATTGACCGAATTGAAACGTCTTGATTACCGGGTTCACGGTTTCCTACCTTCTTTGTGGCTCTTGGGGGAACTGGTTTCTTGCGAATTCGTGGGCAGTGAGGGGAGTCGGCCCCTGCGGCAGTCCAGGTGTACAGCCAAGCGTATAAAACATGTATCCAGATAAAACTTGAGGCTGGGAGCCTGCCATGCGCCAGCGGGAAACCCTCTGACGCACGACAGACAACCAACCTCTAGCGCAATCGCTGATTAGCGACGCAGACCCAGGCGACCGATCAGAGCGCTGTAACGGCTCAGGTCTTTGCCTTTCAGGTAGTCCAGCAGCTTACGACGCTGGTTTACCATGCGGATCAGACCACGACGGGAGTGGTGGTCTTTACCGTTGGCCTTGAAGTGACCTTGCAGTTTGTTGATGTTGGCGGTCAGCAGTGCAACTTGCACTTCTGGCGAACCAGTGTCACCAACAGCTTGCTGGTAGTCGGTTACGATCTGAGATTTTTCTTCAACGCTGAGAGCCATGAGGCAATCCTTTTATCAGGAAACCGCTCCAGAGAGACGATTTCAACAGGCCGAGAGCAAACTCTCGTATTAAAAAATGAGGCGTGACCATGCCTGTTAACAGCCACCCTTCACCGCCGTGCAGGAAACCCTGTCACAACGGGTTTCGGTCACTCTGACCGAATCAAACGACGCGGCGCAATCCGCCCGTCTTCACTCACTTCACCGATTCCGATGAAGCGTCCTTCGTGATCCTGCACCCGTACCATGCCGAACTTCGGCGCATCCGGGGCTCTGACTGGCTGACCGTGCAGCCAGTAAAACGAACTGTGCTCGGAAAATTGCAGCAGAGGCCAATCCTGCAAACCGCTGTCGGAAGGCATCAGGAAACGATCAACCGCTTCGTTACCACCTTCGGCGTGAACCGCTTCAAGCTCTTCCAGCGTAACAGTCTGCGCCAGTGTGAACGGCCCTGCTTGCGTACGACGCAGCTCGGCAACATACGCGCCACAGCCCAGTTTTTCACCGATATCTTCCACGAGGGTGCGGATATAGGTGCCTTTGCTGCAGTCAACGGCCAGTCGCGCGGTCTCACCTTCGCTCGCCAATAATTCCAGGCGCGCAATAGTAACAGAACGCGGTTCGCGCTCCACCACTTCCCCTGCGCGAGCCAACTTGTACAACGGCTGGCCATCACGCTTGAGGGCAGAGTACATCGGCGGTATCTGACTGATTTGCCCACGAAAATCAGGCAATACAGCTTCGATATCGGAGCGACCAACGGTCACCGGACGAGTTTGTAACACGTCGCCTTCGGCGTCCGCCGTGGTGGTGGTCTTGCCCAACTGCATCAGGGTTTCGTAACCCTTGTCGGAATCGAGCAGGTATTGGGAGAATTTGGTCGCCTCTCCGAAGCACAGTGGCAGCACGCCGGTGGCAAGGGGATCGAGGCTACCGGTGTGGCCGGCCTTTTCCGCATTGAGCAACCAGCGCACCTTCTGCAAGGCGGCGTTGGAGGTGAAACCCAGCGGCTTGTCGAGCAGGATGATGCCGCTGACGTTGCGGCGAATACGCTTGACCTGAGCCACGCCGTTATTCCTCCGAACCGTCTTGCTTGGCAGCAGGTTCGTGCTGACCGTCCTCGGCCACCGCGCGCTCGATCAACGCCGACAGGTGCGCGCCACGGGCAACGCTTTCGTCGTAGTGGAAATGCAATTGAGGCACGCTGCGCAGCTTCATTTCACGCGCCAGTTGCATGCGCAGGAAACCCGCTGCGGAATTCAAGACCTTGATGGTCTGGCTGATGTCTTCAGCGTTGTCCTGGCCCATCACGGTGATGAAAATCTTCGCGTGGCCCACATCACGGCTGACGTCGACAGCAGTGATGGTGACCAGACCTACGCGCGGGTCTTTGACTTCACGACGGATCAGTTGAGCCAGCTCGCGCTGCATCTGATCGCCGATACGTTGGGTACGGCTGTATTCTTTTGCCATGTCTTGTTACCTGTACTGACCTCCGGCAAAAGCCGTCCGGTCTGAAAGCGGCAAACGCCCGGCCTGGCAGAAGCCGGACCGGGCGTTGCGTTTAGAACCCATGATGTGCGCTGAGCATTTTCATGCGACGTTCGCCAGAGTTCCTGAAGCTCGCGATTTAGAGGCTGCGAGCCACTTGGACCTTCTCGAAGACTTCGATCTTGTCGCCGACCTTGACGTCGTTGTAGCTCTTGACGCCGATACCGCATTCCATGCCGGCACGTACTTCGGAAGCGTCATCCTTGAAGCGGCGCAGGGATTCCAGCTCGCCTTCGAAGATAACGATGTCTTCACGCAGTACACGGATCGGACGGTTACGGAACACAACGCCTTCAATGACCATGCAGCCGGCGATCGCACCGAATTTCGGCGAGCGGAACACGTCGCGAACTTCGGCGATACCCAGGATGTTCTCCCGGACGTCGCTGCCAAGCATGCCAGTAAGGGCTTTCTTGACGTCTTCGATGATGTCGTAGATGACGTTGTAGTAACGCATGTCCAGACCTTCCTGCTCGACGATCTTGCGCGCGCCAGCATCAGCACGCACGTTGAAGCCGAACAGAACAGCGTTGGAAGCCAGCGCCAGGTTGGCGTCGCTTTCGGTGATACCACCGACGCCGCCGCCCACTACACGCACTTGCACTTCGTCGTTGCCCAGGCCATTCAAAGCGCCCTGCAAAGCTTCGAGTGAGCCACGGACGTCGGATTTGAGGACGATGTTGAGCGTCTTCTTCTCTTCCTGACCCATGTTCTCGAAGATGTTTTCCAGCTTGCCGGCGTGAGCACGGGCCAGCTTGACTTCGCGGAACTTGCCTTGACGGAACAGAGCCACTTCACGGGCTTTCTTCTCGTCAGCAACTACGCTCATCTCGTCGCCAGCGTCCGGTGTACCGTCCAGGCCGAGAATCTCGACAGGGATGGATGGACCGGCTTCCTTGATGGATTTGCCGTTCTCGTCGAGCATGGCGCGGACACGACCGTAGTTGGAGCCAACCAGGACCATGTCGCCCTGACGCAGCGTACCGTCCTGAACCAGAACGGTGGCCACTGGACCACGGCCCTTGTCCAGACGCGATTCAACCACGACACCACGACCTGGGGCCGATGGCGTAGCGACCAGTTCCAGAACTTCAGCTTGAAGCAGAACCGCTTCCAGCA
Organism: Pseudomonas sp. RC10; assembly: GCF_038397775.1. NCBI lineage: Bacteria > Pseudomonadati > Pseudomonadota > Gammaproteobacteria > Pseudomonadales > Pseudomonadaceae > Pseudomonas > Pseudomonas bambusae. Next base: position 5,882,884 of record NZ_CP151650.1, read on the forward strand.
GTTCGTCGACACCCGTACCGACTTTCGCCGATACCGGTACGAATGGGGTATCACCACCCCACTCTTCGGACGTTACGCCATGAACCGACAGTTCACTGCGGATACGGTCCAGGTCAGCACCCGGCTTGTCGATCTTGTTGACCGCCACGACCAACGGAACGCCAGCAGCGACAGCATGCTGAACGGCTTCGATGGTTTGAGGCATGACACCGTCGTCGGCAGCAACTACCAGAATCACGATGTCGGTCGCCTTGGCACCACGGGCACGCATTGCGGTAAACGCGGCGTGACCCGGAGTGTCGAGGAACGTCACCATGCCACGCTCGGTTTCAACGTGGTACGCACCAATGTGCTGGGTGATACCACCGGCTTCGCCAGCGGCAACCTTGGCACGACGGATGTAGTCGAGCAGCGAGGTCTTACCGTGGTCAACGTGACCCATGACGGTCACGACCGGCGCACGGGGAACCGTCTCACCTTCGAACTTCAGGGACTCAGCCAGGGAATCTTCCAGGGCGGTATCGCTGACCAGGGTCACTTTGTGGCCCAGTTCTTCAGCGACCAGTTGGGCAGTTTCCTGATCCAGAACCTGGTTGATGGTGGCTGGCGTGCCCAGCTTGAACATGAACTTGATGATTTCAGCAGCTTTGACCGACATCTGTTGAGCGAGGTCGCCCACAGTGATGGTCTCGCCGATCTTCACTTCACGAACCACAGGACCGGTAGGGTTCTGGAAGCCGTGAGCGTTGCGCTTCTTCAGTTTCGCCTTGCCGCGACCGCCACGACGGAAACCATCGCTTTCTTCGTCGGTGGTGCGAGGAGCGACACGTGGCGCAGGCGCCTTTTCCTTGACCGAAGCACGATGCGGAGCGTTTTTGCGCTCGCCATCGCCACCGCCGCCACGACGATTGTTATCGTCGGCACGTGGTTTATCAGGGCGACGAGGCTCCTCGCGCTTGCGAATATCGGCAGCCGGTGCAGGGGCAGCGACAGGCGCTTCCTGAACAGGCTCTGCAGCCACTTGCGGAGCGGCTTCGGCTGCTGGCGCCGGAGCAGCAACAGCGTCAGCAGTTTCCTGAGCAGTAGCAGGCTGGCGGCGCGCTTCTTCTTCGGCACGCTGACGGGCTTCTTCTTCAGCCTTTTGACGCGCGGCATTTTCTACCGCACGACGCTCTTCCTGCTCGCGCTTGCGCTCGGCTTCGATTTCTTCCGGGCTACGCTGTACGAAGACTTTCTTTTTACGTACTTCAACGCTGATGCTTTTGCTGCCAGCAACGCGCAGGGTACTGGTGGTTTTACGCTGCAAAGTGATCTTGCGCGGTTCTTCCACTTTAGCCTTGTGGCCGCTTTTCAGGTGCGTCAACAGGGCTTGTTTTTCGTTATCGGTCACAACTTGCTCGGCGGCGGTGTGCGGCAGACCTGCCTCACGCATCTGCTGTAACAGGCGCTCTACCGGTGTGTCGACCGTTTTGGCCAGTTCTTTCACCGTGACTTGCGTCATGCACTTCTCTCCTCAGGCCGCATTTACTTACTCGAACCAATGGGCTCGGGCGGCCATGATCAACTTGCCGGCACGATCATCGTCAATGCCGTCGATGTCGAGCAGATCGTCAATAGACTGCTCGGCCAGGTCTTCGCGGGTAATTACGCCGCGCACCGCCAGTTCCATCGCCAAATCCTTGTCCATACCCTCAAGCGAGAGCAGGTCTTCGGCCGGATGGGCGTCTGCCAGCTTTTCCTCAGTAGCGATGGCTTTGGTCAACAAACGATCCTTGGCGCGAGCACGAAGCTCGTTGACGATGTCTTCGTCAAAGCCGTCGATGTTGAGCATTTCTTCCAACGGTACGTAGGCAATCTCTTCCAGGCTGGTGAAGCCTTCGTCCACCAGAACCTGCGCGAGTTCTTCGTCGACTTCCAACTCTTCGATGAAGTTACGCAGGATGTCGCCGGTTTCCGCTTGCTGCTTGGCCTGGATGTCCGATTCGGTCATCACGTTCAGGGTCCAGCCAGTCAACTGGCTTGCCAGACGCACGTTCTGGCCGCCGCGACCAATCGCTTGGGCCAGGTTGTCCGCACCGACAGCGATGTCCATGGCGTGGGCGTCTTCATCAACGATGATCGCTGCCACTTCGGCAGGCGACATGGCGTTGATGACGAACTGCGCCGGGTTATCGTCCCAGAGCACAATATCCACACGCTCGCCGCCCAACTCGCCGGAAACAGCCTGGACACGCGAACCACGCATGCCGATGCACGCGCCTTGCGGGTCAATGCGTTTGTCCTTGGAGCGAACTGCGATTTTTGCACGCGAACCAGGATCACGAGAGGCAGCCATCACCTCAATGAGACCTTCGGCAATTTCCGGTACTTCAATCCGGAACAGCTCGATCAGCATCTCTGGCGCAGTACGCGACAGGATCAACTGAGGACCACGGTTTTCAGTGCGGATCTCTTTGAGCAATGCACGGACGCGGACACCGACGCGGAAAGTTTCCCGGGAGATGATGTCTTCACGCGCCAGCAGCGCCTCGGCATTGTTACCTAAGTCGACGATGACATTGTCACGTGTAACTTTTTTAACAGTGCCGGAAATGATTTCGCCCAGACGCTCACGATAAGCGTCCACGACTTGAGCGCGCTCGGCTTCGCGTACTTTCTGCACAATGACTTGCTTGGCAGTCTGGGCAGCGATACGGCCGAACTCGATAGACTCGATCTTTTCCTCTACGACATCGCCGACGTTCGCACCGGGGTGCGTCTCGGCAACCTTGCTCGGCCAGGTTTCGATGGCCGGATCATCAAGGTCTTCTTCTTCGACGACTGTCCAGCGACGGAACGTCTCGTAAGCGCCCGTGTGGCGGTTGATTTCCACACGCAGGTCAACTTCGTCTTCAAAACGCTTTTTAGTGGCCGTGGCCAACGCGATTTCCAGCGCTTCAAAAATTACACCGGCCGGTACGCCTTTTTCATTGGATACCGACTCAACAACCAGCAGTACTTCTTTGCTCATCGTACGCCTCGCCTTTCGCAAGCCATTGGATCCGCGGGATCCGCGTCTCAGTCAAACGTGGGAATAATGTTGGCTTTGTCGATCAGATCGATCGGCAACAGGTATTCGTGAGTATCCACTTGCACCACGACATCCTGCTCCTCCACCCCGCGGAGAAGGCCTTGAAAGTTACGTCGACCGTCGAAGGGCGAGCGCAGCTTTATCTTCACTTGTTCCCCGGCAAAGGCTGCAAACTGCTCAATCGTGAACAGCGGGCGTTCCATGCCAGGAGAAGAAACTTCGAGCGTATATTCGGAGCTGATCGGATCTTCTACGTCCAGAACACCGCTGATCTGACGGCTGACGATGGCACAATCGTCCACCAGCACGCCGCCCTCTTTATCGATATAAACGCGCAACATTGAGTGACGACCCTGGGCCGAAAACTCGATACCCCAGCATTCATAGCCAAGGGCCACGACCACCGGGGCCAGCAAGGCCTGCAACTGTTCTAGCTTGCTCGACACCTGAACCCCCTCGTGCATGCTGTGCAAATAAAAAATGGGCAAAGCGCCCATCTCATGAAAAACGCCGTTGAACAGCGGCGTAATAAAGTGTCCAGCTAACAAAAAGCCCCTGAAAAGGGGCTCCGCTAAAACTGGTTGCGGGGGCTGGATTTGAACCAACGACCTTCGGGTTATGAGCCCGACGAGCTACCAGACTGCTCCACCCCGCGACAAAGCTGGGGCGGAAGTATACGACCGATCCCGATTTGGGTCAATCCGACACATCCACCTACAAGAAAGCCCGCTACTGCGGGCTGACTTGTTAATTGGTACCGAGAAGGGGACTCGAACCCCTACACCCTATGGGCACAACCACCTCAAGGTTGCGTGTCTACCAATTCCACCACCTCGGCATTACAACTCTTTTTGCAGCCCCAATATCGACTGCGAATCCTGTGTTACTTCTGTTCTGGAGCGGCAGGAACATCAGCTGGAGCAGCGGCTGGTTTCTGTTGTCCTTCCAGGACCGGCACATCATCTGCTGCCGGCTTTTGTTTAACTTCCAACACCGCTGGATCTGGCAAACCTACTTGAGTCAGCTGGTGAGCTTTCTCTTTAGCAAAGTAACCTAACCCCAAGCTGGTTATGAAGAAACAGGCGGCAAGTATAGCAGTAAACTTACTAAGAAAGGTAGAGGAACCTTGGCCTCCGAAGACAGTATTTGATGCACCTGCCCCGAACGACGCGCCAGCGTCCGCACCTTTACCCTGCTGCAGCAATACCAGAGCAACAACGCCCAGCGCACCCAGCAGATGAAGAACGACTACGACTGTTTCCAGCATTTTTTCAGTTTCCCGCGGCGCGAATGATCGCACCGAACTCATCTGCATTCAGGGAAGCGCCTCCAATGAGGCCCCCATCGATATCCGGCATGCTGAACAGCTCGACCGCATTGGCCGCCTTCACGCTGCCGCCATATAGAAGACGCACACCTTGCGCGACTTCAGAATTCTCTTTTGCCAACTGCGCACGAATGGCTGCGTGCACTTCCTGCGCCTGTTCCGGCGAGGCTGTCAGTCCGGTACCAATGGCCCAGACCGGCTCGTAAGCGATGACCGCATTCGCGAAAGCATCGATGCCCAGCTCTTCGATGATGCTGTCGAGCTGTTGCCCGACAACTTCAAGCGTTTTGCCAGCCTGACGCTGCTCAAGTGTTTCACCGATGCACAGCACCGGGGTCAAGCCACTTGCCTGCGCAGCTGCAAACTTGCGGTTCAGGACTTCGTTGCTCTCGCCCATGATCTGGCGACGCTCCGAGTGCCCTACCAGCACCAGCTTGCAACCTGCATCCTGCAACTGAGTCGGTGAAATCTCACCGGTCAGTGCACCCTGACCCGCTTCGTGCGCGCAGTTCTGCGCACCTACAGAAATCGAATGCTCTTCAAAGCACTCGACAACGAAGCTGACGTGCAGACTTGAAGGGAATACCGCAACGTCGACACTGTCAGGAATGGCCATATTAGCCAGACCTTCTACCAGCTCAGCGACGCTGGCGCAGGTACCGTGCATTTTCCAGTTACCAGCTACCATAGGGCGACGCATGCTGTACCTCGTCGGTCAAAGTGGGCGCAGATGTTACCCAACAGTTTCAACACTGGCAAGCCGTAATCAGGCGCAAACTTCAGCAACCAGTTTTGCCAGTTCATCGGCGTAGCCTGCAACCAGCGTTTCGTCCTCGCCTTCGACCATCACACGCACCAAAGGCTCTGTGCCGGACTTGCGCAGCAACACGCGCCCACGCCCACCCATGGCCGCCGTCACGCGCTCACAGGCCTCCTTGACCGCCGGGTGCTCGACTGGATCGACATTCCCACCCTCGAACCGCACGTTGACCAATACCTGAGGGCACTTCCTCACGCCCTGGCGCGATTCTGCGAGGTTTTGCCCGGTGCGCTTGAGCGCCAGCAGCACCTGCAGCGCGGCAATGATCGCATCACCCGTGGTGGTGTGCTGGAAGCAAACGACGTGACCGGAATTCTCGCCACCCACCTGCCAGTTGCGCTCCAGCAGTTCGGCGATGACGTAACGGTCGCCAACATTGGCACGCACAAACGGAATGTTCAGATCCGCGAGGGCCAGTTCAAGCCCCAGGTTGCTCATCAAAGTCCCGACCACGCCACCTTGCAGGCGACCGCGCTCATGCAGATCGCGGGCAATGATGTAGAGCAGCTCGTCACCATCGACGATCGCACCGGTGTGATCAACCATCAGCACTCGATCACCATCACCGTCGAAGCCGATCCCCAGATCCGCCTTCTCAGCGACAACCGCCGCTTGCAGATTGCCCATATGGGTCGAACCGCAATCATCATTGATGTTCAGGCCGTTCGGCGCCGCCGACAGCACGGTGACCTTCGCGCCCAACTCTCGAAAGACATTGGGCGCCACTTTATAGGTTGCCCCGTGCGCACAGTCGACCACCAATTTCAGACCGGCAAAGTCAGTACTGGTCGGCACACTGCTTTTGCAGAATTCGATGTAACGGCCAGCTGCGTCGTTGATACGCGACACCTTGCCGAGCTTTTCTGACTCAGCCACGGTCATCGGCGTATCAAGCAATTCCTCGATCATCATCTCGATTTCGTCTGGCAGCTTGGTGCCCTGACCCGAGAAAAACTTGATGCCGTTATCGTGATGCGGGTTGTGCGAGGCGCTGATCACTATCCCTGCCTCGGCGTGGAACGTCCGCGTCAGATAGGCGATGGCAGGCGTTGGCATCGGACCGAGCAGCATCACATCTGCACCCGCGGCTGACAGCCCGGCCTCCAGGGCAGATTCGAACATGTAACCCGAAATACGGGTGTCTTTGCCGACCAGAATCCGGCAAGCGCCCATTTTGCGGAACGCCATGCCAGCTGCCCAACCAAGCCGCAGCATGAAATCGGGAGTGATCGGAAATTGACCGACACGACCGCGAATGCCGTCGGTTCCGAAGTATTTTTTCTGGGTCATGGGGGCTCCAACCTTCTTATTTTGCCGATTCGACAGCGGCAATCATCCGCACCACGTCGACAGTTTCCGCAACATCGTGCACGCGTAAAATTCTTGCACCTTGAATCATGGCCATCGCAGCCAGAGCCAGTGCACCGTAGAGTCGCTGATCAACAGGCTTGTCGAGCACTTTGCCAATCATGCTCTTGCGTGACACACCCACCAGCAGAGGCCGCCCCAGCACATGCAGCGCCTCCATATGTTTGAACAGGCTCAGGTTATGATCGAGATTCTTCGCAAAACCGTAGCCTGGATCGAGAATGATCTTCTCTGCAGGAATACCCGCCGCGACACAGGCGTCCATTCGCTCACCGAGAAAGGCGGTCACCTCACCGATGAGATCGTCGTAACGAGGATCGTCCTGCATGTCCGTTGGTTCGCCGCGCATGTGCATCAGGCATACGGGCAGCCCAGTCGCGACAGCCGCCTCCAGCGCACCTTCTCGTCGCAGCGAGCGCACATCGTTGATGAGCCCCGCGCCCAGCCGAGCCGTCTCAAGGATGACCGCTGGTGTCGAGGTGTCGACCGAGATGACCACATCAAGCTCACGACTGATGGCTTCGACGACCGGTGCAACACGATTCAGCTCTTCGTCGGCAGAAACCGCAGCAGCACCCGGACGTGTGGACTCTCCGCCGACGTCTATGAGTGTCGCACCAGCCGCCACCATAGCTTCCGCATGACGGAGGGCAAGATCGCGCTGAGCGAACCGACCACCGTCAGAGAACGAATCAGGGGTGATATTGAGGATGCCCATGACGTGGGTCCGGGATAAATCAAGAACCCGGTTGCCGCAAGGCAACCGGGTCGGGTACAGCGCAGAAGTCATGTCAGGCCTTAGTGTTCAGCAGCTGGACCACCGATCGGTGTTTCCGGACGCGGACCGACGGGTGCAGTTGGCGTCCCGGAAGTGCCGGTGCCCCCTGTCCAATCGCGCGGTTCGCGAGGCGTGCGACCCGCCATGATGTCATCGATCTGCTCAGCATCGATGGTTTCATACTTCATCAGCGCATCCGCCATCGCATCCAGCTTGTCGCGGTTGTCGGTGAGGATTTGCTTCGCCGTGCCGTAGCACTGGTCAATGATACTGCGCACTTCAGAGTCGATCATCTTAGCGGTTTCACCCGAAAGACTGGAGTTCTGACCGCCACCACCACGACCCAGATAACCGCCGTCGTCGTCTTCGGAGTACATCAATGGGCCCATTTTCTCGGACAGGCCCCATTTGGTGACCATGTTCCGGGCAATTTGGCTGGCGCGCATGATGTCGTTCGAAGCACCCGTGGTGACGCCGTCAAAGCCCAACGTCATCTCTTCCGCGATACGACCACCATAGAGCGAGCAGATCTGGCTGATCAACGCACGCTTGGACAGGCTGTAACGGTCCTCTTCAGGAAGGAACATCGTGACGCCCAATGCACGACCACGTGGAATGATCGACACCTTGTAGACCGGGTCATGCTCAGGCACGACGCGACCCACGATGGCGTGACCGGCTTCGTGATAAGCGGTGTTCTGCTTCTCTTTCTCGGACATGACCATCGATTTACGCTCGGCGCCCATCATGATCTTGTCTTTGGCCAGCTCGAACTCTTTCATCTCGACGATGCGTTTGCCCACGCGAGCCGCGAACAGCGAGGCTTCGTTGACGAGGTTGGCAAGGTCTGCACCGGAGAAGCCAGGCGTACCACGAGCAATGACGGCAGCATTGACGTCATCACCCATCGGCACCTTACGCATGTGCACTTTCAGAATCTGTTCACGACCGCGAATGTCTGGCAGACCAACCACGACCTGACGGTCGAAACGGCCCGGGCGCAGCAGCGCAGGGTCGAGTACGTCAGGACGGTTGGTCGCGGCGATCACGATGATGCCGTCATTCATTTCGAAGCCGTCCATCTCTACCAGCAACTGGTTGAGAGTCTGCTCACGCTCATCGTGACCGCCGCCCATGCCAGCGCCGCGATGGCGACCGACGGCGTCGATTTCGTCGATGAAGATGATGCATGGCGCGTGTTTCTTGGCTTGTTCGAACATGTCGCGAACACGGCTTGCACCGACACCCACGAACATTTCAACGAAGTCAGAACCGGAAATAGTGAAGAAAGGCACTTTCGCTTCGCCAGCAATCGCCTTGGCAAGCAGCGTTTTACCGGTACCCGGTGGACCCACCATCAGCACGCCGCGCGGAATACGACCGCCCAGGCGCTGGAATTTGCCCGGATCGCGCAGGAATTCAACCAGTTCGCCGACTTCTTCTTTTGCCTCATCGCAACCCGCGACGTCAGCCAGGGTGGTCTTGACCTGATCTTCGGAGAGCAGGCGCGCCTTGCTCTTGCCGAAGCTCATCGGCCCTCCCTTGCCCCCCGCGCCGCCTTGCATCTGGCGCATGAAGAACATGAAGACAGCAATGATTACGAGAATCGGGAAGCTCGCGACAAGCAGCTGAGTCCAGATGCTCTGCTGCTCAGGCTGCTTGCCTTCGATCACGACATTGTTGTCGACAAGGTCACCGATCAGGCCGTTGTCCTGAATCGCCGGACGAATGGTCTTGAAGGTGTCACCGTCGCTGCGCTTGCCCGTGATGACGTAACCGTCAACGGCAACTTTCTCGACCTTGCCATCCTTCACTTGCTGGATGAACTCGGAGTAGTTGAGGGTCTGCGGCTCGTTCGGGCTGGAGAAGTTGTTCATCACGGTCACCAGGACCGCAGCGATGATCAACCACAGGATCAAATTCTTTGCCATATCGTTCAATTAGCTACCCTCTGAAGCAAGCTCCACGCAGGAGCGTGCCTCGCATGATATTCACCGGCCTAACTTACTACAGATCCTACAGGTGTGGCAGGCGGCGTCTGTAACCCTTTGTGAAACTTTGACTACAAGATGTTCGTTACGCTTCATGAATAAAGCCATTTGAAAAAAGCTATTGCCTTCACTCAAATTGGCTTGGGGCCTCATAACCGCCCTTGAATCCACGGCCCAGCAGGTACTGTTCACGCGACCGGTCACGGGACGACGAGGGTTTGCGCATCTGCACCTTGTCGAACATTTTCCGAACGTCCTTGTGGTAGGTATCAAAACCTTCGCCCTGGAAGATTTTGATCAAAAAGTCGCCACCTGGACGCAGAACCCGACCCGCCAGGTCGAGCGCCAACTCACAAAGGAACATGGCGCGTGGCATATCCACAGCGCTCAATCCACTCATATTGGGGGCCATATCGGAAATCACAAGGTCTACTTCCGTATTACCGATCGCTTCGAGGATTTGTTTGAACACGGCATCCTCAGTGAAATCCCCTTGAATGAAGGTCACGTCGGGGATGCTGTCCATTTCCAGAATGTCGGACGCAATCAAACGACCTTGACCACCAATCAGACGACTGGTCACCTGGGACCAGCCCCCAGGCGCCGCGCCCAGATCGACCACGGTCATGCCGGGACGGATAAGACGGTCCTTTTCCTGGATCTCCAAAAGCTTGTAACTCGCCCGCGAGCGGTAGCCATCCTTCTGCGCCTGCTTGACGAAAGGGTCGTTGAAATGCTCTCTCAGCCAGTTCTGGCTGCTCTTTGAACGCTGCGCCACGGGGCACCTCGATGATGAAAGGGTCGTGATTAACTGGGCGGAGCCACGGCCCCTCGGGTAAAATGCCCGCCAATTTTACAGAATCAGACGAAAAGGGTCAGATTATGCCGCTCAATAACGAGCAGAAGAAACAATACAAATCCATTGGACATGACCTGAAGCCGGTTCTGATGGTTGCCGGCAATGGCCTGAGCGAAGGCGTCCTGGCCGAGCTGGACCGCGCTTTGGTCGATCATGAACTGATCAAGGTTCAGATCAAGCTGGAAGACCGCGACGAGCGTCGCGCCGTGATCGAAGAACTGTGCAAGCAAGGTCGTGCTGAACTGGTACAGACCATCGGCAAAATGGCGCTGATCTACCGCAAGAACCCGCAGCCTAACAAACAGCTGTCCAACATTCACCGTTACAAGTAACGGCGACACCCGTCAGGAGGCGCGACCTGCGCGCCTCTGAACGGCACCTGCCTCTGCCGCACGCCACTTGAAGAGAGCGGCATGCGAGCCACGAAGTCAGATGTGCTTGACCTCAACGATCTCGTACTCGATCACACCACTCGGTGTTTTGATCGCAACGACATCGCCTTCTTCTTTGCCAATGATCGCCCGGGCAATCGGCGCACCGACTGAAATCTTGCCCAGTTTGATGTTGGCCTCGTCCTCACCCACGATCTGGTAAGTCACCTGCTCGTCAGTCTCAACGTTGGCAAGCTCCACGGTCGTACCGAAAATGACCTTGCCAGTATGGGCGATCGTGCTGACATCGATGATCACGGCATTTTGCATGCGACCTTCGATGTCACGGATACGCGCCTCGACCATGCCTTGCTGCTCGCGAGCAGCATGGTATTCGGCATTTTCTTTCAGGTCACCCAGCTCGCGAGCCGTGCCAATGTCTTGGCTAAGCTTCGGACGGACGACCTTGGTGAGGTGAGCGTGTTCGTCTTCCAGGGCCTTGGCGCCCTGGACGGTCATCGGATATTTAGTAATGCTCATGCCTTCAATCCTGCATGTAGATCCTGCAAGCGACGTACGGTCTTTTCAGGGCCGAACTTCAGCGCTTCACAGATAGCCTCGCCCGCAGCAATGGTGGTGGTGCAGTAGATCTTGTGCTGCAAGGCGTTGCGACGGATGGAATAGGAGTCCGCGATCGACTGACGACCTTCGGTGGTGTTGATGATCAAGGTGACTTCGTCGTTCTTGATCATGTCGACCACGTGAGGACGGCCCTCGGTCACTTTGTTCACGCGGCGCACTTTCAGGCCAGCAGCCTCGATCAAACGCGCAGTGCCAGCGGTTGCCACAACGTCGAAGCCCAGCTCGATCAGACTGCGAGCAACGCCAGCCACCAGAGGCTTGTCGTCGTCACGCACGCTGATGAACGCGGTACCGCCGGTCGGCAACACTTCGCTGGCGCCCATTTGCGCTTTAGCGAACGCTTCGCCGAAGGTGTCACCGACACCCATGACTTCGCCCGTGGACTTCATCTCTGGCCCAAGGATCGGGTCAACGCCAGGGAATTTGGCGAATGGGAATACCGCCTCTTTCACACTGTAGAAGTTCGGAATGATTTCCTTGGTGAAGCCCAGTTCTTTCAGGGTTTTGCCGGCCATCACGCGCGCAGCGATCATTGCCAGGGAAACACCGATGCACTTGGACACGAACGGCACGGTACGGGAAGCACGCGGGTTTACTTCGATGACGTAGATGTCTTCGCCCTGCAGCGCCAACTGAACGTTCATGAGGCCGATAACGCCCAGCTCCAGGGCCATTTTCTTGACCTGTTCACGCATCTCGTCCTGGATGTGCGCAGGCAGCGAGTACGGCGGCAGCGAGCACGCGGAGTCACCGGAGTGAACGCCGGCCTGCTCGATGTGCTGCATGATTGCGCCGATCACGACGTCAGTGCCGTCGCAGACCGCATCCACGTCCATTTCGATGGCGCAGTTCAGGAAGTGGTCCAACAGCACCGGACTGTCGTTCGACACTTGAACCGCTTCACGCAGATAGCGCTTGAGTTCGTCTTCCTGGTAAACGATTTCCATCGCACGGCCACCCAGTACGTAGGACGGGCGAACCACCAGTGGGTAACCGATCTTGGCGGCGGCACGAATCGCTTCGTCTTCGCTGCGCACAGTGGCGTTTGGCGGCTGACGCAGGTTCAGACGCTCAACCATCTGCTGGAAGCGCTCGCGGTCTTCCGCACGGTCGATGGCGTCAGGGCTTGTGCCGATGATCGGCACGCCAGCAGCTTCCAGAGCGCGGGCCAGTTTCAGCGGGGTTTGGCCGCCGTATTGGACGATCACACCTTTCGGCTTCTCGACGCGGACAATTTCCAGCACGTCTTCCAGGGTCACTGGCTCGAAGTACAGGCGATCAGAGGTGTCGTAGTCGGTCGATACGGTTTCCGGGTTGCAGTTGACCATGATGGTCTCATACCCGTCATCGCGCAGGGCCAATGCCGCGTGTACGCAGCAGTAGTCGAATTCGATCCCTTGGCCGATACGGTTTGGACCGCCGCCCAGGATCATGATCTTGTCGCGCGTCGACGGGTTGGCTTCGCACTCTTCTTCGTACGTGGAGTACATGTACGCGGTGTCGGTCGCGAACTCGGCGGCGCAAGTATCGACGCGCTTGTAGACCGGGTAGATCTCGAGCTTGTGACGATGAGCGCGCAGGCTCTTCTCGGTCACACCCAACAGCTTGGCCAGACGTGCGTCAGAGAAGCCTTTGCGCTTCAGACGGAACATTACGTCGCGATCGATGGCCGACATGCCCATAGTCTTGACCTTCTCTTCTTCCTTGATCAGATCTTCGATCTGCACCAGGAACCAAGGGTCGATCATGTTCATGCCGAAGATTTGCTCAACGGTCATGCCAGCGCGGAATGCGTCGGCGACGTACCAGATGCGCTCGGCGCCCGGAACGGTCAGTTCGCGCTTGAGGATGCTAGCGCTTTCGGGGTCGGTCAGGTCCAGCTTTGGATCGAGACCGCTGACGCCCACTTCCAGACCGCGCAGGGCTTTCTGCAGGGATTCCTGGAAGGTGCGGCCGATAGCCATGACTTCACCGACCGACTTCATCTGAGTGGTCAGTCGCGCATCAGCCTTGGAGAACTTCTCGAAGGCGAAGCGTGGCAGCTTGGTGACGACGTAGTCGATGGACGGCTCGAAGGACGCCGGGGTTTTGCCGCCGGTGATGTCGTTCTGCAGTTCGTCCAGGGTGTAACCCACGGCCAGCTTGGCGGCGACTTTAGCGATCGGGAAACCTGTGGCCTTCGAGGCCAGAGCCGACGAGCGGGAAACCCGCGGGTTCATCTCGATCACGACCATGCGGCCAGTGTCCGGGCAGATACCGAATTGCACGTTGGAACCGCCGGTTTCAACGCCGATCTCGCGCAAGACTGCCAGCGAGGCGTTACGCAGGATCTGATATTCCTTGTCGGTCAGGGTCTGCGCAGGCGCCACGGTGATCGAGTCACCGGTGTGCACGCCCATCGGGTCGAAGTTTTCGATGGAGCAAACGATGATGCAGTTGTCCTTTTTGTCGCGGACAACTTCCATCTCATATTCTTTCCAGCCGATCAGGGATTCGTCGATCAGCAGCTCTTTGGTCGGTGACAGGTCAAGACCACGGGCGCAGATTTCTTCGAACTCTTCACGGTTGTACGCGATACCGCCGCCAGTGCCGCCCATGGTGAAGGACGGACGGATGATGCACGGGAAGCCGAGCTTTTCGAGGACCGCATTGGCCTCTTCCATCGTGTGAGCAATACCGGAACGCGGGCATTCCAGACCGATGGCCTTCATAGCTTTGTCGAAGCGCGAACGGTCTTCTGCCTTGTCGATGGTGTCAGCGTTGGCACCGATCATCTCTACGCCGAACTTCTCCAGAACGCCCTCGCGCTCCAGGTCCAGTGCGCAGTTCAGTGCGGTTTGGCCACCCATGGTCGGCAGCAGTGCGTCCGGACGCTCTTTCTCGATGATCTTGGCAACGGTTGCCCATTTGATCGGCTCGATGTAGGTCGCGTCGGCCATGGACGGGTCAGTCATGATGGTGGCCGGGTTGGAGTTCACCAGGATGACGCGGTAACCCTCTTCGCGCAGGGCTTTACAGGCCTGGGCGCCGGAGTAGTCGAATTCACAAGCCTGGCCGATCACGATCGGGCCAGCACCAAGAATCAGGATGCTTTTAATGTCTGTACGTTTTGGCATGGGTTGTCACTCGAATCCTGTGTCAGTCGGCAAGCCGTCTTGAACATTCTCAGGTGCCAGGCGGGCTGTCGGATTTGATCCGGCCCGCCGCAGTCACCTGCTCGCTATGGTCGACAGTCAGCCGCTTAGCGGCGCTTGGCCATGGCAGTGATGAAGCGATCAAACAGCGGCGCGACGTCGTTCGGGCCCGGGCTCGCCTCAGGGTGGCCCTGGAAGCTGAACGCGTCCTTGTCGGTGCGCTCGATGCCTTGCAGGGTGCCGTCAAACAGCGATTTGTGAATCGCTCGGACGTTGCCCGGCAGGGTCGCCTCGTCTACCGCAAAACCGTGGTTCTGGCTGGTGATCATGACGACACCGGTGTCCAGGTCCTGAACCGGGTGGTTGGCACCGTGGTGGCCATGCCCCATCTTGACGGTCTTGGCGCCGGAGGCCAAGGCCAGCAGCTGGTGGCCCAGGCAGATGCCGAACACCGGAACTTCGGTCTGCAGCACGTCCTTGATCGCCTGAATCGCATAGTCGCAAGGCTCGGGGTCGCCGGGGCCGTTGGACAGGAACACGCCATCCGGATTGAGCGCGAGGACTTCACTGGCCGGGGTTTGCGCAGGCACCACGGTCACGCGGCAGCCGCGCTCGACCAGCATGCGCAGGATGTTGGTCTTGACGCCGTAGTCGTAAGCCACAACGTTGTAGGGCAAATCGGCTGCAGCGATCTCTGGATGGCTATCGGTTTTCAGGCTCCAGACACTGGAGCGCCATTCATAGCTTTCCTGGGTGCTGACGACTTTCGCCAGATCCATGCCCTTCAGGCCAGGGAAACCACGAGCCGCTGCGATGGCTGCTTCTTCGGAGATGTTGTCACCGGCCATGATGCAGCCGTTCTGTGCGCCTTTCTCACGCAGGATGCGGGTCAGGCGGCGGGTGTCGATACCGGCGATGGCAACGACGTTGTTGGCCTTCAGATAGTCAGCCAGGGACATCTTGTTACGCCAGTTGCTCGCTACCAGTGGCAGGTCACGAATCACCAGGCCCGCCGACCACACGCGGTCGGATTCGGCGTCTTCCGGCGTAGTGCCAGTGTTGCCGATGTGAGGGTAGGTCAGGGTGACGATTTGCTGGGCATAGGAAGGATCGGTAAGGATTTCCTGATAGCCGGTCATTGCGGTGTTGAACACCACCTCACCAACGGTTTGACCGTCGGCTCCAATGGCTTCGCCGCGAAAAATGCTGCCATCAGCAAGGGCGAGTATGGCTGGCTTAGTCAAGAAGACCTCCCGTAATAAAGCCTGAAAGGGCGATCGCAGGTTGTAAAAAAGCGGAATGACGTTTGGACACGTCACCCCGCTTTTTTCATCGAATTATCTGCGCGCTTTTAGTGGACACACTAAAGCTGTAGCTTACAGAAAAAGTGTTTTTTAATCCACCGCTAAAACGCCTTAAAGGCTGGGGAATGCGACAGGACATCGCGTAGCGGTGTGAAACTGCGGGCAGGATACAGGGAAAACCCCCTTCCTGCCCGCATTGTTGCCGAGATCGGCGCGACCGATCAGCGCAGGTCGAGCACGTCTTGCATGTCGTACAGACCCGGCGCCTTGCCATCGAGCCAGAGCGCTGCACGTACGGCTCCCTTGGCGAACGTCATGCGACTGGAAGCCTTGTGCGTAATCTCCAGTCGCTCACCTTCGGCGGCGAACAGGACGGTGTGATCTCCGACCACATCGCCGCCCCGCACCGTCGCGAAACCAATGGTCTCGCGCTCACGAACGCCTGTGTGCCCTTCACGACCATAGACCGCGACCTTGTTCAGATCACGCCCCAGCGCATTGGCAACCACCTCGCCCATGCTGACCGCCGTGCCCGAAGGCGCATCGACCTTGTTGCGGTGATGCGCTTCGATGATTTCAATGTCGGCGTCGTCACCCATCACCCGCGCAGCCAGGTCCAGCAGTTTGAACGACAGGTTTACACCCACGCTGAAATTGGAGGCGAAGACGATCGGAATCTCTTGGCTCGCCTCGCTCAGCACGTGTTTCTGCTCAGCGTTCAATCCGGTGGTGCCGATGACCATGGCCTTGCCAGCCTTGCGACAAAACGCGAGATTTTTCAGCATGACGTCTGGCAGCGTGAAGTCGATCAGGACGTCAAACTCGTCCGCGACCTGCTCCAGATTGCCCGTCAGTTGCACACCGATTCGGCCCAGCGAAGCCAGCTCTCCCGCGTCGGCACCAATCATGGTGCTGCCCGGACGAACGATGGCCGCCGTCAACCCGGTAAGCGGTGCGCGCTCCTGAACGGCCTCGACCAGATGCCTGCCCATGCGCCCGGCAGCGCCCATCACAGCAATACGTCGCATGCCCTGCTCCTTAGAGATCGCCGAAGAAACGCTTCACGCCTTCGAACCAGCCACTGGCTTTCGGTGAGTGAGAGCTGTCACCCTCCAGCGACGCACGGAATTCTTCGAGCAGTTCACGCTGACGACGACCCAGGTTGACCGGGGTTTCCACCGCTACGCGGCACATCAAATCGCCTGCACCACCGCCACGCACCGGCGCGACGCCTTTGCCACGCAGACGGAATTGCTTGCCGGTCTGGGTGCCTTCCGGAATCTTCAATTTGACGCGACCGTCCAGCGTCGGCACTTCCAGCTCGCCGCCCAATGCCGCGTCGGTGAAGCTGATCGGCACTTCGCAATACAGGTGCTTGCCGTCGCGCTGGAAAATCGCGTGCTCGCGCACGTTGATCACAACGTAGAGGTCACCCGTAGGCCCACCCTGAACACCCGCCTCGCCTTCGCCCGACAGACGAATACGGTCGCCAGTATCGACGCCTGCTGGCACCTTGACCGACAGCGTCTTGTACTCTTCGACACGGCCTTCGCCGTGGCAGGAGTCGCAAGGGTCGGAGATGATCTTGCCGTTGCCGTGGCAACGCGGGCAGGTCTGTTGAACAGAGAAGAAGCCCTGCTGCATACGCACCTGGCCGATGCCGCCGCAAGTTGGACACGTGACAGGCGAGGAGCCTTTCTTCGCACCGCTGCCATCACACGGTTTGCAATTGACCAAAGTCGGCACGCGAATGCTGACGGTGGTGCCACGCACGGCTTCTTCGAGATTCAGTTCGAGGGTGTAACGCAGGTCACTGCCACGCTGGGCACCGCCACGGCCACCGCCCGCACGACCGCCACCGAAGAAGTCGCTGAACACATCGCCGAAAATGTCGGAGAAGTTCGCGCCGCCGCCGCCGAAACCGCCGCCACCCATGCCCTGATCGACACCGGCATGACCGTACTGGTCATAGGCCGCGCGCTTGCTGGCATCGGACAGCACTTCGTAAGCCTCGTTGGCTTCCTTGAAAGAATCTTCCGAGGCCTTGTCGCCCGGATTGCGGTCAGGGTGATATTTCATCGCGAGACGACGGTACGCCTTTTTCAGGTCCGCCTCGCTGGAGCCGCGCTCCACCCCCAATACTTCGTAATAGTCACGCTTTGACATAAGTTTTCTGCACTCTTGAGGACGTCCGACATAACCCTCCTGAGTTTGCCGAACTCGTTGAGCCCCTTTCAGGCCCGGACCCAACTCACGTCAATTCAACGATCCTGGTCTTGGTTCAACGGCCTTCGATCGACCGGGTAAAGCGGCAGAACAAGCCGGTTTGCAGGAGCATCCGGCTTTGCCACGGGGCCCGCGAATCGAAGTGCGCGAGCCCTGAAATTTCGGGTGTTCCAGACACGCCAACGCGGGAGCAAGCTCCCGCGCGGCGACATCCTACCAGCGACCACTCAAGAGCGGTCAACCGATGATCAAGTGAACTGACGTCTTTTTATGACGGCTCACCTCAATCATCACTTCTGGTCTTTGACTTCTTCGAACTCGGCATCGACCACGTCGTCAGCCTTGTGCTCTTCCTGGGCCGCCTGCGCGCCAGCTTCCGGCTTTTCAGCCTGCTCGGCGTACATTTTCTGCGCCACTGGAGCAGAGACTTTCGACAGCTCTTCGACCTTGGCGTCGATGGCAGCCTTGTCGTCGCCTTTCACAGCAGCTTCCAGGGCAACCACAGCAGCTTCGATCGCGGTCTTCTCTTCTTCAGTGACCTTGTCACCTGCGTCAGCGACCATCTTGCGAGTCGAGTGAACCAGTGCATCACCCTGGTTGCGGGCCGCGGCCAGCTCTTCGAACTTCTTGTCCGCTTCCGAGTTCGCCTCAGCGTCGCGGATCATCTGCTGGATTTCTTCATCCGACAGACCCGAGTTGGCCTTGATCACGATCGACTGAGTCTTGCCCGTGGCCTTGTCTTTCGCGCCGACGTGCAGGATGCCGTTGGCGTCGATGTCGAAGGTCACTTCGATCTGAGGCACGCCACGTGGCGCCGGTGGAATCTCGGCCAGGTCGAACTTGCCCAGGGACTTGTTCGATGCAGCCTGCTTGCGCTCACCTTGCAGCACGTGAATGGTCACGGCGCTCTGGTTGTCGTCGGCGGTCGAGAACACTTGCGATTTCTTGGTAGGAATCGTGGTGTTTTTCTCGATCAGCGCAGTCATCACGCCACCCATGGTTTCAATACCCAGGGTCAGCGGGCTGACGTCCAGCAGCAGAACGTCTTTCACGTCGCCGGCCAGTACCGCACCTTGAATCGCAGCACCCATGGCAACGGCTTCGTCAGGGTTGACGTCCTTACGGGCTTCTTTACCGAAGAATTCGGTCACTTTCTGCTGAACCAGCGGCATACGGGTCTGACCGCCGACCAGGATCACGTCGTTGATCGCACCGATGTCGATACCGGAGTCTTTCAACGCGATGCGGCAAGGCTCGATGGTGCGGGCAACCAGGTCTTCAACCAGCGATTCCAGCTTGGCGCGGGAGATCTTCACGTTCAGGTGCTTCGGACCTGTCGCGTCTGCAGTGATATACGGCAGGTTGACGTCGGTGGACTGGCTGGAGGACAGCTCGATCTTGGCCTTCTCGGCAGCTTCTTTCAGACGCTGCATCGCCAGCGGGTCACCTTTGAGGTTCATGCCGCTTTCTTTCTTGAATTCGTCAACGAGGTAGTCGATCAGACGAATGTCGAAGTCCTCACCACCCAGGAAGGTGTCGCCGTTGGTGGCCAACACTTCAAACTGGTGCTCGCCGTCGACTTCAGCGATCTCGATGACCGACACGTCGAAGGTACCGCCACCCAGGTCATAAACGATGACAGTGTGGTCGCCCTTGGCTTTGTCCATACCGTACGCCAGAGCAGCGGCGGTCGGTTCGTTGATGATGCGTTTTACGTCCAGGCCCGCGATGCGGCCGGCGTCTTTGGTGGCCTGGCGCTGGCTATCGTTGAAGTAGGCAGGAACAGTGATGACCGCTTCGGTGACGGACTCGCCGAGGTAGTCTTCAGCGGTCTTTTTCATCTTCTTCAGGATTTCAGCGGAAATCTGAGGAGGCGACATCTTCTTGTCGTTGACCGAAACCCACGCGTCGCCGTTGTCAGCCTTGGCGATCTTGTAGGGAACCATGCCGATGTCTTTCTGAACGACTTCTTCGTCGAACTTGCGACCGATCAGACGCTTTACCGCGTACAGGGTGTTGTGCGGGTTGGTGACCGCCTGACGCTTGGCCGACTGGCCGACCAGCGTTTCGCCGTCGTTGGCGTACGCGATGATCGAAGGGGTGGTACGCGCGCCTTCAGCGTTTTCGATAACCTTGGCGACGCCGTTTTCCAGAACCGAGACGCAGGAGTTGGTGGTCCCCAGGTCGATGCCGATAATCTTGCCCATGTTTGACTCTCCCGAAACTTGAATTTGGTTGCCGCAACTGCGTTTACAAATTGCGGTAATTCTTTAAACCATGGCCCTTAGATGGGGCCCACTCAGCTGATTTCAAGCCTGCTCGTCAATTGACGGTGCAACAGGCGACGGCGCTTTGCTGACCACGACCATGGCCGGACGCAGCAGGCGACCGTTGAGCTGATAACCTTTCTGAAACACTTTGAGCACGCTGTTCGGCTCGACGTCCGCGCTTTCCTGCATCGCCATCGCCTGATGATGCTCGGCGTTGAACGGCTGGCCGTGCGGATCGATGGCTTCCAGCTGGTAGCGCTTGAGGGTGTCGCCGAACATTTTCAGCGTCAACTCGATGCCTTCACGCATTGGACGAATGTTTTCGTCGTCCGGGTTGGACAGATCCAGGCCACGCTCCAGGCTGTCGACGATCGGCAGCAAATCGGTGGCGAATTTCTCCAGCGCGAATTTGTGGGCTTTCTCGACGTCTTGCTCTGCACGACGGCGGACGTTTTGCAGATCCGCAGCGACACGCAGAGACTGGTCCTTCGCCGTGGCCAGTTGCTCTTCCAGCACTTGCACGCGGGTTGCCAAATCTTCGCCGGAGTGCGCTGCGTCGGCAGCTTGATCCTGAGCCTGCATATCCGGGTTCTGTTCGTCAGCCATAGTTCTCTCCTCCAATAACGGCCGTGAGCCTAACTCACGCTTCTGCCCGGCTATATGGGGCCAGAATTTTCGGCTTCAAGGGCTTTGAGCGAAGGAGAAGGTGAATAACCCTACAAATCTTCCGACATGACTCACATCGCGTTTCAACCTGTCAAATCAGAGCATCGGTGCTAAAAATTCGGGAGGACCTGCGAAATCGAGCTAAGACCGGGCATTGTCAGCCCAAAGCAAAACACTGTATAAATAACCAGACAAATCGCTTGGGAGCCGCCCTAATGTTGGTGCACCTGTCCATACATAACTACGCCATCGTGGAACACCTCGACCTCGAACTGGATCGCGGCATGAGTGTGATCACCGGGGAAACCGGTGCCGGCAAGTCGATCATGCTCGACGCACTGGGCCTGACGCTCGGGGATCGTGCCGACAGCGGCGTTGTTAGACCGGGCGCTGATAAGGCCGACATTTTGGCCACGTTCGACGTTTCCGATATTCCGGAAGCTCGCGTCTGGCTGTCCGAGCGCGATCTGGAAACCGACGGGCCGTGTATTTTGCGCCGGGTCATCACCGCTGAAGGCCGCTCACGCTCTTATATAAACGGTACGCCCTGCCCTCAAGGCGACCTCAAGGCGTTGGGCGAATTGCTCATCGATATTCACAGCCAACATGAACATCAATCGCTGCTGAAAACTGATACGCACCGTCGGCTGTTGGACGAATACGCGGGCGCTACCGATCTGGCGCGGCAGGTTCAGCTTGCGGCACAGCGCTGGCGCCAAACGCGTCATGAGCTGGAACGCCTTGCCAATTCCGGCGATGAACAGCGCGCCAAGCACCAGCTACTGAGTTATCAGCTTGAAGAGCTTGAAGGCTTGAGCCTGGGCGAGAACGAGCTGGAACAGCTGGAACAGGAACACACGACCCTGACCAACGCCGAAAGCTTGCTGGGCATTTGTCGTCAGGTGGTCGAGCTGTGCAGCGAAAGCGATTCGGGCAACGCACTGAATGCCCTGACCGCCAGCCTGAATCGTTTGACCAGCGTGAACAACTCCCCTGATGCGCTGAACGAGGCGACCAACCTGCTCTCCAGCGCGCAGATTCAGGTCGAAGAAGCGGTAGGCGAAATCAATCGTTTCCTCGATCGTTTCGAAGCCGATCCGGCACGCCTGCAACAGATTGAAGAACGTCTGGACACGATCTACACGCTGGCCAGGAAACACCGCGTGCAACCCACCGAGGTGCCTGCGCTGCATCAAAAGCTGCTGGATGAGATCGAAACGCTTAACGCCAATGACGAGGCAATTGAGCGACTCGAACATGAACTGGGTTCTTACGCCCGTCATTACCAAGAGAAAGCGCGCGAGCTGAGCGACCTGCGTCATCGCGCAGCGCCTGAACTCGCCCATGCGGTCGAGCATGAGATTCAACGACTGGGCATGCCGGGCGGCCGCTTCAACATCGAGCTCAAGACCAACGCCGACAAAGAGCTGTCACCTAACGGTCTGGAGCAAGTGGAATTGCTGGTCAGCGCAAACCCCGGCCAGCCCCTCAAGGCGTTGGCGAAGGTCGCGTCGGGTGGCGAACTGTCGCGGATCAGCCTGGCGATTCAGGTCATCACGGCTCAAACCTCAAGGGTGCCGACGCTGGTGTTCGACGAAGTCGATGTGGGTATCGGTGGCCCTACGGCTGAGATTGTCGGGCAACTGCTGCGTCGCTTGGGTGAGCGCGGGCAGGTCATGACCGTGACGCACTTGCCGCAAGTGGCGGCGCAGGGGCATCAGCACCTGTTCGTGCACAAGGTTCGCGATGAAGCGGTCACGCGTACGGCGGTTTCCAAGCTCAGCAAGAACGAGCGGGTGGAGGAAGTAGCGAGGATGCTGGGCGGGATCGACCTGACGAAAGAGTCGTTGGCCCATGCGAAGAAAATGGTGGTCGCGTCGAAGTCTTGATATAGACGGCACGATTTCCTGCCGGTGAGGCGCCTCTGTTGGCAATGCAATCCCTGTGGGAGCGAATTCATTCGCTCCCACAGGGGACCAGCACGAAGCCGTGTTTACTATCGGCATCGAACCCGAAAACAACAAAGGCGACCCCAAGGTCGCCTTTGTCTTTGTATCCGAAAAAAACTTACGCTTTTTTCTTGCGTACGTAGAGCACCAGATTGTGATCCACCAGCTCGAAGCCGTGTTTGACCACAATGGCTTTTTGCAGCTTCTCGATTTCTTCGTCGAAGAATTCGATCACCTCGCCGGATTCCACATTGACCATATGGTCGTGGTGGCCTCCGTCGGCCAGTTCGAACACGGCGTGACCGCCGTCGAAGTTGTGGCGAACCACCAATCCGGCTGCTTCGAACTGAGTCAAAACACGGTAAACCGTCGCCAGACCGACGTCTTCGTTGGCCTCCATCAGTGCCTTGTAGACGTCCTCCGCGCTCATGTGGCGCTGCTCTGCAGAATCGAGCATTTGAAGGATCTTGACCCGTGGCAGAGTCACTTTAAGTCCAGCTTTGCGTAGTTCGCTATTTTCAACCATGGTCAGCTTTCTCGCAGACGCTGCTTCGCAGCTTCTCTTAATGCAGGTATGATCGGGGTTTACGTTGTCCCAGCCAAGATAGTGGAAGTCGCCCACCGATGCAAAACACCAAGCTCTTGCTAACCAGTTTCACCTTCGTGGGACTGCTCGCACTCGCCGGTTGTTCATTCCCCGGGGTTTATAAAATCGACATCCAACAGGGCAATGTCGTCACGCAAGACATGATAGACCAGTTGCGCCCCGGAATGACCCGACGGCAAGTACGGTTTATCATGGGCAACCCCTTGTTGACCGACACCTTCCACCCTGATCGCTGGGACTATCTGTACAGCTTGCAGCCCGGTGGCGGTGAACGCCAACAGGAGCGCATCAGCCTGATCTTCAATGGTAGCGATCAACTGGCGAGCCTTTCTGGCGACTTCAAGCCAGGCGTGTCTCGCGACGAAGCGATCCTCGGAAAGCCGAGCGACACCAACGTCACCCCCGAAAACACGGGCGATCAGCCGAAGAAAGAAGAGCCGCCGAAGCCTGGCTCCCTGCTGGAACAGATCCAGAACGACGTCGACAAGGTCGAGACCGTGCCCGTCCCGACTCAGGAACCGCTGGACACCAATCCACGCTGATCCTTACCGCCGGACTCAAAACGGCGGTACAAAAAAGCCCGGCAATGCCGGGCTTTTTTACGTCTGACGAATCGGGGCGATGCAAAACTTAAATCGATTTCTGCTCTTTTTTCGCCTTCGCCGCCTTCTCGGCACGTAAACGACGCACCTCTTTTGGGTCAGCGAGCAAAGGACGGTAGATCTCGACCCGATCACCCTCTTCCAGCTGTCGCGTTTGAGGATCGCTGACCACCTTGCCGAAAAGGCCCATCGGGCAGTGGGTCACGTCCAGCCCGACGAACTGCTCGGCGATCCCCGACGCCTCGACCGCTCCAAACACTGTCGTCCCCGCAGGCACCTCAAGCGCGATCAACGCCTGACGTTCGGCAGTGGCATACACCACTTCGACGCGAATCATTGGCTCAGCCATACAACTCTTTGGCGCGCTGGCAAAACGCATCGACCAGCGTGTTCGCCGCCTGATTGAACAGAGGGCCAAGCGTCGCGCGCACGATGGAACCGGAGTAATCGAAGGACAGGTCGAGGCTGATCTTGCAGGCCTTCTCATTGAGGGCCTTGAAGGTCCAGACGCCATGCAATTGACTGAACGGCCCTTCTTCAAGGTTCATCTCGATGCCCTGCCCCGGCGTCAACGTATTGCGCGTCACGAAATGCTGGCTCAAGCCACCCTTGGCGACTTCAACCCGCGCGCGCATGGCCGTGTCGCTCTGCTCAAGCACCGTGGCGCCGGAACACCATGGCAGGAATTCCGAATAGCGAGCCACATCGTTGACCAGGTCGTACAGCGCCTGTGCGGGATAGGGCAACAGGGCCGAACGTTGAATATGCGTAGTCATGTCAGCGTCATTTCCAAAGCTGAGCGGCAAACACAATCAGAATGCCGATCGGCGCTACATAGCGCATCAAAAAGAACGTCAGAGCGAACAAGACCGGACTGCGCACGGACAATTCATCGCGCACGGCCTCACGGCCCATCACCCAACCTGCGAAGATCACAAAGCACAAACCACCCAGCGGCAGCATGATTCGCGACGTGAAGAAATCGATCACGCCGAAGAAGTCCAGGCCCGCCGTCGCACCCCACTGGTAGAGGTGAAACGCGCCGCCTTCGTTCACGAAAAATTTGGCCTGCTTCCAGATGTTGAACGAGAACACCGTGCCCAGTCCCACGAACCAGCAGATGAATGACAGCCAGAACGTGACCCAGCCACGGCGCACTTTAGTGCGTTCCACGAGGTACGCGACCATCGGTTCCAGCAGCGAAATCGCCGAACTCCAGGCCGCCACCGCGACGAGGATAAAGAACACCACACCCATCACGGTGCCGAACGCTACGTTACCAAACGCGTAAGGCAAGGTGACGAACATCAAGCCTGGGCCCTCGCTCGGGTTCAGGCCCGCCGCGAAAACAATTGGAAACAAAGCAAGACCCGCCAGCAACGAGACGAAGGTGTCCAGCAGAGCCACGCCCACAACGGTTGCACTGATCGAGGCTTCCTTGGTCATGTAGGCGCCGTAAATCATGATCGAACCGACGCCCACGCTCAGCGAGAAAAATGCGTGCCCCATCGCTGGCAGCAAGCCTTCCATGATCTGCTCGGGCTTGAAGTCGAACATGAAATGCACGCCTTCCATGAAATGCCCGGTGGTCAGGCTGTAGCCCAACAGGATCACCATCAGCACGAACAGCAGCGGCATGAGGATGCGCAGACTGCGCTCAAGCCCCGCATTCACGCCCTTCGCGATAGTGATCGCAGACAGGACCATGAACAGCGTGTGCCACGCCACCATGCGCCACGGATCGGCGATCAGCTCACCGAAAAACGCGCCAACGCCATCGGGCGTGACCGACTGAAAATCGCCCTTGCCCACATCGACGATGTACTCCAGCGACCAGCCGCCCACCACACTGTAAAAAGAAAGAATCAGTAGCGCGGTGATCATCCCGGCGAACGCGCCCCAAGACCATTTACCCGAGTGGCCCGACTCCCGCGCCAGCACCTTCAAGGCGTTGGCGGGACTTTGCCGGGCGCGGCGACCGATCAGGGTCTCGGCCATCATCACCGGAATGCCGATCAGCGCGATGCACGCCAGGAACACCAGCACGAACGCACCGCCGCCGTAGACGCCGACCATGTAGGGGAATTTCCATATACTGCCCAAACCCACGGCAGAGCCGGTTGCGGCCAGGATAAAAACCCAGCGACTCGCCCAGCTACCATGGACTGAAACCTTGTCCGTCGACATCGTTGACACGTCCCGCACCCAAAAAAGATCGCGCATTGTCCGGGATTCACTCAACGCGCTCAAGCACACAGCATCCCCATAGCCGAGAGCACCGTTGATCCCTATAATGCGTCGCCTATGGCCAAGCTCAAGAAACACCCCACAGGGACCATCGCGCAGAACAAGAAGGCGCGACACGATTACTTCATCGAACACAAGTTCGAGGCCGGTCTGGTCCTGGCCGGTTGGGAAGTAAAAAGCCTGCGTGCCACCAAGGTGCAGCTGGTAGACAGTTACGTGCTGCTCAAGGACGGTGAGGCATGGCTGATGGGCTGCCATATCACACCGCTGACGACTGCAAGCACCCACGTCATCGCTGACCCGACACGCACCCGTAAACTGCTGCTCAACAAGCGCGAGCTGGAACGGCTCAATGCCTCCGTCGCGCAAAAAGGCTACACCGCTGTCGCCCTCTCGATTTACTGGAAGGCGCACTTGATCAAGTGCGAAATCGCCTTGGGTAAAGGTAAGAAGGAATACGACAAGCGCGACACCGAGCGTGAACGCGACTCCAATCGCGAGCTGCAACGCGCGGTGCGGAACAAGGGCAAGGAAGAGTGAGTCTTTCCGGGTGACCCACACAGCCCGGCTGACGTACACGCACCACCTGTAGGAGCGAATTCATTCGCGATTCGTCGGTACAGCCGATACACATCTGTCGCCTGTGCGGCGGTCTCGCGAATAAATTCGCTCCTACAGTGTTATCCGGCGCCTCAAATCCCGTTCCGCCGCTCAGCC
Organism: Pseudomonas sp. RC10; assembly: GCF_038397775.1. Lineage (NCBI taxonomy): Bacteria > Pseudomonadati > Pseudomonadota > Gammaproteobacteria > Pseudomonadales > Pseudomonadaceae > Pseudomonas > Pseudomonas bambusae. Next base: position 5,909,832 of record NZ_CP151650.1, read on the forward strand.
CGTGCCGTGCGCTGCACCTGCTGACGCACCTCTTCCAGCACTTCCTGCACGTACAGCAAATGACGGCTCGACACCTCGCGGGCATCGTCCGCTCGACCTTCGATGATCGCCAGGTACAACTCGCGGTGCTGGGTGATCAGCATGTCGCGGGTTTCGGTGCGTTGCTTGTACATCCCGCCGATGTTGGTCACGACGTTACGCTTGAGCAGGTCGAACAACCCGCGAATGGTGTGCAGCAAAACAGCATTGTGGCTGGCCTCGGCGATAGCCAAATGAAAATTCGCATCCGCCGCGCCTTCTTCCGCACGGCTGACTTCATCGACCCGGCTGTAGCAATCCTGCAGCGCATCAAATGCCTCGCGCAGACGCGTGCGATCAACGTCCGTCGCCCGAACGGCCGCGTAATAAGCGCAAGACGCCTCCAGCGTGTGCCGAAACTCTAGCAAATCACGCTGCGCATCGGTGCTGCTTTCCAGCAGATGGAGCAGAGGGTCGCTGAACGTTGAACCCAAACTCTCGACGACGTAATTGCCCCCGCCCTGCCGGCTGACCAGCAACCCTTTGGCGGTGAGCTTCTGAATGGCCTCGCGCAGCGACGGGCGAGACACGCCGAATTGCTCGGCCAACGCGCGTTCGGCAGGCAAACGCCCACCCGCCTTGAGCGTGCCTTCGAGAATCATTCGTTCGAGTTGCTCGACAATATCGTCAGACAATCGGCGCTGACGCACCTGATCAAAGCCCATACCGCTCACTCCACCTCTCCAGCTGCCCCCGTCCGACATGCCAGCGGGGGCGCACATTCTCGCCGATTGCAGTCAGACATTCACCCGGCAGATGTCGGAGAAATCACCGTTTCAGGAAAAAACCGGGATAGCTGCTACAAAAGTTCTACGGTCACAAATTGACACATCAATGCCAAGGCTTTTAACCTAGCGCCAAGACATTGTAAATTGGTATTACCAATTTACAATGCCGACGCATCGGACTGACCTTCGATACGTTGCAAGCCGTTCTGGCGGAGAAGGGCTTGAGCTGGTGAGCTGTGCGATTCGTTCGTCAGCACCGGCAGGACGACAGTCGTCGCTTGCAGGAGCCGCGCACGTGAGACATGGACACCGGGCCTAATCAAAAAACAACTAGGGGCCTCACACATGCAAACCTGGCAACAGCTCTACACACCACTCGGCAGCCTGGGCTTGTCGGCGCTGGTCGCAGTCATTCCGATTGCATTCTTCTTTCTGGCACTGGCCGTCTTCCGGCTCAAAGGGCACATCGCGGGCACCATTACCCTGTTGCTGGCTGTGCTGATTGCGATTTTCGGCTTCCAGATGCCCGCAGACATGGCCATCGCTTCGGCGGTCTACGGCTTTCTGTACGGCCTGTGGCCCATCGCCTGGATCATCATCGCGGCGGTATTCCTCTACAAACTCACCGTTAAAAGCGGCCAATTCGAGATCATTCGCAGTTCGGTCATGTCGATCACCGACGACCAGCGCTTGCAGGTCTTGCTCATCGGTTTCTGCTTCGGCGCCTTTCTGGAAGGCGCCGCAGGTTTCGGTGCACCTGTAGCGATCACCGCTGCCTTGCTCGTCGGCCTGGGCCTGAACCCGCTGTATGCAGCGGGCCTTTGCCTGATCGCCAACACGGCGCCCGTGGCTTTTGGCGCGTTGGGGATTCCGATCATCGTAGCGGGCCAAGTCTCGGGCATTGACGCGTTCAAGATCGGCGCCATGGCAGGCCGTCAATTGCCGTTGCTGTCGGTGTTCGTACCGTTCTGGTTGATGTTCATGATGGACGGCGTCAAAGGCGTGAAGGAAACCTGGCCAGCAGCACTGGTGGCAGGCGGCAGCTTCGCGGTCACTCAGTACCTGACGTCCAACTTCATCGGCCCTGAACTGCCGGACATCACCTCGGCGCTGGTCAGCCTGGTCGCCCTGACGTTCTTCCTCAAAATCTGGCAACCGGCCCACGCCAGTGATGCGCAAGTCGCCAGCACAGCCGGCGGCGCAGCGGTGATGAGCGGCGGCCCCGGCGGTTTCGGTCAGCCACGCACGACCCGCAAATCCCCTTACTCAGTCGGCACGATTTTCAAGGCGTGGTCTCCGTTCCTGATCCTGACCGTGGTCGTGACGATCTGGACACTCAAACCCTTCAAGGCACTCTTCGCCGCTGGCGGCGCGCTGCAAGCGTTGACCATGAACTTCCCGGTTCCGCACCTGGACCAACTGGTCATGAAGATGGCGCCTATTGTGGCAAACCCGACCGCCATGCCCGCCGTGTACAAGTTCGATTTGCTGGCGGCATCCGGCAGCGCGATTCTGATTTCCGCGATTCTGGCGATGATCGTCCTGCGCATCGGCGTTCAAACTGGTCTGACCACTTTTAAAGAAACGCTGATCGAACTGCGCTGGGCCATCGTCTCCATCGGCATGGTGCTGGCGTTCGCCTTCGTCATGAACTACTCCGGCATGTCGACGACCTTGGCGCTGGTGTTGGCCGCCACAGGCTCCGCGTTCCCGTTCTTCTCGCCGTTCCTCGGCTGGCTTGGCGTGTTCCTGACCGGCTCCGACACCTCGTCCAACGCACTGTTTGGCTCACTGCAAGCCACCACCGCGCACCAAGTTGGCGTGAGTGACGTGCTGATGGTGGCCGCGAACTCCAGCGGTGGCGTGACCGGGAAGATGATCTCCCCGCAATCCATCGCCGTGGCGTGTGCGGCAACCGGGCTGGTGGGCAAGGAATCGGATCTGTTCCGTTTCACCCTCAAGCACAGCCTGTTCTTCGCTGCCATCGTCGGCTGCATCACGTACGCTCAGGCTTACTGGTTCACAGGCATGCTCGTTCATTAACGAAGAAAGCGCCGGGCGTGGAGGCTCACGCCCGGTTGCAGTTCCGCTCACTCAACGTTGCGAGACACCATGATCATTTCTGCCGCTACTGATTATCGCGCCGCTGCCCAGCGCAAGCTGCCGCCCTTCCTGTTTCACTACGCCGACGGTGGGGCCTACGCCGAACACACCCTGCGGCACAACGTTTCGGACCTCGCGAGCATCGCACTGCGTCAGCGCGTGCTGAAAAACATGTCCGAACTGAGCCTGCAAACCACTCTGTTCAACGAAACCCTGAGCATGCCAGTGGTGCTGGCACCGATCGGCCTCTGTGGCATGTATGCCCGTCGCGGCGAGGTCCAGGCCGCACGTGCCGCTGCCGCCAAAGGCATCCCGTTTACGATGTCCACCGTGTCACTGTGCCCGATCGAAGAGGTCGCCCCGGCCATCGACCGCCCCATGTGGTTTCAGCTTTATGTATTGAAAGACCGGGGCTTCATGCGCAATGCCCTTGAGCGCGCCAAGGCCGCCGGGGTCAAGACGCTGGTGTTCACAGTGGACATGCCCGTCCCCGGCGCCCGCTACCGCGACCTGCATTCCGGCATGAGCGGCAAGAGCGGCCCGATCCGCCGCGTGCTGCAAGCCATGACTCACCCGCAATGGGCGTGGGACGTTGGCGTCAACGGCCGCCCTCACGACTTGGGCAACGTTTCAGCCTATCGCGGCAACCCCACCGGCCTCACCGACTACATCGCCTGGCTGGGCAATAACTTCGACCCGTCCATTTCGTGGAAAGACCTGGAATGGATTCGCGAATTCTGGGACGGCCCGATGATCATCAAAGGCATTCTCGACCCCGAAGACGCCCGCGACGCCGTGAAATTCGGCGCCGACGGCATCGTCGTCTCGAACCACGGAGGCCGCCAGCTCGACGGCGTGCTTTCCAGCGCCCGCGCCTTGCCTGCCATTGCCGACGCGGTGAAAGGCGAGATCAAGATCCTCGCCGACTCCGGCATCCGCAGCGGTCTCGACGTGGTGCGCATGATCGCCCTTGGCGCCGACACTGTGCTGATCGGTCGCGCCTTCCTCTATGCCCTCGCCACTCACGGTGAGGCGGGCGTGAAGCACCTGCTCGACCTGTTCGAAAAAGAGATGCGTGTCGCGATGGTGCTGACCGGCGCCAAATCCATCAGTGAAATCACCCGCGAGTCCCTCGTGCGTGAATCGCTGATTTCGTAAGTTTCGACCCATACAGCCCACGCACGCGGCGCGTCAGACGTCGCGGCAGATGAGGAAGACCGCATGAGCCTCCCCGCCTCCTTCCTGGCCGATGTGAAGCGCCTGATCCCTGCCGGACGCCGGTTCGACGACCCGCTGTCGACGCTGGCCTTCGGCACCGACGCCAGCTTTTATCGGCTGATTCCCAAGCTGGTCATCCGCGTCGAGTCCGAAGACGAAGTCGTGACACTGCTCAAGCTCGCGCAGGTCGACCGAGTTCCTGTCACCTTTCGCGCAGCAGGCACGAGCCTGTCGGGTCAGGCCATCAGCGACTCCGTCTTACTGGTGCTCGGCGATAACTGGAACGGCCGGGAAATCCGCGGTCGAGGGGAGCAGATTCGCCTGCAACCGGGCGTAATCGGCGCGCAAGCCAACGCCTGGCTGACGCCGTTCGGGCGCAAGATCGGTCCGGACCCAGCCTCGATCAACGCCGCCAAAATCGGCGGCATCGTCGCGAACAATTCCAGCGGCATGTGCTGCGGCACCGCGCAAAACACCTATCACACGCTGGCCGGGATTCGTCTGGTGCTGGCGGATGGCACGCGTATCGACACCGAAGACCCGCAGAGCATCGCGGCCTTCCGCGCCAGCCACGGCGACCTGCTGGAACGCCTCGCAGAACTGGGCCGCGAGACCCGCGCCAACACTGAATTGGCCGCCAGGATTCGCCACAAATACCGCCTGAAAAACACCACCGGCTTATCGCTTAACGCTCTGGTCGATTTCGAGGAGCCACTGGATATTCTGAGCCACCTGCTGGTCGGTTCCGAAGGCACGCTGGGGTTCATCAGCGCGGTCACCTACGACACCGTGCCCGATCACCCGAACAAAGCCTCGGCGCTGATTGTGTTTCCGGATGTGGAAACCTGCTGCAACGCCGTGACGGTCCTGAAAACCCAGCCAGTGTCCGCCGTCGAATTGCTCGACCGACGCAGCATGCGCTCAGTGCAAAACAAACCGGGGATGCCGCCGTTCGTGCGCGAGCTGTCGGAAAACGCCTGCGCCTTGCTCATCGAAGCCCGGACCGCGACACAGCCTCTGCTGCACGAACAACTGGCGCAGATCATGGCGTCCATCGCTCATTTCCCGGTCGAGAAGCAGGTCGATTTCACCGAAGACCCTGTCGAAAACGCCCGGCTGTGGGCGATCCGCAAAGACACGTTTCCTGCCGTCGGCGCCGTGCGTGAAACCGGCACCACCGTGATCATCGAGGACGTGACCTTCCCCGTCGAGCAACTGGCCATTGGCGTGCGTCGGCTGATCGAGTTGTTCGACAAACACCATTACGACGAGGCGATCCTCTTCGGCCATGCGCTGGAGGGCAACCTGCATTTTGTCTTCACCCAAGGTTTCAACGACCCTCAGGAAGTGGCCCGTTATTCGGCGTTCATGGACGACGTCACGCAACTCGTTGCCGTCGAATTCAACGGCTCGCTCAAGGCCGAACACGGCACTGGGCGCAACATGGCGCCCTTCGTCGAGCTGGAGTGGGGCAGCGACGCCTACCAATTGATGTGGCAACTCAAACGGCTGCTCGACCCTAACGGCATTCTCAACCCGGACGTCGTGCTCAGCGAAGACCCGCAGATTCACCTCAAGCACCTCAAGCCCATGCCCGCTGCCGATGAAATCGTCGACAAATGCATCGAGTGCGGCTTCTGCGAACCGGTCTGTCCGTCCAAAGGACTGACCCTCAGCCCGCGCCAGCGCATCGTCATGTGGCGCGACATTCAGGCAAAAAAACGCGCAGGCACCGACACCACCGAATTGGAGCGCGATTACCACTACCAAGGCATCGACACCTGCGCCGCGACCGGCTTGTGCGCGCAACGTTGCCCGGTGGGCATTAACACTGGCGAGCTGGTGAAAAAGTTGCGAGCCCAAGAAGCGACTCACGGCAAAACCGCTGGCTGGCTGGCCGAGCACTTCACCACCGCACTGAAGGGCGCACGCTTCACGCTGCATGCTGCCAACGGGGCGCGCATGCTGCTGGGGGCGCCACGGCTGGCGAAAGTTTCTGCCGCGCTGACCAAGGCGTCGTCGGGTCGCGTCCCGCAATGGACCCCCGCCATGCCGCAGCCGGAAAACGCCATTCGCTTCACCCCGCCCGTGGAAGATCAGCGCCCTCGCGTGGTGTACCTCGCCGCCTGTGTCTCCCGCGTCATGGGCCCTGCCGCAACCGACCACGAGCAAATGTCGCTGATGGACAAAACACGCGGTCTGCTGGAGAAAGCGGGCTACCAAGTGATCTTCCCGGACGATCAGGACAGCCTCTGCTGTGGGCAGCCGTTCGCGTCGAAAGGTTATCCCGACCAAGCCGAAGAGAAGCGCCAACAACTGCTCGCCGCGCTGACCAAAGCCAGCCGTGGCGGCCTCGACCCCATCTATTGCGACACCAGCCCATGCACACTAAGGCTGGTCCAAGATCTGAAAGACACCCGGCTCGACCTCTACGACCCCGTGCGCTTCATCCGCACGCACCTGCTCGACAAACTGGAATTCACGCCGCAACAGGAAGCCATCGCCGTCCACGTCACCTGCAGCACTCAACACCTGGGAGAGAGCCACGCGCTGATCGAACTCGCCCGCCTTTGCAGCGTCAACGTGGTCATCCCTGAAGGCATCCACTGCTGCGGGTTTGCGGGTGACAAAGGCTTCACCACACCTGAGCTCAACGCCCACTCGCTACGCACCCTGAAAGACGCGGTTCAGTACTGCACCGAAGGCATCTCAACCAGCCGCACCTGCGAGATCGGCCTCTCGCAGCATGGCGGGATCGACTACCACGGTCTGGTCTACCTCGTGGATCGCGTCACCCGACCAAGAACCGCTTGATGCACACAAATGGGGCGACGTTCGCCCCATTTCGCTGAAACATGTTGCAACATGGCTTTTTCCCAGCATTCGCAAAATAAATAGAACCCCTGCGTTGACCGACAGTCCATCTCTTTAAGCGCCACACACGACAGGCGCTTATTCCTCCATCTCGGAGATCGGCCCCGATTGAGCGGCCACACCGAGTCAACAGGCTCAAGGAGATACACATGAAGCGCACAGCACTGACTGGTCTGTTTCTTACCGCTGCACTGTTGGGTTCCCCGGTATTCGCTGCCGACGACCTGTGTGGCGCCAACCTGCAAACGCTGAAGGATGCTCATACATCCACGAGCACCAACATGAGCGCAGACACCAAAGACGAACTGGAAAAAACCTTGACCGCTGCCACCGCTGCGCAAAAAGCCGGTGATGACAAGAAGTGCATCGAGCTCACCACAAAAGAAATCACCACCCTCAAAACCGGCGGCGACGGCTCCGACGGCGGCAACGCCAAGTAAGGCGCTACGAGCACTGCAGCCAGCCTTTGGGCTGGCGTGGTGACGCGGCTTGAGGCCCGGAGTCGACGTATCCCATTGATTCGGGTACACTCCGCAGCCTGACTGCTAGAGCAGCAGAATTGGGGCCGATTAGGATTCGACGCCGGTGATGAAACTCTAGGGGCATGCCGACTTGGTAACAGAAGTCGTAAATCCACTGTTGCAACTTTCTATAGTTGCCAATGACGAAACCTACGGGGAACAAGCTCTCGCTGCGTAAGCGGCGCTAGCCTTCCTTCTGGTAGCTTCGGCTCCAGCAATCATCAGGGGATGCCTGTAAACCCAAAATGATTGTCATACAGAACAGGATCGCCGTGCAGTACGCTGTGGACGAATCGGCTAAAACTTACACAGCTCGCCCAAAGCACCCTGCCCGTCGGGTCGCTGAGGGTTAACTTAATAGACACGGCTAAGCATGTAGGCCCGAAAGCGGAGTACTGGCGGACGGGGGTTCAAATCCCCCCGGCTCCACCAAATCTGACAGAGAAGACGTCTTAGGACGTCTTTTTTTGTGTCTGCGATCCAGTAAATACGCGGCCTCCAGCGCTTTTGCGGTCTTTTGAGAGTTTTTGAGTTCCAGCCGTCCGGGTATTCCAGGCGGTATTCCACCTCACCCGGTGATAATCTTTGGAACACCGAGTCAGTGCTGAGGAGAATCTCATGCCTGCTCAAAACCTCCGCCTCTCCGATCGACAGCTCAAGGGAGTCAAATCCGCGTCCAAGGATTACGTCCTCACTGACGGTGATGGTTTGCAGCTACGAGTACGCAGCAACGGCTCGTTGTTGTGGAACTTCAATTACCGCGAACCAGTGACCAAGAAGCGCATCAACATCGGCTTTGGGACCTACCCCTAACTGTCACTGGCGAACGCACGAAAGAAGGCAGTCGAAGCCCGCGAGTTGCTCGCCCAAGGCATCGATCCGAAGGTGCAACGCAATACGTTGAATGAGGCCAAGCGCGCAGAAACGGAACACACCTTCGAGAACGTGGCCACCGCCTGGTTCCAGCTCAAGAAAGACTCGGTCACCCCGGCCTACGCGGAGGACATTTTTTGGCGTTCGCTCACACTGCATGTGCTCCCCGACTTGAGGACGACACCACTGGCGAAAATCACCGCGCCGATGGTGATTGGGTTGCTTCGTCCTATCGAAGCGAAAGGCAGCCTAGAAACGGTGAAGCGTCTTAGCCAACGGCTTAACGAGATCATGACCTACGGCGTAAATTCCGGCCTGATCTTCGCCAACCCACTCAGCGGCATCAGGGCAGTATTCAAGAAGCCCAAGAAAGAGAACATGGCTGCGCTTCCACCCGAAGAGCTCCCGGAGCTCATGCTGGAGATCGCGAACGCCAGCATCAAACGCACCACCCGCTGCCTGATCGAATGGCAGTTGCACACCATGACTCGCCCCGCCGAGGCGGCGACGACTCGCTGGGCAGACATCGACTTTGAAAGGCGTGTCTGGACGATCCCACCGGAGCGTATGAAGAAGCGCCGCCCACACAGCATCCCGTTGAGTGATCATGCTGTCGCACTATTGGAGTCACTGAAGACTCACAGCGGCCATCGCGAATACGTCTTCCCGGCAGACAGAAATCCACGCACCCACGCCAATAGCCAAACGGCCAACATGGCGTTGAAACGTATGGGCTTCCAGGATCGGTTGGTCAGCCACGGCATGCGCTCGATGGCGAGCACCATCTTGAATGAACATGGCTGGGACCCGGAGCTCATTGAGGTCGCACTGGCGCATGTCGACAAGGATGAGGTGCGCAGCGCCTACAACCGAGCCGACTACATCGAGCGCCGGCGTCCCATGATGGCTTGGTGGAGTGAGTACATTCAGAAAGCCGCCACCGGCAGTCTCCTTGCCTCAGCATACGGCCAAGTCAGAGACAAGAACGTGGTGCCGATACGCTAGCGCTATGCAGGCGCAATAACCGCAGCAACAACTGAGCGTTCAAGATTCAGGGCGAGCAGCCTCGCTTATCCGCTTCTCAGCGCGGGTCCATCCAAACAGGGCTGCAAAGCCGCCCTGTTTGGATGGACCTCACTTTGAAGAGCTATAAGCCACGACGTTGTCCGGGTTTTACCACGGAATTCCACCGATGGATAACCGCTTTTCACGTCCCCAAGAGCGCTGAATTTCGTCCCTTGACCGGGTTTATCCACAGGCGTAGAACTGGCTGTGCAAACGCTGTCGATGACAGCACCCCAGGTGACCCGAACCTTAAAGGTCACACCGCTCTCGCGGTGGTTCTCCCCAAGGGCGATTAGCATTCGGCAGCTCGCCCGGTCACTGCCCATGTGATGGATGCTCTTACACATACGGCGCTCGTGCGCCAATACACCGTACCCAGCTGCCCTGCAGCAACCTATCCGCTTGGCCGACTATTGCGCCAACCTGTGCCCGTCTCTTTCTATGGAAAGAGACGGGCACTTCTAACACTGCTGCAGCCCTTATCGTACATGGCTTTGCGGCATTCCCCCTCGTGACAATCGGCGTGACAAACGCCGATGTCACCAGCAACAGCCTTGTAGATGATGGTGCCGCAGACCACGGAATGGACTGCACCTGACTGACAGTCAGGCATGCCCCGGTCATCGCATTGCTGCCTGCACATGGCTCAGGATCTTCAGGCGCAGGTCTCGTCAGCCAGCGCTGCCTCCACCCGCCCACCGGTAACGGTGCTCAGGAGGCCAGATCATGAGATGCCCTTGCTCCCGGACGTAAGGAGCCGCCAGTCCCGCGTAGCGGACATTCCCCACAGGTCGCAGGGGCCTTGATCCCTGATAACACTCAACATTCTTGGCGGGATGACGTGGGGCGAGGATCGGAGAACTGGCGATGAGGTGATTCGACATGGCATTGGTGGGTAGACGCGATGGCCGTAATTTCGGCTATGGCAGGCAGTTGAGCTACGCGGGACCGCAAGCGCTGAAAGACATGTCCGGTGGCGGTCATTACGGCACGGTCAAAGCGCACTGTGATCGGTGGCAGGCATTCGTGAAGTGGTGTCGCTCCGAACAAGGGCCCGGTATCAATGATGCGCGGCTGATTGATCGGAAGGTATTGGCGGACTATGCGGCGTATCTGCGCGATGCGGTTGAGTGCGATAGCCTCGCCATCAGCACCGCACAAAACCGCCTATCCAGCGTTAACAGGACAATGGCGGCGCTGCGCGGTGATCAGTGTGTGAAATTACCCAGTCCGAGCAAGGCGTTGGGAATGCAACGCACCGGGATTCGCCACTCAGTACCGCAGGGCCAAGACCGCAGACAGGTTAAGCAGATTGTCGATGCGCTTTGCCGCAATCATCAGCTACGGGCCGCTGCAATCGTTCTGTTGGCCCGAGCCACCGGCATGCGCTTGCGTGAGGCCATCCTAGCCGATTTGCCACGGCTGAGCCGTGAGGCTAACGGCCTAGGCAGGATTAACATTCAGGACGGCACCAAAGGCGGCCGCGCCGGCGCCTCGGCGCCACGTTGGATTGCGGTGAACGACCATGTTCGAGGCGCCCTTGAGTTTGCACGGCAAGTGTCGCCTTTGGGTAGTCGCAACCTGATCGCACCCCATCAAACCTATCTGAATGTCCTGCAAGAGTTCATCCGCCCTGCGCGGGACATCCTGCATGCACACAAGCTGAAAGGCTTCCATGAGTTACGAGCGGCGTACGCATGTGAGCGCTATGAGCAAATCACCCAACACCGCGCGCCTATCAACGGTGGCCAGTGTCGCCAGGTAGATAGGAGCCTTGATCGTGAGGCACGACGGCAAATTAGCTATGAGCTGGGGCATGCTCGGATAGATGTGGTCGCTGCCTATGTAGGAGGTCGCAGATGAATAAGGTATTCGATATGGAGCTGTTCTTGGCTGCGGTGCTGAAGGGCTCACACGCAACTCGGCAACGCCATGTGCGACAGGCGAAGATCATCCAGGCTGAGATTGCAGAGCGCTGGCAGCGAGAAACGCCCTGGGTTTGGCAGAAGAAGCATGTGACTTGGTTCCTTGAGAAGCGCCTAGCGCGACGCAGCAACGCAACGCGGTATTACTACCTCCTAACATTGCGACTGCTCGCTCTTCGTTTAGAAAAGTCATGGGTATGAATATGGTAGGGCATTGAGATCAGCAATTTGGCTAACTACTCCGCCCTGTCGAGCGCCGCCGTATTAAAGCGCTAGCCCAAAAGCGGGGGAACCCTCCGATCGGCGTGATCAAAGATCGCTGGATCGAAGGTTTTGGCGATATAAGCCAAGGTTTGCAGGGAAACGAATCAGGCATCAACCGTTACGGCGGCGAGCGTTTGTATGTAATGTTAGCTGCGCACGGCCACGCTCAAGCATGGCCGGTTATTTAGATATCTGGTAATCCAACGCCGAGTGCAGCTACAACCCAGAGCCCATAGAAGGGCCTCTGACAGGTATATAACTCCGGAGAAGTTCCCCCTTTAACACTACGCCATCATCAGATTCAATCAATCACTTCAGATCGCGGCAAACTCAAAGAAACCTCACGAAACGCGAGTAGAGCCGCTTCGAGATGATCAATGATCTCTTGCTGCAATACATCCGGTGGCGGCAGGTCATCCAAGTTGTCTAGGCTATCGTCTTTCAGCCAGAAAATATCTAGACTGGCCTTGTCGCGGCTGATTAAGTCTTCGTAGCTAAAGTACCTGAAGCGTTCGGTTTCCTGCCGCTCAAAACGGTTTTCTGGGTGGTAGCAGGTGATGAAATCTTGCAGGTCGTCCAGCTTCAGCGTGCGCGTCTTCAGCGTGAAGTGTTTGTTGGTGCGCAGGTCGAAGAACCAGACGCCCTTGGTGTGCACACGCCCGTCTTTGGGCGCGCTGTCGAAGAACACCACGTTCGCTTTCACGCCCTGGGCATAAAAGATGCCCGTGGGCAGGCGTAGCACCGTGTGTACATCGCAGTTCTCCAGCAACTTCTTGCGGATCTTTTCGCCTGCGCCGCCTTCAAACAGCACGTTGTCGGGTAACACCACAGCGGCTTTGCCGTCCACCTTCAGCATGCTAACGATGTGCTGCAAGAAGTTAAGCTGCTTGTTCGACGTGGTTTCCCAGAAATCCTGCCGCTCGTAGGTCAGCGCCTCTTTGTCTTCCTCGCCCTCTTCATTGGTGATGGTCATGCTGCTCTTCTTGCCGAAGGGCGGGTTGGCCAGCACGTAATCCACTTTCAATTTGGGCTCAGTGATCAACGCATCTGAACGCGCCACTAAGGGCTCACCATCCAACTCGCCAACGTTGTGCAAAAAAAGATTCATCAAACACATGCGTCGGGTGTTTGGCACAATCTCGTTGCCGTGGAAGGTCTTGTCGCGCAGGAATTCCTTTTGTGACTTGTTGAGCTTGGCTCCGGGCCGCGTCAACCAGTTGTATGCTCCCAGGAAAAAACCGCCTGTGCCGCAGGCCGGATCCGCAATGGTTTTCATCGGCTCGGGGCGCACGCAGGCCACAATCGCCTCGATGAGCGCGCGTGGTGTGAAGTATTGGCCCGCGCCGCTCTTGGTGTCTTCCGCGTTCTTCTGCAGCAGGCCTTCATACAGATCGCCCTTGGTGTCAGCCCCCAGGCTGATCCAGCTTTCGGCATCAATCAGCTGTACCAGACGCGAAAGCTTGGCCGGGTCTTGAATCTTGTTCTGCGCCTTGAAGAAAATAGCGCCAAGCATGCCGGACCCTTGTCCCAGCTTGTGCAGCGTAGCCAGGTAATGCGCTTCCAGCGGTTCGCCCACTTTGGAGGTCAGACTGGCCCAGTCATAGCCCTTCGGGATGTGAGTATCGCGGTTGTAGGGCTCCTGCGCGTATTCGTGCGCCAGCTTCAGGAAAAGCAAGTAAGTGAGCTGTTCCAGGTAGTCTCCATAGCCCACGCCGTCGTCGCGCAGGGTGTGGCAGAAATTCCAGACTTTCTGGACGAGGGAGTTGGTATTCATAAAAGTGACTCCACCCAAGCCTTATCGCGATGTGTGCCAATGGCAGATCGGAAAAAGCTCGCGTATTCGTGTTCAGAGGAAAGATGTTTTTTCAGTTCAGCAATGACGGCAGGATTGGCTGCATCGCCTACGACAGCAAGCAACGTGGCGAGTGTCTGCCACCGACTGCGTTTGTCCTCAGGGCTGTTCCATTCATTGAACCCAAGACGGTCAATCGTATACCGCGCACGCTGGAATTCCCAAGTTCCAGTTGGAGCCACTGGCTTGACCTCGCCGTCTATACCGTGGGCTAGCAGTTCGCAGTCAGCAAACACGCACGGGTCCAATAGCATAGGCAGCTCCGCATCCAAAGGGGCTGCGGGTAGCGAGCAACGCTTTGCCTCATCCTGAATCGGAAACTCATTGGCTTTACCATGCAGGGTGTCACCCTCGTCTTTCTCTGGACGATTGCACCGTTGGCACGAAAGGCGGAAGTTCCACCATTCATAAGCCAGCCAGAAGTATCCGTTATGATCAGCCAACTTGACCCCATCCACTGTAATGCCCAATTTGGGCCGAAAGTGGTCGACATCAAAAGGCGCGCGCGCGCTTTTCGCTTCGCAGTACCAACACTTTTCTCCGCTGGCATTTGCGAGCCACTTTTTGAGCAAGCCCCAGCTACCGTTCTTCTTGATGTAAGCGGAGCGGAGATCATGCGAGGCCAACGCCCCAACCGTCGTTATTCTTCTGGAGTAGATTTTGGGCCAGCGCGCGGGCAAATGAGGTGGCAATGGAATCAGAATGAACCTCAATTCTGCCCCTCCTGCAAACTGCGCAGCAGGCTTTGCACTAAGGCATCGAGAGCCTTTTGTTTGTTATCTGGCGTGACAACGGCACCCTCGATATCGCCATCTGCAGCCAAATCAAATCTTGCACGAAGATACTCTTGCTCCAACCGGTCACGCGAAGCGAAGTTGAAGTCCAGACCTTCTAGCCGCTGGCGGATGTCTATCAACTTCTTCCGTTCAGCCTCGCTGAGAGGCTGCTGCTGGGTGGCGAGTTGATGCAATGCCAACAGGTCGTCATTAGTGGCTTTGTCCAAGCTGGTGCCCAAGCCGAACATATCGCTGGTTACGATGCCAGCGAAGCCCATGCCTTTAGGGTCGACGGCCGGGTTCTCCGCGCGCACCGTGCGGTTGTCTGTTTCGCGGTACAGTATTTGAACTTGTTCCTTGACCAGTTCTGCAATGGCCAAGGGGTTGTGAGTCGTCAGCACGATATGGCTGTTATCTTGGCCGTCACTGTTCTGCCCGACAAATGATTTCAGGTAGTTGAGGTAGTCCACACACCACCGTGGATTCAAGTGCGTGTCGGGTTCATCCAGCAAGAACAGGCTTTCATCTTCAGCGGTAAAGCGCAGCAAGCCTAACACCGTCAGCAACTGCTGTTCACCCTCGCTGAGCTCACGAAACGTCACGCTGCCGTCGTTTTTCTTCAGACGCACGCGGATGCGCACCTCCTCGATCAATTCGGAGACGTAGGTACTTTCCAAGTCACGAAAGAACTCATTTGCTGGCTGACTACCTACAAGATCTCTCAGCGACTCCACATCCTTTATATACAGGTATTTATATTCACGCTCAGATGTGTTTTTGTTCCATATGGACTTCTTCAACTTCCTTTTGATTGTGATCGGCGCCAGCGCCACCTTCATCAGCCGATCTAAGAACCGCTGAACCAATCCTCTTGCGTACCAGAATCTAGGGTCTCCCTCTTTCGAACTCCAAGGCGGGTCACGCAAGACAAAAAGAACGGACTCGATCCCATTATCTGGATCAATACCAAGTTCCGCCGCCAAAAAATCTTTCACTTTCTGGTCAGGCCGGATCAGGAATGCAAGAAGAACAAACTGGCTGTGGACAGGCAAAGCATAGAAGAGTCGCTTTGGCGCTGGGTCAGTCTCCGAATCTAGAAGATCCTTGTAATAGGTCTCCAGGTAAGGACGAAAAACCTCATACATACGCGGGCTCTCACCCGAGTAGTAGCTGAACACGTAGCGTGGCAAGTACTCGTTATTCGCACTCAAGAAGGCAGTGAGCTTGATAGACTCACCCTGTGGTGACTTGTCAGCATCGCCTTCAAAGTCAAAGACGCTATGGCCCAAGTCGCGCTGCTTGATTTGCCTGGCATCAGCGACGCGAATAAGAAAAGCATCCCTCTTGCGGTCCGGGTCGGCATCAATTTGAATGTGGCGCAGGCTCTCGCCTGAACCCATGCGGTATGCCAACTTAAAGGCAAAGACGGGGCTGCGCTTCTTAGCAATCAAATCTCTGAAGATGAGAGCTAGCGCTTCTAGCACGTTCGATTTACCAGTGCCGTTCCAGCCAATTACTACCGTGACCCAGTGATCCTCCTCGAAATCGATGGTGACGTTTTTCAAGTTCTTAAACTGGTGGGTCGGGCTGTCTTTCGCGCTGCCGATGGTGAGCTTATCGAGGCGCATGGTTAGTTTGCCAATAGCTTCAAACGGTCGTGGAGCTTGCGGCCCTGCTCATCTGTAACCGCTTCAACGGCCAGCCGCCCCGCCTTGTCCAAGGCTCGCAGCTCGGCATAGAGCTCTTCAATCCGAGATGTCAGCGCACCATCGGCTACACCGCAGCGACGGAAAGCTTCTTGCGCAGAAATCCAGTCGCCCGCTTCGGCGAGCACATCAATCAGCTTGCTCACCACGGCGTCGATCTCCTTCTGTTGTTTGGTCTTGCGTACCTTGGGTAGCTTGTCGCGCTCCGCCCGCTCAGCACGAATGCGATGCAGCATCACGCTGGCGGGTTCGTCGTTCTGGTTTTGCGGCACCAATTGACCTGCGAAGGCGGCGCGCAGGATGTTTTGGCGTTGGGCGGCGCATTGTTTGAGAGCTGCAGTGATCGCCGCTTCACTCTCGCCTGCTGCTTGCAGTTGAACGGCTACAGCACTCAACAGCGCACGAATTTCGGATGGGCCTGCGAGCGGTATCGACACGGCGGCAACCTGCTGCAGATTCAAGCCAGGTTTGCCTGCGCCATAGGCCTCCTTGTTCAATTGGCCGCGTCCCCCTGCGTCTGAGATAAGGAACAGATGTAAAAGCTCTGCGAGTTCTGGTTCGACAACTCGGATCAATGCTACATGTTGGCTGACGTAGGCCTCTTTCATCTCCGTTTCCACGAGCGCTGCTTTCCCAACATTGGCGCCCGTAATTGTCAGGAGAACGTCGTCTTGCTGGACTCGGGTTCGTCCGCCTTCCGATCCTTTCGGAGGATTCACGAATGCGATATCTGACAAATCCAACCAGTCCTGGTTGATGTTTTGGGAGCGAATAAACGTTGCACCGGTTTCTGAGTAATACTCGGCCCAGCCCCGCGAACCGCTCGTGACGAACTCAGTCAGCTGATCCACGCTCGCCCACACCCACTCTTCCGGCAACTCCGGTAAACCAGAGGTATCCGCCTGCATCGGGTTGGAATATTTCTTTTGCCAGTCTTTGGGCGGGGTTTTGCCTTGATTCTTGAATTTTTCGAGCTGCTTGGCTTCCCAGCGGGTGCGACGCTCAGTGAGGATGCGCGCCAGCAACTGTGCGCCGGTCTCTCGCAGAGAGTTCTGTGCTCGCTGCTCTTCGCGCCACTCAGCGGTGAGCGTACCCTCCACGGCGGCTTTCAGCAGCGACTGGCGGTATTGCTTGAGCTTCTTCTGCGCGGCCTTGAGTTCGTCCAGACCTTCATCAAGGTCCGAAAGAAGCTCTTCGAGCTTGGCCACAATTCGGGTTTGTTCGGCGCGGGGTGGAAGATCTATCGCAAACTTTCCCAGGGCATCGTATTTCACTCGTGGTCTATCGCCTTCATATTGGCTGCAGGCGAACTCAACAAAATCGGATGTCGACATTCGACTCAATAGGAAATTAGAATCAAACACTTCCGATTCTGGAAAGACGATGAACTCAGCAGAAGCCAGTCCTGCAAACTTTGGCCTAACGACTTTATTCAGGTACGGGCGCATACGACCGTACAAAACGTCGCCAGCCTCGAAGCTCGCTGAGCTACTTGACATGGTTGATGCAGGTACTGTCCCAAGGATCGTATTTGTATGAGCTTGCACATGCTCCAACCCAATATATGGAGCATTTGGGCTATGTGCTGGCGAAACACGCTCGCTCCTCGGGCGGATAAGCTTCTCCAGAGGCTCGCGCGCCCAACCCTTCGGCAATTCACTCAAGCCACCAACTCCTCATTCATTTCGTTCATCAGTCCATCTAGTTCCTTGCCAAACAGCCCCCAGGCCTTTTGCAAACCACCCTTGTCGGCCAGTTCGGCATAGTCAAAATCGTCTCGGCTGATGCTACAGCTGCTAGCAATATGGTCTTTCATTAGGCGTAGCCATTCAGTTTGTTCAGTCGTGAAGGCATTACCGCGCTGAGCGTTGTGACGGAAGATCCATGTTTGAAAACGCTTATCCACCTCGTCAGCAAATGGCTTCAGCTCAGCGTCCAACCCGAGTGCAAAACGCACCAGTGAGACGAGATCAGTGAGCTGGCGCTTGCGGTCCGCACCTTTGACTTGGCCGGCCTGCACGCGGGCATAGGCACTCCACAAACGTTCGGTGGTGAGCATCAGCGGCGGTTTGCTCAAGCGCTCGTGCAGGTCTTCGATCATTTCGAAGGTGAGCGCGCGGCGCTGGAAGGGTTGCCGGTAGAAATAGTCCAGCGCAGCGATTTCATCTTTATGCTGCTTTATGTATCCGGCAAATGTTTGGATTACCGCCTTGGCTTGTTCTTCGGCCTTCTCGCTGAAACCGGAAAATATCACCTGATCCAGATTGATGTGGTCGATAAGCTGCTCGCGCTCGCGGCGGGCGTATTCGATCTCGTCACGTAGCGCCGGTTGATCGAACGGGGCGCATGCGGCGGCCACACGCTCAGCGCGGGCGGCTTCAATCTCTTCGGGCAGCAAGGTGTCCTCAGAGCGGGTGATGCCCTTGGCCTTAGCGGCGTCCAAAGCGGCTTGCACTATGGCGTCAGGGTCCAGCGCGGCAATTAGCCCCTTGCCCAGCTCGGCCACGGGAATGCCGCCGCTGGCTTTCTCGATCCGAGCTCGGGCCTTTTCGTCTAGTTGCTTGGCCAGCCGCACCAAGCGATTGGCGAGCGAAAGTACAGTGTCGTCGTCGCGACTACCCATCGCTACGCCTTGCAGCAGGTCCTTCAGCCCTATGCCCGGCTTTTTCTCCAGCGGGCGGCTTTCTGTTTTGAGGGACTTTTCCACGCCCACCGCGTCGATCAACACAAAGCGGGTTTTGGCACCATCGGCACTGTTGCTGACGCGTTTGAGGCTCTCGCCATCGAGGCTGCGCACACCGCGCCCCTTCATCTGCTCGTAGTAGCCTTTGCTACGCACGTCACGCATAAACAGGAGCACTTCCAGTGGCTTCACGTCGGTGCCGGTGGCGATCATGTCCACGGTGACGGCGATGCGCGGGTTGTAGTCGTTGCGAAAACTGCTGAGGATACTGTCGGCGTCTTCCTCGGCTCGGTAGGTCACCTTTTTGCAGAAAGCATTCCCCTGCCCATAGACCTCACGCAGGATATTGATTATGTCGTCGGCATGGCTATCAGTCTTGGCAAAGATCAATGTCTTGGGTGTCTCTTTGCGCGCAGGGAAAATATGCGTTTCCACCGCGATTTTCATCGCTTGGATCACCTGGCGGATCTGACTTGTGTTGACCACAGATTTATCCAGCTCTTTGGCTGAATAAGCGGTGTCTTCTTCGGTTTCGCTCCAGCGCTTCTTGCGGGTCTGGCGGTCGCGATGGTCGACCCACTCCTTGGCCTTAAGCTCGGCGCCTTTTTGAGTGATTTCGGTTTCGATTTCGTACACATCGTAGCCGACGTTGACACCGTCGGCCACAGATTGCTCGTAGGTGTATTCGGCGACGATGTTCTCGTTGAAAAAGCCGAAGGTACGCTTGTCGGGTGTAGCAGTGAGTCCGATCAGGCTGGCATCAAAGTAGTCGAGCACCTGCTTCCACAGGTTATAGATGCTGCGGTGGCACTCATCAATGATGATGAAGTCGAAGGTTTCCACCGGCACAGCCGGGTTGTAACGCACGAACTTATCCTGCTTGGCGGTTTGCTGTACTTCGTTGAGCGATAGGTCTTCGGCCGATTCATCAATCGGTTCGCCACTCAAGATAGAGTACATGCGCTGGATGGTGCTGATGCACACCTGCGAGTGAGGGTCGATGTTAGGTGAGGCTAGCCGCTGCACATTGTAGAGTTCGGTGAATTTGCGGCCGTCGTCCGGTGGCGTGTAAGCCATGAATTCCTGATGAGCCTGTTTACCGAGATTACGGGTATCGACCAAAAACAAAATGCGCTTGGCGCCACCGAACTTGAGCAGGCGATAAACCGAGGTAATGGCCGTGAACGTCTTGCCGGCTCCGGTGGCCATGTGCACCAGGGCGCGGGGTTTGTTCAGCGCAAGAGACCTCTCCAGCCCGGTTACTGCGCTGATCTGACAATCGCGCAGATCAATTTCGGGCAGGACTGTCATCTGCTCTACCAAGCGGCGGCGCAGGGTATCGGCTTGCGCAAGCCAAGCGGATAACGTTTCTGCCTTGAAGAAATGAAAGATCTCGCGCGAACGCGGTATTGGGTCGGCGCCATCGGTGAAGCGGATAATCTGGCCAGTGGCCTCGAATAAGAATCGTAGTGAAGATTTGTTAGTTTGCCATTTCAAATTGGAACTGGCATATCGCTCAGTCTGTCGTTCAGTGACGTTAAGACTCACACCCGCTGAGTCTTTTTTTGCTTCGATCACACCTACGGGTGCCCGATCGACGAAAAGCATGTAATCCACAGGCCCGGAGCTAGTAGGAAACTCTCGGATAGCCACACCACGCGCCGAGCCCAAATTGAGCTGTTTGAAGTCTTGGACGACCCAGCCAGCTTGGCCAAGCTTCAGATCAATCTGTTGACGAGCTTTAGATTCCGGCGTCATGGCGCTGATCCCTGTGAGTTTACGCTCCGTTGACCTAGAGCTATCGAATGCATGTTGTGATAAGGCATCGGAGTCTGGGCAAGAGAATCTCAATTGGCAACCCGTTGGGAACCAGGAAGGCAAAAATGGTTCGCGATGACTGCGAGCCCCTGATCTAGGCATCATTTCCCGCCCAGGTCATCGACAAGCACTTCCTAGCCGCCGGCCTGTTGGCCCACCTCATGATCGCCACGAGCTCTGACCATCTGCCGTATTACCGTCAGAAATCGATCTTCGTTCGAGCGGGCTTGGCGACTCCACGTTCAACGCTACCTCAAGGGATGGACATAACGGGCGTGCAACTACAGCCACTGGTTGATGCGCTGCGCGATGTGGTGCTTGGGCACCGGCTTAAGAAGGTGAAATACCGTCGTGCCCAACGTCGCAACCCACGTACCGGCCCTTGCAAATACACCCACCTGCGCTCTGTTCAAGCGCTCAATCGGTATTCCGAATAGCATTCCACGAAATAACGCAAAAAATCTTTTTCCTTATAATTTATGAGGATACACAATCAATTCAACTTACCCCGGCCCAAATATAGAGAAAGCCGTCCTTGGACGGCTTTTTTGTGTCTGACGTTTAGTGAATGCGCGGAGTCGGCCTGATTTTCATCACTATCTCTGACGGCATCAACGCAACCTCCTTCACCCCGCAAAATTCGCCTTCATCGCTTCCAACCCACCCGTAAAAATCCCCTCAAACAACTCCACAGCCTCTTCTTCAGAAACCCCATTCGGCGTGAAGTCAGCCGACCAGGTCACCCGAGCCGTACCCGAGCTATCCAAAGCCTCAACCCGCAAAGTCGCCCGATACCCCGTCACAGGAAACGGAGCCTGGGTAATCGAGTAGCTGTACCACCGCCCATCATTATCAAACCCTTCAAGCCGTTCAATGATGGTGTCGCCGTCCGGGGTTTGCAGGGTGCGGACGCGGCCGCCTTCGCTGAGTTCGCTTTTCGGAATGAAGGGCAGCCAGTCGGGCAGCGAGTCGAAGCCGCCGACGAGTTGCCAGACGGTATTGGCCGAAGCCGGGATGTCGAGGGTTGCAGATGCGTGTGCCATGGTGTTTCTCCAGAATTTGGGGTTTGACCGGCGACGGCGTTGTGGGAGCCGTCGCGGGTTTTCGTTCAAGAGCGTGTGGGTCGTTATGCCGGAACAGGGGCGTCGGCTGCGATCAGTCGGGCGTCGCGCAGGTCTTTCCAGAAGGCTGCGGGGATGACGGCGTTGAGCGCTGCGATGTCTTCTACGATCCGTTCAGGGCGGCTGGCTCCAGGTATTACTGCTGCGACGGCCGGGTTGGCAAGCGAGAATTGCAGCGCGGCGGCTTTGATGTCGACGTTGTGGGCCTGGGCGATGCGTTTGATGTACTCGACCTTGGCGATGATTTGCGGGCTGGCCTTCTGGTATTCGAAGTGGGTGCCGCCCGCGAGGATGCCTGAGCTGTAGGGGCCGCCGACGACGATGTCGGTGTTTTGCGCGCGTGCCTCGCCCATCAGGCGTTGCAGGGCACGTTCGTGATCCAGCAGCGTGTAGCGTCCGGCGAGCAGGAAGCCGTCGGGTTTGGCTTCGTCGAGGCCGAGAGTCAGTTCGATGGGTTCGACACGGTTCACGCCCAGGCCCCAGGCCTTGATCACGCCTTCTTCGCGCAGGCGGGTCAGCACTTTGAAAGCGCCGGTGCGGGCCTGTTCGAAGTAGCGCAGCCACTCGTCGCCGTAGAAATCCTGGGCGATGTCGTGAATCCAGACGATGTCGAGGCGGTCGGTTTTCAGGCGTTTGAGGCTGTCTTCAATGGAGCGCAGCGTGGCATCGGCGCTGTAGTCGTTGACGATCTTGTTGCGCAGGCCGTGTTCGAACACGCCGCTTTTTTCGCCCAGGTCGCGGGCGCTGTTGTCGAGCTCGTCGAGGATGACGCGGCCGACCTTGGTGCTGAGCACGTAGTCATCGCGGCTGTATTTTTTCAGCGCATCGCCAAGGCGGATTTCCGACAGGCCCGCGCCGTAGAACGGGGCGGTGTCGAAGTAGCGGACGCCAGCAGCCCAGGCGGCATCGACGGTCGCCGCCGCTTCCGCTTCAGGGATGTTGCGGAACATGTTGCCCAGTGGAGCGGTGCCAAAACCGATGACGCCAGGGAGTTTGTCTTTCAAGCTCATGGTGGTTCTCCGGATCAATTGTGGGCCGCTGTTGCGACCGTTGAGCAGATCCTAGATTGCCAAGGCGAGACCGTCCAAGACACAATAAGCAACACTTGAGACCTGTAGAGCATCATCATGTTGGATTTGCGCCAGCTTCGTTATTTCGTCGTCGTTGCCGAGGAGGAACACGTCGGTCGCGCTGCTGAGCGTTTGCACATCTCGCAATCGCCATTGAGCCGTCAGATTGCGCAACTGGAAGAGCGCTTAGGTCTCATCCTCTTCGAGCGCACTCAGCAGCGGATTCGTCTGACAGTGGATGGCCGCACTTTCCTTACCGAAGCTCGGGCATTGCTGACACACGCCAATCGGCTGGAGTCGCTGGGCAAGCGCCTGGGACGCGGTGAAGAAGGTGGTCTGTGCATCGGCTACATCGAGAACGCCATGCACGCCAACGTGCTGCCAAAAGCGCTGAGCGAAGTGCGCGCCATCCGACCAGGGGTCCACGTTGCGCTGTACAACCTGAGTTCGGCGGATCAACTGGAGGGCCTGCGCCAGCGCAGCCTGGACGTGGCGCTGGTCAGCGAGCCTCCTGTCGATGACGACCCTGACCTGACCTGCCGCCAATTGCTGGAAGATCCGATGCTGCTTGCCCTGCCCGTCCATCACCCGCTGGCCAGTGTCGAGCGGCTGACCCCGGGCGATCTGGAAAACCTCGACTGGATCGGCGTGAAGTCGAGCCAGAGCCAGAATCCTCATGATGACTTTGTCGCCGCGTGCATCCGCGCCGGTTTCACGCCGGAGATTCGTCTGGAGGCCGCCGAGCCTTATACGGCGTTAGGTTTGGTGGCGGCAGGATTGGGCATTGCGATGACTCAAAAAAGCCTCAACCAGTCGGCGCATCCGGGGGTCGTGTTTCGGGAACTGCCATGGCTGACCTTCACCATGCCACTGTGGGCGGCGTGGCATCGGGTGACGCTGAGACCTCTAGTGGGCACTTTTCGGGAAATCTTGACCGGGCCGGAGCCTGAACAGGCTATGTCGCGAAAAGCCGCCAATGAGGCGTGACGAGGTGCCGCGATGAGCCACTTTGACGCACCGGACACACATTGTGACAACGTTAACAAGGGCGTAGACTTCGTCTCATCTGGTCGTACCTCCCCATACCCATAATAGTTTGCTGACTGCCTACACCGCCTCGGTTTTCCACCCTGTGCGGCGTTTCTGTTTGTCGGCGTTTTGCGTGTGAGGTTGGTGACTTTGTTGTCGGATTTTTCCCTTGAGGCTGATGCGTCCTTTCATGAACACGACCGATGCTCAAACGGGTAGCTGGCTCAGCGTCATTGCGCTGGCCCTCGCGGCCTTCATTTTCAACACCACGGAATTCGTGCCGGTCGGGTTGTTGAGCGCCATCGGCCACAGCTTCGACATGACCACTGCGCAGGTCGGTTTGATGCTGACGGTGTACGCGTGGATCGTGTCGTTGACGTCGCTGCCGCTGATGCTGATGACGCGCAACATCGAGCGGCGCAAGTTGCTGATGTTCGTGTTCATCCTGTTCATCGCCAGCCATGTGATGTCGAGTGTGGCGTCGAGCTTCGGGATGTTGTTGGTCAGTCGCGTGGGGATTGCGTTGGCCCATGCGGTGTTCTGGTCGATCACGGCGTCGCTTGCCGTGCGCGTGGCCCCTGCGGGCAAACAGGTGCAGGCGTTGGGCCTGCTCGCGACCGGCACGTCGCTGGCGATGGTGCTGGGCATTCCGCTGGGCCGCGTGCTGGGCGAGGCGCTGGGCTGGCGGGCAACATTCCTGGCCATTGGCGGTGCGGCGACCCTGACCGTGCTGGTGTTGATGAAGTCGCTGCCGTTGTTGCCGAGCCAGAACTCGGGCTCGCTGCGCAGCCTGCCCATCCTCTTCAAACGCCCGGCGCTGGTGTCGCTGTACGTGCTGACGGCGCTGGTGATCACCGCGCAGTTCACGGCCTACAGCTACATCGAACCTTTCGCACAGATCGTCGGGAAGATGAGCGGAGACATGATCACCATCGTCCTCTTGCTGTTCGGCGGTGCAGGCGTTTTGGGCTCGATCGTGTTCAGTCGCTACAACAACCGCTATCCACGCGGGCTGCTGATTGCGGCCATCGGCGCACTGGCGCTGTGTCTGATTTTGCTATTGCCGATGTCAGGCAAGGCCTCGTGGGTTGCGGCGCTGAGCGTGGTCTGGGGCATGGCGATCATGTGTTTCGGTCTGGTCATGCAGGCCAAGGTGCTGGCCATGGCGCCGGACGCCACAGACGTTGCGATGTCGCTGCACTCGGGCATCTACAACATTGGTATCGGTGGCGGCGCGTTGCTGGGCAGCATGGTGATCAGCCAGTTGGGCGTCGCCAATATCGGACTGGTCGGTGGGCTGGTCGCGCTCAGCGGCCTGGCACTGGCTTGCGTGGCGACCTATCGCTATAGCGAGACGATCCGAGCCTGATTGCCCGTCAAGCGCCGGGTATCCGCAGATAAGTGAACGCGGTGCGTCAGACATGACGCATCGCGGCCGTCGTAACCTCCGACTGCTCCCACAGGGTCTGCCTCAGGCCAAGTTCCTTCGCCAACCATCATTCCCATCGATAACCAACATTCCCGCGATTGCCTTCCGCCCAAAACTGAGGGGCGTAACATCGCCCTCACACCCAAACACGACCGAGGGCAGGAAAAATGGTTATTCATCTTCTGACTTGCTTGACGCTGACAGCTTTCACCAGCTACGTCGTCGCCCTCAAACTTTTCGCGCTGGAACCCGTGCAAGCCACGGCGGACGAAAAGATCAATCGTGTTATGGCACCGGCCAACTAAGGCCAAGTAGCTGACACTTATCAGCAGCTTTTACCTTTGTTTTTTCAGCTTGATGCGGAGTTATCGACATGACCCGAGACGTCACCTTGCACGTTAGTTTTCCCAAGTTCGGCAAGAACTACTACTCACAACATGTCATCACCCGCAAAGACCGCCACGGGCTTGTCGAAGACAATCGTTTCGATGCCTTTATGATGCCCGCAGCGGAAAACCACTTCAGTAACGAAGTGGTGGGGTTCAACGATCAGTTCCGGTTTTTGACGAACGTGTTGAACACCCACTTGCTGGAAATCGAAGCCGCGCGCCCGGCCCAACGAACCCGTCAACAGGCTCAGTCGCGCAGTCTGTAACCACAGGCCATTGATGCAGGCAGGTACGAGTTCAAACCTCGATCCCCGCCAGGTCAATGGCCTGTTGCTTTATCCCCCACACCTCCCCTCGTTACTCTGACATTTCTCATTGCACCTATCGCTTCAGCTCAACTTCTTTGAGCCGTGGTCGTCTCCGCGTGTGAAAATCGCCAATAATTCAAAATTGCTGAAGTGAAGCTGCATTATTTCGAATTTGTCTAAGTGCGGTTTTCTGACCACAATCGACCCCGCTTCAAGGCGACCGGGTCATTGCCGCAACAATGACCCACTGTCTGCCGCCCTTTGAAAAATCAATCGCACTTGCCCCTTTCGTGCAGGAGTTCAGCCGCGACCGGCGAACTCCTTTTTCACCCCGGAATCGCTCGTTTTGAAAACGCTTCTGCGCAGCTTCATCCCTCACTCTCTCAACACCCACCCTGCGGAATGGTCCCGTGCAGCGTTGGGTGCGGGTCTTGGCATCCTCGTCACCGTGTTGCTCAGCCGCCAACTGTTCGGCATCGAGGCAACGCTGCATCTGCTGGGGCCACTCGGCGCTTCTGCGGTGTTGCTCTTTGCCGTGTCCACCGGTGCATTGGCGCAGCCTTGGGCGATCATGGGCAGCTACTTGATATCGGCGTTGGTCGGGCTGCTGTGTTTTCACCTGTTTGGCGGCAGCATCACCGCTATCGGCGCGGGGATCTTTCTGGCGATCCTGAGCATGTGCGTCTGCCGCTGCCTGCATCCACCGGCGGCAGGCGTTGCGTTCAGCGTCATCACATCGAGCCAGGCGCTTACCGGTCCGGACTGGCATGTGCTGTTGCCGGTCATGTTCAATGCTGTGTGCCTGTTGGGCACGGCATTGATCTACAACAACCTGACGCGGATGCGTTACCCCCGGGCGCAAGCCAATACAACGCCGCCGCTCTCCAGCGAGTCGCAGGCCAGCCACTTCAACAGTGCGGATCTGGACAAGGCGCTGGATGACGTCGGCACCTTCGTCGACGTGTCGCGGGAGGACCTTGAGGCGATTCTGCACAAGACCGAGGCTCACGCGCAGCACCGCAACCGGACCGACATCGATACGGCGCAGATCATCGAGCGCAGCACGCAAGGCGTGTCGCTTGAGCATTCGGTGGCCGACGTGATGAAGATGCTGGGCGGACAAGGCCGCATGTACCTGCCGGTCCTCGACGCGGATCGCAAAGTGATCGGCATCATCAGCCTGATCGACTGACCCACGGCCTCAAATCAACGGGTCCCAGCGCTGGGACCAATCACCCTTCTCGCGCGCAATCTCTCGCAGCAATTCGACCGCTTTTTGCAGCGTCGATGAAGGGTTTTCCCGCGAATAGACCAGATAGGTCGGATAGCTGAACTCCGGGGCCAATGGCACGCGTTCCATGATTCCGCGATCAATGTAGGACTGCACCACCCGTGTCCGAAAGTAACCGGCGCCGCCATTGTCCAGAATGTACTGCAACGCGAATGGCCCCAGGTTGAAGGCGACAGCGGCTCGGGAATATTCCGGCATCGCGGCATCGTGTTGCTGACGAAACGCCGGGCCCCAGTCGATGTACACGTAGGGCTCGGATTTGCCTACGACGCGCACCAGAATCAGCTTCTCTTCGAGCAATTCTTCGACCTGCAACCCCGGCCAATACGCGGGCTGGTAGACCAGCGCCGCATCGAGTACCCCGCGCTCGACGTCTTTCATCAGCGCATCTCCGTCCTTCACTTCGGAATGCAGCGCGTACTCGGGGATCGAGCTCCTGATCTCGCGCACCCAACTGAGCATCAACGGGTTGCACAGGCTCATTTCGGCGCCCACCCGCAGCACGTGACGGTAGCCATCCGGCAAGGGCAACTCGCGCCGCGCAGCGTCCCAGGTCTGAACCAACTGATTGGCGAACACCACGAACGCTTCGCCGTCGGAGGTCAGTTTGGCGCCGGTACGATTGCGGATGAACAGCGTGCAATTCAGGTGGCTTTCCAGCTTCTGCACCCGCGCCGTGATCGCTGTCTGGGTGACATGCAGCGTTTCCGCGGCGGCCATCAGGCTGCCGTGGCGGACGATTTCGAGGAAGGTACGGGCGAGGTCAATGTCCATCGGAGTGGCTCGGCGGCTGGCTTCGGGGCGTCACGCATTCGGACGCCGCGACATGGTAGCGCAGAGGCATGCCGTCCAGCGGGAAGTCTTGAGGGTTTTGCAGTTAAAGCGATTCGCCATCTGGCAGAAATCCGAAATCCGCTGTCTCATGCAGCAGGTTCGTACAGATCACGAGCCCCTTACCTACCTTTCTGCGGAAAACAACATGAAACACGCCCTGCTCACCGGTCTGCTCCTGACTGCATTCGCCCTGCCCTTCGCGGCGACTGCCAACGATGACAACAGCCAGTGCCAGATGAATCTGAGCAAAGTTCGAGATGCCAAAGTCGCCAAGCCCAACCTCAGCGATGCCGTGAGAAGCGACGTCGACACCACCGTCCACCGCGCCGAATCGGCACTGGCGCGGCACAACGATGATGGGGCCCGGGAGTGTGTTTCATTGACCCAGCAGGCGTTGCAGAAGATTCAAAGCAATTGAGGTAGTCACAGCGCAACAAATCAACTGTGGGAGCGAATTCATTCGCGATGACGATCATTCAGGCGACGGAAATGTGTCGCTCGCACCGCCCCATCGCGAATGAATTCGCTCCCACAGATTCAAGCCTCTATTTCAACACCAACAACCGATAAACCCCCGCCTCGCTCTCGATCCCATGGGTGTCATGGGTGAACCCCGGAAACGACTTGTCGAAACTCTCCAGCGCCCGGAGATACGCCAGCACCGCTCCGTCCGTGGCCCCTACGTGTTCGCCCGGCATCAGCAGCGGAATGCCGGGCGGATAAGGCACGATGCCGGTCGCGGCGATGCGGCCGGCGGCCTCTTCCAGCGTCACTTGCTCGACTTCGTTTCTGACCAGCTTTTCGTACGCCTCCACCGGGCTGAATTCCGCCTTGGGCAACGTGCCGAACGCCTGGGCCATGGTTGCCGTGGTTTTGTTCTTCTTCATGGCCGCGAAGATTTCTTCCGACAAGTCCTTCAAGCCCATCCCGGTGTAGCGTTGCTGATTGGCGGTCAGCAAATCGGGCAAGCACAGCTCCAGTTCAAGGTTGGTGTCGTAGTCGCGTTTGAAGTCCAACAGCGCGTTCACCAGCGTGCCCCACTTGCCTTTGGTGATGCCGATGGAGAACAAAAACAGAATCGTGAAATCAGTGGTTTTTTCGACGACGATCCCCTGCCGCCCGAGGTACGCGCTGAGCACGCACGCCGGGATTCCGAAATCGAGCAGGTTGCCGTCGTCGCCCATGCCGGGGCTGAGAATCGACACTTTGATCGGGTCGAGCATGCAATAGCCGTCTTCGATGTTGCCGAAGCCGTGCCACACCTCGTTCGGGTGCAGCACCCAGCAATTGGGGTCAGTCTTGAGCTTGAGCGGATCGACTTCGTGAAACGGAATCGAGGTCGCGCCGACCGGCACGGACGGCGGCTGCCAGCACGAGAAAAACCAGTCATCGTTGCTGAGCATGTCGCTCTGCATCCGCGAGATCACCTGGCGGAACGCGATGGCTTCTTCGATGGATTCGTTGGTCAGAATCTGCCCGCTGGGCGCTTCCATCATCGCCGAGCTGACGTCGCACGAGGCCATGATCGCGTAATTGGGCGAGGTCGAGGCGTGCATCATGTAGGACTCATTGAAGCGCCCGTGAGGAATCGGATTGCGCCCGTTGCGCACGTGAATCATCGACGCCTGAGACAGCGCCGCCAGCAGTTTGTGGGTTGATTGCGTGGCGAACACAGTGGGCTTGGACGGGTCGTGATCGTCCGGATTGCCGTGCATCGCGAAGCGGTCCTTGTACAGCGGGTTGAACCGCGCATAGCCGTACCACGCTTCGTCAAAATGCAGCCGATCAACGCTCTGCCCCAACAGCTCCTCGACGCGGGTGACGTTGTAGGTCAGGCCGTCGTAGGTGGAGTTGGTGACGATGGCGTGCACCGGCGTTGGGTCGATGTGGCTTTTGACCAGCGGGTTGTTGGCGATGGCGGCCTTCACGCCCTCTGCGCTCAACGTCTGCGGCAGGATCGGGCCGATGATGCCGAAACGGTTGCGGGTCGGCACCAGATAGGTCGGGATCGCGCCCGACAGGGTCATCGCGTGCTCAGCGGACTTGTGGCAATTGCGATCACACAGAGCGATCTGATCACGCGTGACGCTCGCCATGAGGATGACGCGATTGGACATCGACGACCCGTTGGTCACGTAATACGTGCGATGGGCGCCGAAGACCTTGGCCGCGTAGCGTTCGCCTTGGCCGATGGGGCCGCTGTGATCAAGCAACGAACCCAGTTCGCCGACTGAGATCGACAGGTCAGAGCGCAGCAGGTTTTCCCCGAAAAATTCGTAAAACGCGCGGCCTGCGGTGCTTTTCAGAAACGCCGTGCCGCCCGCATGCCCCGGTGTGTGCCAGGAATATTCATAGCTGCGAGCAAATTTGAGCAACGCGCCGAACATCGGTGGCAACACCGCCTGACGATAGCGTTCGATGGCGGCCATGATGCGCCCGCTGAGGAAGCGGCTGGTGTCTTCCGGCAGCCAGATGAAGTCGTCGGCGTGCTGCATGACAATCAACGGCACGCTGGACGCGGTGCTGCGGTCACTGATCAGAAACACCGGCACCCGGGTGTTGCGCTCGCGCAGGGTGGTGAGCAGGTCGATGCATTCCTGATGGTCCGGGCTGTCGTCCATCTCCCAACTGAGCAGAACGCACTGGATCGCCGGGTCGGTGCTGAGAATCGACTTGGCGTCGCTCAGGCTTTCCGAGGTGAGCACGCTGATGGAGCGTTCTTCGACATCGCTGATCAGCTGGATCAAGGCCCGGCCGAACACGCTGCGTTTGTCGGGCTGCTTGGTGACCAGGAGCGCCAGCATGCCGAGCAGGTGTCTGTATTCCGTCATGGTTGAGTCTCCAATGTGGCCTGATTCAGGGCGTTAAGCGGCAAGCTGTTCACGGGAACCGGCTCGCCAACGATGTGCTGCGCCGACACGGTCTGGGTCGGAACGCTGTTGTTGAGGGCCTCCAGTTTGATCAGCCGCGTGTTGACGAAACCGAACAGCGTGTAGCCGACGATAGTCGCCACGCCGCCGAGCATCAGCGCCTGCTCGCCGGAACTGTAGAGCGCGAGGTAACTGTAGGCCGCAGCGATGTAGGCAACGATGTTGGTGATAAGTGCCTTGTTGGCGGGCACGTTCGAGACCTTTTGCAGGGTCATCAGCGTCGCCATGGACAGGATGTACGGCACCAGATTGGTGACCACCGCGAGGTTCACCAGCGTGTCGAATTGTTTGGCGAGGTCGGGGCTGATGGTCAGCAGGGCCATGGCCGTCTGCATCGCCAGCAAGATCAACATGCTGATGATCGGCACCCCGTGTTTGTTCGCCTTGGCGAAGATCGGCAAGAAATAACCGGTGTCCGCCGAGCTCTTGAACACCTGCGCGACGGTGAACTGCCAGCCCAGCAGCGAACCGATGCAGGCCAGGACCATCAACCCCATCACCACGTTGCCGATCAGGGGGTTGAACATCTTGGCGAACACCAGGCCGAAAGGCGCGGTGGAGGACACCAGCTCGGCGTTTTCGACGATGCCTGCAATGACGTTGGTGGACACGATGTAGATCACCGCGGCGCCCAGTGTTCCGCCCAGCACGGCAATGGGTACGTTCTTCTCGGGGTTTTCCACCGCGTCACCGTTGGCGCACGCCGACTCCAGCCCGAGGAACGCCCACAGTGTGATTGCCACCGATGCGCCCGCGGCCTCGTACCAGGTTTTGTCGTGAGGGTTCCAACCCGCCGCGTAGATGCTGCTGTCGAACCAGAACCAGCCGATGGTCGAGACCAGCACCACCGGCGCGATGACGCCCCACACTGTCACAGCGCCAATCTTCCCGGTAATGCTCGCGCCGCCGAAGTTGGCAAAGGTGGTAATCCACAACAACGCAATCGTCGCGAGGCCGACTTGCACAGAGCCCAGCTTTATATCGAACAGCGTCTGGATATACCCCACCGCCGTAATACTGATGGCCACATTGGCAATCAGTAATGAGAGGCCGTAAGTGTAGTTTGTGATGTAGTTCCCGGATTTACCAAACGTGTACTCGGCATACCCGCCCATGCCCCCCGTCTTGCGACTGAGCATGCCGCAACGCGCGAACGCATAGGCCAGCGCCAATGAGCCGGTGGCCGTGATCAGCCAGGAGAGAATTGAAATACCGCCGACTTCGGCGAGTTTGGTGGGCAATAACACAATGCCGGAACCCAACATGTTGACGGCCGTCAACATGGTCAGTTGTCCCACGCTCATTTTCTTTGCGACTGACATTCCGTTGCCTCATTAAGATGAACTGAGAGGCTTTAGCTATAGCAAAGGTTTGTTACTAAGCAAGAAAGTCAGACGTTATCAGCAAGTAGCGAAGAGCCATCTATTACATAACTTCGCAATAAGTAGCGACGTAAATGGCCGTGTTTGAATAGGACAGAAACCGCTCGAATGGATCGATTATCCAGGCGGAGTGAGCGGGCTGTCTGGGTCCGGCTTGCCGACGGCAGCGATTTCAAGATCGCTGCCGCCAGCAAACTGCGCACTATTGAGGAAGGCTGTTTTTCAAGCGTTCCATTACATCGTGATCGGTGCGCTCGAAACGCAACGGCGTGGCGGAGATCCCGCCATGGGTCACGACGAAGGTTTCGCTGTCGTCGAAATCGGGCCGCTCGTGACGGTCGATGTTGAGCCAGTAGTAACCCTGCTCGCGCATGTCGGTGCGCTGGGTGATGTTCAGGCCGTCCATGCGTCCGATGCCTTGGCGGGTGATCTGCAACGGCCCGGCCTCTTGCGGCTCGACGTCCGGGAAATTGACATTGATACAAACGTCGGCGGCCCACTCCATGCTGATCAATCGGCGGATCACGTCAGGCGCCAACGCGCGGGCAGTGCCCCACTTCACCGCATCGCGACGGGTAAAAAACTGGCTCAGGGCAATCGACGGCACGCCCATCAGCAGGCCGGCCATCGCGGCGCCAACGGTGCCGGAGAACATGGTTTCGACGCCGAGGTTCGCGCCTTTGTTGATGCCCGAGAGTAGCAGCTGCGGTGGTTTTTCCATCAACTGACGGATACCAATGGCCACGCAATCCGCCGGTGTGCCCGACACCGAAAAACGTCGCTCGCCACGGGCTTTCACTCGCAAGGGATGATGAAGGCTGAGGGCATGGGAGATCCCGCTCTGATCCTGCTCCGGTGCGACGACCCAGACTTCATCGGCCAACTCCCGCGCCACCGCTTCCAGGACTTCAAGCCCCGGTGCGTCAATGCCGTCGTCGTTGGTGATCAGGATGCTTGCGATACGCGGATGGGACATGCGGGTCTCCTTAGATTGGTCGTATTGCCACACTTAACAGGTCGGTACGGATCTTGGTGGGAGCCAATCTCGAGCGAGACACACAACCCAGACTGCACGCGCACTGACAAGCACTGCCCGCCAAAGCACCTTCCCACAAACGGTTTTCGGTCCTCCACCCAACTCAAACAAACAACGTAAACAACGCAAATCCGGCATACCAGACGATGGCCGCTCGGATGAGCAATTCCCAGAGCACGTCCAGGCTGTTTACTCCCTCTACGCCCACCACCGGCGCGGGCACTTCGCCCGCCACGCAACCGACTTTGGTGATCAAGGCGGATGCGCTGATGTTCCAGTTCAGCAACTCACTAAGCATCACGCGGCTGACCGCGACGAAATTCCCCACCAGCGCAAAGCTCGCGGCCAGTAAACGCACTGGCACCCAATCGAAGGCGTGGCGCAACTGCGTGGCCGTTTCAATCAGCGCAGGCGTCTTGCCGCGCTCGGACGCCAGTGCCAGCAGCCGATACGCCAGCGCGGCCACAGGCCCCAGCACGAAATACCAGAAAATAACGGCGAAAAAGCCCTGATAGACCTGCCACAGCAAATAGGTTTGCACGCCGCCGAGCAGTTCTTCCTCGTTTTCCGCCTGCACGCCCAAGTCACGATCCGCGACCAGCACCGCGGCCTCTTGATCCCCGCGCCGACAGGCATCGCGGAACGATCCGAGGTTGGCTTTGATATCGCCGCGCCCCAGGCTGTAGATCAGCACCCACAGATGAATCGGCAGTGCCAGCCAGCCGTAGGCCACCGAGCTGACAATCACCAACACCAGCGCCAACACGAGGCACGGCAGCAGCACCGTCAAGGTCAGAATCCACCAAGGACGTTTGGCCGTACGGGGATTGGATTCAAGCCGCCCCAACTGATTAAGCCACGACGCATCACGCTGAACACGCTGCCGCAGCGCAGAAAACTTCTCGATCCACACGGCCAACAGCAACACCAGAAAACTCATCACTTGCTCCTTGATTCAGTCCTGCAATGCCGAACGAAAACGCGACCAGTCAAAACAAGGGCCCGGATCGGTTTTGCGACCCGGCGCAATGTCGCTGTGCCCGGTGATCCGTTGTGTCGTGATCGCAGGCCAAACCAGCTGTAACTGCCGGGTCAACGCGCTCAGCGTTTCGTATTGCGCATCGGTGAAAGGCTGATCGTCAGTGCCTTCAAGCTCGATGCCGATGGAGAAATCGTTGCACGTCTCGCGGCCCTCGAACACGGAAACCCCAGCGTGCCAGGCACGATCAAGGCAAGAGACGAACTGGGTCAGCTCGCCATCACGCTCGATCAGAAAATGCGCAGAAACCCGCAGCTCAGCGATGCCCTCAAAGTAAGGGTGCTCTGTGACATCCAGCCGGTTTTGAAAGAATTGCTGAACCTTGCCCGTCTTGAACTGAGCAGGCGGCAGGCTGATGTTGTGGATCACCAGCAGCGAGATTTCCGCTTCGGGGCGAGCATTGAAATTGGGCGAAGGACAAAAGTGCGCGCCGTGGCACCAGCCGGTGGCGGGGTCCAATTGCATGGAGGGTCCTTAAAGCGTGAATCGACAGCGGCCAGTATGCCCGCGATGAGAGGGGATGTGGGAGTCGGGAACAGGCAACGTGCATCCGAATAAAACGCCTGCGCCCTTGTAGGAGTGAGCTTGCTCGCGAAGAGGCACTTACATCCGCAGTAGCTTTAGCGTCAGAAGATCCGTCATCGCGAGCAAGCTCACTCCTACAGGGACAAGTCCGCCTCATCAGCCTTTGAGCTTGCGCAGATTCCCCAGCACGGACTCCAGCGCCCGGTCGAACAGCAACGAGTCATCCAGCACGCGAATCGTCCCGCGACGAAACTCGACCGCCAGCCCCATGCGCGTCTTCTCCAGCACTTTCATGCCGGTCCGGTTGACGAACACGTAACGCCCACTCGGCTCCACGATAGCCGCGAGCTTGCAGCGCAGCTTGTGGTCTTCGTCTTCCTGAATCTCGACCCAACTGCCCAAACGCAGCTTGTCGACCTGCAACAAGCCCTCGTCGTTCTCCGGCAGATGCAGTGAAGGCTCGCTCAGCACTTGCTCGCCTGGCGCGACCAGCACGATTTCTTCGACCACCGCCATCATCGAAGGCCCGTCGGAGGATTCGTCATAGACCGGTTCAAGCTGCTCGGCGGCCGCGATTTCTTCCGGCGTGCGCGCAACGTGATTGAACGCCTGCACATGCAACGCTTCGAGCTGGCTGAAAAACTCACTGGTGGCGAACGGGTCGAACGCCGCGCTACTGAGGCCATCGCGCAACGACTTGAGCAGCCCCGGCACGAGCTCCAACAGCTTCTGACGAGCATCGGCTTCGTCGTGAGGCTCGACACTCCAGATCAGATCGTCCATCGCCTGCAAACCGGCCTTCCACTCGCCGGATTGCTCGCCGTGCTTGAGGCACGTCAGCAGCAGCACTTTGCTCCAGGCCTCCTGCAACAGCCGCACGACCACTTCGGGCAGGGTCTTGCCGAGCAGACGATCATTGAGCGCTTGCTGCACCCGCTGACGCGCCAACTCTGCCAGCGCCCGGCCCTCTTCGGCATCGCGGGTACGCTGTTCGAGCAATTCGCTGCGACGACGCTCGTCGCTGGTGAAGGCGAGAAAATCCACCAACAACTCGGTGAAGATCGCCGGATCGTCAACGAAGTCATGCAACAGGCGCTGCACGATCTGATCGATACGGCTGTAAAGCGAGTCCCGCTGGCTGTCATCACGCCCGCCCCAGCCCAACGCCGCCGAAGCGATTTCGTTGAGCAGACGGCGCGCCGGGTGGCTGCCACGGCTGAAAAAGCTCTTGTCGATGACGGCCACTTTGAGCATCGGAATCTGCAAGCGGCCAATCAATGCGCGCAGCGAACTCGGCAGATTGCGGTCGTCGAGGATGAATTCGAACAGCATCGACACCAGGTTGATCACGTCCTCATCGACCGTGCCCACGGTGCGGAATTTGCCACTGCGCGCACTGACGCGGCTGATCAACTGCTCCAGTTGAGCACGCAGATCAAAATCATCCGGCACCTCGGCACGTGGCACGTGCTGCTGCAAATGGGAGAGCAGACGCAGCAGGTCCGGGCTGGAGATCGGCCGACTGTCGGCAGAGGCATTGTCCGGGCGCGGGGTCAGGTTGCCACGCACATGCACCAGCAATTCTTGCAACGCCGAAAACACTTCCTGCACGCTCTTGTCGAGCTTTTCGG
This sequence comes from Pseudomonas sp. RC10, assembly GCF_038397775.1. NCBI lineage: Bacteria > Pseudomonadati > Pseudomonadota > Gammaproteobacteria > Pseudomonadales > Pseudomonadaceae > Pseudomonas > Pseudomonas bambusae. Next base: position 5,946,330 of record NZ_CP151650.1, read on the forward strand.
CAGCCTGAACCAGCGCGGCACTGTCAGCCCGTTGCGCCTCGCCCGTTGGTGCAGCGCTGGAAGAACGGTCCGTCGAGCGACGCGACGGCAGCACTTTCAAATCCGGCAACACACCGGCGGCGATCAACAATTGGTTGGCGGCTTCGTACAACTGATCGGCGTCGGCCAGCGCATACTTCTCGAACAGCTTGAGGATGATCAGCTTGACCTTGATTTCAACGCCCAGATTCCGACCCGCCTGCAAGAAGAAATCGCACAGCAGTGTAGGACCCAGCGGATTGGTTTCGTCGGTGACAGGCTGAGGAATCAGCTCGTTGAGGCGCGTGGTCAACTGACTCAGGGCCACGCCATCGCGGTTGACCACCTTGGTCACCATCGCATCGACGGCCACCGTACGCTCAAGGTCGTCGTTGTGGACCAGCGCAAGTTTGTCGAAGGAAACAGGCTCGTTGAGGATCGGCTCAGAGATTTCGTACTGGCCAAGGCGCAGAAACGATTCGAAGAATTTGTCGAGGAAATTGCGCTCGATGCTCTTTCGCTTGAGCCGCAGGTCGCGCATGGCCTCGAAGAAGATGTTCTGCTCGGCATTGTTATGCGCCCGATCAGCCATCTCGAACAGCGTGTCGTCGGCGTTATCGAACAGGGTTTGCAGGCTTTCTTTCAGCTGCTGCGCGGCCTTGTCGCGCACTTGCAGGAGGACGACAGGCAGCCGAGCGACAGGCGAAGACCCCGGCTGGTCCGGACTCGACTTGCTCAAAGGCACTACTTTACCGTCGTTCTGCATCAAGGACCCCTCGTCAAACTCAACCAAATCAGCCGCTGCAACAGCCATAACCTGATCGCCAGCGGAGGCTTGACCTCCACACGGACGGATCGCGCAATGTGTAGTCCCTGGGGTGTACAGGCAGAACGTCAAACCTATGACGTCAAATACAAGGCGAAGTATCTTTCAAAATTTGTCCGCTAGCCAGCGGTGTCTTCGCCCCTCCAGGAATATAGGTGTGGGCAAAGGCTTACGTGAGCCGATAGACCACGGAAATCCCGTTCCATCGCATCAACGGCGAAAAAACCGACAAAGTGCAGGTCATGCATTCATTTGAGGGGTGAGAGACAGGTGGGTTGGTACAGGCGACTGCCTTATACTCCGGGCACTTAGTAAGTGGAGTCCGATATGCCAAATCTACGTCTTGCCTCGCTGACCGCCGAAATCGAAGCCAACGTGCGCCGTGCGTTGCTCGAAGACGTGGGCAGTGGCGACATCACCGCCCAACTGATTCCCGCCGAACGACTGGCCAAGGCCACCATCATCTCCCGCGACGACGCAGTGATCGCGGGCACAGCGTGGGTCGACAGCGTGTTTCGTCAGCTGGACCAGCGCGTCGCGGTGCATTGGCAAGTCGCCGACGGCGATCGGGTCAAACCCAATCAGGCCCTCTTCCACCTCGAAGGCCCTGCCCGTTCGTTGCTGACCGGCGAACGCAGCGCGCTCAACTTCCTGCAAATGCTCTCCGGCGTCGCGACCCGCTCCCAGCACTATGCAGACATGGTGGCCGACACCCAGGTCAAGCTCCTCGACACCCGCAAAACCCTTCCTGGCCTGCGCCTGGCCCAGAAATACGCCGTCACCTGCGGTGGCTGCCACAACCACCGCATCGGCCTGTACGACGCGTTCCTCATCAAGGAAAACCACATCGCAGCCTGCGGCGGCATCGCCCAAGCCATCGCCGCCGCCCATAAAATCGCCCCCGGCAAACCGGTGGAAGTCGAAGTCGAAAGCCTTGATGAGTTGAAGCAGGCGCTGGAGGGCGGCGCCGACATCGTCATGCTCGACGAACTGAGCCTCGAAGACATGCGCGAAGCCGTACGCCTGACAGCGGGTCGCGCAAAGCTTGAAGCCAGCGGCGGGATCACGGACGCGACCTTGCGCACGATTGCGGAAACGGGTGTGGATTACATCTCCATCGGGACGTTGACGAAGGATATAAAGGCGGTGGATCTGTCAATGCGCTTGAGCATTTGACTGAAGCGATAACGTCGCCATCGGGCGTCGCCCCTCCGGCGCCCTGCATGCCCAAAGCATCATGTTCAAGACGAACGGCCCGCTGCACGGCAGAAAATGCGAACTGCCGCACCTTTTCTCAGTTGAAAAACGCACTTCTCTCGCTAGAATCGCGAATTATTCAAATTTGTAACAAATTCTAATAATCGGATTGTCACTCAGGGAAGGAGATTTTCTATGAAAACAAGAATGCTGTGCGCGCTGGCCATCACCCTCATCTCCGGTTGCGCCTCCATGGGCGGCGAAGACAAGTTCAGCGCGAGTTACGTTCAGAGCCACCTCATTCCGCATAAAACCACACAGGCCCAAGTTCAGGCCATCTACGGCGTGCCCGACAGCCAGACCACTTATTCAGATGGCAGCTACCACTGGAGTTACAACAAAACCGGTAATCTGAGCGCCGCTTCGAACCTGGTCGGCTACATTCCTGGCGCAGGTGCCGTCGGCAGCGCACTGGGCATGGCCAACTCCGCCAACCAAGCCTCCAACGCAGCGTCAACCGCCGCTGGCAAGGTAAATGGCAACGTCGAGAACCACGGGGATAGCCTGCGGATCAACTTCGGTAAGGACAAGATTGTGAGCTACTGGGGGCTTTGAGGGCGAAGTTGTGGGTAGTCAGGCCTGCATAACACGCAACGGCTTCACCGTCTTATCAACAGAAAGCCCGGCATAGAAAGCCGGGCTTTTACATTTTGATGAGCTCAAACCTTTTCGATGCTGAGAACCGCCACGCGACCCGGAAAGCCGTTCCGTCACTCGCCAGCTCCGCGTGATGCAAAATGGCAGGCCACCATTTGACGAGGTTCTGCGCTTTGCTCCAGTAGGGCTCCTGCCCCCATTGCTTGGCCAAACAAAAAATCGGGAGACCACACTCACGAAAGGCTCTGCGTTCAGCGTCACCCTTGGTGAACTTGTCCTGCGACACCACCGACCACTTTCCTTCAGAGCTCAAGGTCGAGATCCATGAGACATCGCTTGAGCGCTGGTCAAACTTGTCTCGAAGCGCAATGACACTGTGTCCGTCGGCCTTGCAAAGCTCATGAAGAGCCCTTGCCAATGAGGGAGGCAAGTTATTGTCGATCAGAAAATTCAAGCGGCAATCCTGCTCTCAAAACTGACCGCAGCTCCCACTGCTGCGATAGGAATTTCGAAAATTGACGCGACACGCTTTTCATCTCGACCTTCGGCGAGATACGCGTGATAAATCGTCGAAGTGTCTACACCAGTGGATGCCAGAACAGGTTTGCCAAAATTGCGACTCGGATCAAGCACCACCGCCTTGCTTCGCTTTACTGGATACCAACGCAGGGCCCTTCCCTCTCCCGTGTAGTCGATCCCCTCATAAAGCGAAGGACCAATGACCTGTCGAAACGCGTATTGACGCTTGGCAAGATCCAGAATTGCCTCATCGCCAGTCTGGTCGAAGACCGTGGCAAAAATGCTTCTGCCGTCCGTTTGAAACTGCTTACAGGTGAAGGGATACGCCTGATTGAAGAGCTCCCGCGCCTGAGTCGATGCAGCACGAATGGTCTGGAGGCTGACACCATGCTTGCGGAAAGCATGCACAAACCGGATTTCCAGCAGGTCGTGAAAACCGAGCAGCTTTTCTTCGCTGCGTCCAAGCTCAGGGAGCCAAAGCCCCGGATACTCAACCCCCTCCGATTTGTAGCCGAACATCCAGCGTCGGATGTCTTTTGACGGAATGCCGGTGTAGAGGGCCGCTTCAGCGGGGGTGTAGACCCCGACACCGATCAGAGAGCTGGGTGATGCGTCTGCGTTCATTCACCCTCCTCGATTCGGGCTGGCTGGAAAAAACCATTTTGGATGTGAGGAGCGCATTGTCAACGTATTGGAGGAGAAGCGCTGTAGGACGCGTCTCTTTGCAGCCAGGCAAATCCCGACAATCCAGGTATGACGCTGCTGACAGCGTGGGCGGGGTTGGGTAGGAGGCGGACACCTCGCATGAAAAAGCCCGGTCACAAGGACCGGGCTTTGGGTGTTGCTGGTGCCGAAAATAGGAATCGAACCTACGACCTTCGCGTTACGAGTGCGCTGCTCTACCGACTGAGCTATTTCGGCGGTGACCCTAAAGCTACCAGTAGAAATGAGACTCTTCAATTCAGCTGACATCCACCAAAGAAGTGACAATCCGCGTCACTTTGAACCTATTTGAGCACCTTGTATCGATTGCTGACCGGGCTAATACTCACCGCTAGGCTTCATAACTGATGGCATGCCGCTTGCTTCACTGCCATTGAGAGTCAATTTTATAACTCCAACCAGAAGGAAGCGTCCAATGAAGTCGGTACAGAAGGGTTTTACACTCATTGAATTGATGATCGTCGTGGCGATCATTGGCATCTTGGCGGCGGTGGCCATCCCTGCGTATCAGGACTACATCGCCCGCGCGCAGATGACTGAGGCCATGAACTTGGCAAGCGGTTTGAAAACTAACGTAACCTCAGTATTTGGCCAGAGCGGCACATGCCCAGCCAACGCTACGGCAAGCGACGGTATCTCTGCAGAAGCTGACATCAACGGCAATTATGTTGCCAAGGTCACTACTGGCGGCACCGCTGCAGCGAGTGGTGGTTGCACCATCGTGGCAACGATGAAAACCACTGGAGTATCTACCGGCATTTCTGGCAAGACATTGCAACTCAAGCTTTCGAATGCCGATAAAGGCTCTAACGTTTGGACATGCACATCCAATGCAGACCAGAAGTATCTGCCTAAGGCCTGCACCAGCGGCACTTGAATGGTATAGCTGATCCGTTGAATAAACGTTCCGGAGGTGGCGTGGGCGTCGGTACACGCCACCTCCAGCCTTTAAACCTCAGCTAAATGCACCGTCGCTCTCGTGGTGGAACTCGCCTTCTCATTTTCCAGCGTTGGCATCGTAGCCTGACTGCGCTATAAACCACTCAACCTAGGTGCTTGGTGGTTTTATGACTGATGTTGTCCTCACCGGCTTGGCCAAGCAATTGGTTGTTGCCGAACTCCTTACCGAAAACGCTGCACAGCAGGCCTACCAACAGGCGCGCCGCGATAAAACCTCTCTCGTGAGCTACCTAGTCCAGAACAAGCTAGTTAACAGCCTTGTTTTGGCAGAAATGGCCTCTGAACAGTTCGGCCTTCCTTTCCTTGACCTAAGTACGCTAGACAAAGACACCCAACCGAGAGGGCTGGTGAGCGAAAAACTCATCCGTCAACACAATGCCTTACCTCTCTGGCGTCGAGGCAACAAGCTTTTCGTGGGTGTCTCCGATCCTACAAATCATCAGGCAATCACCGATATCCAGTTCAGCACTGGCCTGAATACCGAAGCGATTTTGGTCGAAGATAACAAGCTGACGAGCGCTATCGAAAAACTTTTCGATACGCACGCCGGGCTTGGCGAAATGGCAGATGTGGATCTAAGCCTTGAAGTAGAGAGTACTGATGATGTCAAAGAAACCACATTAGGTGAGGTTGATGCGGAAGACGCACCCGTTGTTCGTTTCGTTAACAAGATGTTGATGGATGCCATCCGCCTTGGCTCTTCTGACTTACATTTCGAACCTTATGAAAAAATCTTCCGAGTTCGTCTACGTACGGATGGAATTCTTCACGAGGTCGCGAAACCTCCAACACAATTGGCCGGCAGGATCGCTGCGCGGTTAAAAGTAATGGCGGGGCTCGATATCTCTGAGCGCCGAAGACCGCAAGACGGCCGTATCAAGCTGCGAATCTCAAAAAATCGCGCGATAGATTTTCGTATCAACACGCTTCCCACATTGTGGGGGGAAAAAATTGTAATGCGGATACTGGATCCGACCAGTGCCCAGATGGGCATCGATGCATTGGGCTATGAACCGGATCAAAAAACCCTTTATCTTGAGGCACTGAGCAAACCTCAAGGCATGATACTAGTGACCGGCCCTACCGGTTCGGGAAAGACCGTCTCGTTATATACAGGTTTAAATATCCTCAACACCCCAGACATCAACATTTCCACGGCTGAAGACCCAGTCGAGATTAACCTTGAAGGGATTAACCAAGTCAATGTAAATCCCCGACAGGGGATGGATTTCTCGCAGGCTCTTCGCGCATTTCTCCGCCAAGATCCTGACGTAATTATGGTCGGAGAGATTCGTGATTTGGAGACCGCTGAGATTGCGATAAAGGCATCCCAAACGGGCCATATGGTCCTGTCGACTCTTCATACCAACAGCGCGGCAGAAACGCTGACCCGTTTGCATCATATGGGGGTGGCTGCTTTTAATATTGCAACTGCGATAAATTTGATCATTGCACAGCGCTTGGCGCGAAAGCTTTGTCCTCACTGCAAAAAAGAAATCGACATTCCACGAGAAACATTGATTGCAGAAGGTTTCCCTCCAGACAAGATTGGCAGTTTCAAGCTTTACTCTCCTGTAGGGTGCGAGCACTGCAACGCAGGTTATAAAGGAAGAGTAGGGATCTACGAGGTGGTTAAAAGTACCCCGGCGCTGGAACGCATAATTATGGAGGAAGGCAACGCCTTGGACATCTCGGTACAAATGCGCAAGGACGGCTTCAATGATTTACGCACTTCCGGACTATCAAAAGCAATGCAAGGTTTGACTAGCCTTGAAGAAATCAACCGTGTGACTAAGGATTAAGCATGGCGACCAAGGCAGTCAAAGTCAGCGTTTACGCTTGGGAGGGCCTGGACAGGAAGGGCACGAAGGTCACCGGCGAGCTAAACGGACACAATCCAGCCTTGATCAAGGCACAACTACGCAAACAAGGTATCAACCCAACCAAGGTCAGAAAAAAATCCGTCTCCATTTTTGGGGGAGGAAAAAAAATCAAGCCTTTGGATATTGCTTTTTTTAGCAGACAAATGGCGACTATGATGAAGGCAGGAGTACCCTTACTTCAATCCTTCGATATCATCAGTGAAGGGACGGAAAATCCAAAATTTCGAAAGCTTGTCGATGACATCAAACATCATGTGGCTTCTGGACATAGTTTCGCCACAGCCCTACGCCAGCACCCTCAGTATTTCGATGATTTGTTCTGCAATCTCGTTGACGCAGGCGAGCAGGCGGGTGCGCTTGAGTCACTTCTTGACCGCGTCGCCACTTACAAAGAAAAAACCGAATCTCTAAAAGCTAAAATCAAGAAAGCGATGACTTACCCTATTGCAGTTGTAGTCGTAGCATTTGTGGTGACAGGCATTTTGTTAGTCAAAGTAGTGCCGCAGTTTCAAGCTATCTTTCAAGGCTTCGGTGCAGACCTGCCAGCGTTTACGCTCATGGTCATATCTTTGTCCGAGGCGCTTCAAAGTTATTGGTATATGTTTCTCTTAGGACTCGTCCTTGCCATATATATATTTAAGCGCGCATATAGGACATCTGAAAACTTCCGAAACTGGCTTGATCGGCTGGTATTGAAAATCCCAATTATTGGACCGCTGCTGTATAAATCGGCAGTGGCTCGGTTCGCCAGGACGCTTTCTACGACTTTCGCCGCGGGCGTTCCGCTCGTCGATGCTTTGGACTCAGTCGCAGGCGCGACTGGTAACATTGTTTTTAAAAATGCGGTTAACACAGTCAAGCAAGATGTTTCGACAGGCATGCAACTGAACTTTTCAATGCGGAGCACTGGTGTCTTCCCAACCCTAGCTGTCCAAATGACATCCATTGGCGAAGAGTCCGGCGCGCTAGACGCTATGCTCGACAAGGTTGCCACTTACTATGAAGACGAAGTCGATAACATGGTCGACGGACTCACGGCATTGATGGAGCCCATGATCATGGCTGTACTGGGCGTAATCGTCGGTGGTCTCGTAGTCGCCATGTATCTCCCCATCTTCAAACTCGGCAGCGTCGTCTAACCATGTCCTTAGTTGAAATAATGGCCAGCTCTCCGCTGGCCTTCGCCGTTTGCGCTTTGATCCTGGGTCTACTCGTCGGCAGTTTCCTCAACGTCGTCGTTTACCGCCTCCCCAAAATGATGCTTCGCGACTGGAAAACCCAAGCCCGTGAGGTCCTGGAACTCCCTCCAGAACCCACCCCGGAAACCTTCAATCTCCTGCTCCCCCACTCCCGCTGCCCGCATTGTTCCCACAAGATCCGCGCATGGGAAAACCTGCCTGTCGTGAGCTATCTGGCTTTGGGCGGGAAATGTTCGAGCTGCAAGGCGCCGATCAGTAAACGCTATCCGATGGTTGAGCTGGTCTGTGGGTTGATGTCGGCGTTTATCGCCTGGCATTTCGGTTTCGGTTGGCAAGCGGGCGCTGTGTTGGTGTTGAGTTGGGGGTTGTTGTCGATGAGTTTGATCGACGCCGATCACCAATTGTTGCCGGATGCGATTGTGTTGCCGTTGTTGTGGCTGGGCCTGATCGTCAATGCGTTCGGGCTGTTTGCTTCGCTGAGCGATGCGCTGTGGGGTGCGGTCGCGGGGTATTTGGTGTTGTGGACGGTGTTTTGGCTGTTCAAGCTGATCACAGGCAAGGAAGGCATGGGCTATGGCGATTTCAAGTTGCTGTCGATGCTGGGGGCCTGGGGTGGTTGGCAGATTTTGCCGCTGACGATTTTGCTGTCGTCGATTGTCGGCGCGGTGCTGGGCCTGATTTTGTTGCGTGTGCGCAATGTCGAGACGAGCACGCCGATCCCGTTTGGGCCGTATCTGGCCATCGCGGGGTGGATCGCGTTGCTGTGGGGTGATCAAATAACGTCTTCGTATTTGCAGATCGCCGGTTTCAGATGACTTCTCCTCACGCGCAGCAACCTGCAACACCCTGGATTCTTGGCCTGACGGGCGGCATTGGCAGCGGCAAGAGTGCGGCAGCGCAGTGTTTTGCGGATTTGGGCATTCATTTGGTGGATGCCGATAACGCCGCGCGCTGGGTCGTCGAGCCGGGGCGTCCTGCGCTGGCGCAGATTGCCGAGCACTTCGGCGAAGGTGTTTTGCAAGCCGATGGCGCGCTGAATCGCGGCGCGCTGCGGGAGCTGATTTTCAAGGAGCCGCAGCAGCGTGTCTGGCTTGAAGGTCTGTTGCATCCGCTGATCCGCGAGGAAATCCGTCAATACCTGGCCCATGCCGAATCGCCTTACGCGATTCTGGTGTCGCCGTTGTTGCTGGAGACGACCCAGCATCAGATGGTGCAGCGGGTGTTGGTGATAGACGTGCCGGAAGCGGTGCAGATCGAACGCACGGTGTTGCGCGACAAGACCAATGAAGAGCAGGTCCGGGCAATCCTCAAGGCGCAGGCGAGTCGTGAAGAACGGCTGAGTCGCGCGGATGATGTGATCGTCAATGACCGAGACCCGGCCTGGCTGAAAAGCGAGGTCGAGCGACTGCATCACTTTTATCTAACTTTGCGTGGAGGCCAATCATGAGCCAACCAATGACCGTCGATTGTCCAACCTGCGGGGCCCCTGTCGAGTGGAAGCCCGAGAACACGTTTCGGCCGTTCTGTTCGGACCGTTGCAAGCTGATCGACCTGGGCGCATGGGCGTCGGAAGAGCATGCGATTCCGGTGGCGCCGGATGCGGAGGATGAGTTGTTTTCCGGTGAGTTTGATCCGAAGCAGCATTGAGCCCACCCCAACACTGGACCGGTTCTGGTCTCCAACAAGGGTTTCAGATGTTCGGTTGTGCCAGTTCCAATGTGCTCGCAGGATTTGCTGCCGCTTCGCGCCAGATCGCTGCCGTCGTACCTCCGGCGTCTCCCACAGGGCGTGTGTAGCACTGGCTAATGGTCGTTGCCCTTTGACGGCGGGGACAGATACCGCGTGCGGTTGAACGTCTCTAGCCATTCCGGGCAGAACACGACCAGCGCTGTGATGATCACGCCGTTGATGAACGCTTCGGGAAAGACGATCAACCAGATGTAGCCGATGAAATCCTCCAGCCACTCGGGCATGGCGAACAGGCCGTCGTGCCAGAGCAGGCCCATCGCGACCAGCAGGCAAGCGAGTGCGGCCAGTCCGGCGGCGAAGAAGCCAGAGCAGAAGATGTAGGTGAACGGGCTTTTCGGTTGGGCGCGTTCGACGATCAGCGAGCAGCCTTCGGTGATCAGCACCGGCAGCCCGATCAGCACCAGGCCGTTCACCCCCAGCGGCGCCAGTTCCTGTCGTCCCAACACCAGCAAGCCCAGTTGCGCAATGAAGCCGCCGACGATCGCCAGTGGCCAGTCCAGCAGCAACGTCACCGCCGTCATGCCGAGAAAGTGAAAAGAGACGCCGGTGTCGAAATCGCGGCGCACCAGCCACAGCAAAAACAGCGCGAAGACCGTTCCGAACAGCAGGTGCTGACGTCGTGCGTCGGTGAAGAGTTCGACCCACGGGCAGCGCCAGATCGCCCACCCCAGCACCGGCAGATAAAACAGCCAGGCGAGGGTCATGGTCTGCGCAGTCAGCACATGTGCTCCGATCATCTCCGTTGCTCTTGTACGTTCGGATAACGACAGTCTAGCCCGACGCAAAAACACCCGATGGCGCGGGTTGATTCGCGCCATCGGGTGGGAAGACTTACCGAGTTGTGTGAGTTAGTTGGCTTTACGCTGTGGCGCGCCGTGAACCATGGTGTAGGCGTAATCAACACCCATGCCGTAGGCGCCGCTGTGTTCGAGCACCAGTTGCATGACGGCGTCGTAGGTTTCTTTGTGCGCCCAGTCGCGTTGGAATTCGAGCAGGACCTGTTGCCAGGTCACCGGGACCGCGCCTGCCTGAATCATGCGCTGTACGGACATGTCGTGGGCTTCTTTGGTGGTGCCGCCCGAGGCGTCAGTGACGATGTAGACCTCGTAGCCTTCGGCCAGCGCATCAAGGGTCGGGAAGTTGAGGCAGACTTCGGTCCACAGCGCGGCGATGATCAGCTTCTTGCGACCGGTCGCCTTCACAGCTTCGACCAGTTTTTTGTCTTCCCAAGAGTTCATCGACGTGCGCTCGATGGGCTGTTGGTCCGGGTGTACCGCCAGCAGTTCCGGCCAGATGTAGCCGCTGAAGCTCTGGGTTTCGACCGAGGTATAAATGGTCGGCACGTTGAAGATTTTGGCGGCCTTGGCCAGACCCACGGTGTTGTTCTTCAGGGTTTGACGATCGATCGACTGCACGCCGAATGCCATCTGTGGCTGGTGGTCGATCAGGATCAATGCGGAATTGGTTGGGTTCAGCAGTTCGCGGATAGACATGGCGTTTTCCTTTGGATTCGATAATGGTCTGTTGGGTTAGCCGCTGAAGCGCTTGGCGCTGTGTGCTTGCTGGCTTGGGAGTAAATTTACGGACTGGCTGACTTCGGAACAATCCCATAGAATCGAGACTCATTGTTTCCATATCAGGGACACTCATGGATCGCATCGAATGCATGCGCGCGTTTGTCGCCACCGTCGGCGCCAACGGTTTTGCGGCAGCGGCCCGGGCGCTGGATGTACCGCGCTCAAAAGTCAGCAAACAGATTCAGGCCTTGGAGGAAGCGATTGGTGTGCAACTGCTGCAACGCACCACCCGCAGCCTGCACCTGACAGAAGCCGGGGCCGAGTACTACGACGCCTGTCGCGATGTCATCGCCTCGCTGGACGAAGCGGAGCAGCGTGCACGCACGGGAATGGGTGAAATACGCGGGGTGTTGCGGGTCAACGCGCCGATGTCGTTCGGCTTGAGTCGGCTCGGGCCACTGATCCCTCTGTTCAATCAACTGCACCCGAATGTCGAGCTGCAAGTCGTGCTCAGCGACCAGCAGGTCGATCCGGTGAAAGGCGGCTTTGACGTGACCATCCGGATTGCCAGCCTGCCGGACTCTTCGATGGTGGCTCGCTCATTGGCTCCGGCGCCGCGGCTCATGGTGGCCTCGCCTGACTACCTCGCGAAACACGGCGTGCCGCAATCGCCGAAGGATCTGGCGAATCATCAATTCCTCAGTTACGGCTATCTGCAAAGCGGGATCAGCCTGCAACTGTGCAACGGCAAGGAAACGCAGCGCGTCACGGTCAGCGGGCCGTTGCACGCGAACAACGGCGACATTCTTGCGCAGGCGGCGGTGGGGGGAATGGGCATCGCGTTGCTGCCGAATTTCATCGTCGAAAGGGCCGTGGCGGATGGGCGATTGAAGGCGGTGTTGTGCGAGTGGGAAGCCCCGGCGATTTCGGTGAACGCGGTGTACCCGTCAGCGCGCCGCGTGCCGATGAAGACACGGGCGTTCATTGATTTTCTGGTGGCGGAATTGGCGTTGGGCACGGCGGGGTTTTGATTTCAGGCGGGTTCTGTAGCAGTCCGGCTTGCCGGATTGCTACAGGGGGGGACGCAAACTCAGGCGACCGCGCCCACGGGCTCACGGCCTTCCAGCACCGCCGCCAGACTGGCCAACACCATCTCGCCCATCTTCGTGCGGGTCTGCACGGTCGCGCTGGCGCGGTGGGGTTGCAGAATCACGGTTTCCAGGCCGAACAGCACATCGGGCACGTTCGGTTCATCGACGAACACGTCCAGCCCGGCGCCCGCGATTGACCCCGATTGCAATGCGGCGATCAGGTCCGGCTCGTTCACCAGACTGCCCCGCGCGACGTTGATCAAATACCCCTGCGCGCCCAGCGCCTCCAGCACTTGAGCATTGATGATGCCCTTGGCCTTGTCCGCTGCGGCAGCAACAATCAGCGCATCGCTTTGGCGAGCCAGTTCCACCAGATCACTGACGAAGGCGTAAGGCACGTCGCTCATCGGGTTGAGGTCGGTGTAACTGATAGGGCATCCGAACGCCGCAGCCCGGGTGGCGACGGCACGCCCTACCCGGCCCAGGCCGACGATGCCCACGCGCATGCCGCTGAACTGACGGGCCAGAGGCAGCGGCACCAGCGGCGTGGCGGTTCTGGCCCATTCGCCGGAGCGCACGTAGCGGTCGCCAGTGCCCAATCCGCGACAGGCCGAAATCAACAGGCCAATGGCGAGGTCCGCGACGTCCTCGGTCAGCGCACCAATGGTGGCCGTGACCCGAATCCCGCGATCACGGGCATAGGCCAGGTCTACCGCGTCCGTGCCGACGCCATTGACCGCAATCACTTCCACCTTCGGCAACTGCTCCATCACCGCACGGGTGATGCCGGTGTGGCCGCCCGTGACGACGCCGCGAATGTTAGCGCCGTGCTCGGCGAGATAGGCCGCTTTGTCAGTCTGCTGAAAATACGGGCGCACGGTGTACAGCGCGTTGAGCCGCGCATTGATGTCGGGAATCAGGATCGGGCTGAGTTGCAGGATTTCAGGTTTCATCGAAGTCTCGCTCGCAACGGGAGGCAAAAGGATCAACCACGGCCCACGAAAGGCATGTTGGTGGCCATGACGGTCATGTTCAGCACGTTGGCCGACAGCGGCAGCGCGGAGATGTAACGCACGGCATCGGCGATGTGTTTGACGTCGATCATCGGCTCCACCGCGATCGACCCGTTGGCCTGACGCACGCCTTTGGTCATGCGCACTGACAGCTCGGTCAGCGCATTGCCGATGTCGATCTGGCTGCACGCGATGTTGAACTCGCGGCCGTCCAATGCGAGGCTTTTGGTCAGACCCAGAACGGCGTGTTTGCTAGCGGTGTACGGCGCGGTGAACGGGCGCGGAACGTGGGCGGAAATCGAGCCGTTGTTGATAATCCGGCCCCCCTGCGGCGACTGTTTGCGCATCAGGCCGAACGCCCCGCGACTGCACAAGAAAACCCCGGTCACGTTGGTGTCGATCACACTCAGCCACGTCTCGACCGGCAACTCGTCCATCGGCACAGCCGGTGCGTTGACGCCCGCGTTGTTGAATACAACATCGAGTCGGCCATAAACCTCTTCGATGGTCGCGAACAGCGCGTCGACGCTGGCCGGATCGCGCACATCAGTGGACACCGCCAACGCTTCGCCGCCCTGCTCGCGGGCCTGCGCCACAAAGGCTTCCAGGGGTTCGAGGCGGCGTCCGGTCACCACGACCTTGTAGCCATCTTCCAGCAGGCCCAACGCCACAGCGCGACCGATGCCGCTGCCTGCGCCGGTCACCAAGGCAATTTTCGAGGGGGATTGTGCAGTCATTGTTGTTCTCCTGTTGCTCGTCTGGATGCTCGTAGAGCGGGTCAGTCAGCGCGACGGCTGCCGACGCGCATTTCCAACTCGCCGATGCCACTGATGCCCGCGTTGATCACATCACCCGCCTGGAGTGCTGCGACGCCGGGCGGGGTGCCGGTCATGATCAGGTCCCCGGCGCGCAGGCCGACGGAGTGGGAAAGCTGGCTGATGATTTCGCTTACCGACCAGATCTGGCTGTCTAGGTCCGAGCGCTGACGCTCCACGCCATTGACGCTGAGCCAGATCGCGCCCTGCTTCGGGTGGCTGTCAGGGCTCGCCGGGCGAATCGGGGTGATCGGCGCAGATCCGTCGAATGCCTTGGCGGGTTCCCACGGATTGCCCACTGCCTTCGCGGCCATTTGCAGGTCGCGGCGGGTCAGGTCCAGGCCAGCGGCGTAACCCCATACGTGGTCGAGGGCCTGTGCTTCGCCGATCTCGAAACCGTCCTTGCCGATGGCAACCACTAGTTCGATCTCGTGGCAGAACTGCTCGGTCTGGGTCGGAAAATCCAGCTCGCCGGTCGCATCGATGACCGAGGTCGCAGGCTTCATGAAAAACGCCGGAACTTCGCGCACGGCATTGAGCGCGTCGCCCCAGTAATAATTGCGTCCCAGGCAAAACACCCGCGCGACAGGGAAGCGCGCGTCGCTGCCACTGACAGGCAAGCTAGGGGTGCGGGCGGGTTCGAAGACAAAATTGCTCATGGAGATTCCCTTGGGCCCGGAGGGGCGTGATCGTCGGTTTTTATGAGCCCTGTAGGAGTGAGCTTGCTCGCGATGCCCTCTGACGGTGTCATCCGCATCGGCTGATACGCCGCTATCGCGAGCAAGCTCACTCCTACAGGGATAACCGTTTGAACCAGAGACTACGGGATCAGAACGTCCGGAAGTTGGACAAAACCGTGTTGGCGCTGGACTAAAAAACTCAATGTCGCGGGCATAAAAAAGGCGTACTCGCGCACGCCCTTGCCTAGTTCGGCAGAAGGTCACACACACATTCGTAGCGGTTAGCTGGCCTTGAGTTGGATGCGGTAAATC
This sequence comes from Pseudomonas sp. RC10, assembly GCF_038397775.1. Classification (NCBI taxonomy): domain Bacteria; kingdom Pseudomonadati; phylum Pseudomonadota; class Gammaproteobacteria; order Pseudomonadales; family Pseudomonadaceae; genus Pseudomonas; species Pseudomonas bambusae. Next base: position 5,961,489 of record NZ_CP151650.1, read on the forward strand.
CGGCCCAGCAACAGCGAGTAAGACAGCGTGCCCATGCAGGCGAGCCCGCCGATGAACCAGAATGCCCAGGCGAAACCGCCCGTGACATGCAGAATTTGACCGATGACGATGGGGGTCACGATGCCGCCAATATTCGCCGCCAGGCTAGTGACGCCGCCGGTCAGGCCGATCAGTTCTTTCGGTGCGATTTCCGAGACGGCAGCCCAGGACGCCGATGCGATGCCTTGTGCGAAGAAGGCGATGGTCAGCAACGCGATGCAGACCTCATTGGAGTCAGTGAAGTTGACGAGCATGATCGACATGCCCAGCGCCGAGCCCACCACCAGCGGCAGTTTGCGGGCAAAGGACAACGAAATTCCGCGACGGATGAGCCAGTCGGAAACGAACCCTGCCAGTAACACGCCGACCGTAGCGCCAATGAATGGCAGTACCGCGAAGATCCCGACTTTGACCATGGTCAAATGACGTTCTTCGATCAGGTATGTCGGGAACCAGGTCAGGAAGAAATACAGCACCGACGTGTTGGCGAATTTGCCGATGCAGATCGCCCAGACCTGACGATACTGAAACAGCTCCGCGATCTGCCCCCACTTGAATTTATTTTTGTCCTGACTGCTTTTGACCAGGCCACCACCCGCCTCAATGTAGTCGAGCTCTTGCTGACTGACCTTCTTGCAGCTCAGCGGATCGCGGTACAGGTAGAGCCAGGCAACGCCGAACAGGATGCCGACGATGCCGGTGCTGTAGAACACGTGGCGCCAGTCGTAGGTGGTTGCGAGCCACAGCAGCAAACCGGTGAACAACGCGGTGCCGAGATACTGGCCACACACGTAGATGCTGCTCGCCAGGCCCCGCTCCCGCGCCGGAAACCAGACCGTGACGGCACGACTGTTGGCCGGGAACGCCGGTGCTTCCATGGCGCCGATGGCCAGACGCAATCCGAACAGTGACGCAAATCCGCCCGCCATCCCTTGGCACACTGTGACGGCAGACCAAGAGATGAGCGACGCGCCGTACGTCAAACGCGAACCGAAACGGTCGGCGATGAAACCGGCGGGTACCAGAGCGAAGGCGTAGGTCCAGGCAAACGCGGAGAAGATCAAGCCCATCTGGACTTTATCGAGTCCGAGGTCTTTGGCCATGAACGGGGCGGCGATGGAAATGTTGACCCGGTCCACGTAGTTGATGATCGTCGCGATCAGCAGCAGCGAGAGCATGAACCAGCGGCGGTGGGAGGCGGGACGTGCTGGAGCGGCAGCCATGGGCGCGGCCACGGCAGCATCGATCGCCTGAATATCAGGGTTGCTCGACATGAGAATTCCTCGTTGTTTTTATTGGAATCGAGTGATGAAGCGTGCCTTTAACTTATCGTACGACTGGTTTTAAACAAGACGCTGCTTAGAACGTTTTTGGATTTCAGAGGGTGCCCCTAATTATTTGTCCAAAAAACTTTGAGGAGTCAGACAAGGTAAATTCTGGAAGGTAAGCGTCTGAAACTGCCGATATAGAGCCTTTTTAGTTTTCTGACGGAGTGCGGTCTTTTTGGACAAAAAAACTGGCCAGCGAAAACAGAAAGGTTTTGAATCGTGTCGTAGGACAACTGACAATGCAAACAGATGACTGAGGAACACCCCGATGGACTCTGCCAATCGCGTCCCCACTTTCGGCATGCAGCAACGCAGCGAGCGGCCGGATTTCTATATCCGTGGCAAGACCGAGGGCAAACCGGAAACCGCGCCTCACCGGCATGAGTATTTCCAGATTCAGATCAATCTGGGGGGCGATACGGTGCAGCATATCGGCGGTGTCGTCCGGCCCTTTCCGCGCCACACGCTGGCGTTCATCCTGCCGCACAAATTGCACCTGATCCCACACCCGCCCGAGGGCAATTTCCTGCTGATCAACTTCGCCCAGACCTTTCTGCTGCCGCAATTGCAATGCGACCCGCTGGACCTGGAGGACGTGGCCATTGCGCTGGCGCCTGAACTGTCGCCCTTTCGGTTTCAGGAGCATCTGGATTTCACCCTCGACGCAGAGGACTTCGCAGAGATCCAGCGTCTGCTCGACCGCATGCGCGAGCTGGACCAGAACCGTCAGTTCGGCACGCGGGAGATGCTCAAGGGCTGTTTGCTGCAACTGATCGGGACCGTCTGCGCGCTGTACGCCGAACCGATCAAGCTGCTGGCAGACGACAACGCCGCCGAACGCAGCCGTCGCGATGCGCTGGCGCGGATGTCCGAATACGTGCGCAAAAACCTGAGCGACCCGGACCTGAGCCTGAAAAAAGCGGCCTCAGCGGCGTTCCTGTCACCCAACTACCTGACCCACTGGCTGCGCAAGGAAGTCGGCAAGACCTTCAGCGAACTGGTGCTGGAACGCCGCATGCACCTGGCCCGCACCCTGTTGCTGAACGGCAGCAAGCCTGTGGGCGAAGTGGCCCGGCTGTGCGGGTTTTCAGACGAGGCCTACTTTTCACGGCGGTTTCGTCACGCCCACGGGATGCCGCCGGGGCAGTTCAGGAAGCAGCGGGATTTGTAGGCCAGCGGACTGATGGTCTGAGCGGAATTTATATCCAGTAACAGTCCGGCAGTGGCCATGGACGCCAACTGTGGGGATAAGGGCGCTCCGTTTCCAAAGAATGGACGCCTTGCATCCGGATGACTGAATTTGTAACGCCTACAGGTGCGAAATACTCGCTCTCGCACCTTGCGCCTTCAACCCATTTTTTCGGCGTCACCCTCGACAAGCAGGCGTATGACTTGCCGGTTAGAGTCATGTACCGGGATCACTGCTACACGAGATCTTTTGTTTCAGGGTCCGACGATCCGAAGTTCCTTTTCATCCCCTGCGTGGGTGAGCAGCGCGTCTTTTGTCCCGATCGCTGGGCCTACTCCTGTGGGCTTCCGGGAATCATCGAGAACCTGCTACGGCAAAACGCGCAGTGCTATTGCGCCACTCAAGACGGGCTGTACTTCAAAATCGACAGCAGTACAGTAAATCGAAGCGTTGCGCCTCATGCCGGATGGTACCTGTTCTTCAAGTTTCGCCCTTATCGGAGCGGTCCAGGAGTCGTACTGTCTGTTGAAAGCAATCACGAAAGAACGTCATGGCCATCCAACGCCAGAGGACGAAAGCCTGCAAGGTTTCGAGTCCTGCTCACGGAATACTTGCGCAAGCGTCGGGACCTGCTCAAGGGCCTCTGCGCCAAGGCATAAAAAAACCCTGCGCTGTTTTACAGAGCAGGGTTTTCAGATTCAGGCCGGGCCGCTTGACCTCTCGATCTATCCCACCACCCTGCTGAGCAAGGCTTTTGGCGGGGCCAGGTTTCCCTGGCGGCATGGATACTCTCCCTTTCGGGTACACCGGCATGCGTATTCCACGGGGGGGATCATAAAAAACCGGGCGCGGTATTACAAGCAAAGCCTTGGCAATTGATCCGCAAGTCCACGTTTCGAAGGCCAGGCGCGTCCCCGGCAGCCCCACCGCACACCCTCAACTTTAAGTTCCACAAGACGTTTCAACTTCCCGCCAGAGCGCTAAGCTCTCCCCCATGGACGACTCCGATTACCTCCGTCTACTGACGATCCAGGCCGAGCAGGCCAATGCGTTCCTGTCCAATGCGCGTAAATGGGAGCGTGAGCGCTGGGTGTGCCAGCGTTTGCTGCAAGGTCTGAACATTCCTCACCGCACCGACGATTTCCTGCCCGCCGGGCAAGAACCGCCGGACGTACTGTTTCGCGATGCGTGTTTTGAGGTGTTTTTCGTACTCGATGAGGGGCGGCGGCTCAATGATGAGTGGCGTGAGGAATTGCAGCGGCGGCGCAGTGCGTTTTCCTTGAGCCAACTGGTGCGGCGCGAGGCGAAGCCCAAGCGTATTCCGGCGTCGGAACTGCTGCGACGCCTGGCACCGACCTTGCGCAAGAAAGCCCACAACTACAAGGAACGCGGGCTGGATTTGAGTGAGTTGGACATCATTGCGTTCGCCAGCCTCAAGCGCGAAGTGCTGGACCTCAACAGCCACTTCCCTCCCCCGACCGAATACCTGCGACAAGGGTGGCGCTCGCTCTCGCTGGTGGGTCCGACGTTCGCACGGGTGCTGTTCGCGCACCCTGACGCACCGGACTTCCTGCGCACGAACCTGGGCCGCAGCGTGGTGTTCGACGTGGGCATCAGCCTGTAATAGCGCAATTCCCACGCGAATGTTACAAAGAGCCATTGCTCGTTGATGTCGGCTAGGTGAAGCGCCGTCGACGAAGTTACCGCATGGCAGGCCGTCGTCGCATGACGCCGGTCAACGTTCTGACGAGGCTTTATGACCAGCCGCCTGAACCCCGACGACCAGAAGCGTGTCGAAGAGTACCTTCAAGCGCCTCAGCACCAAGTCGAGCGCCGGCCTTTTCGGCCCTGGCTGCTCCTTGCGGTGGTGCTTGTCGTGGTGATCGGGTTGGGCCTGTTGAGCCGTTTACTGAGCTATCTGACGCTATGAGCTGCCTGGCGCTCGCTCGGATAGAGCCACTAGAGAATTCCTTAAGCCTTATGAGATATCCCCATGACTCATCGTATCGTGATCGTCGGCGGAGGCGCCGGTGGTCTGGAGCTGGCTACCCGTCTGGGTAAAACCCTCGGCAAGAAAGGCACGGCCAGCGTCACGCTGGTGGACGCCAATCTGACCCACATCTGGAAACCGCTGCTGCACGAAGTCGCGGCCGGTTCGCTCAATTCTTACGAGGACGAGCTGAACTACGTGGCGCAGGCCAAGTGGAACCACTTCCAGTTTCAACTGGGTCGGATGATGGGCCTGGACCGCGAGAACAAGCAGATTCATCTGGCGGCCACGCTCGACGAAAACGGCAATGAACTGGTCCCGGCGCGCAGCCTGGATTACGACTCGCTGGTGATTGCTGTCGGCAGCACGACGAATGACTTCGGCACCAAGGGTGCGGCGGAACATTGCCTTTTTCTCGACACCCGCAAGCAGGCCGAACGCTTCCACCAGCAGCTGTTGAACCGCTATCTGCGCGCCCACGCCAACGAACTGGCCGCCACCGAAGAAATCAACGTGGCGATTGTCGGCGCCGGTGCGACCGGGGTTGAACTGGCCGCAGAGCTTCACAACGCCGCTCACGAACTGGCCGCTTATGGCTTGGGTCAGATCAAGCCGGAAAATCTGCGGATCACGGTGATTGAGGCCGGCTCTCGCGTACTGCCTGCGCTGCCGGAACGTATCGGTGGTCCTGTGCACAAGACGCTGGAGAAATTGGGTGTGACCGTGCTGACCAACTCGGCCGTGAGTGAAGTGACGGCGGAAGGTCTGGTGACAGCGACGGGTCAGGTGATTCCGGCGACGTTGAAGGTCTGGGCGGCGGGCATTCGTGCGCCGGCATTTCTGGAAGGCATCGCCGGGCTTGAAACCAATCGCATCAATCAGTTGCAAGTGCGGCCGACCCTGCAAACCACGCGCGATGACAGCATCTTCGCGTTCGGTGACTGCGCGGCCTGTCCGCAGAAAGGCACGGATCGCAACGTCCCGCCACGGGCTCAAGCGGCGCATCAGCAGGCCTCGTTGCTGGTGAAGTCGCTGAAGTTGCGCATCGAAGGCGGTGAGCTTCCGGAGTATCGCTACAAGGACTACGGCTCGCTGATTTCGCTGTCGAAGTTTTCGGCGGTGGGTAATTTGATGGGCAACCTGACCGGCAGCGTGATGCTGGAAGGCTGGCTGGCACGGATGTTTTATGTGTCGCTGTACCGGATGCACCAGATGGCGCTGTACGGGATGTTCCGCACGCTGATGCTGATGCTCGGCAGCCGGATCGGGCGCGGGACCGAGCCGAGGATGAAGTTGCATTGATCTGTATGCCTGCGGGAGACGCCTTCGCTGCCGTCGTGACCTCCGGCGTCTCCCACGAGTATTGAGGTGCCACGAACACCTTCAGCGAACGCGATATTGTAGGAGCCGGCTTGCTGGCGAACGCGGTGTGTCAGAGACGATTCCAGCGACTGGCACGCCGCCTTCGCCAGCAAGCCGGCTCCTACAGCTTCGACCCGTCCGCAGGCCTTACGGCATCACCCGCCCTTTCCCCGAATGTTTGGCCTTGTACATCCAGCGGTCTGCTTCGCGCATCAACTCGTCGGGGGCTTTGCCGGAGCCGGGTTCGTACATGGAGAAACCCACGCTGGCGTTGGTGCGGATCACGCCCCCTTTCAGCAGAATCGGCTCGGCAATCGCGGCAATCAGTTTCTTCGCCACTTCCCTTGCCTCGTCAACGCCCGGCACGATCCCTTCCAGAATCACGATGAATTCGTCACCCGCCAGACGGATCAAACTGTCGGTGCGACGCACGCAGCTTTGCAGGCGTGCCGAAACGGTGCGCAGCAGGTCATCGCCCGCGTCGTGGCCGTAGGTGTCGTTGACGCCTTTGAAGCCATCGAGGTCGATGAACATCAGCGCCAGCTGCAAGCCTGAACGATCTGAGCGCGCTTGGGCGATGGGCAGAATGGCGTCCAGCGCACGGCGGTTGAACAGGCCGGTGAGCGCATCGTGGCGCGCCTCCTGTTCCAGCTCCTTGCGCGCCTGAATGCTCTGGATGATCGAGATGAAATATTCAAGGTGCCCTTTTTCGGACAGCTTTTTGGTGACGCTGAGGTTGATCCAGACGGGCTGGCCGTCCTTGTGCAGATAGCGCTTCTCCAACTGATAGCGATCGATTTTGTTGTCGATCAATTGGGTCAGCAATTCGAGGTCGGTGTTCAAGTCATCAGGGTGGGTAATGTCCTGGAACGTCAGGCGTTTCAGCTCATCCGGGGTGTAGCCGATGATGTCGCACAACGCCGAGTTGACGCTGATCCAGCCGCCGTCGGGCGCCACCAGCGCGATGCCCACCGAGGCCAGTTCGAACATCGAACGATACCCGGCTTCGCTGGCTTTCATCAGCGCGTCCGAACGGGTTTTCTGCAAGCGCGCCATCATCAGGTTTTCCCGCAACTGCACCTCACGGCTGACGATGTCGGCGAGGTCGCGCAGGGTGTCGAGCTCGTCCTGAGTCAACTGCCGGGGGCGTTCGTCGATGGCGCAGAGGGTGCCGACGGCGAACCCCTTGCTGGTGCGAATGGGCACGCCCGCGTAGAAACGGATATGGGGGGCGCCGGTGACCAACTGGTTGTCGCAGAAGCGTTCATCTTGCGCAGCGTCCGGGACCACCAATGGCGTGGATTGCAGAATGGCGTGGGCACAAAAGGCCATTTCCCTAGGGGTTTGCGTGGCGTCGAGGCCTGCGCGGGATTTGAACCACTGCCGATCGGCGTCCACCAGGGACACCAGCGCGATAGGCACATCGAGGACACGCGCCACCAGTCGCGTGATCCGGTCGAGGGAAGCCTCGGCCGGGGTGTCGAGAATTTCCAGCCCCTGCAGCGCCTCAAGGCGCTCTTTTTCATATGGAGGAATTGGCGCTTTCATCAATCGGCCGACCCTGAAAAGACTGTCTGGAGTCTATACCGGGTCGTGGCAATGCGCATCCCGCTTGCGATCTCGGGTTTCAGCAATGCCCTGTCATAAAAATGTGCGGATGACTGTGATCCCATTAAGACATCACACCCCGATGTCGCTCGATCACAGGAAGTCATCCATGTTCCAACTTTCCCGAATGATGCTGGCCGCAGGTCTTGGCATTGCACTGACCCTCTCCATGCCAGGCACCGCTGGCGCGGCCCAGGAAGTCACTGGCGCCGGTTCCACGTTCATCTACCCGGTCCTGTTCAAATGGGCGACCGATTACAACCAGAAGACCGGCGTGAAGGTGAATTATCAAAGCATCGGCTCGGGCGCGGGCATCGCGGAGATCAAGGCAGGCGCGGTGGACTTTGGTGCCACGGACATGCCGATCAACTCGGTCGAACTGGAGAAGTTGGGCCTGCAGCAATTCCCGTCAGTGATCGGCGGTGTGGTGCCGGTGATCAACGTGGCCTCGATCAAGGCTGGCGCACTCAAACTGAGCGGCCCGGTGCTGGCGGACATTTACTTGGGCAAGATCAAGAAGTGGAACGATCCGGCCCTGGCGGCGCTCAACACGGACCTGAAGTTGCCGGACAGCGCCATCAACGTCGTGTACCGCTCGGATGACTCGGGCACCACGTTCAACTGGGCCACCTATTTGTCGACGGTCAGCCCTGAATGGAAAGGCACGATCGGCGCGGGAACGTCGGTCAAATGGCCGGTCGGGATTGGCAGCAAAGGCAGTGAAGGCGTGGCGTCGTACGTGAAGAAAATGCCGAACTCGATTGGCTATGTCGAGTACGCCTACATCAAGCAGCAAGGGATGAATTTCGGCCTGTTGCAGAACGCCGCGGGGAAGTTCATCGCGCCGAGCACCGAGTCGTTCCAGGCAGCCGCTGACACTGCGGACTGGAAGAATGCGAAGGACTTCGACCTGTCGATGATCAACGCGCCGGGTGACAACGCCTACCCCATCACCGCCGCGACATTCATCGTGATGTACAAGCACCCCAAAGACGCCGATCGCCGGATGACCGTAAAAGAGTTCTTTCGCTGGACGCTGGAGAACGGCCAGGAACAGGCGCGCAAGCTGGACTTCGCCCCGATCCCCAACGATCTGAAAGCGCAGATCGAAGCGTCTTGGGGTCAAGGGCAGTAAGTGATCAACGGGTGAGTCATTGGGTACGGATGGCACTGCTCCATCGCTTTCGCGGCCGTCGCACGGCTCCGGCAGCTCCCACAGGTTCTGCGTCCCACCCCGGTTGGGCGTATCCCTGTCTGCCTCTGTAGGAGCCAGCAAGCCGGCGCCTACAGAAATCGCGTTGATCATCTTTGCTGTGCACGACGCAAATCCTGAACTGCCCCCAAGAAGTTGGACACCCATCCAACCCCTGGGGGATCTATGATCAAGTACACCGAGCAGTTCAAGCTCACGGCGGTCACCGCCTACCTGAACGGCACCAACGGCTTCCGAACAGTGGCCAGACATTTTGGCATCGACTTCAGTCTCCTTCGACGCTGGGTCGCCAGTTATCGGACTGGCAACAGCATCAAGCCAATGTCGTATGCGCGGCGGTACAGCGAGGATTTCAAGCGCCAAGTCTTGACCTACATGCATGAGCATCGACTTTCGCTACGCCAGACCGCTGCGCATTTTGACCTTGGGCGGTCCTCCCTGATAGGCATCTGGCAACGCCAGTATTACAGTGACAGTCCTGTCACCCCTACTGCCATCCAGCCAGCCGACACGCCCATGAAAATCAAACCCGCCAAACCCACCGACACCAACGATGCACAAAAGCCACGAGAGCAGTTGATGGCTGAACTTGAGTACATGCGCATGGAGAACGCTGTCCTAAAGGAGCTCAAGGCCCTGCGCGAGGAAAAGGAGCGAACACGGGGGAAAAAGTCCTGATCGTCCGCAAACTCAAGCACCGATTCCCATTGCCCGACCTCCTTGAGCTGGTCGGGCTGGCACGCAGCACCTTCTATTACCAGGTCAAGGCTGAGCAGAAACCGGACCGGCATGCGGCGCTCAAGGAACGGGTGCAGCAGGAATATCACAAGCAGAGAGGGCTGTATGGCTATCGGCGTATTGCGCTTGCGCTCAGAAAGGAAGGAACGCTGGTCAACAAGAAGGTCATCGAACGGCTGATGGCCGAACAGGGTTTGCAATCGGTCGTACGGCCCAAGAAATACCGTTCCTACCGGGGGACTGTTGGCAAAATCGCCGCGAACCTGCTGGAGCGTAATTTTCATGCACCCCGGCCAAAACAGAAGTGGGTAACCGACGTCACCGAGTTCAAAGTGGGTCAGCAGAAGCTCTACTTGTCTCCTGTGATGGATTTGTACAACGGCGAAATCATCGCGTACGAAACAGCCAGTCGGCCTTACTACGAATTGGTGGGGAACATGCTCGACAAGGCGTTGGCTTGCTTGGGAGACGCGCCCAAACTGGTCGTTCATTCGGACCAGGGATGGCACTACCAACAGCCACGCTATCGCCACGCACTCAGCGAAAAAGGTGTGAAACAGAGCATGTCCCGCAAAGGCAATTGCCTGGATAATGCGGCGATGGAGAGTTTTTTCGGCACGCTGAAGTCAGAGTTTTTCTACCTGAAGCGTTTCGAGAGTGTGGAAGAATTGAAGGTCGGCCTGGATGAGTACATTCATTACTACAACCATGACCGCATCAAGCTGAGGCTCAATGGCATGAGTCCTGTTGAATACAGGACTCAGGCTGCGGCGTAAACTGTCCAACTTTTGGGGGGCAGTTCACCCTGTGGGAGACGCCGGAGGCACGACGGCAGCGATGGCGGTGGGTCAGGCAATGTCGATGTGCCTGACTCACCACAGATTCAAAACCCCATGCTGAAGCTGATGGTCATGGCGTGGTCTTTGTTTTCTTTCGAAAGCTGCCCTGAATAGCCAATCCCCAGTTTGCTGTCTTCGCCTACCTGGAAGTCCAGCCCGGCTTCGACCACCGCTGCATCCCGTGCAATCGGCACGCCTTGGGTGCTGAAGGAGGCGCCGCCGTTGATGAAAGTCAGGTCGGCGTCGGGTTTGGTGTCGCCGTACGCATGTCGCCAGCCGATGCTGCCACGAGGGGTGATTTCCGAATCCTTGCCCAACTGAATGCGTTTGCCCGCCCGCACGCCGACGGTGGAGAAGGTCATGTTCTGATCGGAGTCAGCGCTCAGCCGCGCGATGCCGCCCTTCTCTTTCGCCCGGTCGCTGTCGTAATCGACATGGGCCAGGCCCGCGAATGGCTCGAACGACACGCCGCCTGCCTCAAGGGTGTAACCCACTTCACCGAACACCTGAGCCGTGCGCGCATCGTATTTCGCTTTCAGGCGATCGCTGTAATTGCCCACGCTGACGTCGCGTTTGCTTTCGATGTCATGCCAGCTGTAAACCGCGCCGAACCGCGCAGCCAGTGCGTCGAGCTGGTAGTTCATGTAAGCGGCGAGGTGGTAGCTGTCGACGCTCGCGGTGGAGTGGCGATCATGGGCATTCAGGTCGCTGCGGGTGTAACCGGCGGCCGCCCCGACGCGCCATTGATCATCGATCTGTTTGTCGGTGCCGAGCATGAAGCCTGACACGTTGTGATCGAGCTTGGCCGTATTGCTGTCACCCTTCGCCTCGCCCCACGATCCCAACACGCGCATCCAGCCGACCATTTCGTTTTGGCACCCCGCGCTGCTCAGACGATTTTCGCTGGTCACCAGCGCGTTACGCGGATCGTCCTCACGATAGCAGCCGGGTTGGCGCATGCGTTCAGTGAGGGCGTCGCGAACGTAGTGCGAGTCCTCGATCATGGCGCTGGTGGTGCTGGCAAAAATCTCGCCGGACAAATTGTCGAAGGCCGCCCGGGCACCGCTGCTGCTCATGTTGAGGATTTCGTTCTGCAACCCGTTACCCTGAGGCCCGCCCACGGCACCAGCGACACCTTGTTGGTTAGGGGTATCGGCCACGTCAGTGAAAGGGGTCTGATTGCGGGTGACGTCCAGATTCACGGCGTTTGGCGCGTAGCTGACGGAGGTGTCGAGGAACGCGTAGTTCGGCAGGTCCAGTGTGTTGAAGGTGCCGTTGATACCGCCTGCGGAGGTCAGCAGCGTGTAGCGGGTGTTGCCGGTGAACGGTGCCAGCGGCACAACCTGCAACGTGCCGCCCAACGTTGTAACGCCGCCGACCGCCAAGGGACTGAACGACGCAGCGTTGACCAACAGACGCAGGCGGCCGGTCGGACCATTGGTGAAGTTGCCGGTCACACCGAGATTGCCGGTCTCGCCACCCGATTGCACGAGACCGTTGTTGGTCAGGCCCGCCACGCTGCCATTGCCCACTAACGCCGCGCCATCGGCAACGGCCACCTGCCCGCCGAGTGTCGCAGGGCTGTCAGAGACGCCCACTTGCAACGTGCCTTCGTTCACGGCAACCGAGCCGCTGAATGGCTGCGCGCCGGTCAGCAATAAGGTGCCCGCGCCCTGCTTGATCAACTCGCCGGTGCCGCTGAGGGTGCCATTGAATCGGCCATTTGCCACCTGAGCAAACAGCAGCCGCGCGTTGTTGCGGATGGTGCCCTGCAAGCTGCTGGTGTTACCCGCCAGCATCCCGCCGCTGACCGTGGTCCCGCCGCTATACGTGTTGGGCCCCGTCAGCCACAACGTACCGGCGTCGAGTTTTTCGATACCGGCAGCGCCCACCAGCGACGCGGCAATCTGCGTGGTCACGCCCGAATCCACACGCACCGGTGCCGGGCTGCCATCGGTCCCATTGGTCGGCGTGAGCGTGCCGCCGCTCCCTGAGGTGAGGGTGTAGCCATCCTCCAGAAACTGCAGGCCGGTGAAGTTCTGATTGCCCTCGACGGTCACCACGCCGCCCCAACCGCCAAACACGGCGAAGCGCGCATTGGTGGGCAGACTCAGCGTGCCCGTGGCATCGGTCCAGTTGGTGTCGGCACCCCACACGCCGTCGCCGCCACCAATGGCACCGTCCGCGCTGGTTTTGCTGCCGTTCCAGAACTGAAGCTCACTGGCGTCGCTGGCCACCAGCAGGTTCACCTGGTTGGCCATTGACGTTTGCAGGCTAAGGTCCCCGGCAGCCGTGCCCGTTGGCAACGTGCCGTAATTCAGGCCGTTGTTGGTCAGGTTGCCGCCGTAGCGAAACAGCCGATAGACCCCGGTACCGAATCCGCCCGCGTTGCTGATGTTCAGGGTGCCGCCGAGGGTCAGATCGCCGCCCACATTGACTGCAGTGGTCGAGCTGCCGGGCAGACCCAAGGCAAAGTCCAACGTGCTGCCGGACGCCAATGCGAGTGAGCCGAGGGACAACGGCGTCGCGCTGCTGCCTGCCGTCAGTGTCGCGCCCGAATTGACCTGAACGGCGCCGTTGATTTGCCCGCCGCCGCCCAGGGTCGCGCCGCTGGCGACGTTGACACTGGCGCTGTTCAGGCTGCCGTCGACCCGCAGCGCACCGGCTTGCACGTCGGTTGTGCCGGTGAAGGCGCTGTTGCCGGTCAGCAGGAGCTCGCCGGTGCCGCTTTTGATCAGCGAGCCGTTGCCGGACAGGCTGCCCGCGTAGGTGCCATTGGCGTTTTGAGCGAAGGTCAGCGCGGCATTATTGAGGATCGAACCCTGCAGGCTGGTGGTGTCGCCGGTGGTGCTGCCGCCATTGAGCGTCGTACCGCCGCTGTAGGTGTTAGCGCCGGTCAGCAGCAACGCGCCCGTGCCATTTTTGATGAGACTGCCGGTGCCGCTGATCACGCCGTTCAATGCGGTGGCCTGATTGCCTGCAAGTGTCAGCGACCCGCCCAATTGAATCCCGTTGGCCAGATTCAACGCTCCGCTGCTGTCCAGTGTCCCGGCACCGGTGACATTCAGAGCGCCCGAACCCAAAGCGCCGTCGTTGCCCAATAGCAGCGTCCCGGCGTTCAGTTGCGTGCCGCCTTGCCAGCTGTTTGTGCCCGTCAGCATCAGGGTGTTTGCATCATTTTTGACGAGGCTACCCGTGCCACTGATGTTGCCCGCGAGGGTGAACGGGCTGAGCCCTCCGACCGCCAGCGCACCATTGAGCACGATACCGTTCCCCAGCGTGACTGCAGCGTTGTTGCTCAACGCAGTGCCGTCCGCCGCCGTCAGTACGCCTGAACCCAACGCAGTGTCATTGCCTACGACCAACGCGCCACCGTCGAGAGAAGTGCCACCGGTGTAGCCATTGGCGCCGTTCAACACCAACGTGCCGCTGTCGAGCTTGTTCAGCGTGCCGTTGCCATTGATCACGGTGTTGAGGGTCGCCGTGACGTTCGGATCGACACGCACCGCTGTCGTGCCAGTGCTGCCATTCACGGCGTTCAACTCGCCTCCCGCCCCTTGATCGAGGACGTAGCCGTCGGTCACGAACTGCAAACCGGTGATGGATTGGCTGCCTTCGACGGTCACGGTGCCGGGTGCGCCCATGAACACCGCAAAGCTGTTTTTCCAGGTGTTGTTATCCAGACCGTCCACGGACGTCCAGTTGCTCGACCCGGCATTCCAAACGCCGCTGCCACCATCCACCGTGCCATTGGGCGTGGTCTGGCCGCCGTCCCAGAATTGCACCGTGGTGCCGGACGTCGCTACCAGCAGATTGACTTGATTGGCCACGGCCGTTTGCACTTGCAGGTCGTTCTGGCTCACACCGCTGGGCAGCGTGCCGATCGCCAGACCGTTGTTGATCAGCGCGCCGTTGTAGCGCATCAGACGGTAGACACCGCTGCCGAACCCGCCGATGTCCGTCACGTTCAGGGTGCCGTCCAGCGTCAGGTTGCCATTGATGTTGACCAGTGCATTGCCGCCACCGGCGACCGGTGCGCCGAGGCTCACATCGAAAAGCGCGTTCGGCGCCAAGGCCAGCGAACCCAGCGTGAGCGTATCGGGGGTACTCGCTGCCAGGTGCCCGCCGTCTTCGACAGTGACGTCGCCGAGGACGGACCCGGTGCCGCTCAGCGTGCCGCCGTTCTTCACCGCGACGGTGCGGCTGGCCAGCAGATTACGAATGTTGAGGGTGCCACCTTTGATCACGGCATCGCCGCTGTGGGTGTTGGCGCCGGTCAGGCTGAGGGTGCCAGCGCCGTCCTTGACGAAGGTGCCCGGGCCACTCAGCACGCCGTCGAACACACTGCTGGCGTTGCCACCGCCGACGGTCAGCGTGTTGCCGCTGGCCACATCGACGCTGCCATCGCCGCTCAGCCCGCCGAGGTTGGCGGAGCCGCTCAAGTTCAGCGCCGCGCCGCTCGCCAGATTGATTCCCGCGTTATTGCCGAGGGCGCCAGCACCCACGGTGGTCAGGCTGCCCGACAGGATATTGATGAGGCCGGTGAAGGTGTTGTTGCCGCTGAGGGTCAGGTCGGCGAGACCGGTCTTGATCAACGAACCGGCGCCGCTGACGACACCGGCGAGGGTCAGGTTCTGGCTCCCGCCGACGGTCAGGTTGTCGGCCAGGGCGACGTCATTGGCGAGGCTCAGCGGTGTCGTGTTGTCCAGCGTGGAGGCCGCGCCCACAGTGAGCGCCCCGCTTCCCAATGCGCCTGCGTTGCCCAATACGAGCGTGCCACCGTTCAACCGGGTGCCACCGGTGTACGTGTTGAGGCGATTGAGGACAAGCCGGGAAACGCCGTTTTTGATCAGCCTGCCGTTGCCCCCCACGACACCCGACAACGTCAGGTCAGAGGTGCCCGCGACGATCAACCCGCCGCCCAGGTTCACGTCGTTGGCCAGAGTGACGGCCTTCGAGCTGTCCAGCGTCGTGCCGTCAGCGGTATTCAATGGGCCGCTGCCCAACGCGGAGTCACTGCCTACGATCAATGAACCTGCTTTTAGCGTGGTCGCGCCCTGATACAGATTGTCGCCGTTAAGGGTCAACGCGGCAGAGCCGCTTTTGATCAGGCCGCCCGTGCCGGAAATCGCGCCGTTGAGGGTCAGGTCGTTGCTGCCGCCGAGGTTCAGGCCGCCGTTGAGCGTGATCCCGTTGCCGAGCGCCGCAGCGGTGTTGTTGTCCAGCGTGGTGCCGTTGGCGGCGGTCAACACGCCACTGCCCAGTGCGCTGTCGTTGCCCACGACCAACGTGCCGCCCTGCAGCGAGGTGCCACCGCTGTAGGTGTTGACGCCGTTGAGAACGAGGGTGCCGGTGTCGAGTTTGGCGATGG
This sequence comes from Pseudomonas sp. RC10, assembly GCF_038397775.1. Lineage (NCBI taxonomy): Bacteria > Pseudomonadati > Pseudomonadota > Gammaproteobacteria > Pseudomonadales > Pseudomonadaceae > Pseudomonas > Pseudomonas bambusae. The sequence goes on from NZ_CP151650.1 coordinate 5,977,166, forward strand.
GACTGGTGCCGTCGATCAGGGTGTCGATGATCGCGGTCACGCCCGGATCGACGCGAATGGACGTGTTGCCATTCAGTGCCGCAACGGCTGTCAGACTGTCGCCCTGCCCGCCGAGCAGGTGATAACCGTCCGTGGAAAACTGCATGCCGTTGAAGGTCTGATTGCCCTGCACGGTGACATCGCCCGCGGTGCCCTGGAACACGGCGAACTCACCAGCCCACGGGCCATTTTGGCTGCCATCAGCGGTCGTCCAGTTGGTGTTCCCTGCGCCCCAGATGCCCGCCCCGCCATCGACACTGTTGTTGGGAGCGGTCTGCGTGCCGTCCCAGAAATTGATGTTGGCGGTGGCGTTGCCGTACACCAGGTTCACCTGATTGCCGACCGAGGTTTGCACTTGCAGATCGGCCAGGCTCACGCCCGCGGGAATACGGGCGATGTCCAGACCGAGGTCTGTCAGGCTGCCGGTGTAATCGATCAAACGGTACACACCCACGCCGAAGCCGCCGACGTCCGTCACGTTGAGGTTGCCGTCCAGCGTCAGGTTGCCGCCGACGCTCACCAACCCGGTGGGGGATGGCGCGCCGAGCCCGACATCGAAATTCGAATTCGCGCCCATGACCAGCGAACCGACTGACAAGGTGCCGCCCTGCGCTGCTTCGAGATGCCCGCCATCGCCAATGTTGACCGCACCGGCCAACGAGCCAGTGCCCGCCAGCGCTGCGCCGTTGCTGACTTGCACGTTGCCACTGGCCAGCGAACCGCTGACGTTGAGCGTGCCACCGTTGACGAGGGTGTCGCCGGTCAGGCTGTTGATGCCGGTCAGTGTCAGGGTGTCGAGACCGGATTTGGTGAACTGACCTGCACCGTTCAGGCTGCCATCGAACACGCTGGCGAGGTTGGTGTTGCCCACCGTCAACGTCGCGCCGTTGCCAAGGGTGACATCGCCCGCACCGGCAAGCCCCCCGACGCTGGCATCGCCCCCGAGATTCAGCCCTGCGCCTGCCGCCACATTCACGCCGGACGTGTTGCCGAGTGCGCTGTTGCCCACCGTGAAAACATTGCCCGCGACGACACTCAGCGGACCAGTGAAAGTGTTGGTGCCGCTCAGGGTCAGGTCGTTGAGGCTTTCTTTGATCAACCCGCCCACGCCGGAAATCACCCCGGACAATGCCAGGTCGTTGACCCCGTCCACCGTGAGATTGGCGCCCAGGTTGAGGTTGTTGGCCAAAGCAGTGGCAGGCGCACTTGCGTTGTTAATGAGGGTCGACACGCCGCCGACAGTGAGCGCGCCCGTGCCCAGGGCCTGAGCGTTGTTCACGATCAAGCGGCCCGCGTTCAGGTCGGTGCCGCCAGTCCAGGTGTTGTTGCCTCCGAGGCTCAGATCAGAAGTGCCGTTCTTGATGAGTGTGCCAGCGCCGTCGACGGTCCCGCTCAAGGTCAGGTTGCCGGTGCCCGCGATCATCAAGTCCGCCAGCAGCGAGACGTTGTTGGCGAGGTTCACACCGCCGATGTTGCTGAGGGTCGAAGCGCCCGCCACCGTCAGCGCGCCGAGGCCCAGCGCACTGTCACTACCGGCCACCAAGGTCCCGACGTTGAGGGTGGTGCCGCCCTGATAGGCGTTATTGCCATTGAGCAAGAGCGACCCGGCGCCGTTTTTGATCAGGCTGCCCGTGCCGCTGATATCGCCGTTGAGTACAAAGGTGTTAGTCGCGTCCACGCTCAGCGCGCCGTTCGACACGACGTCGTTGCCCAGCGTTACGTTGCCGTTATTGCCCAGTGTGGTGCCGTCAGCTGCCGTGAGCGTGCCAGTGCCTAATGCCCCGTTGTTGCCCACCACCAGCGTGCCGCCGTCAAGCGACGTGCCGCCGCTGTAGGTGTTGGCGCCGTTGAGGATCAGCGTACCTGCATCCAGTTTGTTCAAGGTCGCTGCGCCGTCGATGCCGAGCCCAAGGGTCGCGGTCACGTTCGGATCGACTCGAACAGCGAATGTGCCGCTGCCCGCATTGAGCTGGCCGTTGGTGCCCGAGACCAGCTCGTAGCCGTTGGTGAGAAATTGCAGCCCGGTCACGTTCTGCGTGCCGTTCACCGTGACGGTGCCAGCGGTGCCCTGGAACACGGCGAAACCGCCACCCCAGCCAGCATTCACCCCGCCATTAGCGTCTGTCCAGTTGAGGTTCGTGGCATCCCAAGTGCCCGCGCCGCCGTCGACGGTGCCGTTAGGGAGCACTTGGCTGCCGTCCCAGAATTGCAGGTTGCCGCCAGCGCCGGAGACGACCAGATTGACCTGGCCATTCACGCCGGTCTGCACCAGCAAGTCGGACGCATTGACGTTGCCGGGGATGCTGCCAATGTTCAGGCCCGCGCCGCTGAAGACACCGCTGTAATCGATCAAGCGATAGACGCCCAGCCCGAACCCGCCGATGTCGGCAACGTTCAAGTTGCCGTTCAGGTTGACGTCGCCATTGACGTTGATCAGCCGTGTGCCACCCGTGGAAGGCGCGGCCAGGCCGACATCCAGATTCGACCCCGAGTCGAGCACCAACGAACCGACAGTCAGGGTCTGGTTGCTTTGCGCGGTCAGGTGACCGCCGCTGGCAATGTTCACCCCGCCCAACAGGGTGCCGGTGCCTGTGAGCGTCGCACCGCTGCCGACGGCCACGTTGCTGCTGTCCAGCGAGCCGGTGACGTTCAGTGTCCCGCCGGTGATTTGGGTGTCACCGGTGAGGCCGTTGGTGCCCGCGAGGGTCAGAGTGCTGCTGCCATTCTTGATCAGATTGCCGGTGGCGTTCAGGCCGTTGTTGATCGGCCCAGAGAGGGTCAGGTTATGGCTGCCGAGGACCGTCAGATCGGCGCCGAGATTGATCCCGTTGCCGACGCTTATGGCGCTGCTGTTGTCGAGGGTCGAAGCACCCGCGACGTTCAGCGCACCCGTGCCCAATGCGGCCCCATTGCCCAGGTTCAGCGCTCCGCTGTTGAGAGTGGTGCCACCCGTGTAAGTGTTGATGCCGTTCAGTGTCAGTTGCGCGGCGCCGTTTTTGGTCAGACCGCCCGCGCCACTGACGATGCCGCCGAGCGCCAGATCTGCCGTGCCGCCGATGTTGAGGTTACCGGCCAGCGTCACATCGTTGGCTGCGATGACGCTGGTGCTCGCATCCAGCGTGGTGTTTGCCGCCGCATTCAACGGGCCGCCGCTCAGGGCCGTGTTGGAGGCCAGAATCAGCCCACCGGCATTCAGCGCGGTCGGGCCGAGGTAGCTGTTGTTGCCGCCGAGGGTCAGGTTTGCCAGGCCGTTTTTGATCAGGCTTCCAGCGCCGCTGACGATGCCGTTGAGGGTCAACCCGTTGCTGCCACCAATGGCCAGGTCGCCGTTCAGGTTCACCGCATTGCCGAGCGTGACAGGCGCGTTGCTGTCCAGCGTGGTGCCAGTGACCGCCGTTAGCCCGCCGCTGCCAAGGGCGCTGTCGCTGCCAACGACCAACGTGCCGCCGTTGAGTAATGTGCCACCGCTGTGGCTGTTGTTGCCGCTGAGGACTAGGGTGCCGCTGTCGAGTTTGTTCAGCGCGACGTTGCCCGCGAGGTTCACGCCCAAAGTGGCGGTAACGTTGGGATCGACCCGCACCGCCGCGTAGCCGTTTCCGGTATCGGCGGTGGTCAGTTGCCCGTTCGTGCCGTTGATCAGGCTGTAGTTGGAGGAGAACTGCAAACCGCCGAAATTTTGATTGCCGTCTACCGTGACCGTACCCGCCGCGCCCTGGAACACCGCGAAATCATTACCCCACGCCTGATTGACCGTGCCGTTGGCCGAGGTCCAGTTGGTATTGGTCGCGCTCCAGGTGCCATTGCCGCCATCCACGGCGTTGTTCGCAACCGTGTTGCTGCCATCCCAGAACAGCAGGTTGCTGGACTGCGAGGACAGCACGAGGTTGACCTGCCCGTTCACGCCGGTCTGCACCGACAGGTCCGCCAGGTTGACGCCCGCAGGGAGGGTCGCGATGTTCAGCCCCAGATCGCTGAGACTGCCGGTGTAGTCGATCAACCGGTACACGCCGACGCCGAACCCGCCTGCATCGGTGACGTTGAGGTCACCGTCCAGCACCAGATTGCCGCCGACGCGGAACAGCTCCGGGCCGCCCGTTGCGGTCGGTGCGCCCAGTGCGACGTCCATTTGCGAACCGCTGGCGAGGGTCAATGCGCCCATCGACAAGGTGTTGCCGGTCGACCCCGCAAGATGCCCGCCGTTGGCCACCGACACCGCACCCGCCAGCGAGCCGACGCCGGTGAGCGTGGCGCCGTTATTGACCGACACGTTTGTGCTGGCCAGCGAACCACTGACATTCAGCGTGCCGCCGTTGACTTGCGCGTCGCCACTGAGGCCATTCGCGCCGGTCAGATCGAGGCTGCCGCTGCCCGCTTTGATAAGGTTGCCGCCGCCGTTGATCACGCCATCGAAGGTCGAGCTGGCATTGTTCCCGCCAAGACTGAGGGTGTCGCCGCTGCCCAGTTGCACGCCACCTGCGCCTGACAGGCTGTTGAGGCTGAGGCTGCTGCCGAGGTCCAACAACGCGCCGGACCCGACGTTGGCGCCAGAAGTGTTGCCCAGACTGGCCGCGTTGGTGGTGCTGAGTGTGCCCGACTGAATGTCCAGCGGGCCGCTGAAGGTGTTGGTGCTGCTGAGGGTCAGCGTGTTGTTGCCGGACTTGGTCAGCCCGCCCGCGCCACTGACGACACCTGCCAGATTCAGGTCATTGCTGCCGACCAGCAGGAGATCGCCGTTAAGGCCGACGGCGTTGTTCACCGTCATTGCGGCGAGGGTATCCAGCGTGGAGGTCCCGCCGACGGTCAACGCACCGGTGCCCAGGGCGGCCCCATTGCCAAGGAGCAGGCCCCCGGCATTCAGGATCGTGCCGCCGCTGTAAGTGTTGCTACGGTCGAGGATCAACTGCGCCGCGCCATTCTTCGTCAGACTGCCGGAGCCGCTGACCACACCGTTGAGCGTGAGGTCCGAGGTGCCGCCAATGCCGAGATTGCCTGCCAGCGTGATCGCATTATTCGCGGTGATCGCCGTGGTCGGGTTGGCCGTGTCCAGCGTTGCGTTGCCGGACACGTTCAGGGCACCGCTGCCCAGTGCCGTGTTCGAGGCGAGAATCAGGCCACCGGCATTCAGCGCGATGGGCCCGAGATAGCTGTTATTGCCGCCCAGCGTCAGGTTGGCCAGACCGTTTTTGATCAGGCCGCCCGCGCCGCTGATGTCGCCGTTCAAGGCCAGCGCCTGGCTGCCTGCGACGGTGAGATTGCCCGATGCCGTGATCGCATTGCCCAGCGCCACCGAGGTGTTGCTGTCCAGCGTGGTGCCGTCCGCAGCGGTCAATCGGCTGAGGCCCAGCGCGGTGTTGCTGCCGACGACAAGCGTGCCGCCATTCAGTTGTGTGCCGCCGCTGTAGCTGTTGGCGCCGTTGAGGACCAACGTGCCGCTGTCGAGTTTGTTCAGCGTGCCTGCGCCACCGATACCGACACCGAGGGTCGCCGTGACGTTGGGATCGACCCGGATCGCCGTGTTGCCGTTCGCGCCGTTGAGCGCGGTCAACTGGCCATTGGTGCCAGAGACCAGGTTGTACCCATCGGTGACGAATTGCAGGCCGGTGAAGCTCTGATTGCCCTCAACGGTGACGGTGCCCGCTGTGCCCTGAAACACACCGAAGTCGCTCGACCAGGTTTGATTGAGCAAGCCGTTGGCTGACGTCCAGTTGGTGCCCGAACCCCACACGCCACTGCCGCCGTCCACCGCCGCGTTGGCCACGGTCTGGCTGCCGTCCCAGAAGCGAATGGTGCCGGTGTCACCGTTCACTACCAGATTCACCTGGCCGTTTACACCGGTCTGCACGGCGAGGTCTGCCAGGTTCACGTTCGCCGGGATGCTGCTGATGTCGATCCCCAGGTCGGTGAGGCTGCCGCTGTAGTCGATCAGCCGATAGACGCCCACGCCGAAGCCGCCAACGTCGGTGACGTTGAGTTTGCCGTCGAGGGTCAGGTTGCCGTTGACGTTGATCAGCCGGGTGCCGCCGGTGGAAGGCGCGCCCAGGCCGACGTCCAGATTGGAATTGCCGTTCAAGAGCAACGAACCAACCGACAAAGTGTTGCCGCTGCTGGCGCTCAGATGACCGCCGTCCGCGATGTTCACCGCGCCCAGCAATGAACCGTTGCCGGTCAGGGTCGCGCCGGTCGCGACGCCGACGTTGGCGCTGGCCAGCGAGCCCGCTACGTCGAGCGTGCCTGCGTTGACTTGCGCGTTGCCGGTCAGGCCATTGGTGCCCGTCAAACGCAACAGACTGCCGCCGTTTTTGATCAGGCTGCCGGTGCCATTGAGGGTGCCGCCGAGGGTCAGGTCGTTGCTGCCAGCCACGGTCAGGTTAGCGCCGAGGTTCATGGCGTTGCCGAGGGCCAGGGCTGCGCTGTTGTCCAGTGTCGCGTTGCCGACCACCGACAGCGCACCCGTTCCCAGCGCCGTGCCGTTGCCCACCACCAGCGTGCCGCTGTTCAGGGTGGTGCCGCCGCTGAAGGTGTTCAAGCCGTTGAGGTTCAGCACGCCGGTGTCATTTTTTGTCAGGCCGCCTGCGCCGCCGATCAGGCCATTGAGCGTCAGGCTGGAGGGCGTGCCGATGCCCAGATTGCCATTCAGGTTGACGGCGTTGTTCAGGGTGACGGCGTTGGTGCTGTTGAGGTTCGTGCCCGCCTCGGCCGTCAGCGCACCGACGCCGAGTGCGCCGTCGTCGCCGACCACCAGTGTGCCGCCCGTGAGTTGCGTGCCGCCCGCGTAGGTGCTGAGACCGTTGAGCACCAAGGTGCCGCTGTCGAGTTTATTGAGCGTGGCGGCGCCGGTGATGCCGACATTGAGGGTCGCTGTCACATTGGGATCGACGCGCACAGCGGTGTAGCCGCCGCTGCCGTTTACCGCCGCCAGTTCGCCGAGGGCGCCAGCGTTCAGGACATAGCCGTCGGTTAAAAATTGCAGGCCGTTGAAGGTCTGGGGGCCTGCAACCGTGACCGTGCCCGCCGTGCCTTGAAACACCGCAAAGTCGTTGGCCCAAAGCTGGTTGAGTGCACCATTGGCGGAGGTCCAGTTATTGCCCGCACTGCTCCATGTGCCACTGCCGCCGTCCACCGAACCGTTGCCAGTGGTGTTGCTGCCGTCCCAAAACCGGATCGTGCCTGGCGTGGTGCCTGTCGAGACCACCAGATTGATCTGGCCATTGACGCCCGTCTGCACCGCCAGATCGCCCAGGTTGACACCGGCCGGCAAGCTGCCGATGTCCAGGCCGAGGTTGGTCAGGCTGCCGGTGTAATCGATCAACCGATACACGCCGACGCCAAAACCACCGATGTCCGTGACGTTGAGTTTGCCGTCCAGGGTCAGATTGCCGCCGACATTGAACAGCCGAGTGCCGCCGCCATTGACGGGTGCAGCGAGACCAACGTCGAGGTTGGCATTGTTGCTCAGCACCAGAGAGCCAAGGGACAACGTGCTGCCGGTCGAGCCTTTCAAATGCCCGCCGTCGGCAACGTTGACCGCTCCCGCCACCGAACCGGTGCCACCCAGCGTCGCGCCGTTGGCCACCGCGACGGTGCTGTTCGCCAACGAGCCGTTGACGTTCAAGGTCCCGGCGTTAACCTGCGCCGCCCCGCTCATCGTGTTGCTGCCGGAGAGTGCCAGCGTGCCGGTGCCTGCCTTGATCAACGTGCCCGCGCCCGTGAGTACGCCGCTGAAAACGCTGTCCAGATTGGTGGCGCCGAGGGTCAACGCGTTGCCCGCGCCCATTTGCACCGAACCCGCGCCGCTGATGCCGTTGAGGCTGGTGCTATTGCCCAGATTCAATTGAGCGCCGGAGGCGACGTTCGCGCCTGACACATTCGCCAGGGCGTTCGCGCTTTGGGTCGTCACGCTCCCGGCCTGCACGTCGAGCAAGCCGCTGAAGGTGTTGTTGCCTGCCAGCGTCAGGTTGGCCAGGCCGTTTTTGATCAGGCCACCGGCGCCGCTGATGACGCCGCTCAGGTTGAGATTGTTGGTGCCGCCGACTGCCAGATTACCGGCCAGATTGATCGCGTTGCCGAGGCTGGTCGCGGTGTTGCTGTCCAGCGTCGTTCCGGTGGTGGCTGTCAGTTGTCCTGTGCCGAGCGCGGTTGTGTTGCCGACCACCAGTTTGCCGCCGTTGAGCAGGGTGCCACCGCTGTAGGTATTGGCGCCATTGAGCACCAGTGTCCCGGCGTCCTGTTTGTTCAGCGTGCCCGCCCCATCGATGCCGACGCGCACTGTGGCCGTGACATTCGGATCGACCCGAATCGAGGTATTGCCAGTGCTGCCGTTGACCGCCGTGAGCCGCCCGCCCGTGCCCGCATTGAGGCTGTAGCCATCGGTGACGAATTGCAGACCGTTGAAGCTCTGATTCCCCACCACCGAGACCGCGCCCGCCGTGCCCTGAAACACACCGAAATCGCTCGCCCACACCTGATTCTGAGTACCGTTGACGCTCGTCCAGTTGGTAGTGCCCGCCGCCCATGTTCCGGCGCCGCCATCGACGATGCCGTTGGCGGTGATTTGCGCGCCGTCCCAGAATCGGACGCTACTGTTGGAACCCGCGACGACCAGGTTGACCTGTCCGTTCGCCCCGATCTGTACCGTCAGGTCTGCCAGATTGACGTTAGCCGGGATGGAATTGATGTTCAGCCCCAGATCGCTCAACGAGCCGGTGTAATCGATCAGTCGATACACCCCGGTGCCGAACCCGCCGACGTCGGTCACGTTGAGGTTGCCGTCGAGGGTCAGGCTGCCGTTGACCTTGATCAGCCCGGTGCTGGAAGGCGCGCCTAATCCGGCATCCAGATTCGCCGAACTGCCCAGCACCAGCGAACCCACGTTCAAGATGTTGCCCGAGGTCGCGGCAAGGTGCGCACCATTGGCGATGTTCACGGCCCCGGTCAACAAACCTGTACCGGCGAGGGTCGCGCCGCTGTTCACGTTGACGTTGTCGCTGGCCAGACTGCCGCCCACGTTCAGGGTGCCGCCGCTCACCAGCGTGGTGCCGGTGAGGGTGTTTGCACCGGTCAGGCCCAGGACGCCGGAGCCGGATTTGGTCAGCCCACCCGCGCCGCTGATGACACCGCCGAACGTGCTGCTCGCGCTGGTTCCGCCGAGTGTCAACGTATTGCCTGTGCCAATGTTCACGCCTCCGGTACCGGTCAGCGAACCGAGGCTGGCGTTATTGCCGAGGTTGAGCGCCGCGCCCGTCGCGATGTTCGCCCCGGAGCTATTGCCCAAGGCGCCTGCACTGGCGGTGGTGACGGTCCCGGCGAGAATACTCAGCGGCCCGGTGAAGCCCGCATTGTTGCCACTGAGGGTCAGGTTGGCCGCGCCGTTTTTGATCAGCGCACCGGTGCCGTCGATCACCCCGCCCAAGGTCAGCGCTTGAAGGCCTGCGATGCTCAGGTCTGCGCCCAGATGCACGGCGTTGTTCAAGGTGTAGGCAGCCGCGTTATCCAGGGTCGCTGCGCCGCCGACCGTCAATGCGCCCGTTCCCAAGGCTGAGGCGTTGCCTAGCTTCAGGCTTCCGCCGTTGAGCTGCGTGCCGCCCTGCCACGTATTTACACCATTGAGCGTGAGGTTCGCGGCGCCGTTCTTGGTGAGTTGGCCAGTGCCCGAGAGGATGCCGCCCAGCGCCAGCGCATTGGTGCCTGCAACGGACAAATTGGCCCCGAGACTGATGTTGTTGCCGACGGTCAGTGCCGTGCTGCTGTCGAGGCTGCTGGCGCCCGTCACCGTTAACAGTCCGGTGCCCAACGCGGCGCCATTGCCAAGCGACAACCCACCGCCGCCCAACGAAGTCCCGCCGGTGTAGGTGTTGGTGCCGTTCAGGCTCAACGTCCCGGTGCCGGATTTGATCAAAGGACCGGTCCCGCCAACCACGCCGCCCAGCGTGAGGTTGTTGGCGCCCTGCACCGTCAGACCGCCCGTTCCAAGGCTGACTTGATTGCCCAGCGTCAAACCGTTGTTTAGCGCCAGTATCGACCCGCCATTGGACGTCAGCAGCCCGGTGCCGAATGCCGCCGCGTTGTCGAACTGAGCGAGGCCGCCGTTGAGAATGGAAGTGTTGCTGACCACCGGCCCTTGCAAGGTCCATGTGCCGCTGTTGAGGGTCAATTTGTTGAAGTTGATGTAATTCGCGCTGCTGATCGTGCCGGTGCCGCTGCTGCCAGTATTCGTCGGGTTATTCAACGCCAGCGTGTTGTTGCCCCCGGCGCCGCCGTCGATGATGCCGGTCGCCGCGAACCCCAGGTTCACGCCCACCAGGCCCGCCAAATTCAGCCCGACACCGCCACCTGAGCTGACGCTGGACCCCGTCACGGCGGTGAATAGGTTGGTGCTGTTTTGCCCCATTGATACGCTGCCGACGATCTCGCCCGCGTTGTAGAACGTATTGCCGCCCGTCGTCGGTTTTTCGAAGGCGACTCGGCCGATGATTTTCCCCGTGGCAGCGTTGGTCATGTTGATTTGCGCGCCACCCCAGGCCGCCACGACCGGCGCGTCACCGCCCAGTAACGTCACGCCCAACAACCCACTTGAGCTGATGGTGCCCGCGTTGTTGATAGTGGTCGTGCCCGCGCCGTTCTGCACGTTCAGCGCCATGCCATCGAGGGAGAGCAAACTGACGCCCAGCAAACCGGTCGTGCCCCTCAATACCCCGCCAGTGGCGTTCGAGATATTGATGGTGTTGGTGCCCGAGTTGCCGATTTTCACCCCTGAACTCAGCACCGACAGCAGTCCGAGCAATGATGGGTCGACCGTGCCAGCGTTATTGAAGGTGACGTTGTTGCCGGAGAGTTGGAGCGCCGTGCCGATGCCCAGCAGCGGACTGTTGACCGAGCCGCCGGCATTGATCACGAAGGTGATGTTGTTCAGAGATGAGGAGTAGCCGCCATTGGCGCCGGTGCAGGTGATCGTTGCACCTGCCGAAGGAAAGACCGGGGTGCATGCCGCCATGACCGGGCTTGAAATAAGCCCCAGCGCCAGCCCTACCGCACTCAATCCCCCAATAACCCAAAGGCCGGACCGATTCCCTACTGCAGAAACATACCGATTATTCACGTCAACATCCTTTTATATGGGAACTGCCTTTCCCATAACAACAAAATCGAATCCTCACCGCGTCCGCAGTTAGATTTAGTTGACCAGCAAGTTCATGTCAAAGCGCGACAGTATCTAAATAGCATTAATACTTTCGTGTGCAGTGTTTCACGCGCATTACAAACATGAATAAAAAATATATAAATCCCTATATAAATCAGATAGATAAGCGAAGATGAATTTTGGCTTACGTATTTAAAAAACATTGAGCCACTTTGTATGCTACGCCCTCTCATACAGACTCAAGAGCAGCTTATTGCCACTCATCGCCCGGGGCGTAATTAATCTGAACTTATATGATGGACTGCAAGAGCGATCGACTTTATGTCGAACCTGGCCTGACATTGCGCCGGGCCTGCGGTAGACAGCGATCAGCGTCCGGACATCTTATCGAGCAGCGCGCTCTTTTCTTCCAGCACGGCAGCCCGACGAGCAATTTCTGCGCGGGCCGTGTCAATACGAGCACGTCCCGCTTCCACCGCCGCCTCGTGAGACTCAAAAAGTGTGTCTGGGGCATACCACTTGCCCTTGATCGTTCGCTCGTATTGACCGTCAGCCGTCGAACCCGCGAGCTCGACTTCAAGCACAGCAAAGCTCCGGGTTAGCACCCAGGCGGTGTAAGGGTAAATGCGCTCGTTAGGGTTCGGCCTCATGGCTCAGTCTCTCTATGAGGTGTGTGCAGGGCGCAGACGATCCACGTCGCACTTTTCAACATGAGCGAGGGCCTTGATCACCCAACGTCACACGGGTGCCCATGATACCGATCGCTGTATATATTTTCATATAGCGTAAACGTACAAGCGCTAAGATCGGCCATTTCCAGCAGTCGTCATCAGAGATGCTTCGTCGTCAAGAAGGGAAAGGGAAACAGGAATGCCAGAAACGAAAAAAGCGCCCCGAAGGACGCTTTTTTGTTGGCTCGACGTGGATGACGTCAGAGCCTGATTTTCTGCCCGGGTACTGCTGGGGCGAAAATGGTCGGGGTAAGGGGATTCGAACTCCTGACATCCTGCTCCCAAAGCAGGCGCGCTACCGGACTGCGCTATACCCCGATGAAACAGAGGAACACCCCGTAAGGTGTTCCTGAAGCGGGTGACGTAACTGACGTCACTCCCTAAGATTCAACCCGATGAAGCCAGGCCGAAAATGGTGGGTCGTGTGGGATTCGAACCTACGACCAATTGGTTAAAAGCCAACTGCTCTACCAACTGAGCTAACGACCCAAAAAATGGTCGGGGTAAGGGGATTCGAACTCCTGACATCCTGCTCCCAAAGCAGGCGCGCTACCGGACTGCGCTATACCCCGACGGTACTACCTCTGGAAATTGGCTCCGTGACCAGGACTCGAACCTGGGACCCAATGATTAACAGTCATTTGCTCTACCGACTGAGCTATCACGGAATTTCAATTTCAGATGCAGCGTTTGACGCGCTTCGACACAACAAATTCAGTACTTCTTTGCGAAACGAATCTCGCATCTACAACCCTGAATCTACTGCATTTTCAGCCTCTTCGACCTGTCTGCATCGCTGCGTTCACGTCTCTGAGGCGCGCTATTCTACATTCCCAGAAACAGGTGTCAACCCTCTAAATTGCTTTTAAGACAAGGATTTGCGACTTTTTTTCGAGAACGCCTTCGAGGGCCGAAAATCGCGGGATCGAGCCTGTTTCCGAGCGCGCATGAAAAAGGGCGCACCCCTCGGCGCGCCCTCCCATCCCCTTCTATATAGAAGCAGGCGATCAGACGAATGCGATTTCGTCGTTCTCCACCGTGCCCTTGATGCTGGTGCCTGGCATGAAACCTCCGGACAGGATCAACTGAGCCAGCGGGTTTTCGATCCAGCGCTGAATCGCACGCTTCAGTGGCCGCGCGCCATACACCGGGTCGTAACCCACCGCGATCAGTTTCTCCAGCGCTTCCGGCGTCAACTCCAGGCTCAGGTCGCGCTCTGCCAGGCGCTGACGCAGGCGACCAAGCTGAATGTCTGTGATACCGGCAATCTGGTCATGGCCCAACGGCTCGAAAATCACCACTTCGTCGACCCGGTTGATGAACTCCGGACGGAAGTGCGTGCTGATGGCGTCCATCACTGCCGCACGTTGCGCCTCGCGGTCACCCACCAACTCCTGAATGCGCGCCGACCCCAGGTTGGAGGTCATGACGATCACCGTGTTGCGGAAATCGACAGTGCGACCGTGGCTGTCGGTCAGGCGTCCATCTTCCAGCACTTGCAGCAGGATGTTGAAGACATCCGGGTGCGCCTTCTCGACTTCGTCCAGCAGGATCACCGAGTACGGCTTGCGGCGTACGGCCTCGGTCAAATAACCGCCCTCCTCGTAACCGACATAGCCCGGTGGCGCACCAATGAGGCGAGCCACGGAATGTTTCTCCATGAACTCGGACATGTCGATGCGGACCATAGCCTCTTCGGTGTCGAACAGGAATTCGGCCAACGCCTTGCACAGCTCGGTCTTACCCACGCCGGTCGGGCCGAGGAACATGAACGAGCCGCTCGGGCGATTCGGGTCAGACAACCCGGCGCGCGACCGCCGCACGGCATTGGCCACGGCCACCACCGCTTCGTTCTGCCCGATCACGCGCTGGTGCAGCAGGCTTTCCATTTTCAGCAGCTTGTCGCGCTCGCCTTCGAGCATTTTCGACACGGGAATCCCGGTCCACTTCGACACGACCTCGGCGATTTCTTCCTCGGTCACTTTGCTGCGCAGCAACTGGTTTTCCGGCTTGCCGTGCTGATCGACCATTTGCAGGCTGCGTTCCAGATCGGGAATCACGCCGTATTGCAATTCGGCCATGCGATTGAGATCGCCACGACGACGCGCGGCCTCCAGTTCCTGACGCGACTGCTCAATCTTCTGCTGAATCTGCGCAGAACCGGTGACCTCGGCTTTTTCGGAGGTCCAGATTTCTTCCAGATCAGCGTACTCGCGCTCCAGTCGGACGATCTCTTCCTGAAGCTTTTCCAGACGCTTGATCGCGGCGTCATCGTCTTCCTTCTTCAGTGCCTGAGACTCAACCTTCAGCTGAATCAGGCGGCGCTCAAGACGATCCAGCACTTCAGGCTTGGAGTCGATTTCCATGCGAATGCGGCTGGCGGCTTCGTCGATCAGGTCAATGGCTTTGTCGGGCAACTGACGATCCGTGATGTAACGGTGACTGAGCTTGGCCGCCGCGATGATCGCGCCGTCGGTGATCGCCACTTTATGGTGAACCTCGTAGCGCTCTTTCAGGCCACGCAGGATCGCGATGGTGTCTTCTTCGCTCGGCTCATCCACCAACACTTTCTGGAAGCGCCGTTCGAGTGCCGCATCCTTCTCTATATATTGGCGGTATTCGTTGAGGGTCGTCGCGCCCACGCAGTGCAGCTCGCCTCGCGCCAACGCTGGCTTGAGCATGTTGCCGGCGTCCATCGAGCCCTCGGCCTTGCCCGCACCGACCATGGTGTGCAGCTCGTCGATGAACAGAATGATCTGGCCTTCCTGCTTGGACAGCTCGTTCAGCACAGCTTTCAGGCGCTCTTCGAACTCGCCGCGAAATTTGGCACCGGCAATCAGCGCGCCCATGTCGAGGGACAGCAAACGCTTGCCACGCAGGCCATCCGGCACCTCGCCGTTGATGATGCGCTGGGCGAGACCTTCGGCAATCGCGGTTTTACCCACGCCTGGCTCGCCGATCAGCACCGGGTTATTCTTGGTGCGGCGTTGCAGGACCTGAATAGTCCGGCGAATTTCGTCGTCACGGCCAATGACAGGATCGAGCTTGCCTTCCTCGGCGCGCTTGGTCAGATCGACGGTGAATTTGTCCAGCGCCTGACGCGACTCTTCGGCATTCGGGTCGTTGACCGCATCACCGCCGCGCAGGTTGCTGATGGCGTTTTCCAACGCTTTTTTGCTCACGCCCTGGCCAAGCAGCAACTTGCCGAGCTTGCTGTTTTCGTCCATTGCGGCGAGCAGCACCAGTTCGCTGGAAATGAACTGATCACCTTTCTGTTGGGCCAGACGGTCCGCTTGGTTGAGCAGGCGCGCCAAGTCCTGCGACATGTTCACGTCGCCCGTCGGGTTTTGAATTTTCGGCAGTTGGTCGAGTTCTTTGCTCAACGCCTTGCGCAGGCTGTTGATGTCGAAGCCGACTTGCAGCAGCAGGGGTTTGATCGAACCACCCTGCTGTTCGAGCAGCGCTTGCATCAAATGCGCGGGCTCGATGGCGGGATGGTCCATGCCCACCGCCAAAGATTGAGAATCTGATAAAGCGAGCTGAAGTTTGCTGGTTAAACGGTCAATACGCATTGGTCACCTTCCTAATGGGCAGGCCGGAGCAATGAACACACCTTAATAAAGAAAACCTGCCAGATAGCCCTTAGATGTGGCCGATTTAACAGGATTCAAGCGGCGGGCGCTTGACACAGGACAACATTAGCTGGCGAGAAGGGTTTAGGAGAGGAAATCGAGGATGGTCGGACTGGAATACAAAACCTGTGGGAGCGAATTTATTCGCGAAGGTCGGTCAGGCAACGGAGATACGTAGGCATACAACCCTATCGCGAATAAATTCGCTCACACAGAATGAATCAGAGGTGAGTCAGGCAGACGGCAGAGATTCGATCCACACCAACGACGCAAACCGACCTGTGCGTGCGCCGCGACGATAGGAGAAAAAACGCTCGTCGTTGTAGGTCGACAACCCGCCGCCATACACCGCCGTCACACCATGGGCCGCCAAACGCATGCGCGCCAGTTGGTAAATATCGGCCATGAATTTGCCGTCGTTGACGCTCGGCACGAAGGCTTCGGCCGTTTCGGGGTGCGACGCCATGAAGGCTTCGCGCACTTCCGGGCCGACTTCGAACGCTTGAGGACCGATGGCCGGTCCCAGCCAGACAAGGATGTCAGCAGGCGCATCGGCGAAGCTCTCGACCGCTGCCTCCAGCACACCCGCCGCCAAACCGCGCCAACCCGCATGGGCGGCCGCGACTTGGGTGCCCTGTCGATTACAAAACAGCGCGGGCAGGCAGTCAGCCGTCATGATCGTGCAAGCGACACCCGGCGTCTTGCTCCAACTGGCATCCGCTTGAATCACATGAGCAGCCGATGCCTCGACCACGTTGATGCCATGCACTTGCTTGAGCCATGCGGGCTGGATGTTCAAAGCGGTCGTGAGTGTCGAACGATTCTGAGCAACGGCATCAGGCTCGTCATCGACATGATCGCCAAGGTTGAAACTGTCGAACGGCGCCACGCTGACGCCGCCCGATCGAGTGGTGACGCACGCCTTTATCCCCAACGGCGCAGGCCAGTCGGGAGTCAGCCAGTCCGCCACGAACTCACTCATCCGATGAACGCCTCACGATCCTGCTTCAACAGCGACAGCAGCCAGTTGAAGTCCTCTGGCAGTGGCGATTCCCAGCCCATGCGCTGACCGGTCGTCGGATGATCCAGCTCCAGGAATCGCGCGTGCAGGGCCTGACGCGGGAAATGCTTCAACGACTCAACCATGGTCTGGCTGGCCGCTGGCGGAATGCGGAAGCGACCGCCGTAGGCCGGATCGCCCACCAACGGGAAGTTGATGTGCGCCATGTGCACGCGAATCTGGTGAGTACGGCCGGTTTCCAGCTTGACCCGCACGTGGGTGTGGGACCGGAAACGCTCCAGCACGCGGTAATGACTGACCGCGGGCTTGCCGCCTTCCATCACGGCCATGCGCTGACGTTGTTGGCCGTGGCGCCCGATCGGGGCGTTGATCTTGCCACCAGCGGTGACCACGCCGATCACGATGCACTCGTAGATCCGGCTGACCGAGCGCTTCTGCAACTGGGTGACCAGTTGGGTCTGTGCCTGAATGGTCTTGGCCACCACCATCAAACCGGTGGTGTCCTTGTCCAGACGGTGCACGATGCCCGCACGCGGGACATTGATGATGTCCGGCACATGATGCAGCAGCGCGTTGAGCAGGGTGCCGTCGGCATGGCCTGCCGCCGGGTGCACGACCAGCCCGGCCGGTTTGTTGATCACCAGAATCTGGTCGTCTTCATAGACGATATCCAGTTCGATGTCCTGGGCCACCCATTCACCTTGGGCCTCTTGCTCGGCCTTGAGGACCAGTTCGGCGCCGCCATGCACGATGTCACGCGGGCGCAGTACGCCTCCGTCCACAGTCAGGCGGCCGTCTTTGATCCAGGCGGAAAGGCGCGAGCGCGAATGCTCGGCGAAGAGTTGGGCGGCGACTTGGTCGAGGCGTTGACCGCCCAATTCGGACGGCACCTCTGCGCGAAGTTCAATGATCTCAGACATGCTCAAACTAGGAGGTGGCACTGGCCTTTGGTTTCGGCTGTGCGCTTGTGGTTAAATACGGCGTCTTTTGTCCCGGGGGTTCCACGGGGCGCCCATCATAACAGGACGGTCCTGCGCAAGACAGCAGGCCGTTATAGGGACGCAAGCCGCCATGCAAGTGAAACACCTGCTGCTGATAGCCATCCTCGGACTTACCGCTGCCTGTTCTTCGAAGAAAGAAGTCATCGACGAAAACCTCAGCGAAGTCGAGCTGTACCAGCAGGCGCAGGCCGATCTGGACAACAACAGCTACAACAGCGCGAGCGAAAAACTCAAGGCGCTGGAATCCCGCTACCCGTTTGGTCGTTATGCCGACCAGGCCCAGCTGGAACTGATCTACGCCAACTATAAGAATGGTGAGCCCGAGGCTGCGAAATCCGCCGCCGAGCGCTTCATCCGTCTACATCCGCAGCACCCGAACGTCGATTACGCCTACTACCTGAAAGGCCTGACCTCGTTCGACCAGGACGTGGGCATCATTGCGCGCTTCCTGCCGCTGGACCAGACCAAGCGCGATCCTGGCGCCGCTCGCGACTCTTACAACGAGTTCGCCCAGCTGACCAGCCGCTACCCGAACAGCCGCTACGCACCGGACGCCAAGCAGCGCATGATTTATCTGCGCAACCTGCTGGCCGCCTATGAAATCCATGTGGCCGACTACTACCTGACCCGTCAGGCGTATGTCGCTGCCGTGAACCGTGGCCGCTACGTGGTGGAAAACTTCCAGGAAACCCCATCGGTCGGTGACGGCCTGGCGGTAATGGTCGAAGGCTACCAGCGCCTGCACCTGGATGACCTGGCCGACACCAGCCTGCAAGTCCTGAAAGCCAACTATCCGGACCACCCACAGCTGGCCGATGGCAAATTCAGCGCTCGCACCCCCGATCCGGACAACCGTTCGTGGCTGTCGAAAGCAACGCTGGGCCTGATCGAAAGCCGTCCGCCGCTGCCACCGGGAGAAACCCGCGCCAACCAGGACGTGATCAAGCAGTACCAGGACGCGAAGGACGCCATTCCGCCAGAGCTGTTGCCTGAGAACCAGAGCGAAGAGAAGAAAAACACTGACGATGACGGCACCCCGAAAAGCCGCTCGATCTTCAGTTACATGACCTTTGGCTTGTTCGACTGATTCAGTCACACCGTTTGCGTCACACAAAGAGAGGTCCTACGGGACCTCTTTTTCATTTCCGACACTCTGGAACGGCTTTGCTCACTGTGCGCCCGCCAGCGCCTTGGCTACACTGCGACATCTTCACTGACTAAGCTGGTAAACATGATTCGCTTGATTATGTGGGTCGCCCTGATCATGGCGGCGATCTGGTTCTTCAAACGCTTGACCAAAGGTCCGGCCCCTCGCCCGAAACCCGCCGCGCCTGAAATCGACGCGGCGCCGATGGTGCGTTGCGCGCAATGTGGCGTTCACGTTCCTCGCGATCGCGCGTTGAGCCAAGGTCAGCAATGGTATTGCACCGAAGCCCATCGGCTTCAGGGCCCTGCCGCCCGTGACCGCTGAAACCCTTTCGCTGGCCACCCCTCAGGCCCAGCGCATCCTGCGGTTGTATCACCTCTATCGCCTGAGCATTGGCATCCTGCTGGTGCTGCTGATTTCCAGCAGCCTGGACGCCGAACTGCTGGAGCTGGCGGATATCGAGCTGTTTCGCACCGGCTGCTGGCTGTATCTGGTGTTCAACATCCTGGTGGTCGTGCTGCTTGAACGACCGACCCGTCAAGGGCAACTGTTCACCCTGGCCACGACCGACGCGATCATGCTCTGCGCGCTGTTCTACGCGGGCGGTGGCGCGCCGAGTGGAATTGGCAACCTGATCGTCGCGTCGGTCGCGATCAGCAATGTCTTGCTGCGCAAGCGCACAGGCCTGCTGATCGCCGCCATTTCCGCGATTGGCATCATTTACCTGACCTTCTACATCAGCTATCACAAGCCTGCTGCCGCCAATCACTTCGTTCAGGCCGGCTCCCTGGGTGCGCTGTGTTTCGCGGCAGCCCTGTTGGTGCAGACCCTGGCCAGACGCTTGCAGGTGAGCGAAGACATCGCCGAACAACGTGCCGCCGATGTCGACAACCTTGAAGAGCTCAACGCGCTCATCCTTGAACGCATGCGCACGGGCATTCTGGTGCTGGACGCCGATCACAAGGTGTTGCTGGCCAATCACAGCGCGCTCACGTTGTTGGGTCACGAGCGCCTACTGGGGGAAGCCATTGATCTGTACTCGCCCCAACTGGTGGAGCGGCTGCGGCAATGGCAGATCAACTCGTCGATGATTCCGCGCAGCATGACCACGTCGGCGATCGGCCCCGTGTTGCGCCCCGGCTTCATCGCGCTGACTCGCGGGCACCAGCGGCACACCCTGGTGTTTCTCGACGACCTTTCGCAAATCTCCCAACAGGCCCAGCAACTCAAGCTCGCCGCGTTAGGTCGGCTGACGGCTGGCATTGCCCATGAAATTCGCAACCCCCTGGGCGCGATCAGCCACGCAGCCCAGCTGCTGCATGAATCCGAGGAACTGGCGGCGCCGGACCGGCGTCTCAGTCAGATCATTCAAGATCAATCGCGACGGATGAATCTGGTGATCGAGAACGTCTTGCAGCTGTCCCGCCGACGTCAGACCGAACCGCACCTGCTCGACCTCCGGCAGTGGCTCGAACACTTCGTCGCCGACTTCCGCAGTCGACTGCCGACCGATCAGTCCCTGCATGTCGAGATCGGTTTCGGCACCCTCACTACCCGCATGGACGCCGAACAACTCCAGCAGGTCATGACCAACCTCGTGCAGAACGGCCTGCGCTACAGCGGCCAATTGCATGAGCGTGCGCAGGTCTGGCTGAGGCTGTTTCATGATGCCCACAGCGACCTGCCAAGCCTTGAAGTGCTGGACGATGGCCCCGGCGTCGCGGCCGAGCACCTGTCGAAAATCTTCGAGCCGTTTTTCACCACGGAAAGCAAAGGCACGGGGCTGGGGCTGTACCTTTCGCGAGAATTGTGCGAAAGCAATCAGGCGAACCTGGATTACACACCACGGGAAGGTGGCGGCAGTTGTATGCGGGTCACCTTCGCCCATCCGTTCAAATTGAGTTGAACATGAGCCCACGGCAAAAAATCCTGATCGTCGATGACGAGCCCGACATTCGTGAACTGCTGGAAATCACGCTGGGCCGGATGAAACTGGACACCCGCAGCGCGCGGAACGTCAAGGAAGCACAAGACTGGCTGGCCCGCGAGCCCTTCGACCTGTGCCTGACCGACATGCGCCTGCCCGACGGCAACGGCCTGGAACTCGTGCAACACATTCAGAAACGTCACGCGCAGGTTCCCGTGGCGATGATCACCGCTTTCGGCAGTCTCGACACCGCGATTCATGCCCTCAAGGCCGGTGCCTTCGACTTCCTCACCAAACCCGTGGATTTGGGACGACTGCGCGAACTGGTGGGCAGCGCGTTGCGTCTGCACAAATCGCCACTCAATGAAAACAGCATCGACAACCGACTGCTTGGCACTTCCCCGCCGATGCAGGCGCTGCGCAAACAGATCGGCAAGCTGGCACGCAGTCAGGCGCCGATCTACATCAGCGGCGAATCCGGCAGCGGTAAAGAACTGGTGGCGCGCCTGATCCACGAACAAGGCCCGCGCATCGACAAGCCGTTCGTGCCGGTCAACTGCGGCGCGATCCCAAGCGAATTGATGGAAAGCGAATTCTTCGGCCACCGCAAAGGCAGCTTCACCGGCGCCCACGAAGACAAGCCGGGACTGTTTCAGGTCGCCAACGGCGGCACCTTGTTTCTGGACGAAGTGGCTGACTTGCCACTGGCCATGCAGGTCAAACTGCTGCGCGCGATCCAGGAAAAATCCGTACGCCCGGTCGGGGGCCAGCAGGAACAAGTGGTGGATGTTCGCGTCCTGTGCGCCACCCACAAAGACCTCAGCGTCGAAGTGGCGGCCCAGCGTTTCCGCCAGGACCTCTACTACCGCCTCAACGTCATCGAACTGCGCGTCCCCCCACTGCGCGAACGCCGCGAAGACATTGAAGACATTGCCAATAACGTCCTTCGTCGTCTCGCTGAAAACGCCACCCTGCCCCCTGCCCGCCTGGCGCCTCAGGCGTTGAGCGCGCTGAGGAGCTACCGCTTTCCCGGCAACGTCCGCGAACTGGAAAACATGCTCGAACGGGCTTACACCCTTTGCGAAAACGACCAGATCAACGCCGACGACCTGCGCCTCGCCGAGCCGGTCAGCACCTCGGAACAAGACGGCCCGAGCCTCGCCGACATCGACAATCTGGAAGACTACCTGGAAAGCATCGAACGCAAGCTCATCCTGCAGGCGCTGGAAGAGACGCGCTGGAACAGAACGGCAGCGGCGCAGCGGTTGAACCTGACGTTCCGGTCGATGCGGTATCGGTTGAAGAAGCTGGGGTTGGAGTAAGCCCCCTTTCACGATTGATAGTTCCCAAAAAGGGAACTATCGTACCCTTTTTGGGAATTATCTCGTCTAACCACTATGTCTATCGCCGACGCACTTTTCACCACGACTCAGCAACGGTTACTTAGCCTTCTTTACGGCCATCCTGAAAAAAGCTTTTACACCAATGAAATCAGGCGTTGGGCAAAAGTGGGAACGGGCAGCATGACGCGAGAGCTCGAGCGACTCCGCTCCGCAGGGATACTGACTGCCACCCGTCTAGGCAATCAAATTCATTATCAAGCCAACGCTGAATGCACTGTCTATCAGGAGCTGATCGCCATCGTGCGCAAGACCTTTGGCATTGCGGATCACCTCAGGCTGGAACTGTCGCCTCTCGCCGATCGTATCCAGAGGGCTTTCATTTATGGGTCTATCGCCAAAGGAAGCGCGAACACATCGAGTGACATTGACCTCATGCTGATTGGCGACGGAATCAGCTACAGCGATGTGATGGAGCGTATGATCCCGCTCGAAGAGTTGCTGGGCAGAACGATCAATCCAACGCTGTACACACCTGCTGATTGGCAGGCCAAACTCGACGCTGGCAACAGCTTTGTAGTGCGGGTATCACAGCAGGAAAAAATCGACATCATTGGAAGTGGCTAGAAGAGAGGATCCCACGGAATGGGCAGTCTTGAGAGTTTGGAAAATCTCGTACGCACCGGCGGGTTAAAACCTGAACCCGCTGACCGGGCCGAATGCATCGGTTTGATTCGTTCCGCATTGGACCGGCTTCAGGACGCGCACAATTCGACGCTTTCATACGCCAGCCGTTTCGACCTTGCCTATAACTCTGCACACGCGCTGGCGCTTGCAGCCTTACGTCTGAAAGGCTATCGATCAGACCGCCGCTATCTGGTGTTTCAGTGCCTCCCCCACACGATCAATCTGGACAAGGTGCAAGTTCGCCTCTTTGCGCTCTGTCACGAGCGCAGAAATCTCGCCGAATACGAAGGCTACATGGATATCGACGAAGCATTACTTGAGGAACTGCTAACAAGCACCGAGAGGCTTCGTCAGTTGGTTGAGAATGAGATGAAAGTCTAAGCCTTTAATCTTCCCTCAGGCGCATATGGCGCAGGATCAATGATCGGCGCATTGCCCGTCAGCAAGTCGGCCAGCAATTGACACGATGCAGGCGCCAGCACCAGGCCGTTGCGAAAATGCCCGCAGTTCAGCCACAGCCCTTCATGGTTCGGCACTCGCCCAATGAACGGAATGCCCTCAGGCGAGCCCGGTCGCAGGCCCGCCCAATGCCCCACTACTTCAGCGTCGGCCAAAGCCGGGATCAACTCCACCGCCGAGGCTTTCAGACTTTCGAGCGCGGTGTTGGTCGGCGTCTTGTCATAGCCCTCGTATTCCAGCGTGCTGCCGATCAGGATGTGCCCGTCGCGACGAGGGATCGCGTAGCGGCCTTTGGCGAGGATCATGCTCGGCAGAAAATCCGCGTCGCATTTGTACAAAATCATCTGGCCCTTCACAGGTTCAACAGGCAGCTCCAGATCGAGTTTGCCCAGTAGATCGCCGCTCCAGGCGCCTGCCGCCAGAACCACGCTATCACCCAGGATATCGCCTGCAGAGGTGCTCACGCCGATGATCCGGTCGGCATCGCGCACGAAATCGCTGACTTCGCATTGCTCATGGATCGTCACGTTAGGCAGGGCCTGCAAAGCGGCTTTGAGCGACTTCACCAGCCGAGGATTGCGCACGTTGGCGATGTCGGCCATGTGAATGGCCCGTGAGTATCCACCGCCCATCACCGGCACCGCATCGTAGACCGCCGAGATGTCCACCGGGCGCAGAGGCCGGTTCAAGCGTTGCGCCCACTCAAGCGCTTGTGGCTCATCGTCCAGATCCAACCAGTACAGGCCGGTCATGTGGACTTCCGGGTCGATGCCGGTGGCCGCCAACAGGCGCTCTGCCAGACGTGGATAAAAATCCTGAGACCAATGCGCCAGCGCCGTCACTGCCGGACTGTAGCGCCAGGGATAAAGCGGCGAAACGATGCCGCCACCCGCCCACGAAGACTCCTGCCCAACCCCAGCCCGCTCCAGCACCACGACGCTTTGCGCCTTGGCGGCGAGATTGAAGGCAGTCAATAGACCAATGACACCGCCACCGACGATTACCACGTGTTGCCCGGACATGCAGAACCCGATCATCAAGAGAAAATAAACGCCGATCTCCGCCTGCCGCGATGCAGACAAACCGACTCCACAAAGGCTCGAAAACACCACCGTGCCACTGGTCCGCCGAATATCTCCGACCATCCACTACATAGCGACTTCGAACCTGAGTAGTATCACCATATTTCAAACGAAAAATGGAATTTCCTCGATGGATTTCAGCTCTGGCATTACGCGCCCGAATTCGCGTCGCAGCTGGCAAGATCCTCTTGGGGGCAAGAGCGGCGGGTTTACCTTGATCGAATTGATGGTGGTCGTTGTGATCATGGGGATATTTGCGGCGATTGCGATGCCGAGTTTTTCGGGGTTGCTGCATCGGATGAATGTCAGAGCGGCCGCAGATGAGTTCTATGACCTGATGCAATACGCGCGGGCCGAGGCAGTGACCCGCGGTACGACGGTGAACATTAGCGCTGCGGTCAATACGACCAACATTATCGTAAAACTGGGGCCTGGTACGGGATCGGGCTCGGTACTGAGACAGATCGGTGCCAGTGGTTTACAAGCCGGTGTCTCCATCAACTCCGGAACGACCAGCGTCGACTTTTCGTCCACCGGCACTGCCTCGACAGCCGCCTGTTTCCAGGTTCTTTATCCGACCGATACCTCGGTTGCTTCTCAGTACGTTGCGTTACAAACCAGCGGCCGCATTACCGCTCCTTCCACCACCAAGCCGAGTGGCTGCTGATGAGCTTGTCTGCGCGTCGCCTCAGCGCTGGCTTCAGCATGATCGAAGTGCTGGTGAGCTTGCTCATCACAGCCATCGGCGTTCTCGGCATGGTCGCTTTGCAAAGCAAGGCGATTCCTTATACCCAGGACTCGGTGCAGCGTAATACGGCAATGATGCTGGCCGATGATCTGCTCGACATCATTCGCACGGCTGGCAGCTGTACCACGGCCAATGGCTGCATCACGCCGCCGGGATCGGATTTCCCGTCCCCTCCGGACAGCTGTAATCCGACCCCTACAACGCTGTCGGCGCAGATTGGCTGCTGGGCGGCCCAAGCGGGGCGCGCGCTACCGAACGGAAAGGCCCTGCTCAACAGTGCCTTTTACATCT
This sequence comes from Pseudomonas sp. RC10, assembly GCF_038397775.1. Classification (NCBI taxonomy): domain Bacteria; kingdom Pseudomonadati; phylum Pseudomonadota; class Gammaproteobacteria; order Pseudomonadales; family Pseudomonadaceae; genus Pseudomonas; species Pseudomonas bambusae. The sequence continues at coordinate 6,002,408 of NZ_CP151650.1, forward strand.
GCCGAAGTGTCATCCCGGGAGACGTGACAGGCTCCGGTTGCGGCACCAGCAGCGCTACCAATACCGAGGTCGAAATTCAGCTCGCCTGGACGGTTAAATATGCGGCGGAATGCATGGATCCGAACGTCACTGGCACAAACACCACCTGCACCTACCGCATCAGGACTCGCCTGTAATGAATCACCCAGCGACGCTTGCCGGATTACGACGGCATCAACGAGGACTGTCTTTGATCGAGCTGATGATCGCTATGCTCATCGGCCTGTTTTTGATACTCGGCGTCACTCAGATCTTCATCAACAACCAGAAAAGCTATTTGTTTCAACAAGGCCAATCGGGCAATCAGGAGAACGCACGGTTCTCGCTCGCCGTGTTGAATCAGGAACTCTCCAAGGCGGGCTACCGAAGCAAGCCGACCACATCGTTTCCACTTGGCGCGGGTCAAGGGTGCACCTTCCCTGATGGAACATCGGTCATCGCCGTATCGGCGACCTCGCTGTGCATTCGCTACCAGGCAGCCAACAAGAGCGATGTGAATTGCCAGGGCGCGGCACTGAGCAATGGTGATCAGGACACCATCCTCAATCCTTATCAGCAAGCCAACCCGATCGTGGTCGAAAAAATCTGGTTCGACGGAGGTACCAACTCGATCAGTTGCACGTCCGGATCGACGACTCAGCAACTGGTCACCGGCGTGGCGGCAGTGAACTTCGAATACGGCTTCGGACAGAAAGAAAAGAAAGCCGTCACCGGCTATGCCACGAACCCGACCGACACCGTTTTTGCCGTGCGCTATTCGGTGTTGATGCAAAGCCCGGGTACCGCATCGTTACGCGACTCAGCCACAGCCACATCGAAAGCATTGGCTGAATGGAACGCACGATTCAATACCAACCTTGCTGAGGGTAATCAGATCTACCAGCTCGTTCAGGGCACCACCATGTTGAGGAATCAGATGCAATGAGCCTCGATATGATGAGCCAATCGATGAGTCGTCATCGACAGACCGGCGCAACGTTACTGGTCGCAATCATGATGCTGTTGATCATCACGCTGCTGGCCCTGTCGAGCATGCGGGGCGTGTCGCTGGAATCACGCATCACCGGCAACCTGAAAAACCAAAAGACCCTGTTCAACGCCGCCGAAGGGGCATTGCGAATAGGCGAGAACAGTGTCAGCTACACCAAAGCGCCATCACTGGACAGCGTATGCACGGCCGCTTCTTGCGTGCGCTGGGGGCTTAAAGACCTCACCGCGACCGCTGGCAAAGACACGCCCCCGCGCTTCACGACAGGTGACCTCAATAACGTGACCAGCGTGACGACTAACTACGCCGTCAAGGTCCAGTGGTACGTAGTGGACCTCGGCAATTTGGTCGGTTCCAGCCAGGGAAATGATTTCGCGACTGGCAAAGGCCCGCACCACTATGAAGTCAATGCCTGTGCCTCAACGGTACTGTGCACCAGCGATACGACCACCCCGCGCGTTATCCTGCGCACTGTCATTGCCCGGTATTACTAATGAACAAACGCCAGTACTGGACCGCCTTGCGCACGTCCAAAGCAGTGAAGCTGGTCGCAGCGCTCATGGCCGCCTGCGCGATGACACACCCTACGGCGCAGGCCGCCGTGAGCCAAGTGCCCGCGCAAGTGCCGTTATTCGTCAATAACTCAGTGCCACCCTTGAATATGTTGGTGGTTGGCCGGGACCATAAATTGTTCTTCCCGGCCTATAACGACGCTTCCGATCTGGACGGCGATGGCACGATCGATATCCGCTACAAGCCCTCGATCGATTACCTCGGCTATTTTGACTCGTTCACCTGCTACACCTACTCGAACGGATATTTCACCGCCTCGTCGAACACCACCAAGGCCAGTCTGAAAACCTGCCCCGGAACATGGAGTGGCGATTACCTCAACTACCTGACCACTTCTCGGGCGGACGCCCTGCGCAAGGTGCTGTACGGCGGCTATCGCAGCACCGATACCGCCACTCAGACGATTTTGGAGCGCGCTTATATTCCGACGGATGCGCACACGTGGGGCAAGGAATACAACAGCCCGACCATCGACGGGTACAACCTCTCCGACTACACGCCTATCGCTAATCCCTCCGGCGGCAACCGCGCGCTGTTCGCTAACAACACTCAAGTATCTGCACCGCTGCTACGGGTAATTCCGAGCATCGCCAACGTGCGTATCTTCGGCTGGGTTTCCCGCGAAACCACACAAGGCGGCGTCAGAGCGACTGACACGACCACCACCCCTTTTACCGACGTAACCGTCTCTCCGACGGATTACAACGTGCGGGTGGAAGTGTGCAAAAAAGATCCGGTCATCCCCCTTGAAAGCAACTGCAAGGTGTACCCCAACGGCAATGCCAAGCCCACCGGCATCCTTCACGACTATGGTGAAGGCAACCAGATGTACTTCGGATTGATGACCGGCACCTATCAAAACAACCTTCAAGGTGGGGCGATCCGTAAGGCCATCAGTAGCTTTGCCAACGAAGTGGATACCTCCACCGGTATTTTCGGCACCCCCAATGCGGCAGGTACTGCCTACACCAAAGGGGGGATCATCAGCACCCTGGATAACCTGAGAATTTCGAAAGGCGCGTGCACGACGCAGGGCAACTCTATCGACAACGGCACCTGTCAGGACTGGGGCAACCCGTTGGCAGAAATGATGTTCGAGACCCTGCGCTACTTCAGTGGCGTCAACGGCACTGCACAGGCCACGCCTACCGCCGGCTACCAGTCGGGTGCGAGCGATACATTGCTCGGACTCTCAGGCCTCAGTACATGGTCCAACCCCTACTCTGCCAACCCGAATCCGGACGCAAACCCGCCGACCTATCCCAGTTGCTCAAAACCCTTCCAGACGCTGTTCAGCGACATCAGCCCGACGTATGACTCCGATTTACCAGGTAGTGCATACACCACGTCCAATCCGCCGGCCACCACCACGGCGCTGGCGAATTTCAGTGCCTCGTCGCTGGGCCAGACGATCTGGAACAACGACGTCGGCACTGGCAGTAAAAACATCAACATCGGCCAGACGCCCACCTTGAACGACTTGGCCCCCACTGCCAAAAGCGCGTCGAGTCTGGGCAATATTCGCGGCTTGCCGGAAGAGCCTGCCAAACAGGGGACGTTCAACGCCGGGGCCGTGGCTTACTTTGGCAACACCAATCCTATCAGTTCGGTGGGTAGCCAGAAGGTGCAGACCTTCTCTATCGCGCTGTCTTCGACATTGCCTCGCATTCAAATGCCTGTGGGGACGGGGACTATCACGCTGCTGCCTTTCGGCAAGGTCGTGAACACCAACGGCGTGACTGAACAGATCACCGGGTTCTATATCGACTCGCTGTACAACATGCCGGGCCAGCCTACCAACCCCAACATCAACGGCGGTCGGGCTCAGGCTGTGTTCCGCGTTGTGTTCGACGACAGCGGGCAGGGTGGCGACTATGACATGGACGCCATCGTGCTCTACACCGTTTCGGTGATTGGCTCGGGCTCGACCGCAACCCTCGATGTGCGTCTTGAAACCCAGTATTCCCAAGCGGGCTATGAGTCCCATATGGGCTACACGATTTCCGGCACAACGCAGGATGGTATCTATCTGGAAGTGACCGGCGGCGGTAACGGCAACCAGCACTATTCGCTGGATACACCCGGCACCCAGTTGCCCGGATCATGCGCCACAGGTTGCACGACCTCCGCCACGCTGCTGCCCGGAATGAGGTCAGGTAGCACGGTGGTCAATGGCGCGACATTCAAAACCCGTAACTTCACGCCGTCGTCCGCGCGCTCGGTTACCAATCTCATGGACCCGCTTTGGTATGCCGCGAAATGGGGTGGATTTGGTGATTCGAGTAACACCTCCACAAGCTTGCCAGCGGCTGGGCAATGGGACTCTAACAAGCCTGGAACACCTGACAACTATTTCCTGGTCAGCAGCGCATCGACGCTCAAGGCCCAGTTGCAGGCGGCGTTCAGTCAGATACTGCAAAAAAACACCTCGGTAGCGCCGCCTGCAGCAGTCCCGCCGCCAAACTCCGCATCCACGTCGACGTCAACGTACACCGACAGTTTTAATGTCACGCTTTGGAGTGGCGATCTGACGAAAAGCACCGAAACGTACGACACCACAGGCACCAGCAAAACCGCAACGGTGAACTGGAACGCCTCGGAAAAGCTCCCGGCGCCGGATCGCAGGACGATCAAGATCGCCAATGCGGCGGGGAACGGGCTGGTGGACTTCACGTACAGCAACCTTGCCAACCGCAGCTTTGCGGGGACCAACTGGCAGTACTCCTCATCGAATCAGACAGGTCTTACCTCCGATCAGGTCTCATTTCTGCGAGGCGTGCGCACGCTCGAAGGTTCCGGGAACTGGCGTCGGCGTCTGACGCCGTTAGGCGATATCGTCAACTCGCAACCGGTGGTCGTGGACTCGGCGACATTTCTCACATCTATGGGCGACTTCCTCAGCGGGGCAACGAAGTACGCAGCGTTCCAGACCAAGGCCAGCGGACGCCGCTCGCAGGTTTACGTTGGCGCCAACGACGGCATGCTGCATGGCTTCAATACCTCGACGGGCGCGGAGACATTCGCGTTCATTCCGTCTGCGGTCGTCTCAGGTTTGAGCGTTCTGACGAACAAGACTTACAACACCGACTCTTCCTTGCACCGTTTCTACGTTGACGGTACGCCGATCGTTTCCGACGTGTATTTCAGCAGCGACAACGAATGGCATACGGTACTGGTGGGCACATTGGGCGGCGGAGGCAAGGAAGTGTTTGCGCTGGATGTGACCGATCCCGACAACGTCAAACTGTTGTGGGAATTCACGTCACAGACCGACACAGATCTGGGCTACACCTATTCCACGCCCTATATTTCCAAACTGCACACCGGTGACTGGGGCGTCATTTTCGGCAGCGGCTACAACGGCAACAACGGCAATGCCAGCCTGTTCATCCTTAACGCCGAAACAGGTGCAAGCATTGCCAAGCTGACCACGCCGGCCAGCAACCCCAAAGTGGATAACGGGTTGTCCAGCCCGGTCATCCTGGATGCCAACTCCGATGGCATCGCCGACTATGCTTATGCCGGCGACTTGCTGGGCAACCTGTGGCGCTTTGACTTGATCAAACCTGGCTCGTTGACCGATCCCGCCGTGGCAAGCAATTACAAAGTCTCTTTCGCAAGTAAACCTTTATTCACCGCATCGGCACCGACTGCAGGGGCCGCGGCGCAGTCGATCACGGCGCCTCCCGTGGTGTGGCCGCACCCATCAGGGACCGGTACGCTGATCATTTTCGGCACGGGACGCTACTTCACTTCGGCGGACAAGACGAGTACCGATCTCCAGTCCCTTTACGGTATATGGGACCCTCTGACGGCAGGACAAACGGCAACTGCGCCTGCAGGGACCACTGCACAAGCCGCTTTGAGTCGCAGCAATCTGCAGGCACAAACGATGTCCACAGCCAATGGTTCGATTGGAAGCGTCACTGGACTCAGGACGGTTTCCACCAATGGTGTCGACTGGTCCACCAAATACGGCTGGTACCTGGATCTGAGGAGCGGAACCACGGCGACCGGTGAACGAATGGTCGACTTGCTCGATATTCAGGGAAGCGTCCTGTTCGTCGCCACCCGTACGCCCATTACCGGCGTGTGCGATGCGGGGGTCCAAGGCAAACGTCTGGGACTTGATCCGAACACCGGGGGAGCAACGGCATTTTCAATCTTTGACTTTTCCCGCAATGGCATCATTGGCGTCGAAGACACGCTGTCGGGCGCCATCATCAGTGGGTTTGATTCGGCCGCCGGTGGCTTTGCGGTCGTTGCAGGTAACGGACCTTCAGGATTGTCGACCGTCTATAACGGCGATGGACTCAACAGTGCCATGCTTGCGTTTACCGGCTTTCAGTACAGTGGTCGTCAATCCTGGCGCGTGATCCCATCACCTTGAGCAACGTTGAAAATGACTATCAGACTTTCCAAAGAACGCGGTTTTACCCTTATTGAGCTGATGATTACGGTGGCGATCGTTGCGATTCTGGCAGCGATTGCCTATCCGTCGTATACCAACTATGTGAAACGGGGATACCGGTCAGAAGGGACAGCATTGCTAAGCGAAGCTACAGCACGCATCGAGCGTTATTACGCGCAGAACAATAGCTATGACATAGGCGCGGATATCAGCAAAATCGGCCTCACGGCGGCATCAGCTACCGGTAAATACAGCCTTTCGGTCGTTAGCACGCCGACCTCATACACGTTTTCCGTTGCACCGCAGGGGACCCAACAGACCGATAGCTGCGGGACCTTGACGATCAATCAGGCGGGAACCAAAACCCCAACCACCGCTGAATGCTGGAAATAACATCACCGCCCCCAACACCCCTGCACACTGGCATCCCCCGACACCCCCACATTGTCGCGTTTGCCAGTGTTCTCCAGCACAAACCCGCCACACTTATCCCCCGCCATCAGCGTCTCGGCCATCGGGGTCGCCACCAATTTGAACCCCTGCTCCGAACGCTCAGCCTCAATCGCATAAAACCCATTTCCCACCGACACCTCATGCTCCCGCACCGGAGGGCCTTGGGTGTTGGTGTATTGCCCTGCTCGTGAATAAAACCGTTCCAGCGCATGGGCTTCTTCTATCAACAAGGCGGCGATTTCGGCGCGACGGGTTTTGCGCAGGTGTTCGGTGTAGGACGGGTAGGCGATGGCGGCTAGTATCGCGATCAGGGCGACGGCGATCAGCAGTTCGATCAGGGTGAAGCCTCGTTCGGTCATTCGTGCGCCCTTCATTGCCGTTGGCGCCACAGGATGCGGCGCTGGTGGGTGTGGACGCTTTCCAGTACGGTTCGTGAGGTGCCGTGCAAACCGATGGCCGTGACACGGTAGAGTTTTTGGGGTTGATCGGGGGGCGGCATGCCGATGGGGTCTTCGGTTTCGCCGAGATGCTGGATGCCGAAGAAGCCACCTTGGCTAGCAATCCATCTCACCCCGGATGCCCCCCCTTCACCGGCGGCCAACAGCGTCAATGCTTCCGGGGGTGGTAGACAGCCGGCGGGCGTAGGGCATTCGGGCTGCGAGAATCCGGGCGCCAGCACGCTCGCCTCGGCTGTTCGCAACACCGCCTCTGCCGCTTGAAATGAGGCATCGCGCAATGCCAGGCCACCTGCGACTTTTTCCTGCAGCGTGGCGTTCTGCATGGACGACGTCCCCAACAATGTCAGCAGGAGCAGGAAGACCAGGCTGACGATTAACACCACTCCGCGCTGTGTGTTCATGGCCCGTTCCTTAGCCGAGGCGGTTGCGAATAGCAGCCACCAGATTGAAGGTCTGCTCCTGCGTCCGGTCAGCGGGATCGAACAGGGTTAACGTCAGGCGCACGCTGCGAATGCGTGCGGGGTCAGGCTGATGGGTATAGCGAGCGATACCCGGCTCACTCACCGAGTCCGCCACGCCGAACAGCACGCTGAACGCTCGAATGTTGCTCAGCAATGGTTGACCATCAAGGGTCAGCTCGTGGCGCTGTTCGTTGAGTCGATACACATGCCGCTGAACCGGCAACGCGATTTCCCCTGCCTGAAGCGACGGGCCATGGCCGCGGGACCATGCCGTGGCCGAGGTGAGGCAGTCGGTGTGCACGATCCACTCATGCCACGGGCTATCCGCGCCCACGGGAGCGGTCATCACCGTAAGGGATTTCTGCCGGGCGTCCCACTGAACGGGGGCGTTGAAAGCGTTGGAAAACCCGCCGCCGACACTGGAATCCTGCACGCGACCTAAACAGCCGAACATCCCCGCCAAGCGAATCTCCCGGACCATTTTGGCGAGAACGAAACGGGCGTCTTCCTGCAGGCTGGCGGACGCGTTCTGACTGAGGTTCGTGCTTTTGGCGGTGGTGAATATTTGCGCCAACGCCAAGGACATCACCAGACTGATCAACAGCGCCAGCATGATTTCGACCAGCCCAAATCCTTTGGAGTGGGTGATCATGGTCCTACGCTCCGAGCGGGTCGGATCAAACTGTCCAGACTCAAGGTGCGTCGCACTGCGCCTTCGCCTTGGGCTCGCGAATCATTCCAGTCCACCGCGACCCTTAGTCGGGCGCCGGCGTGGACGACAGTTGCCTCGACATCGTCTCCCAGCATGCGGCGCAACTGATCGGCAAAATCAAACAAATCCTGATCACGGGGGTTATTGAGGTTGCCCGAACCGGGGGCTTGGCTGAGTGAACCCAGACCGTAATCAACATCGGAATTGGCGCGGACCCGCTCGAACAGGTCGTTGACGACAAAGCTGGCCTGGCTGCTGCGCATCGCGCTGTCAGTCTGCTTCAGCGCGTTGAGTTGCACGATCGCCGCGCCGAGAATACCAATGGACAGCACCAACAGCGCGACCAGCACCTCAATCAACGTCATACCCGTTTGCCTCGAAACGCGACTCATCGAACACCCCCATCACTCGTGCGCAGCCACCAGTGAAGCCGATCATTTGAAGGCTGCCCGACGGGTGTGTAACGCCTGTTTGCCGACACAGCAACTGACAATCGATGAACTTGCCAGGCATCCGGAATGGGGGTTTTCTAGGGCGCGATGGGGTCAGGGAGAGACGACGATGCGGCAGGCAGGACTGACGTTGATTGAGCTGCTGATTGGGCTGGTGTTGATCGGCATCGCGGCGGCGCTGGCCGCTCCCTCGTTTAGCGCCCTGGTGGACTCACAGCGTCGTCACGACACTGCCCAACAGTTGGTCAGCGGCCTGCGTCTGGCCAGGGTCGAGGCGATTCTACGAAGTCAGCCGGTGATCATGCAGGCGCAGCAACGCTCGTGGGGTGAAGGCTGGCAGGTGTTCGTGGACACTAACCGTAACCAGCTCCGGGATGACGATGAGGTGATATTGGCCGAACGCAGCGGGCATCGGAACGTAACGGTGGTGGGCAACGGACGGGTGTCCCGACGCGTAGGATTCGACAGCTCGGGAAGGCTGCTCAACAACGCCAATGGCACACTGGGGGTGTGCCTGAAAGAGACCGCCGCCAGTCACTACCAGATCGCGATTGCCGTCACCGGGCGCGTGACGCTCCGCAGCAGCGGGTTCACCACCGAACCCTGCGCTTGACCCGTTTTACTGAATCTGTTTGACCCGCAGTTCCTTGGGCATCGAGAACGTAATGTTTTCTTCGCGCCCCGAGAGTTCATCCGCGCCTACCGCCCCCCAGGCCTGCAACTGCTGAATCACGCCGCGCACCAGCACCTCGGGTGCGGACGCCCCGGCCGTAATACCAATGCGCTCAACGCCATCGAACCAGCTGCGTTGCATGTCTTCGGCACCGTCAATCAGGTAAGCCGGGGTCGCCATGCGCTCGGCCAACTCGCGCAGACGGTTGGAGTTGGAGCTGTTCGGGCTGCCCACCACCAACACCACGTCGCATTCGTCAGCCAGTTGCTTGACCGCATCCTGACGGTTTTGCGTGGCGTAACAGATATCGTCTTTGCGCGGACCGCCAATGGCCGGAAAGCGCGCGCGCAGGGCGTCGATCACCCGGCTGGTGTCATCCATGGACAACGTTGTCTGGGTCACGAATGCCAGTTTCTCCGGGTTGACCACCTGCAGATTGGCAACGTCTTCTTCGTCCTCGACCAGATAAATCGCCCCACCATTGCTGGCGTCGTATTGGCCCATGGTGCCTTCGACTTCCGGGTGGCCTTCGTGGCCGATCAGGATGCACTCGCGGCCGTCACGGCTGTAACGAGCGACTTCGATGTGCACCTTGGTCACCAGTGGGCAAGTGGCGTCGAAGACTTTCAAGCCACGGCCCGCCGCTTCGCTGCGCACGGCTTGGGAAACCCCGTGGGCACTGAAGATGACGATCACGTCGTCCGGCACTTGATCCAGCTCTTCGACGAAGATCGCGCCACGGCTGCGCAGGTCTTCGACGACAAATTTGTTATGAACCACTTCATGGCGCACGTAAATCGGCGGGCCAAACACTTCCAGCGCGCGATTGACGATTTCGATCGCACGGTCCACTCCGGCACAGAAGCCACGTGGGTTGGCGAGTTTGATTTGCATGATGTGCCTCGTGTCTACGCGCAATGAAACATAAAAACGAAAAGGCCCCGAACGGGGTCGGGGCCGGACGCTCTGGCAATGCTCAGAGCGCCTTCACCTCAAGGATTTCGACTTCGAACGTCAACGTCTTGCCCGACAACGGATGGTTGAAGTCGACGGTTACCTGATCGTCGTCAAATGTCTTCACCACACCCGGCAATTCAGTATTGGCCGCATCATTGAAGATCACCAGCAAACCCTCGGAGAGCTCCATGTTCTGGAACTGCGAGCGCGGCATGATCTGCACGTTCTGCGGGTTGGGCTGACCGAAAGCGTTTTCCGGCGGCACTTCGACCTTGCGCTTGTCACCCGCCTTGAAGCCGAAAATCAGCGCCTCGAAACCTGGCAGCAGGTTACCGTCGCCGACCTTGAAGGTTGCCGGGGCTTTGTCGAAGGTGCTGTCGACGGTGTTTCCGTCTTCCAGATGCAGAGCGAAATGCAGCGTAACTTCCGTGTTCTGACCGATGCGTGTTTCTTGAATGGCGTGTTCAGTCATGAACGGGTTCTCCGGTTTTCTTGCTCTTGAACATGTCCAGAGCAAGCATGATCGCGCCGACAGTGATCGCGCTGTCAGCAAAGTTGAAGGCCGGGAAGTACCAGCGGGTATCCCAGTGCACCAACACGAAGTCGATGACGTGACCGATCGCGATACGGTCATACAGGTTGCCCAGTGCACCACCCAGCACCAATGCCAGCGCAATCGCGAGCCAGGTCTCGTGGCGACCCAACCGCTTCAGCCAGACCACCAGCACGGCACTGACCACCACCGCGATCAGGGCGAACAGCCAGCGCTGCCAGCCGGAGCTGTCGGCCAGAAAGCTGAACGCCGCGCCGGTGTTGTAGGCCAGGGTCCAGCTGAAATAGCTGGGGATGACCACGATCTGTTGATAAAGGGTAAGCGCGTTCTCGAAGTAGAACTTGCTGGCCTGGTCAATGACCACCACCAACACGCTCAACCACAGCCAGCTCAAGCGGCCCAGACGGCCAGCCGACGCATTAGGCATAGTGACGAACCTCACCCGCGCCGCTGATGTTGTCCACACAACGACCGCAGATTTCCGGATGCTCGGCGTGCACGCCAACGTCTTCACGGAAGTGCCAGCAACGGGCGCACTTGGTGTAGCCGGATTTGACCACTTTGAGCTTCAAGCCCGCGACTTCAGTCACGACGGCATCAGCAGGTGCGCTGGCAAACGGCGCTACGCTGGCCTTGGACGTGATCAGCACGAAGCGCAACTCGTCGCCCAGTTTGTTCAGGTCTGCTGTCAGGTCATCTTCGGCGTACAGCGTCACTTCGGCCTGAAGGTTGCCACCGATGGCTTTTGCCGCACGCTGGTTCTCCAGTTCTTTGTTGACGGCTGTCTTGACCGCCATGACCCGCTCCCAGTAGGCGCGGTCCAGCTCGAAGCCTTCCGGCAACTCGCTCAGGCCTTCGTACCAGGTGTTGAGCATGACCGACTCGTTACGCTCGCCCGGCATGTATTGCCACAGCTCGTCAGCGGTAAACGCCAGGATCGGCGCGATCCAGCGCACCAGCGCTTCGGAGATGTGGAACAGGGCAGTCTGGCATGAACGACGGGCCTTGCTGTTGGCGCCGGTGGTGTACTGGCGATCCTTGATGATGTCCAGATAGAAACCGCCCAGCTCCTGCACGCAGAAGTTGTGCACTTTCGAGTAGACATTCCAGAAACGGTATTCGCCGTAATGCTCTTCGAGCTCGCGTTGCAGCAGCAATGCGCGGTCCACGGCCCAACGGTCCAGCGCGAGCATTTCATCGGCCGGCAGGATGTCAGTGGCCGGGTTGAAACCGCTCAGGTTGGAGAGGAGGAAACGCGCCGTGTTACGGATACGACGGTACGCGTCAGCGCTGCGTTGCAGGATGGTTTCAGAAACGGCCATCTCGCCCGAGTAGTCGGTGGCCGACACCCACAGACGCATGATGTCGGCGCCCAGCGTGTCATTCACTTTCTGCGGCGCGATCACGTTGCCCAGGGATTTGGACATCTTGCGACCGTTCTCGTCCACGGTGAAGCCGTGGGTCAGCAGCTCGCGATACGGAGCATGGCCATCGATGGCGCTGCCGGTCAGCAGGGACGAATGGAACCAGCCGCGATGCTGGTCGGAACCTTCCAGGTACAGGTCGGCGCGTGGACCCTGGTCGTGGCCCATCGGATGCGAGCCGCGCAGGACGTGCCAGTGCGTGGTGCCCGAATCGAACCAGACGTCCAGCGTGTCCGAAATTTTGTCGTACTGCGGCGCTTCGTCACCCAGCAATTCAGCCGCGTCCATCTTGAACCAGGCTTCGATGCCTTCGTTTTCGACGCGTTTGGCCACTTCTTCCATCAGTTCGACGGTGCGTGGATGCAGTTCGCCGCTTTCCTTGTTCAGGAAGAACGGGATCGGCACGCCCCAGTTGCGCTGACGAGAAATGCACCAGTCAGGACGATTGGCGATCATCGAGTGCAGACGAGCCTGCCCCCATGTCGGTACGAACTTGGTCTCTTCGATGGCTTTGACGGCGCGATTACGCAGGGTATCGCCCGACACAGTCTGCTTGTCCATTCCGACGAACCACTGCGCGGTGGCGCGGTAGATCAGCGGAGTCTTGTGGCGCCAGCAGTGCATGTAGCTGTGGGTGATGGTTTCGGTGTGCAGCAGCGCGCCGACTTCCTGAAGCTTTTCGACGACGGCCGGGTTGGCCTTCCAGATGAACTGGCCGCCAAAGAACTCCAGCGACTGCGCGTACACGCCATTGCTCTGAACCGGGGTCAGGATGTCATCGTTGGTCATGCCGTAACGCTTGCACGTCACGAAGTCGTCTTCGCCGTACGCCGGAGCGGAGTGGACCACGCCCGTGCCCGCGCCCAGCTCGACGTAGTCAGCCAGGTAAACCGGAGACAGACGGTCATAGAACGGATGACGGAAGTTGATCAGCTCCAGCGCCGCGCCCGGCGCAGTGGCCAGCACTGTGCCTTCGAGGTTCCAGCGTTTGAGGCTGGCTTCAACCAACTCTTCGGCCAGCACGAGCAGACGCTCGCCGGTGTCGACCAGCGAGTAAGTGAATTCAGGGTGAACGTTGAGCGCCTGGTTCGCCGGAATGGTCCACGGGGTGGTGGTCCAGATCACGATAGCGGCAGGTTTGCTCAGGCTCGACAGGCCGAAGGCGGCAGCGAGCTTGTCAGCATCGGCGGCCGGAAAGGCCACGTCGATGGTCGACGACTTTTTGTCCTGGTATTCAACTTCCGCTTCAGCCAGCGCCGAACCGCAATCGAAGCACCAGTTCACGGGCTTGAGCCCCTTGAACACGAAACCGTTCTTGACCATTTCAGCCAGCGCACGGATTTCTCCGGCTTCGTTGGCGAAGTCCATGGTGCGATAAGGGTTGGCCCAATCGCCCAGCACGCCCAGACGAATGAACTCGGCTTTCTGGCCTTCGATCTGCTCGGCAGCGTAGGCACGGCACAGTTCGCGGGTCTTGTCTGCGGGCAGGTTCTTGCCGTGGGTGACTTCGACCTTGTGTTCGATCGGCAGGCCGTGGCAGTCCCAGCCCGGAACGTAAGGCGCGTCAAAGCCCGAGAGCGTCTTCGAACGGACGATCATGTCCTTGAGAATCTTGTTGACCGCATGACCGATGTGAATATTGCCGTTGGCATACGGAGGACCGTCGTGCAGTACGAACTTTGGACGATCCTTGCCAATTTCACGCAGCTTCTGGTACAGGCCAATGCTGTCCCAGCGCTGCAGAGTTTGCGGCTCGCGCTGGGGCAGGCCGGCCTTCATCGGGAAGGCGGTGTCCGGAAGATTAAGCGTGGCTTTGTAATCGGTCATTTCAGGCTCTAGGTTAGCGGTTGACCATGCCCCAATGGGCACGGGCGGCAGCGACGTCCGCATTGATCGCCGTCTTAAGCGCCTCAAGCGAGGCGAAACGCTGCTCATCACGCAGCTTTTGGTGGAAGACCACCGTCAGGCGCCGGCCATAGATATCACCGGCAAAATCCAGAAGATGTATTTCAAGGTGAGGGCGTCCATCCCCCGCCACGGTTGGCCGCACGCCAATATTGGCAACACCCGGCCAGACCTTGCCGTCGATGTGCGCACTGACCAGGTAAACCCCGGTCAACGGCACGCGGCGGCGTTTGAGCTGCACGTTGGCAGTGGGCGTACCCAACTGACGCGCCAGCTTCTGGCCATGCAGGACACGGCCGGTGATCTCGAATGGACGACCAAGCAAACGTTCGGCAAGGGCAAAGTCGCCGACAGCCAGGGCATTACGCACCTTGGTGCTGCTGACGCGTTCGCCTTCGATCTCTACCGTCTGCGCCGCTTCGACCGTGAAGCCTTTTTCGGCACCGACCTTTTGCAGGAACGCGAAATCGCCTACCCGGTCGCAGCCAAACCGGAAATCGTCACCGACCTCCAGATGCTTGACGTTCAGACCGCCGATCAACACGGTGTCGACAAACTCGGCAGCGCTCAATTTGCTCAGCCGCTGGTTGAATGGCAGACAAAGCACCAGGTCAACGCCCTCGGCTGCCAGCAGATCAAGCTTGTCTCGTAGACGAGCCAGGCGCGCGGGGGCCGTCTCCGGCGCGAAGAACTCACGCGGCTGCGGCTCGAAAATCACGACGCAACTGGGCAGGCTCAATTCCACGGCGCGCTCGCGCAGTCGCGCCAGGATAGCCTGGTGACCACGATGAACGCCGTCGAAATTGCCAATGGTGGCGACGCAGCCCCGATGCTGGGGGCGCAAGTTGTGAAGGCCTCGAACCAGCTGCATAACGCGCTTCTTGCTCATAAAGTGGCCGATTATAACCACACACTGCCGTCAACGACAGGCGACACATTCAGCCAAACAGCAACAATCGGCGTTAACCGGCAAAAACCGACGATTGATCCTACATGATCGCCTTGCGGGCGAAATCCTTGAGGCGAAAACCCAACAGCAGCAACATCCCGAAATAAGCGACGACACCGGCTGCAACCAGCCCGCCCAACCGGATGAAACGTTCGAGCATCTGCCCGTCGGACCACGACGGCATGACCTGCATCAGGCCCAGCAGGACCGCAGACATCACGGAAACCGCCACGGCTAGCTTGACCAGAAACACCGGCCAGCCTGGCTGCGGCTGATACAAATCCTGTTTGCGCAGCTGCCAATAAAGAAGCAGCGCGTTCAGACACGCTCCCATGCTGATCGCCAGCGCCAGTCCCGCATGGGCCAAGTGCACGCCGTAGACGAACAAAACGTTGAACGCCTGAGTCACTATGAGGGTGAAGACAGCGATTTTCACCGGCGTGCGAATATTTTGTTGAGCGTAGAAGCCGGGGGCCAGCACTTTGATCACGATGATGCCAAGCAGCCCGACGGCGTAACCGATCAGCGCACGCTGAGTCATTGCGGCATCGTGGCCATCGAATTTGCCGTACTGGAACAACGAGATGGTCAACGGCTCGGACAGCAGCCCCAGCGCCAGGGTGCAAGGCAGTACCAGCACGAAACACAGGCGCAGGCCCCAGTCCAGAATGCGCGAATACTCTTGACGGTCCCGGCTGGCGTACGTCTTGGAAAGAATCGGCAGCAGGATCGTCCCCAACGCCACACCCAACACGCCCGAGGGCAACTCCATCAGGCGGTCGGCGTAGTACATCCACGAGACCGAACCGGCGGCCAGAAACGACGCGAAAATAGTGTTGATGATCAGGGAAATCTGACTGACCGACACACCCAGCATCGCCGGCAGCATCTGTTTCATCACGCGCCAGACGCCTGCGTCCTTCAGGTTCAGTCTTGGCAGTACCAGCATGCCGATCTTCTTGAGGTGCGGCAGTTGATACAGCAGCTGCAGCAAGCCGCCCGCCAGCACGGCCCATCCTAAGGCCATGACCGGCGGATGAAAATACGGGGTCAGGAACAGTGCGAAGAAGATCATCGCCAGGTTAAGCAGCGTCGGCACGAAGGCCGGAACGGAGAACCGGTTCCAGGTGTTGAGGATGGCCCCCGCCAGCGACGACAGCGAGATCAGCAATATATAAGGAAAGGTCACCCGCAGCAGATCGGAGGTCAGCTGGAATTTTTCCGGCGTGTCGGCAAAGCCCGGCGCAGTCGCCCAGATCACCCAAGGTGCGAATAGGATGCCCAGCACCGTTACCAAAGCCAGTGCCAGGGTCAGCAATCCCGTGACATAAGCGACAAATGTGCGGGTCGCCTCCTCTCCCTGCTGACTTTTATATTCCGCAAGGATCGGGACGAACGCTTGAGAGAACGCACCCTCGGCGAAAATCCGGCGCAGAAGGTTGGGCAACTTGAAGGCGATGAAGAAGGCATCTGTTGCCATTCCTGCCCCAAAAGCTCGGGCAATAATGGTGTCGCGGATAAAACCCAGAACCCGCGAAAGCATTGTGATAGAGCTTACGGCGGCGAGTGACTTGAGTAGATTCATCGAAAGGTTGTGCGCCCGACCAAAGGAAGCGCCATAGCGCGTTCCATTTATGCGATACTCCGCGCCGCAAAACAGCACTGAGCCAAAACCCGCGAGTTTACAGGTCGCACGCCGGAAAGAAATCACCTCGGCATCACACGGCGACCACTCAGCGGAACGCATCAACTGCCCTTGACAAGCATCAAACTCATCGGCATGATTCGCGGCCTATTTTGTTAGCTATTTCCCAAGTCTTTCGAGGAGCTCGACGGTGGCCAACACACCTTCCGCCAAAAAACGTGCAAAACAGGCTGAGAAGCGTCGCAGCCACAACGCCAGCCTGCGTTCAATGGTTCGTACCTACATCAAGAACGTAGTGAAAGCCATCGACGCCAAAGACGCTGCTAAAGCGCAAGCTGCTTATGTTCTGGCCGTGCCAGTTATCGACCGTATGGCCGATAAAGGCATCATCCACAAGAACAAAGCTGCTCGCCATAAGAGCCGCCTGAACGGTCACGTCAAGGCTCTGAACCAAGCTGCAGCCTAAGCGACTGTTTGTTAAAAAACCGACCTCAGGGTCGGTTTTTTATTGCCTGCGATTTGACAGCACGCCCTCTCCAAAACCACGGTAGGCGCAATCCCCTCAGGGTGCAGGCGCGGGCGCCCAGGGCAGGATCGGAATCGCGGTCACCGCATTCTGGGGGCTGCCCTCAATCACACGATCGCTATAGACCAGATACACCAGCGTATTCCGCTTCTTGTCGAGGAAACGCACGACTTGCATGGTCTTGAACACCAGCGATGTGCGCTCCTTGAACACCTCATCGCCATCCTTGAGCTCACCCTTGAAGTGGATAGGCCCAACCTGGCGACAGGCAATCGACGCTTCCGCGCGGTCCTCTGCCAACCCTAACCCACCCTTCAGCCCACCCGTCTTGGCGCGCGACAGATAGCAGGTCACGCCATCGACCTTGGGATCGTCAAACGCCTCGACCACAATCCGGTCATTGGGGCCGACGAATTTGAACACCGTCGAAACCTGACCAATCTCTTCAGCCGACGCCAGCACGGGCAACATCAGCAGCGCACCCAGCATTCCTTTTACGAATCCCATTGCAGCTTCCTGTTCAGAGAGCCTGACTCACACCAGAATCAGGTTGTCGCGATGAACCAACTCAGGCTCAGCTATATAACCCAACTCCTTCACGATGGAGTCGGAGGACAGACCGATAATCTTCTGCGCTTCAAGCGCGCTGTAGTTGCTCAGCCCGCGAGCGACTTCGCGACCGTCCGCCGCAACACACACGACCATCTCGCCACGGCGGAAACTGCCCTGCACCACCTTCACCCCTACAGGCAGCAGGCTCTTGTGGCTTTCAGTGAGGGCCTTGACCGCTCCATCATCCAGCACCAGCGTGCCGCGAGTCTGCAAATGCCCCGCCAGCCACTGCTTGCGCGCCGCCAACATCTCCCGCTCGGGCGACAGCAGCGTACCCAACCGCTCGCCCGCCTTGAGGCGTGCCAGCACGCGCTCGATGCGGCCACCGACGATCACCGTGTGCGCACCCGAACGCGCCGCCAGACGCGCCGCACGCAGCTTCGTCTGCATGCCACCGCGCCCCAGCGCCCCGCCCGTACCGCCCGCTACGGCATCCAGCGCCGGATCATCGGCACGGGCTTCGTAGATCAATTGGGCTTCAGGGTTATTGCGCGGGTCGGCGTCGAACATGCCGTCACGATCCGTGAGAATGACCAGCAGATCGGCTTCGACGAGGTTGGCCACCAGCGCCGCCAGCGTGTCGTTGTCACCGAAGCGGATTTCGTCGGTCACGACCGTGTCGTTTTCGTTGATGACCGGCACAACACCCAGTTCGACCAGCGTGCGCAGGGTGCTCCGCGCATTAAGGTAGCGCTTGCGGTCGGACAGGTCGTCATGGGTCAGCAGAATTTGCGCGGTATGACGGTCATGCTCAGCGAAGCTCGATTCCCAGGCCTGTACCAGACCCATCTGACCAATCGCCGCCGCCGCTTGAAGCTCATGCATGGCACTCGGTCGCGCAGCCCAGCCCAGTCGACTCATCCCGGCCGCTACCGCGCCAGACGAAACCAGAACCAGCTCGACGCCCGCTTCATGCAGCGCCACCATCTGCTCGACCCAAACACCCATCGCGTTGCGATCAAGACCCTTGCCGTCCGCCGTCAGCAGCGCACTTCCGATCTTCACAACCCAACGCTGGGCACCTGTCACCTTGCTCCGCATGATCTTTCAACCTTAAGCCAGAGAGTACAAATCCAAGATACTAAAACGCCGCTGATTTCAGCGGCGTTGTAGTTTACTTCAGTCGATCACTCACGGACGTAAATGATTTCCGGACCGTCTTCATCGTCCTCGAAATCTTCATCCCAATCATCATCGCCCATATCATGCACGCTTTTGACGCCACTGCGGCGCAGTGCACGCTTGTCGTCCAGCGCCTGCAACTGTGCGCGGGCCTCGTCTTCAATGCGCTGATCCAGCTCTGCCAGCTCTTCGGCATAGGCCGGGTCATTGGCCAGACGATCAGCGCGATCCTCCAGATAACGCATGATGTCGTGACTCAGACGCTCGGTACCCTGCTTGGCAATCGCCGCGATCATGTACACCGGGCCGGTCCAGTTCAGACGCTCGACGATCTGCGCCTTGACCGCTTCATGCTGATCTTCCGACAGCATGTCGCACTTGTTCAGCACCAGCCAGCGATCGCGATCCGACAGCGCCGGGCTGAACTTGACCAGTTCGTTGACGATCACTTCCGCCGCATCGGCAGGATCACTTTCATCCAGCGGCGCCATGTCGACGAGGTGCAGCAGCAGGCGAGTACGCGCCAAGTGCTTGAGGAAGCGAATGCCAAGACCCGCGCCATCGGATGCGCCTTCGATCAGGCCCGGGATGTCGGCGACGACGAAGCTCTTCCAGCGGTCAACACTGACCACGCCCAGGTTCGGCACCAGCGTGGTGAAGGGGTAGTCGGCGACTTTCGGCTTGGCAGCCGATACCGAACGAATGAAGGTGCTCTTGCCCGCGTTCGGCAAGCCCAGCAGACCGACGTCCGCCAGCACTTTCATTTCCAGCTTCAGGTCACGCTGCTCACCCGGCTTGCCCGGCGTCGTTTGACGCGGTGCACGGTTGGTACTGGATTTGAAGCGGGTGTTGCCCAGACCGTGCCAGCCGCCATGAGCCACCAACAGGCGCTGACCGGCTTTGGTCAAGTCACCGATGATTTCCTGGGTGCTGGCGTCGATCACAGTGGTGCCGACCGGAACGCGCAGGACCAGATCTTCACCCTTGCGGCCGGTGCAATCCGTGCTGCCGCCGTTCGAACCACGCTCGGCATCAAAATGACGGGTATAGCGATAGTCGACCAGGGTGTTGAGGTTTTCGTCGGCGATCATGTAGATCGAGCCGCCATCACCGCCATCACCACCGTTGGGACCACCGTTTTCGATGAATTTTTCGCGACGGAAGCTCATGCAACCGTTGCCGCCGTCACCGGCCTTCACCCGAATGGATACTTCATCAACAAATTTCATAACGCACGCCTCCCGTCACAAAGACGAGCAAACAACATAAATTCATAAGGCTCTTGCAAAGATGAGCGTTGCGATACCGATCAAAAACCAGCGACTTCACACCACAACGGCCCACACAAACAGCTTTGCAAGAGACTCACCAAAAACCAAAGCTTCTACAAACGAAAAAGCCCTGTCATCGACAGGGCTTTTTTGCTCGGATAGCGTGAGCGCGAGAACGCACCCGAACCACCCGAGACTGCAAGATTATGCCGCGGCTTGAGCCTTAGGCACGATGCTTACATAGCGACGACCGAAGGCGCCTTTGACTTCGAACTTGATCACGCCTTCGACTTTAGCGAACAGAGTGTGATCTTTGCCCATGCCAACGCCGTAACCAGCGTGGAATTGGGTGCCGCGCTGACGCACGATGATGTTGCCCGGAATGATTACCTGGCCACCGTACATCTTGACGCCAAGACGTTTGGCTTCTGAGTCGCGACCGTTACGGGTACTACCACCAGCTTTTTTGTGTGCCATGAGTTCAATACTCCTATTAGGGTATCAGGCTGAAATTCAGGCCTGGATACCGGTGATTTTGATCTCGGTGAACCACTGGCGGTGGCCCATACGCTTCATGTGGTGCTTACGGCGACGGAACTTGATGATGCGGACTTTATCGTGACGACCTTGGGAGATCACTTCAGCCACAACGGTAGCACCGGCAACAACTGGAGCACCGATATTGACGTCGTCACCGTTGGCAACCAGCAGAACGCGGTCGAAGGTCACGGTTTCGCCAGTAGCGACTTCCAGCTTTTCAATTTTCAGGTATTCACCTGGGGCGACTTTGTACTGCTTGCCACCGGTAACGATTACTGCGTACGACATGGTATTTCTCCGAAAATCCTGCTCACCCAGCGCTTTATAAGAAGAGTATCGGCTGGCATGGCTGCATGGGGCTGGAAAGGCTCGTCATGCAATTGCGTAAGGCAGGTGCTGCCCAGGAAAGTTAGGGTGCGCGATTGTACGCAAGCCGCGAACGCCTTGCAAGCGGCGTTACGTCACGCCTTGACAGGGTGGGGCCTGCGACCTAGCATGCCGCGCAACCCTTCTGGAGCACGTCTCGCTGATGCAACCCCAAGCCTTCTACCGCGCTGTGGCGGACGACTTTACAGCCGTCGACCACATTATCAAGAAGCAGCTGACATCGCGCGTGCCGCTGGTCTCGAAAATCGGCGACTACATTACCTCAGCTGGCGGCAAACGTCTGCGTCCGTTGTTGGTGCTCCTGTGCGGCAAGGCGCTCGGCAGCGGTGGCGACAACCTGCGCCTGCTGGCGGCGACCATCGAATTCCTGCACACCGCGACCCTGTTGCACGACGACGTCGTTGACATGTCCGGCATGCGCCGTGGCCGTTCGACCGCCAACGCCATGTGGGGCAACGCACCCAGCGTTCTGGTCGGCGACTTCCTTTATTCCCGCTCGTTCGAAATGATGGTCGAGCTGGGTTCGATGCCGGTCATGAAGATCCTTTCGAAAGCCACTCGCGTCATTGCGGAAGGCGAAGTGTTGCAACTGTCCAAGGTTCGGGACGCCAGCACCACCGAAGAAACCTACATGGAAGTGATTCGCGGCAAGACGGCCATGTTGTTCGAAGCCTCGACCCACAGCGCCGCCGCCCTGGCCAATGCAAACCATGACCAGAGTGAAGCGTTGCGCACATTCGGTGATCATCTGGGCATCGCGTTCCAGTTGGTCGACGACCTGCTCGACTACCGCGGCGACGCCGAGACTATGGGCAAGAACATTGGTGACGACCTGGCAGAAGGCAAACCGACCCTGCCCCTGATCTACACCATGCGCGAAGGCACGCCCGAGCAAGCAGCATTGGTGCGCAAGGCGATTCAGAAAGGCGGCCTGGAAGACCTGGACGCCATTCGTGAAGCGGTCGAGAAGTCCGGCTCGCTGGACTACACCGCGCAACTGGCCCGCGATTACGTCGCCCGTGCCATCGCTTGCCTGGACGTGCTGCCTGCCAGCGATTACCGCGATGCGCTGATCGAACTGAGCGAATTCGCCGTCGCCCGCACGCACTGACACGCGCACCGCCTCACCAGAAGCCCGTCCTCGTGACGGGCTTTTTCATGCCCGGTAGAGATCCCTGTAGGAGTGAGCTTGCTCGCGATAGGGAATGCCAATCACGTATTCATCAACGGACTCAGCGCCATCGCGAGCAAGCTCACTCCTACAGATTTCCCGCTCGCCGGAAAGAATGCCCTGAATCCACCCGCCACCAAAATGGGAATTAATCTCAAATAGATCCTTGCTATTCTTCAGATAAGAATTATTCTCATTGAAACATTTCAAGGAGAACGGACATGACCTATCTGATCGACGCATGGCTCGATCGGCCACACCCTTACCTGCGCATCCTGCATCGCGAAACCGGAGAGGTTTGTGCCCTGCTGGAGGAAGACGCGCTGGATGAACTGCGGGATCAAGGGGATCTGGACGTGAACAGCCTCAGCTCATGCGAACCGGGGATTCAAAAGGAGATGGTGCGCAGCCTGTTCCTGTTCTGCTATGCCCGAGCGTTGCGCCCGGCATGCGAACTTCACTGATCAGCTGCAAGTGGCAAGCGACAAGCCGCAAGCTTTTCGTCGTCGACTGTACGATCAGGGCCAGTCAACGACGCACTGCTTTTAACGTGAAGCTCAACACTTGCAGCTTGCCGCTGTTTTAGAGGACGTCGAGCAGTTCGACGTCGAACACCAGCACGCTGTGCGGCGGGATGCTGCCAACGCCTTGAGCGCCGTAAGCCAGTTCGCTCGGCACGTGCAGGCGCCATTTGCTGCCGGCTTTCATCAGTTGCAGGGCTTCGGTCCAGCCAGCGATCACGCCGCCAACCGGGAATTCGGCCGGCTCGCCACGATCGTAGGAGCTGTCGAAGACGGTGCCGTCGATCAGCATGCCGTGGTAATGAGTACGCACGTTGCTTTCGCGGGTTGGCTGAGCGCCATCGCCTTGGGTGATCACTTCGAACTGCAAACCGGAATCCAGCGTAGTGACGCCTTCACGCTTGGCGTTTTCGGCCAGGTATTCCTTGCCAGCGCCTGCAGCGGCTTCGGCTTTTGCGGCGGCTTCAGCTTGCATGATTTCACGAATGACTTTGAAGCTGGCCGCCATTTCTTCCTGGCTGACACGGCTTGGCTGACCAGCGAACGCATCGGTCAGACCGGCCAGGATGGCGTCCAGATTGACGCCCGGTGGCGGGTTGTCACGCAGTTGGTCGCCCAGTTGGCGGCCAATGCCGTAGCTGACGCGGGTTTCGTCGGTGGACAGATTGACTTCGGACATGCTGCTGCTCCGCTTGATGAACGCCCGCAGGCGCCCTGAACTAAAAGGCCGAGCAGCCTAGCACATCTGCCCTCCGCACCCTAGGCAGCCAACCCGCCGCTACCAGGCCGAGCGAATAGAGATGGGAACGCGCACGACCTGTTCCTCGGTGTCGCGGATGCCACACATCTCGTCGTGAACCACGGCGTGCACCAGATTGAATGGCATACGCGAGACCGATTGCAGCACGTCCCTGGCGTGTTCGACCGAGCGCAGGTGCAGGGTTTTTCCCTGGGCATCGTTCAGCGGATGCGCAGCGCCATGCATGCGCGCTTCGAGCAGGTAAATGCCGCCTTCCATGGAGATAAGGTTGAGTTCGTCGATGTGGCCGGCACTGGCGTGAGCCGTGAGTTCCTGAAGATTCATGAGAGAGTCCTCGTTGATTCAGGCGTTGAGTGAGCGAAAAAGAAGTCTTGCCCAGTCTGGCTGAAGTACAAGGAACACAAGGCGCCGCTGGTCATTTTCTGTTCAAAGCGCCCACACCCACTGTAGGAGCCAGCTTGCTGGCGAAGGCGTCGTATCAGACGGCTCGTTCGCCACTGCCCCACCGTCTTCGCCAGCAAGCCGGCTCCTACAAGGATTCACTCAGCCCCACCGCCGGCATGCGGTGCTGCTAGGGCGTAATAAGCTATCCGACCATCAATGCTTGGTCAGCTTGTCCAGATAGCCCATCGCAAACGCCGATACCACGAAGGTCATGTGAATGATCACGTACCACATCAGGTATTGGGTTTCGATGTTTTTGGCGTCCATGAAAACCCGCAGCAGATGAATGGAAGAGATCGCGACGATGGACGCGGCGACTTTCATCTTCAGGGAAGACGAGTCCATTTTGCCGAGCCAGTTGAGCTTTTCCTTGTCTTCGTCGATGTCGAGCTGGGACACGAAGTTCTCGTAACCCGAGATCATCACCATGACCAGCAGACCGCCCACCAGCGCCATGTCGATCAGCGACAGCAGCACCAGAATCAGGTCGGACTCCGCCAGGGAAAACACATTGGGGATAACGTGAAAGATTTCCTGAAAGAACTTGAGCGCCAGCGCCAAAAGTCCCAGAGACAGGCCAAAGTAGATCGGCGCCAACAACCAGCGCGACGCGTACATGGCATTTTCGATAAACCGTTCCATTGAAGCTCACAGGTAATTGAAAGCCCGCGAGTATAGGGTCAAGGTTTGTCGACACAAGCGTTGAGGACAAGAAATGAAACAATTAACTGGAGTGACTGTGCGCCAGTAGCCATCGGCGAACTCCACGCTACAACCCTGATGATCAGGCCTACCACGGGGCGTTCGTCGATGTGTCGGAGCGTGTCAGTTAACCGGAGAGGTTCGCTGACCGTGAGCAGTGTCACCGTTGATCCGTCGTAACTCACCCTGCAGATGAAGACTCCAGATCGGTATTTCTTCCGCGGTCTGATAACCATGAAGGGTCAGGCTTTCGGCAATCGCGTCCAATACGGACTCGGCGGCGACCGGGCCATGAAACGGACCCTGAGCCTTTAACGCGGAAGGTTGTTCTCCGGACATCCCGGCGGCGAACAGCAAAGTCCACATACCGTTATCGCCGGACAGAGGGCGAACCACACATTCGATACGGGTCTCAAGACCCAGACATTGGCGAGTAAGACAGAGGCTGCGCGGCATGGCGAGCTCCTCATTGATTGCAGTATTCATTCCCTTGGAACAGCGAAGGAAACGCGTCAGTCCCTTTGACAACTGCTGCAACACGACAATATCGAAGAAATACCCCACAGGAAAAGCGTAAAAACAAAAAGGGCGCCGAATGGTCATTTTGCCATCAAACGCCCTGTTTCATTGACGTCAAACCGTCAACTTTTCAGTTCGGGTTGTAATTGTGGCGCCTCTTTTTCGAGCTCTTTCAGGTCTTCTTCGCTGAGCATATCTGCGATATCGCGCAGACGATCCACCACCCGGCCATTGACCGAATTTTCCGGGAACTGCCCCTCTTCATCCGCCTCGCCCACCTCTTCTCCGACAAGCAGGCTCAGCGCCTCGTCCACCTGACGCACGGCATAGACATGGAACTGCCCCGCACGCACGGCTTGCAGCACACGCTCGTCGAGCATCAGCGTGGCGACGTTGGCCTGCGGGATGATTGCGCCTTGATCGCCTGTCAGACCCCGGGCTTCACAGAGTCGGAAAAAGCCTTCGATCTTCTCGTTGACGCCGCCCACGGCCTGCACTTCACCGAATTGGTTGATGGAGCCGGTAATCGCGAAACATTGCTTGAGCGGCGTTTTCGACAACGCCGAGATCAGCGTGCAGACCTCGCCCAGCGAAGCGCTGTCGCCATCCACGTAACCGTAGGACTGTTCGAGGGCGATGCTCGCGGAAATCGCCAGCGGGAATTCCTGCGCATAACGGCTGCCCAGATACCCGGTGAGAATCATCACACCCTTGGAGTGAATCGGCTGACCGAGGTTGACCTCACGCTCGATGTCGACGATGCCGCTGCCGCCCGGATAGACCGTCGCGGAAATACGCGCTGGCACACCGAAGGCCGAGTCGCCGACTTCCAGTACGGTCAACCCGTTGCATTTGCCGACCGCTGCGCCTGTGGTGTCGATCAGGATGATCCCGGCAAGCATGTCGTCGAGAATCCGTGCCGAGACGCGACCGGTGCGTGTGGCTTTGGCCTTGAGTGCGCGCTCGATATGGCCCGCATCCGTGCGCTCGTCGTTGGCCAGGCTGCGAATGAAATCCGCCTCGCTGACCAACTGAAACAGATCACCGATACGCGCCGACAAACGCCCCTGATGCTCCGCCAGCCGAGCGCTGTAGGTCGCCAGACGGGCGACGGCATCGGCGGTCAACGGCGCCATACCCTCTTCCGAGGTGCGCGTTTTCAGCAACTGCGCGAACTGCTCCAGACTCTCGTCGACCATCGGGATGTCTTCGTCGAAATCCACCAGCACCCGGAACATCTCCTGGAAGTCCGGATCGAGGTCTTGCAGCGTGTAATACAGTGAGCGGGCGCCAATGATGATGACTTTGACCTGCAATGGAATGGTCTGCGGCGTCAGGGTCACGGTCGCGATACGGCCCAGCTCGCCCAGCGGCGATTCCATCTTGAGCTTGCGCGATTGCAGCGAGCGTTTGAGGGCGTCCCACACGAACGGCTCGCTGAGCATTTTCTCGGCTTCGAGAATCAGGAAACCGCCGTTGGCCCGGTGAAAAGCCCCCGGACGCAGTTGGCGATACGTGGTGTACAGCGCGCCTTGGTCGGTGCTGTATTCGATACGCCCGAACAGGTTGTCGTAGGTCGGGTGCGGCTCGAACACCACAGGCGCCCCGCCGCTGGCTGAATGACCGACCACCAGGCTCGGGCAGTATTGCTCTTCCAGCAGCTTGCGCGCCTGAGCGTCGGTCTTGCTGTCGTCGACCAGTTGCTCGACCACCGTTTTCAGCAGGTTGACCTGCACAGCCTGCAGGTACGCGCAAACGGCGGCATTCTCGGCGTACTGCTCCGAGAGCGGCGCCAGCAGCGGTTGCAGGGCCAGAATGATCGTCTCTTCATTTAGCTGACGCATCTGGTTGTTGGACTCGCGCTTCCACTGCGGCAGGCTGGCGAGCTCTTCATTCAAACGTTCTTCCAGCGCCGAAATATCGGTGTGAAAACGCTCGCGCTCGGCTTCCGGCAATTGTGAAAACTCGGCCTCGTCCAACGCCTTGCCTTCCAGCATGGGCGTGAAGGCGATGTTGGTGCTGTCGCGATACAGCGCGATGTCCTTCTCCAGCGCCAAGCGCTCGATCACGTCCAGTGCCTTGTCGTAGCGCTGATTGAAGGCACGGTCGATGGCGCTTTTCTTTTGCTGGTAAGACGGGTGCTCAAAGACTGCAGGAAAAGTCGACAGCAGGTTGTCGATCAGTCCGTTTATGTCGGCGATGAACGAACTGGCGCTGCCCGGTGGCAGTTCCACGGCGCGAGGCTCGCGCGGTTCATCGAAGTTGTTGACGTAGACCCAGTCCGACGGGGTCTGCATGCGCTTGCCCTCGGCCTTGAGGTAGCGCTTGACGAACGAGAAGCGGCCGGTGCCGGGCTCACCCATGACGAATACGTTGTAGCCGGGGCGCGGCATGGCGACCCCGAATTGCAAGGCCTCGACTGCTCGCTCCTGGCCGAGTACGCCGCGAAAGGGTTCCAGATCGTTGGTTGTCGTGAAGCTGAACTGTTCAGCGGAAAAGGGGCGGGTCAGCGCCTCGGGCGCAAGTCGCAGGCTGGCAGCTACAGAATCGGGCATCGGACATCCTTACATCAGGCGGGGCAGATGGGGGCATTCTGGCGCTCGCCGCACCAGACTGGCAAGGCAAGAACTCGCGCAATCGTTTTCTTGTTGAGGAAGCGACCTACAAGCCCCAAAGGCCGGGGGCTACAGACAACAAACTGCAATAAACCACGGAACGTTCATATCGTGCCTAAACTCCAAGCTGCGCGGTCGGTAACAAATCGAATAGCCGGCCCGACCTGACGCCCGTATCGGTCAGGACTCCGACCCTTGGTTGAAACAACAGAGACTAACGCTATGAAACGGATTCTTCTTGGTACTCTCCTCGCCGCTGCATCCCTGAACGCCATGGCTCAAGCCCCGGGTGGCCCAGATTGCGGCTGGGGCAACATGCTGTTCGAAGGTCAACGCGGCACCCCGGCCCACTTCCTGGCTTCCACCACCAACGGCACCTCCGGTAACGCCACCTTCGGCATGACCTCGGGCACCAACGGCTGCTCCACCAACAGCGCGCTGACGTACGGCGGCAAATCCTGGTTTGCCATGAACGGCATGATGGACGAGCTCTCCAAAGACATGGCGATGGGCCAAGGCGAAGCACTGACCACCTACGCGGTCGTGCTGGGCGTTGCACCGGAAGACCGTGCGCATTTCGCCGCCGTCACCCACGAGCACTACACCCAAATCTTCAACAAGGCAGACGCCACCGCTGAAGACGTGCACACCAACACCATCGACGTCCTGAAAAACGATCCGACTCTGGCCAAATACGCAACCCAAGCCTAAAGTCGTGCCACCTGCCTCCCTGTCGGGAGGCAGGCTTTTAATGCCTTCCGCCTCTTTTTGATTAGTTGCCACTCTATGCTCAAACGCCTTGCCTGGCTGGTGCTCTGTGTCTGCGCCCCGCTGTCCGCCGCGCCTCACGTCGATAACGAACGTTTGCAGCAACTGGCCGATTCCCGGTTCTGGATCGCGATCGGCCACTATGAATCCGGCAAGCTGGGTGGCTGGCGCAGTTATGTCGATGACCCCAAATTCTTCCTGGCCACCCATGGTGCCCATGACCCTAAAGCCGAGCTGGCCGCGACCCTCGAAGCGATCTATCGCCCGGTCGTGCAAGGCAAGGAAGACCTGCACCCGCAATGCGTCTATCCCTCGCGCACGCGTTTTCTGCGGGACGAGCTGAAGCTCACTGACCTGCCCGCCGTGGACTGCAAAGAATTCAACAAGTGGTTCTCCGATGTGGCGCCGGACAGCACGGTCATGATCTTCCCCGCCGCATACCTCAATAGCCCGTCGTCGATGTTCGGCCACACGCTGCTGCGTATCGACCAGGCCAATGTGCAGGCAAACAAAACGGCGTTGCTCAGCTATGCGATCAACTTCGGCGCCTACATCGAAGGCTCCGACAACAGCATTCTCTACGCCTGGAAAGGCCTGATGGGCGGCTACCCCGGCCTGTTCGCGCTCGTGCCGTATCAGGAAAAACTCTCCGAGTACCGTAGTCTCGAAAACCGCGACCTGTGGGAATACCGCCTGAACCTGACGCCGGAAGAAACGCGGCGCATGGTCGAGCACGTGTGGGAACTCAAGCAGATTCGCTTCGGCTATTTCTTCTTCGACGAAAACTGTTCGTACCGGCTGCTGGAGCTGTTGCAGGTCGCGCGCCCGAGCCTGAACCTGACACCGCAATTTCAGCTCACGGCCATTCCCACCGACACTGTGCGGGCTGTTAAAGAAGCCGGTTTGGTCGAGAAAATCGACTATCGCCCCTCCAAGGAACGCGAACTGCTGAGCCGCGCCGAACCGTTGAATCACGATGAGAAACAGTGGGTGCTGAAGGTGAGCGCCGACCAGAAGCAAATGCAGACGCCGGAATACCTTGCGGTGCCGAAAGAACGCCGGGCGTTGATTCAGGACGCAGCCTATCGATTGGAGCGTTACCGCGCCAATGGTGAGGAGCGTGACGCTGCAAGGTCGCAACGCAGCTACGACCTGCTGCGGGCGATCAGCACCAACCCGCCGCCTGCGCTTGATATCGAGCGTCCGGGTTTGCCTGAAGACGGCCACGAATCGCGCACCTGGCAGTTGGGCGCAGGCACGCGTGACGATAAGGCCTTCGCGGAATATGGGTTGCGCATGGCTTATCACGACCTGAACGACAACGCTTACGGCTTCCCGCTCGGCGCGCAGATCGAGATTCTTCAGTTAAAGCTGCGCCAGTACGAGAACAACAAGTGGCAGGTGCAGCAACTGGACCTTGCGACCATCCGCTCACTGACGCCACGCAACGAACTCTTGCAGCCTTGGTCGTGGCAGGTCGCAGGCGGTCTGGAGCGCGTGTTGGGTAAGCATGGCGACGAAAATCTGGTGAGCCACGTGAACGGTGGCGCGGGCGGGACATGGAAGCTGGGGGATGACGTGCTGGGCTTTGCGCTGGGCACGGTGCGCATCGAGCACAACAATGATTTCGACGCGCTCGTTTCGCCTGCTGCGGGCTTTGACAGCGGGGTACTGTGGCGCAATCCGCTGGGCAATTTGAGTCTTGAGGGCAAGGGCGATTACTTCACCAACGGCGAAGTGCGACGCACGATCAGTCTGAACCAACAGTGGGAATTGTCGCGAAACCTGGGCTTGCGGTTGAGCGCCCAACGCGAGTTCAGCGAGCTGACGTCGCCGGTGAATGAGGTGATGCTGGAGTTAAAGTGGTATCACTATTGAGGCGAGAGGCCTTACCCATTGCTATCGCAGTGTGTCTGACACGCCTCGGTCGCCCGGTTTTGCTGCCGCTTCGCGCCAGATCGCAGGCAAGCCAGCTCCCACGCCTTGCAGAAGCAAAAGCAAAAGCAAAAGCAAAAGCAAGCAGACAGGCGGGCGGGCGACGCGATTCGGGCTCTTGATTCTGGCCGAAGGCCGTGGGAGTTGGCTTGCCTACGATCTGCTGCGAAGCAGCAGTAGAACCTGACAACGCGATCTACCTGACCCGCCACGCGTGCCGGGTTTGCTATCACTGCGCAATGGATCGCAGGCAAGGTAGAGCCCCACCCCGGCAGCTCTTACGCCTTCGGCAGAAGCAAGAGCAGACTGGCCGCGCACTCACGCCACCTTCGCGGTATACCCCTCCTCCACAATCAACCCGATGATCTGATCGGCCGGCAGTTGGCTTTGCACGACCATCTCACCTTTGGCCAGGTCGATCTGCACGTCGGCACTCGGGTCTTCGCCTTTGATCGCGTTGGTGACGGCGCGCACGCAGTGGCCGCAGGTCATACCTTGAACGTTGAAGGTTTGCATGTCGTGACTCCTCGATTGAGTGAAACCCGCTGAATGTCGGCATGTTCGACCTTCCCATCGGGGCAAGGTCAAGTTTTGATTGAATCTGCCGGGCTGGTATTCGGTCGTGCTCTGAGCCAAAGTGTTTCATCAACGTACATCAGGAGAATCGGCCATGGGCGGGTCTGCCTTTCGCATCGCAGGTTTTATCGGTCTGCTGGCCTCCGCATCCTGGGCTCAGGCGGACGAAGATTATGGCGTGCTCATCATTTCCCGCGAACGGCTGGAAGTCGCCACGTCCTGTGAAATTGGCATTTATATGCAGGATCAACTCGTCGGCCGCCTGTTCCAGGAAGAGTCCCGCTCGTTCAACCTGCCCGCCGGTAACATCTCTGTGCGCCTGCGTGTGCTGCCCGGCCAGATGCCCGGTTGCTCACCCGGCATTGAAGCGCAGAACAACACCGCCCTGCACATCAACGCTGGCGACGTTCTGAAGTACCGTATCGCGTCGGGGCCGAACGGCATGTACCTCAAGCGCGCCGAGTTGAATTACTAAGCCTGAAAAAGCACACCCTCCTTCGCTCAAAAATCGAGACTTGACCTTGCCCACGTGGCAAGGTTGATCCTTGTCGGCAATTGCCTTCAAGGAGTCCTCAGGATGTCCATTCCCGATACGTTCGACCTGCCCATCACCGGCATGACCTGCGCCAGTTGCGCGGGACGTGTCGAGCGGGCGCTGCGCAAAGTCCCTGGCGTGAAGAACGCCACCGTCAACCTCGCCAACGAACGCGCCCACGTCGAAGTCCTCGACAAGATCGACCCTGCGAACCTGATCGCGGCGGTGGATAAAGCCGGTTACGGCGCCAGCCTTGAGCAGAATCCTGGTGTTCAGGAAGCCGAGCAGCTGAAACGTCATGACAGCGAACGTTGGCACCTGATTCTGGCCATCGTGCTCGCTCTGCCGCTGGTGCTTCCGATGCTGCTGCAGCCATTTGGCGTGCATTGGATGCTCCCCGCCTGGGTCCAGCTTCTGCTGGCCACACCTGTGCAATTCTTCCTTGGCGCGCGCTTCTACGTCGCAGCGTTCAAGGCCGTGCGGGCGATGGCGGGGAACATGGACCTGCTGGTCGCACTCGGCACCAGCGCAGGTTACGGGCTGAGCGTTTATCAATGGCTCATCACGCCAACAGGGGCCATGCCGCACCTGTATTTCGAAGCCTCAGCCGTGGTCATCGCCTTAGTGTTGCTGGGCAAATATTTGGAGAGCAGCGCCAAGCGACAGACCTCCAGCGCGATTCGGGCACTGGAAGCCATGCGACCCGAACGGGCGATTCGGGTCGTCGACGGGCAAGAAGCCGAGGTGGCGATCAGCGCATTGAAAGTAGGCGATCTTGTGCGCGTCAAACCCGGCGAGCGTTTTCCGGTAGACGGTGAAGTCGTCGAGGGTCAAAGCCATGCAGACGAAGCGCTGATCAGCGGTGAAAGCCTGCCGGTCGCCAAACAGCCCGGCGACAGGGTCACAGGCGGCGCGATCAATGGCGAAGGCCGCCTGCTGGTCAGCACTCAGGCGCTGGGGGCCGAAACCGTTCTTGCACGCATCATTCGACTGGTGGAAGACGCGCAGTCCGCCAAAGCGCCCATTCAAAAGCTGGTCGACAAAGTGAGCCAGGTGTTCGTGCCTGTCGTCCTACTCTTGGCGTTTGGGACCCTGATTGGCTGGCTGCTGAACGGTGCTTCGGCTGAAACGGCACTGATCAATGCCGTCGCGGTGCTGGTCATCGCTTGCCCCTGTGCGCTGGGCCTCGCGACCCCCACTGCGATCATGGCCGGAACCGGCGTCGCGGCGCGCTTCGGCATTCTGATCAAGGACGCCGAAGCGCTGGAACGCGCCCACGAAGTCACTACCGTCGTGTTCGACAAGACCGGAACGCTAACCTCCGGCACACCGCGCATTGCCCACATGATCGCCGTTGATGGCGACGTGAGCGCATTGCTGCAACAGGCCGGTGCGCTCCAGCAAGGTAGTGAGCATCCGCTGGCCAACGCCGTCCTGGACGCCGCACGCGAACAGGGCCTGGTTCTGGAAGACATCACCCAGAGCCGTTCCCTCGCCGGGCGCGGCATCGCGGGTACCTTGCAAGGTCGTGAGCTGGCGCTGGGCAATCGGCGTCTGCTGGACGAAAGCGATCTCACGCCCGACGCCCTCGCCGAAACCGCGCAAGCCTGGGAAGCGGAGGGTCGAACATTGTCCTGGCTCATCGAACTGAGCCCGCAACGCCGGGTGCTTGGCCTGTTCGCTTTCGGTGACACCCTCAAACCGGGCGCCGCGCACGCCGTTAAGGCGTTGAGTGAACGAAACATCAGCAGCCATTTGTTGACGGGCGACAATCGAGGCAGCGCCAAAGTGGTGGCCGACGCTCTGGGCATCTCGGATGTGCACGCCGAAGTGCTGCCTGCGGACAAAGCCGCCACCGTGATCGAACTCAAAAAGACCGGCGTCGTGGCCATGGTCGGCGACGGCATCAACGACGCCCCGGCCCTCGCCGCCGCAGATATCGGCATCGCCATGGGCGGCGGCACCGATGTCGCCATGCACGCGTCGGGCATCACCTTGATGCGCGGCGATCCTCGGTTGATCCCTGCTGCACTCGACATCAGTCGCAGGACCTACGCGAAGATCCGGCAAAACCTGTTCTGGGCTTTCGTTTACAACCTCATCGGTATTCCACTGGCCGCGTTCGGCCTGCTCAATCCCGTGCTGGCGGGGGCCGCCATGGCGCTGTCCAGCGTCAGCGTCGTAAGCAACGCCCTGCTGTTGAAAACCTGGAACCCCGACGTTGAAGGAGACGCATCATGAACATCGGCCAAGCCGCCAAGAGCAGCGGCCTCAGCGCCAAGATGATTCGCTACTACGAATCCATCGGCCTGCTCCAGGCCGCCCACCGCACCGACAGCGGCTATCGGTTGTACGGCAAGGACGACTTGCACACCCTGGCCTTCATCAAACGCTCGCGGGATCTGGGGTTTTCGCTGGAAGAGGTCGGCAAACTGCTGACACTGTGGCAGGACCGGGGCCGCGCCAGCGCGGATGTCAAAGCCGTCGCGCGGCAGCACATCGCCGAGTTGAACCAGAAGATCGCCGAGTTGGCGGGCTTGCGCGATACGCTGCAGGATCTGGTGGAGCACTGTCAGGGCGATAACCGGCCGGACTGCCCAATTCTCAAGGATCTGGAATCGGGCGGGTGTTGCGGGTCAGGGCAAAGGTTTGACTAACGCACCTCTTCACCACAAGACGCAAGTGGCAGGTCAATAGACCGGATACTCGCCGATGAAAGGCGTCATTGCATCCAGGTAATGCCCCCTACAAGTACTTCATAAGTACTTGTATTATCTTCAACAACAAGGGAGAGACTCGTCACCTGCCCGGGGTAGGCGAACTCTTGGATACCCTCATCTCCTTCCCCTTCAAACTGTTTCGAGTGCACGACCGTTGAACCTTCATAGGCTTTCACAACGAACTTCGCTGGAGGATCAATCAAAACATCCAAAATTCGCATATTAATGTGCGAAACAGTGCGTTCGAATTTAAACTCCACTTTTCTGAAACCTTTAATTATGAGAATGTATCCATAAGCATTCGTGAACCTGCTGTGAATCATCGGAGACGCGATCGGCTCCGACCAATCTACCACAAGCCCACTTGCAGACATCCGATGAGTCCCCTCTTGGAGACTAAAAAACTCTTCAGTCCATGTCTCCTCATTCCGCTCCCACTCTCGCACCATGACCTGCCATGCGCCTGAGATCACAGAGCCGGTTTTAGCTGTCAGTGTGTGAACACCTACACTAAGAGACGGCGGAACAGTAAACGACCAAGCACCATTGTTGACCCTGACGAGCCCTAATGATTTGCCATCATCAAATATCTCAACGGGTGGTTCTTCAGCAGCGTTGAACGCGGGCTGTATTGAAAGTGAATCGACCATTAACCACTCCTCGCATGAATCCACCTGCGCCTCAAACTATCAATAATACAGGGGTCGGATAATTTCAGCAGTGCGCCCACAACAGCACACTCATAACTGTATAGAAGAAGATTTGGAACTTTTCTACCCCGCAGGTGAAGTCATTCAGAATCATTCGAAATAACCAATATTGTTCTAACTTCGAAATCTATCGGTGGATAGAGCAGGGCCGGCACGGACATCAAAACCCTACGCGGCAGCACATCGCGGAGCTGAACCAGAAGATCGCCGAGTTGGCGGGCTTGCGCGATACGCTGCAGGATCTAGTGGAGCACTGTCAGGGCGATGACCGGCCGGACTGCCCGATTCTCAAGGATCTGGAATCGGGCGGGTGTTGCGGGTCAGGGCAGAGGTTTGACTAACGCACCTCTTCGCCATAAGACCGCAAGCGGCAGATCAGTTGACCTGACACTTACCGATGAAAGGCATCACGGCGTCCATGTAATGCCCCCTACTAATACTTGGAAAACACTTGGGTCACCTTCAACAATCAGAGAGAGACTCGTCACCTGCCCGGAGTAGGTGAACTCTTGGATATTATCCTCTCCTTGCCCTTCGAACTGTTTCGAGTGTACGACCGTTGAACCTTCATAGGCTTTCACAACGAATTTCGCTGGAGGATCAATCAAAACATTCAAAATTCGCATATTAATGTGCGAAACAGTGCGCCCGACTTTAAGGTCAACTTTTTTAAAGTCGACAATATTTAGAAAGTAGCCTAGATCATTCGCATATCGGGTATTAACGTAAGAATTTGCTCCGAACGATCCGGAAAAATCTACCACAAGCCCACTTGTAGGCATGGTAGCACTCCCCGGGGAGGTGCGATAAAGCGGTTTCCAATCCTCAAAGCCGTTCGTTTCGCCAGATGCCAGCGGATGGTAATCTTCGATGTACTGCAATCTTTTATCTGAACGATTCATCATATCTTCCCTTTATGATTGGCTTGCATCCCACACTTCCAAAAATGTAGAGGCCGGATAATTTCAGCAGTGCGCCCACAACAGCACACTCATTAATTTATAGAAAAAGCTTTGAATCTTTTCCACCCCGCAAGCGAATTCATTTAGAAGCATTCGAAATAACCAATATTTTTTTAACTTCGAAACTTATGTATGGATAGCGCACCCCACTCCGAGGCCAGCGAAATATTCAATTAATGCAGCCCCACTGCACCCAAAGCACGACATCGTGACGAAGGAGAGACAGATTCAGCGACACTGCCACGGCGATGACCGATTCGACTGTCCGATTCTTAAGTATCTTGAATAGGGCGGGTGTGTATGTGAGGTTTCAACGGGGCCTTCAAATTAATTCGCGATAACGCATAAAGCGAAACGAACCTAGAGAAACTAATCACTTACAAATCATCACGTTGAGCCGCCTATCTATCATCATTAGGTAATAGCGCTGTCAATTGTGACAGTACACAATGCACTGCTGATGGTTGAGTCTGGTATGGCAATGTAACGATTGCACCACTAAATCAAATTGATGAATAGGTGAGTACGATGAGTGAACTCAAACGCACGAGCCAGGCAACCCCAAGGACCGTCGAACTTGTGGTAGACGGACAACCTCGAACAGTGCCTGTGAATGAAGATGGTCACTGGACAACGGCAATAGAAAATCTAGCAGCTTCGAATCATACGATTGTTGCCAAGGCCGGCGCCGTGGAGTCAGGAGTTTTTTCCTTCACGAGAGAAGCCGGGCCGGTTACTGAGAATTTCAATGTTCAAACAACCGTCGACTTAGCTCGAGAAGAAACCTGGACTTCTCCCGAGACCCAATTACTCGTACGGGCTAAAGGAAAATTTCTTCACATTCATAAAAACACATGCTACGTAGCTCAAGGAAATCTAGCCGAATTCGTGCTCCCCAAGCCAAGCAGAAGCGTTCACTTTGTTGTACGAATCGACGGTGGGTGTTCGAGCACAGGTTCCGATTCGCGGGCAGTTTTTTATGAGAAGGAGGGGCAGGTGGGTCAGGTACATGTCGTTTCCTTATACCTCCAAAAAGGAACATACACCGTTAGGTACGATGGCAACACACCGATCACTTCTTTTACAACGTTCGTCAAAGAGTTGAACAATCAGTGCGCCATAGGTCAATGGATAAACTCGATCACATGGGTCCCTGGCTCATAGAAGCCGGAATTAATATCTATCAATGATCAAAAATTAATTTATCACGCGAGGAAGAGCCGAACACCTGAATAGCCTGCGCCCTCCTGAGTATCAATCAGCAAAAACCCGACTTGAGGTCGGGTCTTTAATTCAACGCGTTATTGCATCCAAGGCGGAGGCGGTTCTTCGGCTTTGTTCGGCGGTGCATCATCGGCAGCTCTCGCCGCTTGACGTCGCGCTTCATCACGCTGCGCCGCTTCGATTTCGCGCAGCACACTGCCAACGTCAGCCTCTTCGTCCGGGTCGTCGAACTCGCCGGTCAGCACAGTCGCTGGCGACAAAGTGCCCGCCTGATAGTAGGCCCACATCTCTTTGGCGAATCGGGTTTTCTTCAGCTCCGGTGCGAAGCGTCCGAAGTACGAAGCCATGTTGCCCACGTCGCGTTCGAGCATGCTGAACGCATGGTTATTGCCCGCCGCATCCACCGCCTGGGGCAAGTCGATGATGACCGGGCCGTCCGGTGACAGCAGCACGTTGAACTCGGAGAGGTCACCGTGCACCAGACCGGTACACAACATCAGCACGATCTGTTGGATCAGGAACGCGTGATACTCGCGGGCCTGATCGGGTTCGAGGGTGACGTCGTTCAGACGCGGCGCCGCATCGCCGTATTCGTCCGAGACCATCTCCATCAGCAACACGCCATCGAGGAAGTCGTACGGCTTGGGCACTCTGACGCCCGCGCCAGCCAGACGAAACAGCGCCGCCACTTCGGCGTTCTGCCAGGCGTCCTCGGTTTCCTTGCGCCCGAACTTGGAGCCCTTGGCCATCGCCCGGGCATCCCGGCTGTTGCGGACCTTGCGGCCTTCCTGATATTCCGCCGCCTGACGGAAACTGCGTTTGTTCGCCTCCTTGTAAACCTTCGCGCAGCGCAATTCTTTGCCGCAGCGCACCACATAAACAGCTGCCTCTTTACCGCTCATCAGCGGGCGCAGCACCTCGTCTACCAGACCGTCTTCGATCAGGGGTTCAATGCGTTTTGGAGTCTTCATCAGCTTTTATTGTGGGTCCTTCGTTGCCAAACACGCGATTGTTGCTCGTTATACGGCAATCCTCTGCCAGCGAGTAGGGGCATGTGGATTGAGTCATGGATTCAATTGCCAACCATACGTTCCCTGAATCATGGCAAGCAGCTTTCATGCCGGGTATACGGGAGCACATGGGGGGCAGCGTGAAATCCAATGATGCGATAAACAGGTCATGGATGCCTTGTCACAACGCAGCTCACTGTTTGAAAAGATCTCCGGGGGTGAAGCCAAACAGGCCCTTGAACGCCGCGATGAACGCCGACGTTGAGTCATACCCGCAATTGAGGGCGGTGCTGGTCACGCTGTCGCCCTCTTCCAATGCATTGAGCGAGGCAAGCAACCGCGCTCGTTGTCGCCACCCTCTGAAACTCAAACCGGTCTCGCGCTGGAACAGGCGCATCAGGGTCTTTTCCGACATGTTCAGGCGCGCGGCCCAATCGGTCAGTGTGATGTTCTGGCTGGGGTCTTCGACCAGTTCATTGCACAGCGCCAGCAAGCGAGGATGACGGGGCAAGGGCAGGGAAAAGCCGACCTCGGGCAACTGCGCCAGTTGGTCGAGCAGCACCTGCACCAGCCGGGACTCGTGGCTGTCGCGTTCGGGGTAATCCGGGGGAAACAGGCAGAAGGCTTTGATCAGCTCACGGGCCAAAGGCGTCACTTCCAGCACCCGACAGCGATCCGTCGCCCATAGGGAATCCTGAGTGCGAACGTAGAGGCTACGCATTTCAGCGCGGGTCGAGGTGACTACTTCATGGCCCAATCCCGCCGGAATCCAAACACCCCACTGCGGAGGCGCGAAAAAACTGCCCTGCTCGGTGTGAACGCCGAGAACGCCGCTGATGGCGTAGGAAAACTGCACCCAATCGTGGCGATGTGTCGGCGTCCATGAACCCGCACTCAGGCTCTCGGCGCGGGCATAAACGGGCCGAGGCAGATCGGTCAGGGCGGGGATCTGCCGCAGCGTGTCGGGGCTGCGAGAGGGTGAATGTCCTTTGCTCGGCATGGGCGCGCCTTCTGACGTGAAGCGGG
Source organism: Pseudomonas sp. RC10 (assembly GCF_038397775.1). Classification (NCBI taxonomy): domain Bacteria; kingdom Pseudomonadati; phylum Pseudomonadota; class Gammaproteobacteria; order Pseudomonadales; family Pseudomonadaceae; genus Pseudomonas; species Pseudomonas bambusae. The sequence continues at coordinate 6,041,717 of NZ_CP151650.1, forward strand.
CAGTGTAAAGCCTCTCGATTCAGGCGCCACGTCTGTGAGAGCGAATTCAGTCGCGAAATGGCGGAACGGTCAATGCATCCGAGTTGGCCGATCGATTATTCGCGAATGAATTCGCGCCCACAGTCAGCGCTTTGGTGCCGTGAATCACCGCTCGAGGATCGCCGTTACGCCCTGCCCGCCCGCTGCACAAATCGAGATCAGACCTCGCCCTTGCCCCGCCACGCTGAGCAGTTTCGCGAGGTTGGCAACGATGCGCCCGCCGGTCGCGGCGAAGGGGTGTCCTGCTGCCAGCGAGCTGCCTTTCACGTTGAGCTTGCTACGGTCGATGGAGCCCAACGGCGCATCGAGGTCCAGACGGTTTTTGCAGTATTCCGGGTCTTCCCAGGCCTTGAGCGTGCACAGCACCTGCGCCGCGAACGCTTCGTGGATTTCGTAGTAATCAAAATCCTGCAACGTCAAACCATTGCGGGCCAGCAAGCGGGGCACGGCGTACACCGGCGCCATCAACAAGCCCTCTTCGCCCCGCACGAAATCCACCGCTGCCGCCTCACCATCCCGCCAATAGGCCAACACCGGCAGGCCGCGTTCTTTGGCCCATTCCTCACTGGCCAGCAACACCACCGACGCGCCATCGGTGAGCGGTGTTGAGTTACCAGCCGTCAACGTGCCACGAGGGCTGCGCTCGTAGGCCGGTTTGAGCGATGCCATTTTTTCAAGGCTGGCGTCGGCGCGCAGATTGTTGTCCCGGGTCAGGTTTCGAAACGGTGTCAGCAGGTCATCCTGCCAACCCGATGCATAGGCAGCCGCCATTTTCTGATGGCTCTCCAGCGCCAGTTGATCCTGGGCCTCCCGGGGAATCTGCCAGGTCTGCGCCATCAGCTCGCAGTGCTGCCCCATCGACAGCCCGGTGCGCGGCTCGCCGTTACGGGGCAGTTCGGGCTTGAGGTTGTGCGGCCTCAGTTGGGTCAGCACCTTGAGTTTGTCGCCCGTGCTCTTGGCGCGGTTGACCTGCAACAGGATGCGTCGCAAGTCTTCGTTCACCCCGATCGGCGCATCGGATGCTGTGTCCACGCCGCCCGCGATGCCGCACTCGATCTGTCCCAGCGCGATCTTGTTGGCGACCAGCAGCGCTGCTTCCAGCCCCGTGCCGCAGGCCTGCTGAATGTCGTACGCGGGTGTTTGCGGAGACAGTCGCGAGCCCAGCACACATTCGCGGGTCAGGTTGAAATCCCGTGAGTGCTTGAGAACCGCCCCGGCCACCACTTCCCCCATGCGCAAGCCGTGCAGGTTGAAGCGCTCGATCAAGCCCTCCAGTGCGGCAGTGAGCATCTCCTGATTGTTGGCCGTGGCGTAGGCGCCGTTGGAGCGGGCGAACGGAATGCGATTGCCTCCGACGATGGCGACGCGGCGTATCTGGTTCATTGAAATCTCCCTGTCCTGTGTGCGCTGATCAGCCCGAAAGCGTAGGACTTATTAGCCATTGATGTGGTCCACTTCTTTGAACCCCGACTCAAGGAGAGTGTTCCATGGCATCTGATCGCTACATTGACTTCGCCAACTCGGACATCGGTCGCCGACTGGTCGGAGCCGTGGGCCTTCCCGCGCCAGCGCGACTGGAACGCTGGCAGGCCGGGCGCCTGCGTCCGGTGGAAGGTGCGCTGCTGTTGAGCGGCGGCCCGTTGGCGGAGCGCGTCAGCGAGTTTGCCCCGCGCATGACCGACTTGCTGTTCAGCTTCGCGAGTGACTTCAGCGGCGCGCATCCGTGGACACCCGATCAAGGCTCGAAAATCAAGGCCGTCGTGTTCGACGCCAGCCGCCTTTTACATACCTCCCAACTCTCTGGGCTGCGCGACTTCTTCCAGCCGGTGATCCGCCATCTGGAAAACAGCGCGCACATCGTGATCCTCGCCCGCGCACCCGATGCCCAAATCGACGCACTGGCCGCCAGCACCCAGCAGGCCATTGAAGGTTTCAGCCGCTCGCTGGCGAAAGAAATGCGCAACGGCGGCACGGTTCAGCTGCTGCAAGTCGAAGACGGCGCGGAAGATCAACTGGAAGGCGCCTTGCGTTTTTTCCTGTCGCCAAAGAGCGCGTTCATCTCCGGCCAGGTCATTCGAATCAGCGCCTCCACAGCCCACGTGCAGGACTGGAGTCGCCCACTGGCCGGACGCAAGGCATTGGTGACCGGCGCAGCTCGCGGCATCGGTGCGGCTATCGCGGAAACCCTGGCCCGCGATGGCGCAGACGTTGTGTTACTGGATGTGCCACAAGCCAAGTCCGACCTTGAAGCCTTGGCCGCGCGGCTTGGCGGTCAACCGCTGGTGCTGGATATCTGCGCACCGGATGCCGCCGCCCAGTTGATCGAACACCTGCCCGACGGACTCGACATTCTCGTGCACAACGCGGGCATCACTCGCGATAAAACCCTTGCCAACATGACGGCCGACTTCTGGGATTCGGTGCTCAACGTCAACCTCAATGCGCCCCAAGTGCTAACCCAGGCGCTGATCGACGCGGGCACCCTGCGCGACAATGGCAGCGTGATTCTGATGGCCTCGATCAGCGGGCTTGCCGGCAATCGTGGGCAAACCAACTACACCACCAGTAAAGCCGGGCTGATCGGACTGGCGCGTGCACTGGCGCCTTCGCTGAAAGAGCGCGGCATTAGCATCAACGCCGTGGCACCGGGCTTTATCGAAACCAACATGACCGCGCACATGCCCTTCGCTTTGCGTGAAGCAGGCCGACGCATGAGTTCGCTCGGCCAGGGCGGCTTGCCTCAGGATGTCGCGGAAGCGGTGGCATGGCTGGGCCAGCCGGGTAGCGCTTCAGTCAGCGGGCAGGTGTTGCGTGTGTGCGGACAAAGCGTGATTGGGGCTTAACGAGTACGGGAGAGAATCGATGAGTGCACATTGGCGCTATCTGGACACCCCTCCGTCGCTGCCGGGCTTGTTCTTGCAGGCGGCGTTGCGGCGCAAGATCAGCGGCTCACAGCTGCCGGATCAGGGGCTGCGCTGCTGGGTCTCGGTAGACCCGGACAAGGTCAACGCCTTCTCCAAGGTCTGCGGGTTCATACCCGGCAGCCTGTTGCCGCCCACGTATCCCCACGTACTGGCGTTCCCGCTGCAAATGAAGCTGCTGACAGACAAGGACTTCCCGTTTCCGCTGTTGGGGCTGGTGCATTTGCATAACCGCATCAGCATTCGCCGCCCGCTCGGCAGTGTGATCAAGGCGCAAGTCAGCGTGCGCGTCGCTAACCTCAAACCCCACGCAAAAGGCGCGACGTTCAGCCTGATCACGCAGTTCGAAGACGCGTTGGGGCTGCTGTGGGAAGAAGAGAGCACCATGCTGTGCAAAGGCGCGAAGATCGAAGGTGAAATTGAAGGCGCCTACGAACCGGCACCGCTGCCGATGACCGAATTGGCGACGTGGTACGTCCCCTCCGATATCGGTCGGCAATACGCGAAAGTCAGCGGCGATTACAACCCGATCCACCTGAGCGACAGCAGCGCCAAGCTGTTTGGCTTCCCCACGGCCATCGCCCACGGCCTGTGGATGAAAAGCCGGACGCTGGCGGCGCTTGACGATCATTTGCCTGCATCAAATGTGGATATCTCGGTGGAGTTTCAGAAGCCCGTTCGCCTGCCGAGCGAGGTGACGCTGTCCGCCAGCGCGGCGGGGTCTCATGGTCAATTGAAGGTCGAGGGCAAAGAAGGGATCGTGCACATGATCGGGACGTGGCAGCCTGCGGCGGAGTGACTACAGCTTCAGATTCCACCTCTCACCCTTGTAGGAGTGAGCTTGCTCGCGATGACGGTCTGTCAGTCACCATTTCCGAATCTGGCACGCCGCCATCGCGAGCAAGCTCACTCCTACAGTGACTAACGCACCGAATTCCCATCGGCTTCACTTGATTCCGCCCCGCATCCCCCTGAAGCTACCCACCTTCAGGAGACCCGCCCCATGAACCTCGACGAACTCACCCAACGCCTGCATCGCATCCGCGATACCAATGACTGGCGGCAATTTCACAGCCCTAAAAATCTCGCCATGGCCGCCAGTGTGGAAATGGCCGAGCTGGTGGAGATTTTTCAGTGGAAAACCGAGGACCAGTCACGTCAGCTGCCCGCCGATGAACTCGCCCACGCGGGTCAGGAAGTGGGTGACATCGTGCTGTATCTGCTGCTGATGTGCAGCGAATTGGGGCTGGACATGAACGAAGTGGTGCGCGCCAAGCTGGCCGACAGCGAGCGGCGGTTCAGCAAATGAGCGACCGTCATTTTGACCAGTTGGCCACGCGCTTCGCCGAGAAGATCTACGGCGGCGCCAAGGGCGCGATCCGTCTGGCGGTGTTGCAGGCAGACCTGACAGAAAGCCTGCCGAACCGCCCCCTGCGCGTCCTTGACATCGGCGCCGGGCTGGGCCACATGTCGCTCTGGCTCGCTGAACAGGGGCATGACGTCACTTTGGCCGAGCCTGCTGAACCGATGCTGGAAGGCGCGCGCCAGCGTTTCGCAGACGCCGGACAAACGGGCACCTTCATTCAAGCCCCGTGGCAGGCGCTCCCTGAGCAACTGAGCGAGCCGTACGATCTGGTGATTTGCCACGCCGTGCTTGAATGGCTTGCCGAACCCTTCACCATCCTGCCGGTGTTGCGCCAGCTCACCAAAGCCGATGGCTGGCTGTCATTGGCGTTCTACAACCGTGATGCGTTGATTTATCGCAATCTGCTCAAGGGCCATTTCCGCAAAATGCGTCGAAATACGCTGGCCGGTGAAAAGCAGAGCCTAACCCCGCAAGAACCCCTTGATCCGCGCGAATTAGCGGCGCAACTTGAGGGTCTGTGGCGAGTCGAAACCCAGAGTGGCGTCCGGGTATTCCACGATTACATGCCGGTCGAATTCCAGGCGAAAGCCGAGCTGACCGACCTGCTGGAAATGGAGCTCGCCCACCGTCGCCACCCGAGCTTTGCCGGACTGGGACGTTATCTGCACTGGATGTGCCGACCCGTTTGAGGCTACCTGCGGAGACCATCATGAAACGCCTCGCTTTGCTGCCCCTCTTCCTGACTTTGGCCGCGTGTCAGAGCCCCAACCCGTACACGGCCGTTTCCGCCGCCATTCCGCCTGCTCCGCCCCAGGCGGCCAACGCCATCGACATGAGCGCCTACCCCGCTGCGCCCCGTGATTTCGGGCGTTATCGCAACTGGACGTGGCTCAACGGTCAGTTGCCGCCGGGGACGCAATGGGCGGAGTCGGCGCAGGTCGCAGAAGCGGTGAGCAACGGTCTCGACCAGCGGGGCTTGCGGCCTTCGCAGAACCCGCAGACTGCTGATTTGCGCGTCGCGGCCGACACCCACACGGAAACCCGTATTCGTCAGGTGCGTGACGATTATTACGACCCGTACTACGGCGGTGGTTATTACAACGGGTACCGCAACGGCTATGGCGGCTACGCCACGGTGCCGGTCGTGCGAACCTATCAAGAGCAGGTCGTGGTGGTGCGCATCAGCCTGTTCGACGGTCGCAGCGGTCAGCCCGTTTGGAGCGCCAGCGCCGAAACCGGCAGCGGCGGCGATCAGTCGGCGCGGGCCAAGGCATTGCGTCAGGCCGTGCAACACGCGCTGACCGCTTATCCGCCGTCTTAATCTTTCCATTTGCCTTTCCGGAGAACTGTCATGTTCCGCTGCATCGCTGTCGTGTGTGTTGCCCTGCTGCTCGCCGCGTGCCAGACCGATCGGGTCAATCGTGACTTCGACGCACAGCGGGATTTCGGTGGGTATCGAACTTGGGCCTGGAAGGAGCCGGGCCTGCAATATCAGCCCAATGACCCTCGCATCAAAAGCGACCTGACCGAACAACGCATTCGCCAGTCGGTTGGTGAACAGCTCGACCAGCGCGGCCTGCGCATGGCGGCGCCGGGGGTGAAAGCCGACGTCCAAGTGCAGGCCTGGCTGATCGTCGAAGACCGCCAACAACTGGTCACCACCAACTACGGCGGTGGCGGCTATTGGGGCAACCCGTGGGGCGGTTACTGGGGCGGCCCGATCGGCAGTGAGACGCGCAGCGTCGACTACAAGGTCTCGACCCTGCAAATCGACATGCTCGACGGCAAGGACGGCAAACTGGTCTGGCGCGGCAGCACCGAACAGGTGGTGAACGACAACAACGCCAACCCGGCCGCGCGGGAATTGGCGCTGCGCCAGACCGTGCAGAAAATCCTCCAGCAGTACCCACCAAGGTAAACAGCCACGAGCTGTGAGCTACAAGCTGCAAGCAGTGCGCGGTGTCTGACATCACGCGCTCGGCTTTTAGCTTGCCGCTTGTAGCTCGAAGCTCGCCCCTCGCCCCCTCGCCGCTTGCAACTGCTCCTCCGGCAACTAGACTCCCCCCATCTCGGGTGAGTAGCGACGGCTTTGCCGAAGGAGTGCTGGATGTCTCCCCTGATGTACCCCTACGCACGCCGGGACCGGCAGCGTGGCGCCATAGGATTGATGGCCGCGCTGACCCTGGCTCTGGCCCTGCTGTGCACCCTGGTGGTGGTCGACAGCGGGCGACTCTACATGGAAAAACGCTCGTTGCAGCGCGTGGCGGATGTGGCAGCGCTGGAGGCTGCCAGTCGCGGCGGCGATTGCACCGGCAGCAACACCGCCAGCACGTACGCCACGCAAAGCGCGACCCGCAACGGTTTCACGGTTTCCGACAACACCCGTACCCTGGCCACGCGCTGCGGCATCCTGATCGTCGGCACTGACAGTCGACGCACCTTCGCGGTCGACGCCACCCGTTCTGACGCCATTCAGGTCACGGTCAGCCACAGCGTGCCACGGAGCATCGCGGCCGGTGTCAGTGCGATGTTCGACACCACGCCGTCGCCGCCGGACGTTCAACTGAGTGCGGTGGCGGTGGCTGCCGGGGTGCCGCCCGTGGCAGCCCTGACCATCCGCAACACCACGCTGCAATTGAATACCGCCAACGCGAGCATCCTCAATCCGCTGATCGGCGGTTTTCTGGGCAGCAGTGTCAATCTGGATGTCGCAGGTTGGCAGGGGCTGGCCAACAGCAACATCAGCCTGCTCGGCTACCTGGATCAGTTGAAGAGCGACATCAAACTGTCGGCCCTCGATTACACGCAACTGTTGAGCAGCAACATTGCGGTCAGCCAACTCCTGCAATCGGCAATCAACGTGCTCGACCCCAACGGCACCCTCGGCGCCACTGCAACCGTGCTCGGGTTGAAGGCGCTCAAGGTGGCGGCAGGCTCGACGCAAGTGGTGCTGGGTAATCTCCTTCAGGTTCAGGGCGGGACCGACATCGCCGCGCTCAACACCAAGGTCAATCTGATGGACCTCGTGGAAGGCTTCGCCCAGTTGGCGAACAAACAGAATGGCCTGGTGGCCAACTTTCCGATCAATCTCGCAGGGCTGGCTCAGGTCAACGCTCGCGTACAAGTGATTGAACCTGGCCAGCTGTCGGCCATTGGCAACCCTAAACTCGCGATAAAAGACCCCAATCCCAGAACCGGCCCCAACCGCATTTACGTGCGCACCGCGCAGGTCAAGACACTGCTGAACGTGAAACTGCCGGCGCTGGATGGGATCGCCTCCCTGGCCAATGCCGCCACCAACCTCATCGCCCCACTGACGCCGACGGTCAGCAGCCTGCTGCACCTGGATCTTGTGGGCGTCGTCAACTCAGTGACGTGCCTCTTGGGTGCCGGGTGCCAGACCCTCGATCTTAAATGGCTCTCTGACAGCAGCAACAGCGTCAGCCTCGACATCGCGCTCACCGCCACCAGCGCCGAGAGCTATGTGACCGGGTACACCTGCACCACCAATACCAATAAATCCCTGACCACTCAGACCCAGTCCGCCATCGTGGATTTGAAAGTGGGCAAGATTGACCCGGCTGCGGCATTTCCTGCGAGCACCAATCCGGCCACGATGGTTCCCGGCCCCTTGCCAGTGCTGGATATCGGCATCAAGACCTGCCATCTGGTTCTGGGCATCGGCACGTGCGGCGCGCGAACCGCGTTTGCGGGGGGCGGCATCGGTGTGAGCCTGAATACCTCGCTGGGCGTCACGGGCACGCCGTTTACGTACATCTCACCCAACCTGCCGGAGATCAATCAGGCGGCCTATTTTCCTCCCTCCCCGGTCCTGACGACGCCGACCAGCGCCTTGTTGTCGAATGCGCTGTCGGGGATTCAGGTCAACATGTACAAACCCACCGTCAGCAATGGGCTGGGGGATTTGCTTAGCAATCTGGGAACAGTACTCAGCGGGATAACGACGGCCCTTGACCAGGTGCTGGCCAGCACGCTGACCCCGCTGATCAGCGGCCTGATCGACCCCTTGCTCAAGGGCCTCGGCGTCAACCTCAACGCCGTGGACGTCGGCGCCAACCTCAGCTGCAATCTGGGGCAGGCGAAGTTGGTGATTTGACCGAGCCAGGGATCACCCTATATCAGTCGCCTGACACACCGCTTTCGCGGCCGCCGCACAGCTCCGGCTGCTCCCACAGGGTCAGCGCCAGGCGCGAATCCTCCACACACCGCAACATCTGTGGGAGACGCCGGAGGTTACGACGGCAGCGAACGCGCTGGGTCAGGCGCACATCAGCCGCTAGACATACCGCATTCGCGGCCGTCGCACAGCTCCGGCTGCTCCCACAGGGTCAGCGCCAGGCGCGAATCCTCCACGCACCGCAACATCTGTGGGAGACGCCGGAGGTTACGACGGCAGCGAACGCGCTGGATCAGTCACAGATCATTCGCCTGAAACACCGCTTTCGCGGCCGTCGCACAGCTCCGGCTGCTCCCACAGGGTCAGCGCCAGGCGCGAATCCTCCACGCACCGCAACATCTGTGGGAGACGCCGGAGGTTACGACGGCAGCGAACGCGCTGGATCAGTCACAGATCATTCGTCTGACCCACCGCTTTCGCGGCCGTCGCACAGCTCCGGCTGCTCCCACTGGGTCAGCGCCAGGCGCGAATCCTCCACACACCGCAACATCTGTGGGAGACGCCGGAGGTTACGACGGCAGCGAACGCGCTGGGTCAGGCGCACATCAGCCGCTAGACACCCCGGTTTCGCGCCTCTTGCACAGGTACGCCGCCCCTACTCCCGCACAATCGGCAACGCAATCCGGAAGCACGCGCCCTCGCTAGAGTTGCTGACACTCAGGCGGCCGCCCATCTGCTCGACGATCCCGTAACTCACCGACAGCCCCAGCCCCGTTCCCACGCCCACGGGTTTGGTGGTGAAGAACGGTTCGAAAATCCGCTCCAGCAGACGCGGGTCGATGCCGCCGCCGTTGTCTTCGACGATCAACCAAAGCGTCTGCTCGTCCTGTTCGACATGCAGGGCGATCCAGGGCTCGAAATCGCGGTCTTTTTCGCGTTTGGAAAGCAGCGCATCCCGGGCGTTGACCATTAGATTGATCAGCACTTGCTCCAGTTGATCGACGTGCCCTCGCACTCTCACCCGCGCTCCTGGTTCACCGATGCGCAGGTCGACGCCTTTGCCCTTCATGCCCTCGCTGAGCATATTCAGCGTGCCGTCCACCGCATCGATCGGGTCGAACAGTTGCTGCTCGATTTCCGAGCGCCGGCCGAACACCCGCATGTGGTTGACCACCCGCGCTGCACGTTGCACCTGGGTGTCGATGCGATTGAGCTTGTCGGTCAGGTAATCGATTTCCACTTCGCCGTTGCTCAAGCGCTTGAGGACGTTGACCACGGCCATGCGCATCACATTGAGCGGTTGGTTGATCTCATGCGCGAGCCCCGTGGCCATCTCGCCAAGGGTCGCCATTTTGGCGCTTTGGTTGAGTTGCATTCGGGTGCGACGGATTTCGGTGTTGTCGCGGCCCACCGCCTGAATCTCGATCAGCTTGCCGCTGTCGTCGAACACGCCCCGGTCGGCCCAGACCCACCACGCGTGCTCGCGCCCCGGCAGCTCCAGACAGATTTCCGACGTGCTCATGGGTGATTCCGGGGTCAGCTCTTCGATGCGCTTCACGAACGCTTCTTTCTGCTCGGCCGAAAACCATTCCCCGAGGTTCACACCCGGCAACTGCGCAGGGGTGCATTCGAGGTAATCCGCCAATGGCCGGTTGCCGAAATTCAGCACCAGGTCCGGCGTGTAGCGACAGATCATCGCAGGAGAATCTTCCACCAGAATCCGGTAACGCTCTTCGCTTTCCCGAACGCGTTCGGTGGCCTGTGTCGCTTCCGTGACGTCCAGCCAAAGCCCGACCGCCTCCACCGGCATGCCCAAGTCATCGCGCAGTAACCGCGCCTCATCCAGCAGCCAGTGGTACTCGCCTTTTTTGTCCCGCAGGCGATACCGACAGCTGACCACACCCTCCCGCAGCAACTGGCGTGTGCGCTGAAACCAGACGTCGCGGTCGTCGGGGTGAATGTATTGCGTGAGCAAGCCGTCGCTGCATTCCGCCTGGGTCCAGCCCAACACCGGCGTCAGGCTGGCGCTGAAGAACGTCGGTTCAAGGCTGCCCCGGTCGTAGCTCAGCACGTAGATCACCGCGGGCGAGCTGGCGATGAGGTTGTCCAGCCGGGCGTGAGCAGCCGCAGCCTGGGTTTCCTGGTTCTTGATATCGCTGACGTCGAGCATGAAGCCCAGCACGCGGCGCGCCTGCCCGCTGACCAGTTCCTGCCCCTGAATCCGCAGCCAGACCGGCGGGTGAGCGCCCTCGTCGTCACGTAACCGGACGCAGGACAACATCGGCGTCCCATGCTCGCGCAACCCGCCAAGGCGGCTTTCCAGCTCATGACGGTCGGCGGGGTGGATCAGTTGTAGCCACTGGCCAAGGGGCAGCACGTCGCTGGTCTCCGGCAGGCCCAGCGTTCTCGCCAACTGAGGCGCGAGCTGCACTTCGTCGGTATCGGGTAGCAACTCCCACCAGCCAGTGCCCAGCAGGTCCTGCAACACCGCCAGCCGTTCCAGTTGATGGCGGTGCGCCTGATCGGCATGGCGATAGAGGATGGGCCCGGCAAGTGCCGAACAGAGGTTCATCCACTCCCGATCCCCCAGCTCAGGCGCCTGTTGCGCGGCATCGTAGAACCCGAACAACATCCACGCTTTTACAGAGCCCTCTTTGTGGTGGGGCAACAGAAACCCCTCGGCGTTGCCAAACGCGCTTTGCAGATGCACGAGATGGCTGGGAGCGTCGAAGTCGATCTGGTGCGTGACCGTGCCGTTCAGTGAATCGAGGTCGGTGCCCAGGCGCTGTCCGTCTTGCCACAGCTGCGGCGCAGTGTGAGCGTTGTAATGGGCAAAGATGCGCCAGCCCGGACCGCTGGGCTCCGAGAGCGCAAGCGCCAGGCAGGGCACCCGATAATTCTGCGCCAGCTCTTCCAGTTGCTCGGCGGTCACCGCTTGCAACCGGTCGATGTGGCACCCCCGGACTTTCTCTGCGATCTGCCCGGCCACCCGCAGGCACTGCTGACGGCTTTGCGCGACGTTGGCTTCTTCCATCAGGTCGCCAATGTCGAGCAATTGCAGCAACCAACTGCCGGGCAGGTTCGTTGACTGTGCCTGGACCCAGCCGCGCGTGTGCAACACCTGGCCGCCCGGTCGTTTGAAATCCAGATCGAGCATGTGCCCCAGCCACTCCTGCGGCGAACCTTCCACCACCAGCGCGCTGCTCGGCATCAGATAGCTCAACAAACGCTGTGGCGGCGCCGTCGACGCCCCCAACCCCAACGCGCTGCGCAACAGCTTGCTGATGCTGGTGACATGCCCGTCCTGATCCAGCTGCATGTGCCAGTCCGCACTGATTGAAGTGGGCTCGACACTCAGGGATTCCGGTTCGCGCCCGGAAGGTGAATCGCCGCGCCCGAGCCAACGGTTGAGGATTTCATTTTTAAGGGGCAAGTTGCAGGCTCGCTTCAGCAGAAAGGTAGGTCGGCAGATTCGGCACGTCACCGATTCCGGGTAGCGTCAGCACCGGCATGACCTGAGTCAGCTTGCTTTTGGGGTAATCGATCCGGACTTTGAGCAATTTGCCGTCGAAGCTGACAGTGGCATCCGAGGTGGGATTGAAGCCGAGCGCCGACGGAATCCAGGCCAATTGTGTCGTCAATGCCGACTTGGCCTGAGTCGTGACCAAGGTGGCGTAAGCGGCGGGTGTAGTGGCGCTGCCGGGGCTGATGGCCACGCTCTGGCGCACCGCTTCGGCGGTGGCGTTGTTGAACGATTGCATCATCAGCAAGGGCAGGCTGTAGGTCACCAACGCGTAGAAAATCGCGAAGAAAATCACGAACACGAGGGCAAATTCGATGGCGGCGGCGCCACGTTGCCTGATGGGGGAAAAATTGCGAGCGATCCTGCGCATGCCGACGTCTACCCTGACAGTGCTACCGTGCTTGGAGCATAGATTCTTTACGGAAAACAGGACGTTTTTTACCCAATGAATTTACTTTTCCTACTGGTGTGGTTTGCCGTATGCGCAGATCAGGACGCTCGCGCCAGGCGGGTTTCCAACGTTCTGACCTTCGGGGCCGGGCTTATCGCGGTGTTCTATCTGGTGATGAACGGTGAAAGCTGGCTGGGTGCACCGTCGCCGCAGCCTTGGTGGGCGTTGCTGATGACGTTGCTGCTGACGTTGCCGGGGTACGCGCTGGGCAGGCTCGGCGCAGGGGATGTGAAACTGTTGATTGCCCTGGCAGTCGCCAGCGGCCCGGTGCTGGTGCTGGGCACATTCATCGGTGCGGGCGTGACCAGCGTGGCCTGGTTGCTCGTGCGCCAGAGAATATGGCGCCAGGTGGGTCAACGGGTCAGGACGCGTTATCCACAGCTGTCGCCCGAAACGTCAACAAAGCAGCCTTTCGTGCCTTTCCTGTTTTTGGGGTGCATCGCTACCCTCATTTGGGTCCACTAGTCGAATTGCCATCACACGCTATGTACATAGTCCGAAAGTGAGTCTAGGTTTGTTCCTACGTCCGGGCAGAGAACTGTCCTACAGTGGTTGCCATAAAGGATAGGCAAGGCACCGGGCCTGGTTCAGCCGTAGTCGCAGCAGGGAGTAGCGCGTGAACAAGCAATCGGCAATAAAGGTTCTAGTGGTCGACGATCAACCGCTCATCGTCGATGAGATCAGCGAGTTTCTGGAGGGTAGCGGTTACCGTTGCGTGCCGTGTTACTCCAGCCGTGAGGCGCTGGAACGGTTCCGCGACGACAGCGCCATCGCCATCGTGCTGTGCGATCTGGACATGCCGGGGCTTAATGGCATCGAACTGGTGGAGGCCCTGAAATTGCTGGCGGGCAAGAAGCGCATCTTCGAGTCCATCATGCTCACGGGCCGCGCCGAGAAACAGGACGTCATCAAGGCCCTGCGTGCGGGGATTGCCGATTACTACCAAAAACCCGTCGACCTGAACGAGCTGCTCGAAGGCGTACGGCGGCAGGAAGATTCGCTGGAAGAACGGGTCAAGAACGTCCAGCACCTGGGCCATCTCAACGACAAGTTGCAGTTCCTCGCCGCGTCCATCGACGACCTCTGCCAGGACCTCGACAAATCCCGCCAGATCGCCCAGCCCGCACAGGCTGTTAGCGACGGCGACTTCGAGATGCCCGCCATCTTCGAACAACTGTCCCCCCGCCAGCTCGACGTCGCAAGGCTGGTGAGCAAAGGCCAGACCAACTATCAGATCGCCTGCGAACTGGGCATCACCGAAAACACGGTGAAGCTCTATGTCTCGCAAGTGCTGCGTCTGACCCACATGCACAACCGCACCCAACTGGCCCTGGCCCTGTCACCCAGTGCCGCGCGCGGGCGGGTGACGGCGCATTGAGCGTCCAAGCGTCTGATATCTGGACTTGGCGCCGGATTGTAGGAGTGAGCTTGCTCGCGATGGCGTTATGTCAGTCGCCCTGGATGTAACTGTTCGTACGCCTCGCGAGCAAGCTCACTCCTACAGGTCTGCGTCAGATTCGGGGTCAGCGCGCTACCGCTCAATTACTCCCCGAACTGCTCCCCGCCACACTCCCCCCCTTCTTCTGGTCATAAAAATCCGGGATCGGATGCTGGTAGGTGTTGAGCCAGCGCTGCATCGTCAGGTCGCGTTCGATGGGGGCTTGGGGTTGGGGAATGGGGGACGCGGCCCTGCCGCTGGCCTGGAGTTGCAGCCAGTCCTCGGTCTGTTTTTGCGAAGCCGAGGACGGGCCGGGTTCGATGGCGAAGGCGGTGCCGCTGAGCGTCAGCATGCACAAACCTGTCAACAATAGGCGTCTCATGGTTGTCTCCCTGCGACCGTCGGAGCGTCGATGACGGCGGCGACTTTGTCGGACTTGAGTGGCGTGCCTGCCGGGGTGTTTTTGAGTGTCTCGGCGCGTGCCTGGGCGTCGTTCACCTGCTCAGGTGTCAACCCGGTGCGCGACACCAGCTCCGCCGCTTGCGTCCAGTCATCCTGATAAATCAGCAACGTGACCATGTTCAGTGCCGCAAGCGTGTCGGGCTGTTTCAGCTCCATCGCCGTGAGGAACTGAAAGCGTGCCAGGTCGAGCTTGCGCTGATTGAGGTAGACGACACCCAGGTCGTTGCGGATTTTTTCGTCAGTGGGCGACAGTTTCACTGCCGCCTGCAAATACATCAGCGCCTGATTGTTATCGCCCCGCGCTACCGCGAGCTGGCCAAGTCCATGCTCGCCCTCCGCAGCCCGACAGGTGCCGATCAGACTCTTATACAGCGGCTCGGCCTCGTTGCTGCCCAACAGACGCAGCACCCGGGCCTTGCGCAGCCGCACATCCGGCAACGTCGGCGGCAGGCTTTCCAGATGGGCCAGGCTCGCGTGCAAGCGGCCTTCATCGGCCATGTCCTGCGCCATGTTCAACGCCAGCTCCTGATCCGACGTCGGCTTCGCGCAACTGCCAGCGGTGGCCTGCGCCAGCCAGGGTGCCGTGCCGTCAGCGGCGCAACCACTGAGCAACGCCAGGCCTATTACTGCGATGAGCGCTTTCATTCGATCTCCTAATGCGAACCCAATGCCTTGCCAATGGCGACGAAGCCTGGCCCGGCCAATACGATCAACAACGCGGGAAACAGAAACACCATCATCACGATCGACATCTTCGCCGACAGCTTGGAAATGTATTCCTGTAACCGCGTCAAACGGCGGTCATCGATCAGCTGCTTGAGCGCCAGCAGCGACTTCATCGCCCCGCCGCCCTGATGAATCAACTGATTGAGAATGACGCAGGTGTCGCTGAACTCATCCACCGCCAGCACGGCGGCCATCTTGTTCAGCTCATCACCCAGTTCCAGACCTGAGTCGACGCGCACCAGCATCACCCGAAGCTCCGAAGACAGCACCGGCAGCAGGCTTCGCCCCTCGTTGCTCAACACCCGCAGTGCCTGCTCCACCGCCATGCCTGATTCGAACAGGATGCGAAGCAGTGGAATGAATGTGGCGATCTCCGCGACCGCCTGTTTTTGCCGGCGCATGGCCGCCGCGGCCAGAATGCGCTTGGGCGCGAGGTAGCCCAGACCCAACGCGAACATCGGCGCCAGCAGCGGGTATTCGACGTCACTGAAGAACAGCGTCTGCACCAGCATCACGATGCACACCGCCACAATGGGCGTGCCGACCTGGCAGGCCGCGAACAACGAACGCTGGCTCGCCCGCCGCCAGCCGATGCGGTTCAACAGGATCTGAGTTTCGCTGTCGAGGGTGACCGAACGCTGGCCGAATCGGCTGTCACCCAGCAAGCGCAATAACGTGCTGACACGACTGTCGCGGGCGACCACCCCTTGCAGTCGCGACATCACCAGGCGTTCATTGCGGCGCTGGCGGGCCACGGTCAGCAGCAGGAAGAAGCCGGCGATGAAGAACATCAATGCGCTGAGCAACAAGGCCATTTCACACGCTCCGCAACATGCGCCACAGCGCCAGACAGCCCGCCGTCTGCATGCCAAACGCGACCATCAGCATGGTCTTCCCCGAACCGTCGTTCCACATGTGCAGCAGGTAGTTCGGGTTCACTGCCAGGAAGTACGCCACCATGCCCACCGGCAGCAGCGCCAGCACCACGGCGGTCATGCGGGTTTCGCCGGTCATCGCCCGCAACTGCCGTGCACCCTGTTCGCGCTCACGGATCAAGCGAATCAGGTTGTCGAGCAATTCGCTGGCATTGCCGCCGTAACGGTGATTGACCCGCAGGCCCATGGCGAACAGCTGGAACTCATCGCGCTCGTACAGCTCAGCAAAGTCTTGCACTGCGTCTGGTAATGAAACGCCCATCTGCACGTTGCGCTTGATGCGCGACATGGCGTCGTTCAGGGGATAACTCGCCGAGTCGATGCTGTGCAGAATGGCATCACCCAACGTGCGGCCGGATTTCAGGCTGCGCACGGCGTGATCGAGCAACTGCGGCAATTGCTCGATCATGCGCCGCACCCGACGCCGATAGCGAAAGCTGACGTAGAAACGCAACACGATGACCGGCAGCAAAATGCCCAGCATCAGACCAAACCCGTCGTGCAGCAGATAGCCCAGCAACATCGCCATCACCCAGACGGTGAGGGCCAGCGGCAAGCGCTCGGTGGGCCGCCCCAACCCTGCCCGCAGAAAGGCGCGTTCTATTCGCGCCAGACCCGGTTTCGCGGCTTCGGGTTCAGGCTGCCCCAATGACAGGCGCGCCATGACGCGGTCATGAGCGCCCTGATTCAGCCCGCGATAAAACAGGTAGAACGACAGCAGCATCAGCAACATGAAGACGAGCCCGAGGATAATCGCGCCTTTCACCTGAACCTCCCTGGCCCCTGCCTAATAGTCCATCTGCCGCAGCTTGTCCCCGGCGGGGTTCATGGCCTCGCGCAAGAAACCGAAGCCGGTCCGCCGATCCAGGCGGAACAACGTATTGGTGACGTACACGTCGTCCCGCACGCCCACCACTTCCACCACCTCGCTGACGCAGCGTCGCCCATCGGGCATGCGCGTCAGTTGGATGATCACGTCCAGCGCCGCGCAGATCATCTGCCGCAAGGTCTTCTCGGCGATTTGCCGGCCCGTCAACCCCACCAGCGTCTCCAGCCGCAGCAAGGCATCCTGCGCGTTGTTGGCGTGCACGGTGCTCATGGAGCCGTCGTGGCCGGTGTTCATCGCGGTGAGCACGTCGAGCACTTCAACGCCTCGAATCTCGCCGAGGATGATCCGGTCGGGGCGCATCCGCAGGGCGTTGCGAATCAGGTCGCTGGCGCGCACCTCACCGTGGCCCTCGGCGTTGGGGGGGCGGGTTTCGAGGCGCACGACGTGGGGGTGGCCAAGCTGCAATTCGGCGACGTCTTCGATGGTCACCAGCCGCTGCTGGGTCTGGATCATCTGACTCATGACGTTGAGCATGGTGGTCTTGCCGGTGCCCGTACCGCCGCTGATGAGGATGTTGCAGCGCTTGCTCACGGCGGTTTCAAGAAAGTCGTAGATCGACTGGTCGATGGTCTGCATCGCCACGAGGTCGGCGCTCTTGAGCATGTCCTTGCGGAATTTCCGGATCGACACGCACGGCCCGTCCAGCGCAATGGGCGGAATGATCGCGTTGACCCGGCTGCCGTCCGGCAAACGCGCATCGACCATCGGCGAAGACTCGTCCAGACGACGCCCCAGCGGCGCGAGAATCCGCTGGATCACACGCTCGACGTGGTGGGAATCGATGAAGCGCAGGTCCGAATGGTGCAACACGCCTTCGCGCTCGATGAACACTTTGTTCGGGCCGTTGACCAGAATTTCCGTCACTGACTTGTCCCGCAGCAGCACCTCCAGCGGACCGAAACCGGTGAGTTCATCCACCAGCTCTTCCGCAAGCCGCTCCATCTCGTAACGGGAAATCGCCAGCCGCAGCCGCGCCACGTATTCGGCCACTTTGTCGGTGACGAACTGGGCCAGCGCCGGGCGCGTGCCTTCCAGCAGGTTGCGTCCGCTTTCTTCGATGGCATCGATGATGTAGCGGTGCAGGACCAGCTTCAGACCCTGACCGTCGCCGCCCGCATCCTGAGGACGCGACGACACGCCGAACAGTTTTTCGCCTTTCATTTACGCGCTCCCAGTAAACGTCCGAGCCAGCCGTCACGGGGTTTCTCCGGCGTCTGGTTCTGACTGGCCATCCGCTCGCCCAGGTTTTTCAAGCCGGTGCTCAAGGACTCTCGGGGCGACAGTTCAAACAGCGACAGGCCCTGATTTTTCGCGTTCAGGCGCAGCTCGGGGCTGAGCGGCAAAACCGCCATGGCTGGCAGCCCGAAGGTCTTTTCCAGCGCCTCGGCATTGGGTGTGACCTGGCGCAGGTACTTGTCCACCAGCAACCCGCCCTGTTGCAACTTCAGGCCTTTTTCGCGCCACAGATTGAGGATCGCCAGGTTGCGACGGCATTCGATGACGTTCTGATCGACGTACCACAGCAGTTGATCGCAATGGGTGACGAACGTCCGCAGCGACTCGCTGTCCGGCTGGCCCACCAGATTCACCACGACATGCTGAAAGTGCTGGCGCAACGCACTGAGCAACATGTACAGCTCGGCGGCGCTGGTGTGCTCCAGCGACATGTCGTCCTCGCCGTACGCGAGAATGCGCAGTTGAGTCGGGTGGACCGTGAAGGCGCTGTCGATCAGGGTGGAGTCAAGACGACGCAAATGGCGCACGGCATCGCCAAAATTGAACGAGGATTCGAGGCTCAACATGGCCAGGCTGTCGCCGCGAGGCATGCCCAAATCCAACAGCAAGGTGCGCTGTTCCTTCTGTTGCGCGACGAGTGCCAGATGCGCCGACACCAGCGCGCCATCGCCATCGCATTGGGCGCCGTAGATCACGGTCAGGCCACCCATGTTGGGGTTCGGCGCCACGGGCGGCAGGCGTTTGCTCAGGCGCCGCACCAGACCGGCCACCTCACTGGAACGCGAACCGTAGGCCACGAAATCCCGCGCCCCGGCGCGCATGGCATTGAGCACGAGCTGGTTGTCCATGCCGTCACCCAACGCGACGATGGCCAGCATCGGCTTGGCCTCCAGTGCGCCTTCGATCAACGCGCTCTGGTTCATCAAATGCTCGCGGTCGAGGCCGACGAACACGACGCTGGCGAAGGTCACATCCACCAGCGCCAGCAGTTCATCGAGGCTGCCGGTGCCCGCGCTCACTACCTGACCCAACGGGGCCAGCGCACCCTGCAGCCATTCGAGGTCGGTGCTGTTGCGGGTGATGGCCAGAAAGGTCTGGCTGAGGCTCGGTCCCTGGCTCATTGCGATAACCCACTGCGGCGATCAAAGCTGCCGTTTTCGAGGAAGTACATCTTGAGGAAACTCGGGTCGTAATTGCGCAGCCCTTCACCCGGCAGAGACGGCAACGGCGCGTTCACTGCCATCGGCTGAACCAGGTGCGGGGTGACGATCATCAGCAGCTCACGCTCGTCGCGGTTGATCTGCGAACTGCGAAACAGCGCGCCGAGGATCGGGATGTCACCGAGCCCCGGAAACTTGTCCACCGAGGCGATGTTGCTGGTGTTGATCAGGCCACTGATCACGAAGCTCTCGCCGTCAGCCAGCGACACGCTGGTGTCGGTGCGGCGAACGTTCAGCGCCGGTACGGTGGTGCCCGCGATGGTCACGCCCGCCGTGAAATCCAGCTCGCTGACTTCGGGTGCGACTTTCAGCGATATGCGGTTGCGGCCCACCACGGTCGGGGTCAGCGTCAAGCGCACGCCGTACTCTTTATATTCGATGGAAATGCCGTTGCCTTCGCCGTTGGGTACCGGCACCGGGAATTCGCCACCGGCCAGGAAGCTCGCGCTCTGCCCGCTCAATGCCACCAGGCTTGGCCGGGCGAGGGTGTAGGCGAAACCGCTGGTTTCCATGGCATTGAGCATGCCCAGCACTTTGCTGCTGCCGCCGCCCCAGACGATGTTGAAGTTGTTGTTGCTGAGCGGGATCGCCGGTCGCGTGCCGCCCACGGTGCCTGGCGTCACGGTCACGCCCGGCACGGTGCCGGGGGAGCCGAAGAGAAAATTGTTCGAGCCTCTGCCGAAAATCGAGGTGCTGGCTTCTTTCAACTTGGTACGGCTGACCTCGACGAAACGGATGTCGGTTTGCACCTGACTGGGCAGCAGCGGGTCTTCGGAAGGTGGCAGCAGGGTGTCAGTCATCGCCGTCTTCGCGGTGCCACGCACGAACACCATGCTCTGCCGGGGCGAGGTGGAACACGCCGTCCAGATCATCAGGCTGGTGGTGCCCGGTCCCACACCGGTCAGCAGGAAGCCGCCGTTGTCGTCGCCGTTCACATGAACATCCGCAATCTTCGGATCGCCTACTGCCAGACGCGTAATGGCGACAGGCGAGCGGATAGCTTGCTGCACGCCCTGGCCGATCTCGGTGGCCGCTGGCATGGCCGCGAGTCCCGAACACCCGGTCGGCGCGGCCACCGCGATGCCCTGATACAGACCGAGAGACATAAAGGCCAACACGATACGGTTCAACACCGGTTTGTAACGGCTGCTCATCAAGTGCAATCCTTGCTCGAATCAGGGGGTTTGCTGCGTGATCTGATTGCCACGAATGACTTCCACCGGCCGCGGTCCGCGCGGGGCACCCCCGCTGGCGCGAACCGCAACGTTGGACTGCAGACTCAGCTGGTTGAAGTGGGTGACGTTGCGATTCGCGGTGTCCAGCTGCAGGGCTATGTCGCTGTCCCCCGCCCAGTACCGCTCAAGGTTTTTCTCGTCAGCGCTGCGCACAGCCAAACGCAGAGGGCCGGCTTGCGAGGCCAGCATCAAACGGTTGAGCAGCTTTTCCGGCACCGCGACGACCACGCTCCGTGCATTGACCCTGCCTTTTTGCTGTTGGGCGCGCTCGTCGCGGCTGATGCCTTGATCGTCCTGGCCCTGATTCACCGGCCCCATCAACGCCCCCACACTGAGCACGCGTAACGCTGGAACGACGGTTTGCGCGCTGCGGTCGTTATTGGTCTGGTCCGGCGGCAGGTAGAGCAGAACATCCACGTAATCACCGGGGCTCAACTGCCCTCCGGCGCCGATGATTTCGTCAATGGACAGCGCCAGTGCTCGCTCCCCGGGCCGGATCATTCGAGCCAATGAGCCACCGGCTTCGAAGCTGCTGTCGGTCAGCCAGGTACCTGCGGTGAGGGGGCGCCACGACAGGCGGCCGATGGCCTCATCCGGTTTGCTGAAGCTTCCGGCGGGCGCGACCTTGAGGCGTTCGACAATCAGGTCGTCAGCCTTGATGGGCTCATAGGCAGGAAGATCGCGCGCCAGCACCAGCACGGATTGGCGGGTCGGGTCTTCAGAGGGTTTTTCTTCGACAACGGGGGCGGCGACCGGGGTAACGGTCTGTGCGACAGGCGCTTGAGGTGCAGGCGCGGGTTGGCGGCTCAATACCAATCCCCAATACCCGGCAAACAGCGCACCCAGCAGAAAAAGTACAGCGAGCCCTAGTGTGACGCGACTGCTCATGACGGCCCTCCTGTGCCTTACCGCTCTGCGGATCACTTCGAAAACGGTTCGAGACAACTGATCAGTCAGTTGGCTGTGAACATTCTTCCTTTTCGCCTTATGAAGGTAGACGAGGTCATTCAAAACGCCATCATTCGTCGGAAATTTCGCACGACTTCATCCGTTCGGAGGGGCCGAGTCACGGCCTGTCGGCCGCTTGGCATTATCACTTTCGGATTAATGCTTTCTTGCGATTGTGGAGTGTGGAAATGGGGTCAATGCTGTGGGTACGAAGGATTGGCAAACGCTTTTTGCGTGCAGTAACGCGCTTCATGCGCTGAGGAGAAGTGAGATGTACCTGATGTATTTTTCTGCACTGTTGCGTAAATTCGTCAAGAACGAAGAAGCGGCCTCGGGGATTGAATATGCGATTGTCGCCGCGATGGTGGCTGTGGTGCTGATTGCTTTTATTACCCCGATCGGAGGTTCGGTAGAGGCGATTTTCACAAAGCTGAAGACCGAATTGGTCAAGCACGAATAGGAGCGATTCGTTCGGTCCATTTTGATGGATGACACGATGGCCATCGCAAGCTCAATCCGCTGGCAAATCTGCCGCCAGAGATTTACATAACGGAATCCATTAATGCCCGTGCCGACACGCCAACAATTATTACTGGTTGACGACGAAGAGGACGCCAACGAAGAGCTGGCCGAGTTGCTCGAAGGCGAGGGGTTTTGCTGCTTCACGGCGCCCTCTGTCAAGGTGGCGCTGAAGCTGCTGACCGAGCACCCGGACATCGCCTTGGTGATCACTGATCTGCGGATGCCGGAGGAAAGCGGCATCTCGCTGATCAAACGCCTGCGCGAGCATACGTCGCGCCAACACCTGCCGGTCATCGTCACCTCAGGCCACGCTGACATGGAAGACGTCAGCGACCTGCTGCGCCTGCACGTGCTGGACCTGTTCCGCAAACCCATCTACCACGTCCGCCTGCTGGAAACCCTCGACAACCTGTTCCCGAAACCGAAGGTGTATCAGGTCGGGCAGTAACCTGCTTCAAACGCGACTCACAGGTCACTGTAGGAGCCGGCTTGCTGGCGAAAGCGGCGTCTCAGCCGCCCACTCTGTAACTGACACCCCGCCTTCGCCAGCAATCCGGCTCCCACACGTTTTACGTCGATCACATCTCCTCAGCACACTCCCTAGCCCGTGGGAGACGCCGGAGGTTACGACGGCAGCGAAGGCGGTGTATCAGGCCCACATCAGAGCCCAACACACCGCCCTCCTCTCTCAAAGCTGATAACTGAAACTCAACGTGAACCTGGGATTGCGGTTGAAACTGTCCAGCCCGACATCGGACATCGGCTTGGCCGCTTCCAGCGCGATGTTGTAATAACGGCCATCGCCAAACCTGAGTCCACCCGCCGCTGAGGACAGTTTCGAATCCTTGACCGGCAGTTCGTTGAACCACGTCCGCGCTGCGTCAAACACCACATACGGTTGCAGCACTTTCACCCAGTTGCCGTCACGGGTGAAGCTGTAGTTGACCTCATACGCCACGCCCCAGCCCTTGTCGCCCGACGCCTGATCCGTCGGATAGCCCCGACCGAAATTCTGCCCGCCAAACTGCGCCCGCTCACTGTCGGGCAAGGTGTCGTCGCTCCAGTACAACGCCGCGGAAAACACCCCCTGCCAATGCTCGCAAAACTTGTCGCTCTGCACCCCCGACAACCGCGCCCGAAAGAAGTCCAGGTCGTACGTGCTGTCGTCGGTCTTCGCGCCCATGCCGTCGATGCCCTGGTACACCCCGGCGCTGAGAATCCGCAGTTGCCGGTCGGTCGATTTACGCCAATCGCCTTCCACCGCCACAGCGCGGATGTCGGTGCGACTTTGCACGCTCAAGGGAAAGCCAATCACGTCGTAACGCGTCTTGTCATTCACCGCGTACAGCCGCGCCCCTGCGCTCAGCCATTCGTTCTGAGCCGCGATCAGCGGATGGGTGAAGCCGATGGAAAACCGGTCGTTGTCGCGCCGTTGCTTCAACTCCAACCCATTGTCCAACGCCACGTTGGTGCCCGGCTCGCTGCGGTAGTGAGACGCCGAGAGATTCAGCTGGGTGCCCTCGGTATTAAGGTACTGGCTGTAATCCAGACGGTAGTAATGCTCTTTGTCGTCTCCGGGCGGGAACAGGCCGCTGAAGGTCAGTTGCTCGGCCATGGCGGTCTGCGCGTTGCTGCTCAAACCGAGCAACGCTTGCAGGCCATCGCGGTTATCGTCCGTGGTGCTCAGGGTGCTGGTGAAGGGTTTGCGCGAGGCTTGGGCGATCAACGTGGTCGCGCCGTCCGTGGTGCCCGGTGGCGGCACTTGAGCCTGCAAGGTCACGCCCGGCACCCGGCTCATCAGCGAGGTGTAGCGCTCGAACGTCTTGCGGGTCAGCGGACGCTCCTGCTTGATCTTGTCGACGAGCTTTTGCAGGTACGCCGACACG
The DNA here is from genome assembly GCF_038397775.1 of Pseudomonas sp. RC10. Classification (NCBI taxonomy): domain Bacteria; kingdom Pseudomonadati; phylum Pseudomonadota; class Gammaproteobacteria; order Pseudomonadales; family Pseudomonadaceae; genus Pseudomonas; species Pseudomonas bambusae. Next base: position 6,065,652 of record NZ_CP151650.1, read on the forward strand.
TTGCCAATGTCACCTTCAAGCCGATAATCCCGCACGTAACCTTCCACCAGCACCACGCGCACCAGCCCCTGATCGAAGTTTTGCGGCGGCAGGAACGCGTAGGACAACAGATAGCCGTCATCCTGATAACGCCGGGTGATGCCGCGCGTGGCCTCGATCAATTCGGCGAGTGTGGCGTCGCGGCCGATCAAGGGTTCATACGCAGCGCCGAGCTGTTCCAGCGGGTACACCGTGCCGCCTTCGATACGAATTTTGCGCACGCCGACCTTGGTGCTCATCATCAAGGGCGTGGCGTCGGACGGCGGTGCAGGCACCTGCAGGGCGGGCGTCGCAGGACGGTAGGCATCAGCGGGAAGGTTAGGCACCGGGAGCGTGCGCTCGCGGTCGTTGCTGTTGAGGAAGCTGGGAAGCGGTTCAGCGTTCGCGAAGAAAGGAGAGACAGAAACACCCAGCACGAAGACAGGGATACAAGCACGCATAAGGACACTCCATTGACCAACAGCAGCGGTGCACGGGCAAAAAAAGACAGGGGATCTTCCGACTCCCCTGTCTGAAACAAGCGTAGGCGTTGTGGGAGAAGTCGCTAGCGAAGCAAGCTGGAGAAAGAACACTGCATCGCGGACAACGGACTCGCGAACGTTCTCACACTGCCCAGCACTTCTTACTTACGCGTAGCCAACCCACCGCCGAGGACGCTTGTAACCCCGTTGAGCAACCCGCCGACACCGCCATTCGACGCGTTGCCATTTGCATTCACCAGACCACCCACCTGAGCGACCGTATTGCCCAGTGTCGAGACCGTGCCGCCAACCGCCGTGGTGACCGGGTTGGCGTTGGTCGCGGCAATCTGGCTACCCAGATTGCTGACTGCGCCACCCGCTTGCGTGAGCAGGCCGTTGACCGGTGCGCCGATGCCCGTGGCCCCGCCGATGTTCTGCGTGACGCTGGCGACGTTGGTCACGACGGGCGTGATCGCAGCGCCCACGTTGTTAGTGAGGGCTGCGACCGGCGCGCCGAGTGCTGTATTGGCGACCCCATTGCCACCGAGGATCGGACCAAGGGACGCGACCGTCGTGCCGACGCCGGTGCCATTCAGACCTGCGGCGCCCAGCAGGCCGCCGCCGGAACCTGCGGTCAGCCCCGAACCTGCGGCGGCGACCACGCCACCGACGTTTTCAAGCAAGCCGCCGTTCAAGCCCGGAACACTGGGCAGCCCCGGCAGGCCAGGCAACGTGGTGCCGCCACCCGTGCCGGCATTGGCTTGCAGGTAACCGGCTGCCGTGCCCGCCACATCACCCAGGCCGCCGAGCGAGCCGCCCAGCCCTGCAGTGAGCGGATTGTTCTGCGCGCCGTTTTGCAGGCTGCCGCCCACGTTGTTGAGCGTGCCTTTAACGTTCTGCAGGAGGCCATTCACCGGCTGACCCAGCCCTGTCGCGCTGCCGACTTTGTTGGTGGTCGATTCGAGCATCGCCACCACCGGCACCAGTTTGTCGCCGATGGCATGCGTGGCCGAGCCGAGCGGGCCACTGGTGGTGGCGGCGCTGAGGGTGTCACCGAGCATGGTGACTTTCTGGCCTACGCCGTCGACAAGATCGCCTGCGCCGCCGACCACGGTACCCACCAACGGCACCTGTTCGATGGCCGGGGAACGGGCGAATTTCGACACGCCAGTGCCGAGGGAAGAGACGCCAGCGCCGAGGTCGCCGGTCGCCGTGCCGACGCTGGAAAGCGTCATGCCGAGGGAATTGCTGTCAGTGCCAAGCGTGCCGAGGCCATCGACCAAACCGCCGCTGACGCTGTTCGCCGCGAAGCCAAGGGATGAAACCAGGCCACCCGCGCCGGAGGTCAGATCGGTGTTGCCAGCAATCGGCACCGACGACACGGCATCACCCACGCCCACGACCGCATCGCCCACCTGACCGAGGACGCTGCCGAGATCGACGCTGGTCTGTGCGGTCGTGCTGCGTGTCCGGATCACCGGAGTGCCACCACCGGTTCCGCCGGTTCCACCATCAGTGCCACCTGTACCGCCTGTTCCACCTGTTCCGCCCGTGCCTCCGGTGCCGCCGTCAACCACGCCACCACCGGCTCCGCCTGTTCCGCCTGTGCCACCCGTTCCGGTATCGCCTGTGCCTCCTGTCCCGCCCGTATTACCGGTGCCGCCCGAACCGCTGCCATCGGTGGTTCCGCCGCTGGCTGACCCTCCCGATGTACCCGCTGTGGATGAGGAACCATCTACGTGACTTTTCGAACCGCCACCGCCACTGCTGCACCCACCCAAGCTGACTGCCAGAACAAGTGCCAATGCCGATGATGCGAAAAACATCTGGGTTTTCATGGGGAGAATCCTTCCAAAACACGATTGTTTTATTGGCCTCCCGGCTTGAGCCGAAAAGCACTTGTCCATGACGCCATGACAGGCTTTGGAAGGGGATTGGGCAACTCACAACTTGGTATTAACGCCTTATATACCTGCGAGAAAGGGTGACTGAAGGTGTGAAAATCGTGTTTTAAATCAGGGCATTAGTAGCGACATAAATAACCGTCACAGCCCGCGCAGACGAAAGTTATATAGTCGTAATTGACAGGTCCGAGGCGCTCAAAAAATCTCGCGTCCGGCCGAGGCGGAGAATCAGAAACGCATGTGCTGTCTGGCACACCGCGTTCGCTGCCGTCGTAACCTCTGCGTCTCCCACAGGGCCTTCAGCGTGCCGATTTTTGAGGTCAGCCCATTAGAGATGGCGGCGAAACCGGGAGTTGGGTTCAACACCGGACCTGTGGGAGCGAATTCATTCGCGATGCGATCGCACATTCGCTGCGGCATTAGCGAATGCACGCTCTAATCCACCACACTGAACTCCACCCGCGCCGTCTGCCCGCTTTCGTCCAGCACGCTCAGTTGATAGCGCCCCAAGCGGTTGAAGGTGTGGGTGTAGCTGTCCTGATTGGCGGTATCCCCCACCGGCGCGCCGTCGATGAACCACCAGCGCCGACCGTTGCCGCCCAATGCCGACAGCTTCAATCGCAACTGCTGCTGGCTGCCGGTGGGCAAACGCAGTTGATCGCCTTCGCGCACGCCCACGATTGAAATCGGCGCGGCCAGGCTCAAGCCCTGAGGCGGGCATGAGGGATCGACGGCAGGCAAGCGCGCCTCACGCCGCTCACTTTTCGGCAACCACGGTTCCAATGGCGCAGGCCAGAGCGCGATGTCACGGGGTTCAGCGTGCGGACAACTGGCGCCGACGCGCAGGCCTTTGTCGTTGATCCAGACTTTCTCCAGCAGCCCCAAGCCCAACGGCTGATCGGTGGCTTGCAAGGTCGGCGGCGTGGTGCCGTCCAGCGTCCAGGCGAAGCGCTGACGTCGGCAGTTGGAGTCGCTCTTGTTCATGGTCTGCCCGAGCGGCCAGCAGATCGCGGCCACGCCTACGCTGAGCGGCACCGGTTGCACGGGCGGCAGGATGTTGCGCTGGGCATCGCGGTTCACCAACAGGTCGTGTACCTGCAACATCAGCGGCGCCGCCGAGGCCAGACCGAACTGCCCCGGTACGGGCGTCCCGTCGGGCCTGCCGATCCACACGCCTATCAGGAATCGTGGCCCCACCCCAATCGACCAGGCATCGCGAAAGCCATAACTGGTGCCGGTTTTCCACGCCAGTTGCGGGCGCTGCACCAGATCAGCGTGAAGGTCGAGATCGGGGCGCGACTGGCCGCTCAGAATCCGCCGGATGATCCACGCCGCGCCAGGGGACATCATTGGCCGATCACGCAGACGATCCTCCGGCTGCAGACGAATGTCGGCGCTGCGCCCTCCCCGTGCGAACGCGCTGTAGCCGCCCACCAGATCTTCCAACCGACTGCCCGCGCCACCGAGGATCAGCGCCAGGTTCGGTTCAGCCAACGGAGGCAAGGTCAACGGCACCCCGCCATTGCGCAGTTCGGCAGCAAAGCGTTTCGGGCCGTAAGCCTCCAGCAGTTGCACGGCGGGCAGATTGAGCGACATCGACAATGCAGAACTCGCCGCCACCGCGCCATTGAAACCGGACGAGAAGTTCCCCGGACGGTAATCGCCGTAACGACGTGGCACGTCCTGCATCAGCGATTCGGAATGGATCAGCCCTGCGTCCATTGCCTTGCCGTACAAAAAGGGTTTCAGCGTCGAACCCGGAGAGCGCAACGCATTGACCATGTCGACGTGGCCGAAGCGTTTGTCGTCGCCGATATCGACTGAGCCAACATAGGCGCGGGTCGCCATGTTCTCGGCCTCGACCACCAGAATCGCCGCTGACGTGCGCTCGGGTAAACGCGCGCGCCAGCCCAGCAGAAGGTCTTCAAGGCGACGCTGCAAACCGGCGTCCAGTGTCGTGCGAATCAACGGCGGGCTGTTCGGTCGATTCAAGCGCCGCGCCAAGAGTGGCGCGAGGGTCGGTTCCTGACGCGGGGCGAGCAGCAGCGGTTCTTCCAGCGCTTCGTTGACCGACTGCTGCGGCCATTCGCCCAACTCGGCCAGGCGCCTGAGCACCTTGTCGCGAGCGGCCTGAGCGCGTTGCGGATGACGATCCGGACGCAAGCGGCTCGGCGCCTGCGGTAATACCGCCAGCAATGCAGCGTCGGCGCGGGTCAGTTGTTGCGGCGACTTGCCGAGGTACGCCCAACTCGCCGCCGCCACACCTTGCAACGTGCCACCGAAGGGCGCGCGATTGAGGTACAAACCGAGGATTTCCTGCTTGGACAGATGCCACTCCAGTTGCATCGTTCGCCACAACTGGCGCAACTTGCCGGGCAAGGTTCGGGCGTGAGGATCGAGCAACCGGGCGACCTGCATCGACAGCGTGCTGCCCCCCGAGACCACGTGCCCGCCGCTGAGGTTTTGCCACGTGGCCCGGACCAGCGCCATCGGGTTCACGCCAGGATGCTGGTAGAACCAGCGGTCTTCGTACGTCAGCAGCGCTTCTAGGTAATAAGGTGAGACCTGATCCACCGTGACCGGGTAGCGCCACACGCCGTTGGCATCGGCGAAGCGCCAGAGCGGCGTGCCGTCTTCGGCCAGCACCACGCGGGCCAGATCGTCCTTGGGCAGGGGCAACGGCCAGACTCGGTCGGCGAGCCAGAGCAGCAAGCACAGGCTCAAAGCGCCGACCATGAATCCGCGCAACAGGCGCAAGGCAAGTTTTCCGCGCCTCATGCCAAAGAGCCTTTATGCTCTAGGGAACTCGCCCCGCCCATCCGTAGCCAAAGCGAACACGCCCTTTTCCGTTTCACCCCTTTCATCAGGAAGCAGACATGCAGGTAGAAAGCGTTTTCGAATGGCTGGGCCAGGTCATCGGGGCGGTGATCCGCTTCGTCGTCGACGGGTTAAGCTGGTTGTTCAACATGTTCACTCATGCCGGTGGCAATTTCGTCGACGGATTGTCGCGCACGCTGGGGATGGACACTTCACTGATCAGCATCATCGCCCTGATCATTGGCCTGATGTTCCTGTACTCCGCGATCCGGGCCTTCATGCGCGCCTCGATCATCCTCGGGATCATCTGGCTGTTTCTGGGGTTGTGGTTGTTGAGCTGGATTATTCATTGATCGGCATGTGATCGGACGCATTCACAGACTTCATCTGACACATCGCAATCCCTGACACACCGCAACACCCCCTGTGGGAGCGAATTTATTCGCGAGACGTAGGTGCAGCCGACACGTTGTCATCGGCTGTACCACCGCTTCGCGAATGAATTCGCTCCTACAGTTAAACCGCCTACATCAGGTCAACCGCGACCGGATGACGATCGCGGCCTCTCCTTACTTCTTCCCTTTCACCACCAACTGAGCAGGCGCGTCGCCCAATGCCTGCCAGTTCGGCCGGTACATCGATTCCACTTGCGGCGGCGGGACGCGATAAGTACCCGGTGTCACCGCACGCGCCAGGTACAGCAGGTGCACGGTGTTAAAGCCCTGCAAATCCACTGCCGCCACATAACGGTCACCCCGGAATTCCTGATGTTTCAGCCCGGCGTTTTCCATCGACTCGCGCCACTGCTTCACCGACTCGCTGGCGTCTTCCAGACTCGCCGCACTTTGCGCCAGGTTCTGGTTTTCGATCTCAAGACCGGCTGGCAGCAGGTCCACCACCAATGCATCCGGCACGCGCTCCTTGGATTTCAGTTCCAGGTGTACCAGCACCAGCTCGCCGCTTTTCAAAGCGTTGAGGTTCAGGGCCTCGCCATCCATGCCGAGGTATTCGCGACGAATCGCCAGGTTCTCGCCCCCCGCCACTGGTGGCTGCGACGGGTACCCGGAAATGGTCATCTGCTGATACAGCGTCTCACCATTCGTGCTCTGGACCGTCAGTGGCGACGCCAACACCGAGCTGTCGAGCTTCACGCCCGGCTGGTCGTTGCTCAGCTCCCGGTTGTTGCTGCCGCTGTACAACGTCGCTGCCCACTTGGCCTCAGGTTTGCCGAGCAAATCACGTCCGGCAAGGAACAGTGAGTTGCGCTCTTGCGTCGAAAGATAACGGCTGGCCGCGACCTGATCCGACAGCGCAAACAGCCGCTCTTCGACCTTGTCCGACGCCAGCTTGTTCTCTTCCAGCAACGACAGAATCAGCGCCTGATCGCGCAACGGGCTGCCGTAATCCGCCAGCCAGTCGTTGGCTTTGCGACTTGCAGCAAGTCCTGCCAGCAACGCCTGATCGGCACGCGGCTTGTCGCCCATTTTCTCCAGCGCGATGGACAACTGCACCAGCGGCAGACCCGAACGCGCATCGGTGCGACGGTCGAACAGGCTGCGCAACGCCCCCAACGGCGCCTGCTGGCTGCGCGACAACACCAGCCCCGCATAGGCCTGCACCGCAAAGCGGGTGTGCTCGGCGTTTTCGCTGTAATTGACCTCGATCTGATTGCGCTCCTGCAGGTAACGCAGCAAACGCTCGTTGGCCTTTTTCAGCGCATCCGGCGGCACGGCAAAACCCTGATCGCGGGCGCGCAGCAGGAAGTCGGTGACGTACGCCGTCAGCCAATACTCTTCCTCGCCGTCCGCACCCCACAGGCCGAAGCTGCCGTTGTAGCGCTGCATGCCCAGCAGACGCTCGATGCCAATCTCGATCTTGCGTTTGCGCTCCGCGTCCGACTCACCTTCCAGACCCAGACGCTTAAGGGTCGCAGCGTCGGCGTAGAGCGACGGGTACAACCCGCTGGTGGTCTGCTCCAGGCAACCATACGGGTAGGCTTTGAGCGCGCGAATCTGCTCGCCAAGGTTCAATGGCGGACGGCTCGACACCGCCAGCAACGCTTCCCGCCCCGCCGGTTCGAAGGCGTCGAGCGCGCCATCTGGCAGGCTCCAGGCCTGATCCTTGAGCACAGCGCGGTACTGACGCAGCATCGCCGGGTAGGCGGGGCGCACGCCGATGGTCCACTCGCGGCTGAACGCCGGCAGGTTCTCGCCCGGCAAGTCCAGACCGTTGACGGTGACGCGGATCACGCCTTTGCCAAAACCGCCCTGAGCCTTCACCGGAATCTGCAACGTGGTGCGCTGGCCCTGATTCAGGCTGACGGCTTTGCTGCCATCGCCTTCACCCAGGCTCAATTGCCCGTCGGCCGTGACCTGCACGTTGAGCTTCTGCGGCTTGCCGGAGAGGTTCGACAGGTCCAGCGCCACTTTGGTCTGGTCGCCACCGGCCAGGAAGCGCGGCGCGGACAGCTCGGCAATCAGCGGCGCGGCCACGACGGTTTTCGCTTCGGCCATGCCGTAGCGCTCGTCGGTCCAGGCCTGCGCCATGATCCGCAGCTCGCCGTTGAAGTCCGGAATGTCGACGCTGACTTCGGCGTCGCCTTGCTCGTTCAGCGTCACCGGCGCGCTTTGCAGGGCAACGATGGTCACGCTGGTTTCAGGGCGTTTGCCGCCCTTGGCCAACGCCGCGTCACCGCCGAAGGCGAGGCTGGCCAGACGATTACGTCCGGCTTCGATCAACTGCCCATAGATGTCGAGCTGATCGGCACCGTATTCCTTGCGACCGAACAGGCTGGCGAACGGGTCTGGCGTGGGGTATTCGGTGATATTGAGGATGCCCACGTCCACCGCCGCGACCAGCACGTGCACGTCTTTCGGGATCGAGCCGTCGGCGTTCTTGGCGTTGACCTTGAGTTTGAGTGGCTGCTTGGGACGCATCTTCTCCGGCGCCGTAACAGTCAATGCCAGCTTGCGCTGCGAGCGGTCCAGTGGCAGGTGCAGCACACCGACCGCGCGTTTCGGCGTGACGTTGGCCTTGCGCTCACCGGGACGGATCACCAGCGCGCTGACGTACAGATCGTGACGCGCCCACTTCTTGTCCACCGGCACGTCGAAGGTCTTGCCCTCGGCAGGCACGTCGATCTCTTGCCACCACAGCGGCCCTTCGCTGGATTCCACCAGCAGATAACCCTTGCCCGCTGACGGCGGCGTCACCGTGACCTTGGCCGTGTCGCCATCGGCGTAGGCCTTTTTGTCCAGCGCCAGCTTGACCTGATCGGGACGCACGGCGCCGCCCTCGGCGTTATCCTGCCAGCGGTAACCGGCCCAGAAACGCACGCTGCTGACGATGCCGGTGGCCGGGTCTTCGACCTCTACACGATACGGACCCCACTCCACCGGGAAGCTGACCTTGGCGGTGGAATCCTTCTTCACGCTAACGGTTTCTTCGGACAGGTTCAGGTACTTCTCGTTGTAGTGATAGCTCCAGCCGTCGCTGTCCGAGTAGTTCCAGTAGTAGTCGCGACGCTCACGAATCAGCCGCACCTTGAGGTTGTCGGCGGCCAGCTTGTGGCCTTCGGCGTCGGCCATCAGCACTTCGAATTCGACCGGGCCATCGCCATCGGTGGCTTCTCCGTCGAACAGGCCACGCAGGCCCGGCATCGTATCCGCAGGCCAGACCGGCTGGGTCAGACGGCGGGTAATCGGACGTCCACCCGACTCTTGCAGGCTGGCTTGCAGCACCAATTGCAGCGGCGAACGGGCCTTGGCCCATTGGCTGTCGATGCTCAGATCAAGCTGACCGTTGGCGTCGAGTGTGCTGTCTTCGATTTCCAGGTCCTGCTTGAGGTCTTCTTCGGTGACCGAACCGAATTGATACCCCGGCAGCCCCGGCACCGCTTCACGCAGCGGACGCACATAGAGCTGACCCGTCAGGCGGTTGCCCGACGCAGGAGCACCGTAGAGGTAGCGGCCATTGATGGAAATATCGAACGCCGCATCAGGCGCCAGTGGCGTATCGCTGCCTTTGAGTTCGAGGGCCATGCGCTCGGGCAGGAAATCCTCGACCTGAAATTCATAGAGCTGCGGCTTGCCGTCGCCCAGGTCGAACACCAGTTGCCAGCGCCCGGTCGGGGCCTCGTCCGACAGCTGCAATTGATACTGATACAGCCCGGTTGCGTCAGCGTCCCACACGAATTTGCGACTGACCTGCTCGTCCGGACGGCGCACTTCCACGGTGATCGGCTGAGCTTTCACACGCTTGCCGTCGTTGTCCCGCAGCAGACCGTTGAGCAGCACGACTTCGCCAGGGCGATACAGGTCGCGCGGGCCGAAGATGAAGAATTGCAACGGATGCGCCTGGGGACCGGTGATGTCGAACTCGGCCAGGTCCAGCGCGGCGCTGTTGAGGCGCAGCATGCTGGTCTGTTCGGCCTGCTTGGCCAGCAGCACCTCGGCCTTGGCGGGCAACGGCAGTTCGGCGTGACCGGCGTTATCGGTCTTGCCTTGGCCGACCACGCGGCCCTTGTCGTCATACAGTTCCAGATCGACGCCGCTCAGGGCCTTGCCGCCTTCAAGCGCTTGGGTGAAGACGTCCAGACGATTGCTGTAGCGGTGCACAGAAAGACCGATGTCGCTGAGGGTGAACAGCGTTGCCGGTTGCGAATAGTTGTAGGTGCCGGAGGCGCGCATGACGGCCAGGTACACGCCCGGCTGTTGCAGCTGCTTGAGGCCTGCAATCGGCAGCAGCACGGTTTCCCGAGTGTTGCGCGCAGGGTTCAGGTCGAAACGGCCGCCGTAGACCAGATCGGCCATGGGCAGCAGCTCTTTGGATTCATAGCTTTGCAGGCTGGACGCGCCTTCCCACGAACTGAGGAACGCGGGCAGCGAGTCGGGCTTGATGCGAAAGAATTCGACATCGACTTTGTCGACGTTCAGCGCGATCACCGGCAGGCCTTCGGCCAGACGCGTCGGCAACAGGCTGCCTCGGCTGGCGAAGCCCACTGTGGCTTGCAGGTCGGAGGTTTCCAGACGGGCCGAATATTCCGCCGCCAGCGTGTTGCTGTTCACTGCCACGAGGCCAGAGTCGATGGTCAAGACCAGCTTGCGCTTGGGCTCAAGGTGGCGCAGGCGCAGTTCCATGAGGTTGTCCGACAGCTCCCATGCGCCATCGACCTTGCCATTCACGCTGTCGACCACATGCACTTTTTCGGCGAACTTCTGGTCGGGATTCAGCGGGACGGAAAAGCTCAGCGACAGCGTGCTGGCGCCGTCGAGCTGGATTTCCGACACGTCCACCACCGTCAGCTCACGCCCGGCGTAACGCTTGCTCAGCGCAGGCAGGTCCACCGCAGGTTTGGGCTTGGCCGTGTCCACCGCCGCCGCTTGAGGCGCGGCAGGTTGCGCGGGGGCTGGAGCGGGTTTGTCGGAGGTGGAGGAATCGCAGGCACTGAGCAGTACCAGCGCGCAGGCCAGGAACAATCCTTTGTTAAGCATGAGGCACTCATTGGCAGCAGTTGGTGTGGGGAGCAGCAGTTATAGCACCGCAATCGTGAACGTACAGCGCGGCGCCGAGATAGACCGTGGGTTTGTGCGTTTGTTCGCATCGGCGCGGCGCTGGTCACAATCTCCTTACGCACGCAACACCTGTAGGAGTGAGCTTGCTCGCGAGAGCGGCGTGCCAGACAACTCTGCAGCGACGGACCGAACGCAATCGCGAGCAAGCTCACTCCTACAAGTGCCCGGTACCCGCTACAATGCCGCCCTTCCCCGGGAGCCTTATGTCCAATTTCTTTGCAGACTGGCGTCAGCGCGTCACCCATCGACAGGTGTGGGCGCTGGCTGCGCCGATGATTCTGTCGAACCTCTCTGTGCCGCTGGTTTCGCTGGTGGACAGCACGGTGATTGGCCATTTGCCCCATGCCCATCAGCTCGGCGCGGTGGCGGTCGGTGGCACGCTGTACAGTTTTCTGGCCTGGGCGATGAGCTTTCTGCGCATGGGCACCACGGGATTCGCTGCGCAGGCGGCGGGGCGCAATGACGGCTCGGCGTTGCGTCAGGTGCTGCTTCAGGGCCTCTTGCTGGCGCTCGGGTTTTCGGTGTTGCTAGGGCTGATCGGCCTGCCGTTCCAGCATCTCGCGTTGCAGATCATGCAGCCCTCCCCCGACCTCAACGACCTGACGCAAGACTTCTTCCACACCCGACTGCTGGGGCTGCCTGCCGCGTTGGCGAGCTACGCACTGGTAGGCTGGTTTCTCGGTCTGCAAAACGCCCGGGCGCCGCTGGCGATTCTGCTGACGACCAATCTTGTGAACGTCGCGCTCAACCTGTGGTTCGTGCTCGGACTCGACTGGGGCGTCGTTGGCTGCGCCCGCGCGTCGGTCATCGCGGAATGGGTCGGCGCGCTGCTGGGGTTGGCGCTGACTCGCAAAGGGCTTCGTGATTATCCCGGCCAATTGATCGTGTCGGCGCTCAGGCGCTGGCACAACTGGCGGCCGCTGCTCGGGGTCAACCGCGACATCTTCATTCGCAGCCTGGTGCTGCAATCGGTGTTTTTCTTTATCACGGTGCAAGGCGCACGGTTGGGGGATGCAACGGTGGCCGCCAACGCGCTGTTGCTCAACGGCTTGCTGCTGACCGCCAACGCACTGGACGGTCTGGCTCATGCCGTGGAAGCGTTGTGCGGCCATGCGATTGGTGCTCGGGACCGCGAAGCCCTGCGTCGCTCGTTGAATGTGGCGACAGGCTGGTCTTTGATCTGCAGCGTGGCGTTTGCGGTGTTTTTTCTGTTGGCCGGGCATCTGTTCGTCGAGATGCAGACTGACATCGTGGAAGTCCGCGAGATTGCCTTCGTTTACTTGCCCTACCTCGCCGTGCTGCCGCTGGTAGCGGTCTGGAGCTACTTGCTCGATGGCCTGTTCATCGGCGCGACCCGCGCAACCGAAATGCGCAACGCGATGGTCGTGACCGCGCTGATCTCCGCGCCCTTTGCATGGCTGGCCCATGGTTTTGGCAACCATGGGCTGTGGGTGGCGTTTCTGCTGTTCATGGCGTTGCGGGCGGTGACGTTGGGCGTCATTGCGCGGCGGTTGAATCGCACGGGTGGGTGGTTTGTGTAGCTGGCATGCAATACCCACTGTGGGTACGTAGTTTGTATAGCCGCCCCCCCTGTGGGAGCCGGCTTGCTGGCGAAGCGTCCGTTCAGCCAACCCTTTCGCGTCCGACACACCGCTTTCGCCAGCAAGCCGGCTCCCACAGGGGTCTATTGATCCCGCCGGTGAACAAACCGAACCACCTCATCCAGCACCGGCGCCAGCCCGCGCATTGGCCGTGAAAACGCGGCCACTAACGTCGCATGCCCCGGCTTGGAGAAGTACAGCTCACGCACCGGCACCCCCAGTTCCCGCAATCGTTTGGCCATGCCTCCGGTGTTGCGCTCGGGATTGACGAGAGTGTCGTCTTTCGCCGCGATCAACAACGCAGGCGGTGATGAAGCGCTGACGTGGTTAATGGGCTGCGAGTCCGGTGGCGAATTCGGAAAATAAAACACCGGCTTCACCTCAGGGTTCTCAATCGGCAGGAAATCATAGGGCCCCGCCAAGCCGATCCAACCGCTGAGCATCGACGGTTTCATGCCCACCGTCGCCAACCATTTCGGGTCCAATGCCAGCATCGCCGCGTTGTACCCCCCCGCGCTGTGCCCCATCACGTAAAGCCGATCTGGATCGCCGCCATATTCGCGAATGTGTTGGCGAGTCCAGCCCACCGCTCGCGCGCTGTCATCGAGAAAGCCTTGGTAATGCACCTGTGGATAAAGCCGGTAATCCGCCAGCACTGCCACGATGCCCCTCGAAGCCAGCGCCTCTCCGACAAAGCTGTAATCGGTGCGCGAACCGCTGTTCCAGCTGCCGCCATAAAAAAACACCACCACCGGCGCATCGGCGGGTGCATCGACCGGCGTGTAGATATCCAGCCGATTGCGCGGGTCACTGCCGTAGCCAAGGTCCGCCGTCCTGGTGAACGTGCCCCCTGGCGTGAATGCGTTGAGAACCTTCAGCGGCGAACAGCCTATCAACAGGCCTAACAATCCGCCCGCGAGCAACAGTCGACATGCAATTCTGATCATTGAGGCTTGCCAGGGCGTGAGACATAGAGTCGGTACAGCTTACGACTCCGCCCCGCCCGCTGAATTCAGCACATGTGTGCCTCCACCCTCACCTTCCTTTTCGATTTCCGCTTCGGCCTCAGCCTCGGCAATGGAAGACAGCATCACTTTCAGCCCGCTCAATGAAATGCTTTTCGAATCGATGGTCACGAGACTCGTGCCCACCCTGAAATGCATTTCATGGTGCGCCGCCAGCCGCATGACCAGTTGATCGTCGACAGAGAATTGCCGGGAGTCGTCGAGAAACGCCGACGTGTCGATCCGGGTAGTCAACACCCGGCGAGTCAGCGAGGCGGGGTCCGGACGGGCACGCGGGTTAATGTCCGGGTCCCATAACCGGTCGCTGATATAAGGCAAGTTGGGGTTCCCATCACGAAAATTCACTACCACTTCCATGCCCCCCCACCAAGGCTGATCACGCTGGTTCAGCGCCGGATCGACGGGAATCCAGCAATCGTTGAATCGAGCGCCATCCCCTTGATTGCTCCACTCAAACCGCACCTGAATCCGGCCTCGGTCGTCACGCCGGGCGGGCTCGAACAATCCACCGACGACGCAGGCCTGCTGCATACACATCTTGGGTGCCAAGGGCGGTATCCGTGCTTGCAGGCTGTGACTGGGCTCCTGGACAACCCATTCGGGTGGCTGAAGGCTCACGCCTTCCGGGAGGTCTTCGGAAAAGACGACGACATGCCCGGTCCGAGCATGCAGGAAGTGGTAGTGCATGTTTTCTTCTTCGCACAATCGCTGTACCAGTTGCAGGTCGGTCTCGCAGTACTGGGCACAATAATCGCGTGTCACACACGGTTGTTTGCGACGCCAGAAGAAACCCGAGTCATCGATCCCGTGCTCACTCAGCACCTGCGTAATGATCTGCTCGGCGCACATCCCCTGGAAGATCCGTTGGTTGTGACGATAAGCCATCAGACCGAGCCGTGGGCCCACGGTGATCAAGTAACGCGAGGGCGTGCGCTGGTTGAGGTCACTGGAGGCGCGTTCGCTGCTGCTACTGCGCATGATGCTCTGGACATGGCCGTGAATACCCGACCTCGATCCCGCCGGATACAGAAAGCAGGCACCGAACAGCAGTTCATGGGCATCCACCGCGCCGTTCGGGCTGAGAATTTCAAGTTGAAAGCTATAGGGCTGGTCGGCGAATTCGTGCCCTTCGCAGGTCAACACCTCGAATGAGCGTTTGTGGCGACTGATGTCCAGACGCAGGTGGGGTATGTCGTTAAACGGGTGCATGGCGCGGGATGTCCTCGGCGAGCGGTTTCAGGCGGCCGGGGATTCTGTAACAGAAGATGCGTCAAGTAGAGGGGGTAAACGCAGAACAGGAAATGGCCTACAGGCAGGGACAGCAGGCGATTGAGAATCTGTAGGAGCGAAGGATTTTGAAGGTATTTATCGCGTCAAGAAACGCCTTGAAAGGGGGCACGCATCTCTGTACAGCGCGACTTGCCGGTGGTGGCGGTGTTGAAATCGCCACCGTCGACAAGCTGTGCTGTACAGGTTTACGTCATCGAACGTACCGGCGCATGCCTTACGACGACAGGTACGAAGACCGCGTCAGGCCCAGGCGCAGCGCGTCCAGAAACTGCGTGCGCTCGCGCGGGGTGATGCGCGCACCGGCGACCTTGTCGCGGTAGTGCGTCATCAGCTCTTCGGGCGACAAGTGCACGTAACGCAGCATGTCTTCGATGGTGTCGTGGGTTTCGATACCCGCTGAGTACGCGCTGCCGTCCTGATTCTGGTAAATGTTCACCGAGTCGGTGTCACCGAACAGGTTGTGCATGTCGCCCAGGATTTCCTGATACGCGCCGACCAGAAATACGCCCAGCAGATAGTCCTCGCCTTCGTTCAGGGCATGGACCGGCAGGCTGGTTTCAATGCTCTGCTCGTCGACGTACTGGTTGATCTTGCCGTCGGAGTCGCAGGTCAGGTCTTGCAATACGGCACGACGGTTCGGCTCTTCGTCCAGACGGTGCAACGGGATGATCGGCAACACTTGGTCAATCGCCCAGGTGTCCGGCAGGCTCTGGAACACCGAGAAGTTGCAGATGTACTTGTCGGCCAGCTTGTCGTTGAGTTCGTCCAGCACTTGGCGATGAGAACGCTGACGCGCTTTCAACGAGTTGTGCAGGCGGCGGCACACGGCGAAATAGCACTGCTCACCCAAGGCTTTCTGGGCCAGGGTGATCTTGCCGTCCGAATACTGGGTAGCGATGTCGCTCATGTAGTGCGTGGCGCGCCAGTAAGTTTCGGTGACCATCTCGATGTCGGTCGGGCCGAGCAGGTCGATCAGCCATTGCAGGGTTTCCGGCAGGCTTTCCTTGTCGTCGATCACCGGCACTTCGTCGTTGTGACGCTCGACGTCGGTGACCTGAATCACCAGCATCGCGTGGTGCGCGGTCAGGGAACGGCCGCTTTCCGAGAAGATGTGCGGATGCGGCAGGCTTTGCGCATCGCAGAATTCCTTGAGCATGCCGACCACGACACCGGCGTAATCGTCCATGTCGTAGTTGATGGAGCTGGCGTTGCGGGAATGCGTACCGTCGTAATCGACGCCCAGACCGCCGCCGACGTCGATGTGGTCGACCGGCAGGCCGAGGTTGCGCAGCTCGCCGTAGTAACGAATCGCTTCTTTGAAGCCGTGCTGGTAATCAGCCAGGTTGGCGATCTGCGAGCCCATGTGGAAGTGCAGCAGGCGGATGCCTTGATCCAGACCGGCCTTGGTGAAACGCTCGACCACCGACAGCAATTGCGCGGCAGACAGACCGAACTTGGACTTCTCGCCCCCGGTGTCGGCCCATTTGCTCGACGCCAGCGACGACAGACGAACCCGCAGGCCCACCTGCGGCGCGACTTTCAGCTCGGCGGCTTCTTCGATGACCAGTTCGACTTCGGACTCTTTCTCGATGACGATGAAGACGTTATGGCCGAGCTTCTGGCCCATCAGCGCCAGTCGAATGAATTCGCGGTCCTTGTAACCGTTGCAGACGATGGTGCCGCCTTTCGGGGCCAACGCCAGCACGGCCATCAGCTCAGGCTTGGAGCCAGCTTCCAGACCGATGGAGACGTTTTGCGTGGCGATGATGTTCTCCACCACCGCTTCCTGCTGGTTCACCTTGATCGGGTACAGCGCGGTGTATTGGCTCTGGTATTCCAGGCGCGCGATGTTCTCGTCGAAGGCGCCCGTCAGCTGGCGCACGCGGTCTTGCAGAATGTCGGGGAAACGCACCAGCAACGGCAAGGACAAGCCGCTCTTGCGCAGCTGGTCGACTTGCTCATAAAGGTCGATGGGCGAACTGCCCGGCCCATTGGGGCGGACTTCAACACGGCCGGCTTCGTTGATTGCAAAATAACCAGCCCCCCAATGACGAATCCCGTAGACACTGCGGCTGTCCGCCACGGTCCATTGGCTGCCATCGTCTTTGCGTGTGCGTCGTACGGACATCGAAGTCCCCTATATAAAAGTCATAAAGCCCCGGCCTGACCGGCTGGGCGCAGTGTATAGAGTGGAAATGACGGTTTGGCGCCAGCCCGCATGGCTCTGTAGACCCATGACACGAACCAGAGTTTGTTTTTTGAAAACAGACGCCCGACCGAAAACGAAACCAGAGACGATCCGACAGGACGGTTCAACCGCCTGACTTTTTCGCCTTGAAGCCTTGCTTGACCAGTTCCGCCAGCAGTGTCTCGACGTGATCACCCTGAATTTCGATCACGCCATCCTTGAGCGCACCACCGGTTCCGCAACGACGTTTGAGCGTAGTCGCCAGTTCCTTGAGTGCATCCTCGGCCAGCGGCACACCGGTGATGGTGGTCACGGTTTTACCGCCCCGGCCTTTGCTTTCGCGGCGCACACGGGCAATGCCATCACCTTCGGGGATAACGGATTTCTTGCAGATACAGGCATCGACGGGCTGACGGCAGTCTGGACAGTGGCGTCCAGCGTCGGTCGAAAACACCAGGCCACCGAGGGCAGCGAAGGATGCGGCTTTTTTGGCCACCGGGAATCCTCTTCTTGAGGACCAAAGTCTGGTCGGGCAGAACGGTTAAACCCCAGTCTGCGGAACCGACCGCGAAGCCCCACTCAGGCAGGGGCAGCGCAACCGGACCGTGATGCCAGTCCGGCGTGAAAAGTCGCGCAGTGTAACGGCAAAAAGCGCAGATGCTAAGTGCAAATATGCGCCAATTTACGGGACATTTGCGACGTCGCCCAAATAGCGCTTCAACGCCGCCAGAGAGTCCGGGCAATAAGGCTTTTCGGTGGTTTCGCGCAGCACCTGTTCGATGCCGATGAAACGCGCTTCGAGCACTTCTTCCGGTTGCAGTTTCAGCGGCCCGTCCCAGACCGCCGAGAACACGGCACACCAGAGTCGGTTACCCGGCTGATCGAAAAAAAACTCTTCATGAGCGGTCAGCTCGACGCCCGCCACACCCAACTCTTCTTCCAGCTCTCTGGCAGCCGATTCGACGTAGCTCTCGTCCGCCTGAACCATGCCCCCTGCCGCGACATCCCAGAATCCGGGATAGATCGCTTTGCTGAGGGTGCGGCGGTGCACGCAGAGTTCGCCTGATGAGTTGAACAGCAGAATGTAGGTGCCGCGACCGATCAGGCCACGCTCGCGCAGCTCGGCGCGAGGCAAGGAACCCAGCAGCCGATCCTGACGGTCGACCCAGGCAATGAGTTCGGCGTCGGAAGCCGCGCGGTGCGCGACTTCGTTTTCAGAGACTGACACCGATCAACCCTGAGACAGCAGCTGACGCAGGTCGATGACCGCTGCGTTGGCCCGCGACAAATAGTTGGCCATGACCAGCGAGTGGTTGGCGAACACGCCGAACGGGCTGCCGTTGAGAATGACCGGGCTCCACATCGGCTCTTGCGAGGCTTCCAGCTCGCGAATGATCTGACGCACGCTTACGGTTGCGTTTTTCTTGGCCAGTACGTCTGCGAAGTCGACTTCGATGGCGCGCAGCAGGTGGGACAGCGCCCACGCCTGACCACGGGCCTCGTAGAACACGTTGTCGATCTGCATCCACGGGGTTTCGACGATTTCTTCATCGACCTGCGGCACTTCGCCCGGCTTCACGGTCACGGTGGACTGCGCTTCGGTTTTCAATGTGCTATTGAGCTTCACGCGACCAACGCTGGCGGACAGGCGCTGGGACAGCGAGCCCAGACGGGTGCCGACGTCGCCCAGCCAGTTGTTGAGGTTGTCAGCGCGGGTGTAAAACAGCGCGCCCTTCTGATTCGGGTCGGACAGGCGCGCCTGATAACGGCTCAGCGCGGCGATGCCTTCACGGTACTGGGACTCGCTGGACGGAAGAATCCAGCTCTTGTTGTCGAAGTTGAACAGCGGCTCGGCGCGGGCCAGATCGCCATCTTCAGCCGACTGGGACTGCGAGCGGGCGAAGTCTTTACGCAGTGCACGGCTCAGGTCGCGGACCTGGACCAGCACGCCGTATTCCCAGCTCGGGGTGTTATCCAGCCAAAGGCCTGGCGGGAAACGGTCGTTGGAAAGGTAGCCGCCGGGTTTGTCGAGCAGGGTCGACGCGACGGTCTTGAGAGTTTCAACGGTGGTGTAGCCGATCACCATCTGCTTGCCTTCACGCTCGGCAGCAGCCTGCGCCTGTTGCTGGACCGGAAACAGTGGGGGCTCGCTGCTCCACCAGATACCGAGCGCCACGGTAACGACCAGGTAAATGCAGACCACCGCGCCCACGGCACGGCTGAGCAGCAATCCACTCAAGTACCCACGAGGCGCGCGCGATTCTTTGCCTACTGGCTTTTCCTCAACACGCTCACTCCCGCCCGCAGCGCCCGAGCGCTTCTTCCAATCCAGCATGGCCTTGTCCTTTCAATCACGGAATTCAGTGCTTCTGACCGCAACCTTACAGCAAGGTGCGTTTGGCAGGAACGTGAAGGATGGCTCAAATGCGTAATCGACGGGTCCGTGTGCGTCATGCGAGGCGCTGTCGGGATTTGCGGGCCAGGACGGCCGGAGACGGTAGTCGCTATCAGGTTTCAGCCTGGAAACGTGAATTGCCATGCAACAAATCTGCTCACGACTGTCACATGCAACGCGCCTGGATGCCTCATCCATTCCCCTACACAAAGCCAGTAGCCTTGGCACGCATTTGGCTTACAAAGACAGAAAGTTGACGTGAATAAATGACAACAAAATGACTTACGGCGCACTTGTGTGGGAAAAGTAGTGCTAGCATAGCGCCAGCATCCGTATCAGGGTTTCCCCTAGAAGTAGTCAGGACATGACCGAAGCAGAAGATCCGAGCCGAGACCGTCTCAAGCACCATTTCGCCCAGCGCGTCATTCACCAGGCCCGTCAGATCCTGGAGGTCTGGCAACGCCTGCAACAAAGCGAATGGACGGCTGCGGATCTGGAAGAACTCAGCGACTCCAACCAGCGCCTACTGCGGTTCGCCGAGCGCTTCGAACAGGAAGAACACGCGCATCTGGCGCGTGGCATCGCCCAATCCTTGCTGGAAGTGGAAGCCAATCGCGGCCGCTTGAGCAGCGCGTTGATCACCGACTTGAACCGCCTGATGCAGCGCCTTTCCCGCACGGGCTTGCGTCATGGCGATCGGCTGGAACACACGTCACTGCCACCGCTGCGCAAACCAATTTACGTGATGCTGCAAGATCTCGAACGCGCTGAACGCCTGGCGAAACAGCTGGAATTTTTCGGTCTGAGCGCGCAGTCCATGGAAAGTCCGCAGGCCTTTCACGCCACCCTGGCCGAGCGCTTGCCTGCCGCCGTGGTGATGGACGTGGATTTCGGTGGCGTGGGCGAAGGGTTGAAGCTCGCTGCCAAAATGCAGGAAGGTCTGGAACAGAAACTGCCCCTGCTGTTTTTCAGCCATCACGAAACCGACACGCCCACGCGGCTGGCCGCCGTGCGTGCCGGTGGCGAAGAGTTTTTGACCGGCACGCTGGAGGCCTCAAGCCTGCTGGAAAAAATCGAGATCCTGACGCGGGTCGCGCAGTACGAGCCGTATAAAGTGCTGATCATCGACGACTCTCGCGCCCAGGCCACGCACACCGAACGGCTGTTGAACAATGCCGGCATCGTGACGCGCACATTGTTCGACCCGATTCAGACGATGGCTGAGCTGGCTGACTTTCAGCCGGACCTGATCATTCTCGATATGTACATGCCCGGCTGCACCGGCACCGAGCTGGCGAAGGTCATTCGCCACAACGACCGTTACGTCAGTGTGCCGATCATTTACCTGTCCGCCGAAGACGACCTGGACAAACAGCTGGACGCGATGAGCGAGGGCGGCGACGACTTCCTGACCAAGCCGATCAAGCCGCGCCATCTGATCACGACGGTGCGCAACCGCGCCGCTCGGGCGCGAAACCTCAAGGCCCGGATGGTCCGGGACAGCCTGACCGGCCTGTACAACCACACGCACATCCTGCAACTGCTGGAAGATTGCAGCTTCCGCGCGCGCCGGGAAAACAAGCCGCTGAGCTTCGTGATGCTGGACATCGACCACTTCAAGAAGGTCAACGACGGCCACGGCCACCCCATGGGCGACCGCGTGATCAAGAGCCTCGCGCTGTTCCTCAAGCAACGCCTGCGCAAGACCGATTACATTGGCCGCTACGGTGGTGAGGAGTTCGCAGTGGTCATGCCTGACACCGACCTCAAATCGGCCTTCGGCGTGCTGGACGAGATTCGTCGCCGATTCGCGGAAATTCATTACCCGGCGCAACCGGTGGACCTGTTCTGCACCTTCAGTGCGGGCGTAGTGGAACTGGAAGAAGGCGATGATGCGCTAATGCTGGCGTCTCAGGCGGATGACGCGTTGTACCGCGCTAAAAAAGCCGGACGCAATCAGGTCCACACGCTGCGTGAAGACATCATGCAGGCCAAAAAGCACTCGCCGCTGGACGTCGTGAACTGACGAGGATCGTCAACGAGACAATTCCTCGGTGGTTTGAAGAAACGTCATGATGGCGCTGACGACGCTCTCCGGTTGCTCCTGCTGAACCCAGTGCCCTGCACCCGGTATCGACTCGATGAACCGCATGTCGGTGCACGCCGTGTTTTGCATCGTTTCCAGCGCGCCAGGGGCTTGAAAGGCCCCCCAATCTTTCTCGCCATAGATGAAACATGAAGGCACGTTGATCGTGCGCCCCGCAAACACGCTCAACTCATGATCGTGATCGGCCAAGAAGCTGCATCGATACCAGTTGAGCCCGCCTTGAAAGCCAGTCCGTTGAAATTCCCCGGTGAAGAACGCAAGGTCCGATCCAGTCAACCACTCGCACCGTTTGGCCTCCGTGGCATCCGGCGCATCGCCATCGATAGCGGCGGGCATGCTGTCATCCAGCCCCATGATGTAGTACGGCGGCATCTTCACGAGCTCATCGGCTGACCATGCGAGTAACGGAAAAGGCGAATTGCCTGACCAGTCGCCGCTTTTGACGTGGAAATACGTTCGTAAAAAACGAGCGAGCCCCCCTTCCGGCTCGGTCATGTCGCGATTGGCGCTCCGGGTGCAGTAATAGCGCTGGTAGTGTTTTTTCGGCGGAGTCAAAGCTGCAAGCAGCTCGCTCATGTCGGGCCCATCGACGGCGCTCGCCAACGGCGGAGGCCCACTGAACGGCGCGCTCATCAACACGACAGCGCGAAAGATATCCGGCCTGACCAACGCGCAATAGGCCGCGACGGGTGAGCCGAAGTCGTGCCCTACTACGACGGCAACGGAGTCACGCCCCATGGCCGCCAGCAACGCAATAGCATCGCGTACCAGATTCAACATGAAAAAAGGCCGCAGGTCCGTCTCGTACTCCGCGTCCCATCCTGTCGTTCGGCCATAACCTCGCTGGTCGGGCGCGATGACGTGATATCCCCGTCGCGACAATCCGAGCAGAATATTTCGCCAGCTGTACGCCAGCTCCGGAAAGCCATGAAGCAGCAGGATGCAAGGCCGCTCAGGATTGGAATACCCGGCCTCCAGCACATGCATGCACAGGCCGTTTACGCCCTCGATCTGGCGGGAGCGGATGCCCTCCGGCAGCGGCATCTCGTCGAGATACTCCGTGTCAGTCATCGCGTACAACCTTCAGGCGAAAGAACAGATCAGCCAGGATCGTCATCCATTCATGACACAACGGGCAACGTCAGTTGCCTGAATCCTAGCCAGCGTCGGATGGGCCGAATGAATAAGCGTAACTAATGCATGCACGGTTTTACGCGTCCACTCATGAGTCATTCCCAAGGGTGGGAATCCATTGAACGATCCCGGGCGGCCTCTTCGTGCAGCCAGGCGATGAACTCGTGGATGTGTGGGCGCTTGATCGCGGCGGGCGGGTAGATCACGTAATAAGCAGAGTTCGTTTCGACGGTGTGCTCGAACGGCTTGATCAGACGGCCTGCCGCCAGATGCCCGGCAACCAGCGCGAGCCCGCACAACGCCACGCCTTGCCCGTCGATGGCGGCTTGCGTCACCACGTTGGTGTCATCGATGACCACACCACTTTCCGGCTTCACGCCTTCGGCACCGGCACTGGCCAGCCACTCGCGCCAGCCTTCACGGTCGTAATCATGGAGCAGTGTGTGGTGAGTCAGATCCGACGGGGTGCGCAGCGGAGATGATCCCGTCAATAGAGCGGGACTGCACACGGGCGCAAACGCAAGCCCCATCAAACGCTCGGCCGTTAGACCCGGCCAGTCATCGCTCCCCCAGCGCACGGCCAAATCCAGCTCTTCGTGGGCGAATAGCGTTCTTTGCACCGAATGGTGCAAGCGTAAATCGACACCCGGATGGCGTGCCCAAAAACGCCCAAGCCGAGGGGACATCCAGCTCGCACCAAACGAAGGCTCCAGGCCCACTGTCAGGGAGTGAGTGCCCTGGCTTGCGCGAAGCGTGGTGACGGCTTCTCCGATTTGCTCGAACGCGGTTTGCACGACGGGCAACAGCAGCCGTCCCTCGTCCGTCAAACGGAGCTTGCGAATCATCCGATGAAACAGCGGAACGCCAAGGTGCTCTTCCAGTTGCTTGATCTGGTGGCTGATGGCGGCTTGCGTGATATGCAACTCATCCGCCGCCCGCGTGAAGCTCAGGTGCCGCGCAGACGCCTCGAAGCCTCGCAGAAGATTCAACGGTGGAAGACGCGACTGCATGGATTGACCTCATGGATTATGTGCATTGATGCATCGCGTGAGCATTGGTTGTTTGTCACGCCCCACGAACCGGGATAAAAATTGATCCATCGGGGCAAGTCAAGTGATAGCAATGGCGATCCCCATGACGTGGGCCTTATCACCGAAAGGATGAGTTCGACATGCAGCACACTCTTCATCAGGATCGCCCGGCACCTGCTTTTACGAGCTTCACTGAATCAACGGCCGAGGATTGGAAGCACATCGAACACCTGTGCGACGTCTATGAGCGTGGCTTGGCAGACCGCGTGCTGAAAAACCTCGAAACGCTGAAAGGCAGCACACTGGGTTTCCCGGTCGACCGCTACGAGCATTCGCTGCAAGCCGCGACCCGCGCCGTGCGCGACGGGGCCGATGAGGAAACCGTGGTGTGCGTCTTGCTGCACGACATCGGCGATGACATCGCGCCCTACAACCACGGCGAGTTGGTCGCGGCGATCCTCAAGCCCTACATCTCGGCCGACAACCACTGGATGCTGTCCAAACACGCGATTTTTCAGGGTTACTACTACTTCCATCACATTGGCCGTGATCGCAACGAACGCGATAAATACCGAGACCACCCGGCCTTCGAGCGCTCGGCTATGTTCTGCGAACGCTGGGACCAGACCGCGTTCGATCCCGATTACGACACCCTGCCACTGGAGTATTTCGAACCGATGGTGCGACGGGTTTTCGCGCGTCCGGCGTTTGGGGGTGAGAAGGCGTTTGCGTGAGGGATCGATTGAGGATGCCTGATTATCTGGAATGATCAGGCATCCATGACATTCAGGATCCACATCGCCGCCATCGAAGCAGCCCCGATTGATAATGGCAGAACAGCCAACAGCCTTAACCCCGTAGGAAACTCGACCAGATCAGCGGGTTCAAGCAACCCTCGCTTTATGTATAGCCGTGGGTGCAGCAGACATCCGGCAATCATCCCCAAGCGAATCTGCCGTCCAAACAACCCTGTGCCTGAGACGCGATAATTTACGTCGTGCATGATTCGACTTCTGCTCAAATAACCTTCCATTGTTTCGAGCTTGCCGAACATGGCATAGGCCATAAATCCAACGGCAACCAGAAACACCCCAGCACAAACCAAGTAAACCCCATCAATCACTTCCAGGGTCATTGTTCGAACCACGAAAAAAGATGTTGTCCCGTCACCGCACCCATCGGGCTACCCAGCTCTCCGCCGCCAATAGCGCCCGCCACACCAAACACGACAGCGCAGCCAATCAGCACGGTCCCAGCTGACGGAAGACCCAGAGCTGCGCAAACACTTCCTGACATCGACAGGCGGACATTCCTGGCCAGCAGCATCAGCTCGTTTTCTTCGGGGGTACACAGGTGCGAAGGCCCATCCGTCATCACCAGGACCTGGCCGGGCAGAATCGGATGGGGGCGAAGATGGGCGTTGAGCTGGTCAAACTTCGCGCGAGCGCTGGCGGGAACCTTCAGCGTGTAATCCCGGAACTGGTAATAGTCTCGGACTTCGTCATTGATGAACGCATAGGGCCTGGACAATAGACTCCCTCTCAGGTGCAGGTATGAGGGAAGAACATTGGTTCGGAATGAACGCGCTGTCAGTAAACAGCGCGTTGAATTTGCACTGACTACAGTGTTTTCAGAAAGAACCTACAGCCTCCTCGCCCGTCTCTGCATCCCCTCCCACCCTGCGTTATCATGCGGCGACTTTTGTGATGCGAGACCGCCATGCGCCGCCTGCTTTGTCTGATTTTGCTGACCCTCGCCCTGCCCGCCTTCAGCGCGAGCCTGTTGGACAGTCGGCCCAGTTCAGGGCTAGGCAGTCCGACGCTGGGCAGCAGCTCGGCACTGGGCAGCTCCAGCATCGACAACAGCAAGGACTTCCTGCCCGTTCGCCAGGCGTTTCAGCTGAACCTCATCGACGCCTCCCCGGCGTCGATCAAGCTGCAATTCGTCGCCGCCGAAGGTTATTACCTGTATCGCCACCGCTTCCAGTTCCGCACTGAGCCTGCGGATGTCTTGGGCGCGGCACAACTGCCCGACGGTGAGAAGAAACACGATGAATACTTCGGCGACGTCGAGGTGTATCACGGGATTCTCGACATCAACCTGCCGCGCAAAGCGGGCGACACGCGGCCCTTCACGCTGATCGTGACGTATCAAGGCTGCGCGGATAAAGGCCTCTGCTATCCCCCTGAAACCCAGCGCCTGAGCATCGGCGACACGGCCTCCGTCGCTGATGATTCGACACCGACCACCACCTCAAGCCAGACGTCTTTCAGCTGGAAGCAACTGGCGCTGTTCTTCCTCGCGGGGATTGGCCTGACGTTCACGCCGTGCGTACTGCCGATGCTGCCGATCCTCTCCGGCGTCGTGCTGCGTGGGCAGATCGGTGGACTGCGCGGTTTCTCTCTGTCCCTTGCCTATGTGCTGCCGATGGCGATCTGTTTCGCGATGCTCGGCGCACTGATGGGGATGTTCGGCGCCAGCCTCAATCTCCAGGCCCGGCTGCAATCGGCCTGGGTGCTGGTGCCGTTCGCGCTGTTTTTCGTGGTGTTTGCCATCGCGATGTTCGGGGTGTTCGAACTTCGCTTGCCTCGCGCCTTGAATGAGCGGCTTGACCGCATCGCTGGCAACACCGAAGGCGGATCGCTGTGGGGCGCTGCCGTCCTGGGCGTTGTATCAAGCCTGCTGGTGTCGCCCTGCGTATCAGCGCCTTTGGCCGGTGCCCTTCTTTATATAAGCGCCAGCGGAGACACCGTGGGCGGCGCACTTAAACTCTTCGCCCTCGGACTGGGCATGGGCGCGCCACTGGTGCTTGTGGCGACGGGGGGCGCGGCATGGTTGCCGAAGAGCGGACCGTGGCTGATCACCGTCAAGAATGCGATTGGCGTGTTGCTGCTGGCGTTGGCCATTGGCCTGCTGAGTCGGGTGATCCCTGGGGAAGCCACGTTGCTGCTGATCGGACTGCTGTGGGCAGGGGTCGCGGTGTTTCTCGGCGCACTGGAGTTCACCGTCAAAACCACCCGGGGCCGCCTCGCTCAGCTACTCGGGGTTTTCCTGTTGGTCTACGCTCTCTGCTGCTGGTACGGGGCCTTCAGCGGCCAGACCGATCCACTGCGGCCATTGGGCCGTGTATCTACCACGCAAATCTCGGGAGAAAGCAGCGGCGCGCAGCAATGGCAGACCGTCACCGAAGTGTCGACGCTTAAGCAGATTCTTGCGGAGGCGAAAAGCGCCGAAAAACCGGTGCTGGTGGATTGGTACGCGGACTGGTGCATCAGCTGTAAGGTCATCGAGCATGAAGTGTTGCCCGATCCGAAAATTGTCAGCCAACTCAAAGGCTTTCGTCTGATTCGCTTCGACATGACCGACAGCAATGTCGAACAGCGCACGCTGCTCGATACTTACAAACTGTTTGGCCCGCCTGCTCTGTTGTTTTTCGGAAAAGACGGGAACGAGCTGACAAATGTGCGCGTCGTCGGCGAAATCGACGTGGAAGCCTTCTTCGAGCGGCTTTCTAGAGCAAATGACCAAATTTAGCCTCTTAGTCACAAATTTTGCGCGAACATCGGTCATCGTGCTGAACATTGTCGATATCTGGGTCGGTAACTGGACAGTCCAATACGCTTTCCGGCATAGTCGCTCCGCATCAATGGCTCGCACCTGCGGTGAGCGTCGAAAAAGCACCCAACAAGGAACACACGATGGCGACCTTTCTGGTTCTTCACGGACCTAACCTGAACTTGCTGGGCACCCGTGAACCGGGTATCTACGGCTCGATCACGTTGGCCGACATCAACCAGGATCTGGAAAAGCGCGCGCGCGAAGCCGGCCACCATCTGATGTACCTGCAAAGCAATGCCGAGTATGAATTGATCGACCGCATTCACGCTGCCCGCGATGAAGGCGTGGATTTCATTCTGATCAATCCGGCTGCTTTCACTCACACAAGTGTCGCAATACGTGACGCATTGCTGGGAGTGAGCATCCCATTCATCGAAGTGCACCTCTCGAACGTGCACAAACGCGAACCTTTCCGCCATCACTCCTACTTTTCAGATGTTGCTGTAGGTGTGATCTGCGGCCTTGGCGCCAGCGGATACCGACTGGCCCTGGAGGCCGCCCTGGAACAACTGGCCACCCGTTCGAAAGCATGACCGGCGCAGTTTCGCACTGAGCCCCATGACCTGAACCGGCCACCAAATACCCCTGACCGACCCTTGGGAGTTGATGATTAATGGATATCCGTAAAGTCAAGAAACTGATCGAATTGCTGGAAGAGTCCGGCATCGACGAATTGGAAATCCGTGAAGGCGAAGAGTCCGTACGAATCAGCCGTCACAGCAAGACTCCAGCACAGCAGTACTACGCGCCAGCCCCGGTTGCCGCGCCTGCCGCAGCACCTGCACCTGTTGCCGCTCCGGCCGCAGCAGAAGCGCCATCGGCACCCAAACTGAACGGCACCGTTGCCCGTTCGCCAATGGTCGGTACCTTCTACCGCAAAGCTTCGCCAACCTCGCCAGCCTTCGCTGAAGTCGGCCAGACCGTGAAGAAAGGCGACACCCTGTGCATCGTCGAAGCGATGAAAATGATGAACCACATCGAAGCCGAAACCAGCGGCGTGATCGAGTCCATCCTCGTCGAAGACGGCCAGCCGGTTGAGTACGACCAGCCGCTGTTCACCATCGTTTGAACCGCGGAGTGCCTTTGATGACGAATCCTGCGAAGTTGGAAAAAGTGCTGATCGCCAACCGCGGTGAAATCGCTCTGCGGATTCTGCGGGCTTGCAAAGAGCTGGACATCAAGACCGTCGCCGTTTACTCCAAGGCCGACAAGGAACTGATGCATCTGGGTCTGGCCGACGAATCCGTCTGCATCGGTCCGGCATCGGCCTCTCAGTCTTACCTGCACATCCCGGCGATCATCGCGGCAGCCGAAGTGACTGGCGCCACGGCCATCCACCCAGGTTATGGCTTTCTGGCGGAAAACGCCGATTTCGCCGAGCAGGTCGAGAAATCCGGTTTTGCCTTCATCGGCCCGAACGCTGACACCATTCGCCTGATGGGCGACAAAGTGTCGGCCAAGGACGCGATGATCCAGGCCGGCGTTCCGACTGTACCGGGTTCCGATGGCCCGCTGCCCGAAGACGAAGAAGAAGCGCTGCGCATCGGCCGTCAGGTCGGTTACCCGGTGATCATCAAGGCCGCTGGCGGCGGCGGTGGTCGCGGCATGCGCGTCGTGCACAAGGAAGAGGACCTGATTTCCTCGGCCAAACTGACACGTTCGGAAGCGGGTGCCGCCTTCGGCAACCCGATGGTGTACCTGGAGAAGTTCCTGACCAACCCGCGTCACGTGGAGGTTCAGGTGCTGTCCGACGGTCAAGGCCAGGCGATCCACCTGGGCGACCGCGACTGCTCGCTGCAACGCCGTCACCAGAAGGTGCTTGAAGAAGCGCCGGCCCCTGGCATCGACGAGAAAGCCCGCGCCGAAGTGCTGGCCCGCTGCGTCAAGGCGTGCATCGACATCGGTTATCGCGGTGCCGGTACGTTCGAATTCCTGTACGAAAACGGTGCGTTCTATTTCATCGAAATGAACACCCGCGTGCAGGTCGAGCACCCGGTTTCGGAAATGGTCACTGGCATCGACATCGTCAAGGAGATGCTGAGCATCGCCGCTGGCAACAAATTGTCGTACACCCAGGACGACGTGAAAATTCACGGTCACGCCCTTGAGTGCCGGATCAACGCCGAAGACCCGAAAACCTTCATGCCGAGCCCTGGCACGGTCAAGCATTTCCACGCCCCGGGCGGCAACGGCGTTCGCGTCGATTCGCACCTGTACAGTGGTTATGCCGTTCCGCCGAACTACGACTCACTGATCGGCAAGCTGATCACCTGGGGCGCGACCCGCGAAGAAGCCATGGCTCGCATGCGCAACGCTCTGGACGAGATCGTGGTCGACGGGATCAAGACCAACATCCCGCTGCACCGTGATCTGACCCGCGATGAAGGTTTCTGCAAAGGCGGCGTCAACATCCACTACCTGGAACACAAACTGGCCGCCGAGAAACACTGACCGGTCAGATTGTGCGACAGAACGACAAAGCCGCTTTCGAGCGGCTTTGTTGTTTCTCCCGGATCAAACGCTGCAAATTCTGTAGGAGTGAGCTTGCTCGCGATCGCTATCGGCCTGTAAACGCTATAGGGACTGACCGGACGCGATCGCGAGCAAGCTCACTCCTACAGAGACATGGACAAGTCTGCTCTTTGTTGTTTCCTCCCGAACCCCGTAAACTTGCCGGTCTTTCGCGGCGCTGAGTCGCTCTGTCAATTTTCAATTCGAAGGTAATCCGCCATGCCTTGGCTGCAAGTCCGTCTCGCCATCAGCCCAGAACAAGCCGAAACCTACGAAGACGCGCTTCTTGAAGTCGGTGCCGTGTCCGTGACGTTCATGGACGCTGAAGATCAGCCCATCTTCGAACCTGAACTGAACACCACGCCGCTGTGGTCCCACACGCATTTGCTCGCACTGTTCGAGGCCGACACCAACGCCGACCAGGTCCTCGCTCACCTGACGCTGCTGACCGGCGCACCGCTGCCTGAACACACCCACGAAGTCATCGAAGACCAGGATTGGGAACGCAGCTGGATGGACAACTTCCAGCCCATGCGTTTCGGGCAGCGCCTGTGGATCGTGCCAAGCTGGCACACCGCGCCTGAGCCGAACGCCGTCAATCTGCTGCTCGATCCGGGTCTGGCGTTCGGCACCGGCACCCACCCGACCACCGCCCTGTGCCTGGAGTGGCTGGATGGCCAGGACCTGACCGACGCCAATGTGCTGGACTTCGGGTGCGGCTCGGGCATCCTTGCCATCGCTGCCCTGCTGTTAGGCGCGAAACATGCAGTGGGTACAGACATCGACGTGCAGGCCCTGGAAGCCTCGCGCGACAACGCCGGTCGCAACCACGTACCGGCGGAGAAATTTCCGTTGTACCTGCCGGAAGACCTGCCAAAAGAGCCAGCCGACGTATTGGTGGCTAATATTCTGGCTGGGCCGTTGGTTTCTCTGGCACCTCAGCTGGCGAGCCTGGTCAAACCCGGTGGCCGACTGGCGTTGTCCGGCATTTTGGCCGAACAAGGCGAAGATGTTGCTGCTGCGTACGCTGACACGTTCGAGCTGGACCCGATCGCCAACCGCGACGGCTGGGTCCGGATCACCGGTCGCCGTCGCTGACAGCCATTGATCACAACCCTTTAGGCGCTCGTTTACCCCGGATACCCGCATGACCGACAGTTTCGTCACCCAGTGCCCTCACTGCCAGACCAGTTTCCGCGTCAGCCACGCTCAACTGAGCGTCGCCCGAGGCATGGTGCGTTGCGGCTCTTGCCTGCAAGTGTTCAATGCCGCGAAACAACTGTTGGAAAAAAGCGCCGAGGCACGGGCCGCCGCTCAAGCCGCAGCCCAGCCCCTGGAATCAGAGCAGCCCGTTCCAGCGCCGGTCGTCGAAGTCCTCGCGCCTCAGTCCGTGGCCGTCGCTCAGCCTGCACCTTTGCCGGTGCCGTCCGAACGTCGTTCAGTGGACCTGGACAGCCTTGACCTCGATGACCTGGATGTCGAACTTGCCCGGTTGGAACAACGGGAAATCCAGCTGCCGGAATCTTTCGGTCACGCGCGCGGCCATCGCGATCACGACGAAGTGGAATCCTTCAGCGCCCGTCGCGATGAGCCTGAGGTCGCCAGCGAGGCGTGGGATCAGGGCCTGAGCCACGACGACGTGAGCCAGTTACCGGAACTGCGCGCCGAGGTCATCGAAGAAACTGAGGTTCACCACGAACCGGATTCGCTGATCGAACCCCTCGACCGCGACGAAATCGGGCACGATGACCACCGCACCGAGCCGTCCTTCTCTTCGGCTCCCGCCGATCTGGACGACGAGCCGCACGCCGAAAACCGCATACACGCCGAAGCAGAACCCGAGGAGCATTCGTCATCCGAACGTTTCTCGGCACTGGACGGTGACGACGCCCATGATCGTCGCCATCCGAATGAGCTCGACGACGAAGACGACCTTCCCCCGACGAAAGGGAAGCGCGGGCGCAACGAACCCGGTTTACGGGATCCGGCACTGCTCGACCTCACCGATGACCCGCTGCAACTCGCCTGGCAAAAACCCAAGCCACGCTGGGGACGCCGCGTGCTTTGGCTGCTGTTGGCATTGATTGCCTTACTGGGGCTGGCAGGGCAGTACGTCTGGTATCACTTTGATGAACTGGCGCGTCAAGACCAGTACCGCTCCTGGTTTCAGGACATCTGCCCGCAAGTCGGCTGCAAATTGCCGTCGAAGGTCGACATCAAGCTCCTGAAAAGCAGCAATCTCGTCGTGCGCAGTCATCCCGAATTTCAGGGCGCACTGGTGGTCGACGCGATCATCTACAACCGTGCCTCGTTCTCCCAACCGTTCCCACTCCTGGAATTGCGCTTCGCCGATACCAGTGGTCAGCTGATTGCCAGTCGTCGGTTCAAGCCGGGCGAATACCTGAGCGGCGAACTCGCCGGAAAGGACGAAATGCCGCCGCAGACGCCTATTCACATCGCCTTGGACATTCTCGATCCGGGACCCAAGGCCGTGAATTACAGTTTGAGTTTTCGCTCGCCGGAGTAAACTCACCTTCCTGACAGGCCACGCGCACCGCGCTATCCAGCGCGTGCTGTAGCACTGAAATGCGGCACGCCCTCATCAGAAAGCTGACGACGGTTTTATGACAATGCGAACCAATACCTAACCGTTCGCGATAAGAAAGCAACTGTTCAGATTTTATCCAATTCAGCCTTTATCCAGTCATCGAGAGCGGGTATCATGCCCACCCTTTTTCATACTCTGGGTCCCGTCTGAATGGTTGCGAAAGCACTTTTCGGACCAGGCTTCGTGATACGGCCCCACAACAGGTCACCCTATGTCGGCGGTACGCATCGGCCCCTATACATTGCAGAACGGCTTGATCCTCGCCCCCATGGCGGGCGTCACCGACCAGCCCTTCCGACAGCTCTGTCGCCAACTCGGCGCAGGCCTGGTGGTCTCGGAAATGGTCACCAGTGACATGAGCCTGTGGAACAGCCGCAAGTCGCGGTTGCGCATGATTCATGAAGGTGATCCCGAGCCGCGCTCGGTACAGATCGCCGGTGGAGATCCGCAGATGCTTGCGGATGCGGCACGCGCCAACGTCGAACTTGGCGCACAGATCATCGACATCAACATGGGTTGTCCGGCCAAGAAAGTCTGTAACAAGGCTGCCGGTTCCGCGCTGTTGAAAGATGAGCAGTTGGTGACCGAAATCCTGCATGCGGTGGTCGCGGCAGTCGAGGTACCGGTCACCCTGAAGATTCGCACCGGCTGGGACCGGGAGAACAAGAACGGTCTGACCGTCGCCAAAATCGCCGAGCAAGCGGGCATTCAGGCGCTCGCGGTGCACGGCAGAACCCGGGCGGACCTTTACACCGGCGAAGCCGAATACGACACGATTGCCGCGATAAAACAGGCGGTGTCGATCCCGGTGTTTGCCAATGGCGACATCGTTTCACCGGAGAAAGCACGGCACGTCCTGGACGCGACCGGTGCCGACGGGTTGTTGATTGGCCGGGCCGCCCAAGGGCGCCCATGGATTTTTCGCGAGATAGAACACTACCTGCGCACCGGGGAAAAACTCCCCGCCCTGGCGCTGGGAGAAGTGGAACGCATTCTGCTAGAGCATCTGGCCGCGCTTCACGCGTTCTATGGCGACGTGATGGGCGTGCGGATCGCCCGGAAACACGTCGGCTGGTACCTCGCAACCTTGCCGGGCGCCAAGGAGTTTCGCGCCCTTTTCAATCGTTTGGAAGATACGGAAGCACAGTGCGCCAACGTTCGGGATTTTTTTGCCGAACGCATAAAAAGCCCGCAGTCAGGGACCGAACAAGAGGTGGCCGCATGACGATGATGACAGAGACTTTAGTGAGTGGAACAACACCCGTGAGCGACAACGTCAATTTGAAACAGCACCTCAACACGCCGAGCGAAGAGGGTCAGACCCTGCGCGGAAGCGTCGAAAAGGCGCTGCACAATTATTTCGCTCACCTGGAAGGTGCTGCCGTCACTGATGTCTACAACCTGGTGCTCTCGGAAGTCGAGGCACCGTTGCTTGAGTGCGTGATGAATTACGTCAAGGGCAACCAGACCAAGGCCTCCGAACTGCTCGGTCTGAACCGTGGCACGCTGCGCAAGAAACTCAAGCAGTACGACTTGCTGTAAGCCTCCAAAACAGAAAAACGACCCACGTTGATGCGGTCGTTTTTTTTGCTGAATTCTTTTGCTTTTGATGGAAGTTGAGATGACCGACCAGACGACCCGCCTGCCGATCCGCCGCGCCTTGATCAGCGTTTCCGACAAGACCGGTATCCTTGAGTTCGCCCGTGAACTCGAAGCCCTTGGCGTCGAGATTCTGTCCACCGGCGGTACGTTCAAGCTGCTCAAGGACAACGGCGTCGCAGCGGTAGAAGTCGCGGATTACACCGGCTTCGCAGAAATGATGGACGGCCGGGTCAAGACCCTGCACCCGAAAATCCACGGCGGCATCCTGGGCCGTCGCGGCACCGACGATGCGATCATGGCCGAACACGGCATCAAGCCGATCGACCTGGTGGCCGTGAACCTGTACCCCTTCGAGGCCACGGTTTCCAAGCCTGGCTGCGACCTGCCGACCGCCATCGAGAACATCGACATCGGCGGCCCGACCATGGTCCGTTCGGCCGCGAAAAACCACAAAGACGTGACCATCGTGGTCAACGCCAGCGACTACGGCCAAGTGCTGGAAAGCCTCAAGGCCGGTGGCCTGACCTACGCCCAGCGCTTCGACCTGATGCTCAAGGCGTTCGAACACACCGCAGCCTACGACGGCATGATCGCCAACTACCTGGGCAGCGTCGATCAGAGCGCCGAAACGCTTTCGACTGAAGGCCGCAGCCAATTCCCGCGCACCTTCAACACGCAGTTCATCAAGGCGCAGGAAATGCGCTACGGCGAGAACCCGCACCAGAGCGCGGCGTTCTACGTGGAAGCCAAGCCTGCCGAAGTGGGCATCGCCACCGCGACCCAACTGCAGGGCAAAGAACTGTCCTACAACAACGTGGCCGACACCGACGCCGCGCTGGAATGTGTGAAGAGCTTCGTCAAACCGGCCTGCGTCATCGTCAAGCACGCCAACCCGTGTGGCGTTGCTGTCAGCCCGGACGCCGAAGGCGGCATTCGCCAGGCGTACGAACTGGCCTACGCCACCGACAGCGAATCCGCTTTTGGCGGCATTATCGCGTTCAACCGTGAGCTGGATGCTGAGACCGCCAAAGCGATCGTCGAGCGTCAGTTCGTCGAGGTAATCATTGCCCCGAGCGTCAGTGCCGAAGCCCAGGCCATCGTCGCCAGCAAAGCCAACGTACGCCTGCTGACCAGCGGCCAGTGGGATGCGGAACGTGCACCGGCGTGGGACTACAAACGCGTCAACGGAGGCCTGCTGGTGCAGAGCCGTGACATCGGCATGATCAGCGCCGACGACCTGAAAGTCGTGACCAAACGCGCACCGACCGAGCAGGAAATCCACGACCTGATCTTCGCCTGGAAAGTCGCCAAGTACGTCAAATCCAACGCCATCGTCTACGCCAAGAACCGTCAGACCATCGGTGTCGGCGCCGGCCAGATGAGCCGCGTGAACTCTGCCCGTATTGCTGCCATCAAGGCTGAACACGCTGGCCTGCAGGTCGCCGGTTCGGTGATGGCATCGGACGCGTTCTTCCCGTTCCGCGACGGTCTGGACAACGCCGCCAAGGTCGGTATCACTGCGGTGATCCAGCCGGGTGGCTCGATGCGTGATGCAGAAGTCATTGCTGCTGCCGATGAAGCAGGTATCGCGATGGTGTTCACCGGCATGCGCCACTTTAGGCATTGATACGACGTCAGCTGCGTTAATACACGCGGCTGCCGGATTGCACGCCATCTCCTGTAGGAGTGAGCTTGCTCGCGATGCGATGTTCCTGACGCTGGAATCACGTCGGCTGTACCGTCCAATCGCGAGCAAGCTCACTCCTACAGGATCTGCGAACCGCAGATACCAGGCGACACCCACAGCATTAGCGTCATCGAGGTTTTTAAAATGAACGTACTCATCATCGGCAGCGGTGGCCGTGAACACGCGCTGGCCTGGAAGGTCGCGCAGGACCCTCGCGTGCAGAAGGTCTTCGTCGCGCCGGGTAACGCCGGGACCGCCATCGAAGCCAAGTGCGAGAACGTTGCCATCGACGTGCTGGCCCTGGAACAACTGGCCGATTTCGCCGAGAAGAACGTTTCGCTGACCATCGTCGGCCCTGAAGTCCCGCTGGTCGCCGGTGTCGTGGACCTGTTCCGCTCCCGTGGCCTGGACTGTTTCGGTCCGACCAAAGGTGCCGCCCAACTGGAAGGCTCCAAGGCCTTCACCAAGGATTTTCTGGCACGCCATAAAATCCCGACGGCCGATTACCAGAACTTCACCGAGATCGAGCCTGCGCTGACGTACCTGCGCGAGAAAGGCGCGCCGATCGTGATCAAGGCTGACGGCCTGGCCGCCGGTAAAGGCGTGATCGTCGCGATGACGCTGGAAGAGGCTGAAGAGGCTGTCCGAGACATGCTCGCGGGCAATGCCTTCGGTGATGCCGGTTCCCGCGTCGTGATCGAAGAATTCCTGGACGGCGAAGAAGCGAGCTTCATCGTCATGGTTGACGGCAAGAACGTGTTGCCGATGGCCACCAGCCAGGACCACAAACGCGTCGGCGACGGCGACAGCGGCCCGAACACCGGTGGCATGGGTGCGTACTCCCCTGCTCCCGTCGTGACCGCTGACGTGCATCAGCGCGTGATGGATCAGGTCATATGGCCGACCGTCCGAGGCATGGCGGACGAAGGTAACGTTTACACCGGCTTCCTCTATGCTGGTCTCATGATCGACAAGGCAGGCAATCCGAAGGTCATCGAATTCAACTGCCGCTTCGGCGACCCGGAAACCCAACCGGTGATGCTGCGTCTGCAATCGAGCCTGGTCTTGCTGGTCGAGGCCGCTTTGGCGCAAGCTCTGGACAAAGTGGAAGCTCAGTGGGACCCACGTCCGAGTCTGGGCATCGTACTGGCCGCAGGCGGATACCCTGGCGATTACGCCAAGGGCGCCGCGATCAACGGCCTGGACGCTGCTGCGACATTGCCGGGCAAAGTGTTCCACGCGGGCACTGCGTTGAAAGACGGTCAGGTCGTGACCTCCGGTGGCCGCGTCCTGTGTGCCACTGCACTGGGCGACACCGTTGGCGACGCGCAAAAGCAGGCGTATGAACTGGCTGCAAAGATTGACTGGGAAGGCTGTTTCTACCGCAAGGACATTGGCTACCGCGCCATTGCCCGGGAACGCGGCGAACACCTGGAGTAAGCCCGAGGCCGGACAGTCGCCTGAAACCAGGCGACTGTCCGATCATTCTGGGCCGCACCAGGGTAACTGGCTTCATTCACGAAGGGATTTCGCCGTGCGCTGGCTCAGGATTGCCGCTTGTTCGATCATCGCGATGATGACCCTCCTCTGTGTGCCCACGGCTTCGGCCGAGGTCAGCGCAGGATGGTCAACGCTTGTCGACGATCAGGCGAATCTCCAACTCAGCGACATTCGCTCTCCCCATTACGACACCCAATTCAGCCCCGTTGAACTCGACCAGGTTCGCGCCATCAGCCGTGAAGCTGCGTTGTGGCTGCACTATCGCCTCCCCCCGACCGATCACGAGCAACTCGTGCGCATCTTCGCGCCCGATCTGGCCACCGTTGACATGTACGTCATCGACGGCGAAGCCCTGATCGATCACTCGCGCTCCGGAAACAAAGTCCCACGGGCGGCACAACCGTTGCCCTCTATCGACTTTCTGCTCCCCGTGCCGCAAAGCGACAGGCCGCTGGACCTTTATCTGCGCCTGAAATCCGAGCAAGAGCTGCGCCCGAACATTTCGCTGGAATCCGCCGTAGCCAGCGCGGCCGACGAGCGCCGTCCACTGTTGCTCGGGCTGTTCTTCGGTTCGCTGATCATGCTGATCGTGCAGAACATCACCCGCTACGCTCAATCGCGCTCGGTGAGCAGCCTGTGGCTGGCGGCGTGCGAAGGTTTTCTGGGGCTCAGCGCGCTGTTGCTGCTGAACCTGCAAGCGTCGTGGCTGCCCCATTGGCACCTCGCACAAACCCCGAGCGCTCACCTCGCCTTGCTGATGGCGGCTGCCACGGGACTGATGTACGCCTACTGTTTCTTCATTCAGCGAGGCGCTGAAACACTCAATCGCCTGCTGATGAGCGTACTGCTGATCGTCGGCTTCGGTGGTCTCCTGGTGCTGTTCGTCGATACCCTGCCGCTGAACATCATGACGTTCTTGCTGGTAGCGCTGACCACGCTGACCATCACGCTGGTGTCGATCTATCACCTGCAAAAAGGCTACCGACCGGCACGACCGTTCGTGATCGCGATGATCGTGTTCAACCTCGGCAATCTGGTCGTTCTGCCTGCGATGCTGTGGCTCACGACCATCGCTGCGCAGACCCTGATCATCGCCGTCCTGGGCATGTTCTGCCTGTGCGGCCTGCTGATGAGCATTGCCCTGAGCGAGCGCCATCGCAGCATCACCGAAGACAACTTCAGCATCAGCCGGGAACTTGCGGCCAGCACGGCCGAAATCAACGCCAAGGCTGAATTCCTGGCGAAGATCAGCCATGAAATCCGCACGCCCATGAACGGCGTGCTGGGCATGACCGAGCTGCTGCTGGGCACCCCGCTGTCCGTCAAACAGCGCGATTACGTGCAGACCATTCACAGCGCGGGCAATGAGCTGCTGACGCTGATCAACGAGATTCTCGACATCACCAAACTGGAATCCGGGCAGATCGAGTTGGACGATGTGCAATTCGACCTCAACGCCATGATCGAGGACTGCCTGAGTATTTTTCGGGCGAAAGCCGAACAGCAAAGCGTCGAGCTGATCAGCTTCATTCAGCCGCAGGTTCCCCGCGTGATCAGCGGCGACCCGACCCGCTTGCGCCAAACCCTGCTGAGCCTGCTGGAAAACGCCCTCAAGAAAACTGACGAGGGCGAAATTCTGTTGGTCGTCGCGCTCGACTCTCGGGGCGGCAAACCGCGGCTGCGCATCGCCGTTCAGGACAGCGGCACGCCGCTGACCGCCAAGGAACGCGACGCCCTGCTCCACGCGGAACTGCACAGCAAGAATTTCCTCGCGGCCAGCAAAGTCGGCGGCCATTTGGGGTTGGTGATTGCCCGCCAGCTGATCTTGTTGATGAACGGGGAATTCGGCATTCAGAGCGGCAGCAACCAAGGCAGCACGTTGTGGCTGAGCCTGCCGCTGGACCCGGAACGTCTGGAGCAACCACCGGCTGACCTCGACAGCCCGCTCAAAGGTGCGCGAGTGCTGGTGGTGGACGACAACGACACCTGCCGCAAAGTGCTGGTGCAACAGTGCAGCGCCTGGGGGCTAAACGTCAGCGCCGTACCGTCTGGCAAAGAGGCATTGGCCTTGCTGCGCACCAAGGCCCACCTGCGTGATTACTTCGACATCGTGCTGCTGGACCAGAACATGCCTGGCATGACCGGCATGCAGCTGGCCGCCAAGATCAAAGAAGACCCGAGCCTCAACCACGACATCCTGTTGATCATGCTGACCGGCATCAGCAACGCTCCGAGTAAAGTCATTGCACGCAACGCGGGGGTCAAGCGCATCCTCGCCAAGCCCGTCGCGGGTTACACGCTCAAGACCACGCTGGCGGACGAATTGAATCAACGCAACAAGGGCCAGGCGCCTTACCCTCCTTCCCCAGCCGTCCTCGGCGAAGTGGACGTGCCCAGCGACTTCCGGATTCTGGTGGCCGAAGACAACAGCATTTCCACGAAGGTGATTCGTGGCATGCTCGGCAAGCTTAACCTGCAACCGGATACGGCCAGCAACGGCGAAGAAGCCCTGCAAGCCATGAAAGCCCAGCGCTACGACCTGGTGCTGATGGATTGCGAAATGCCGATCCTCGACGGTTTCTCTGCCACCCAGCAGTTGCGCGCCTGGGAGCTGGGTAACCAGCGGCTCCGCACCCCCGTGGTGGCATTGACCGCGCACATTCTGACCGAGCACAAAGACCGCGCCCGCCAGTCCGGCATGGACGGCCACATGTCCAAACCGGTAGAGCTCTCGCAGCTGCGGGAACTGGTGGAACACTGGGTCGAGCAAAGGGCGCGCCGTCAGAGTGGCGACGACACTGACGATCAAGACCGCTATCAGCAAAACTGACCCGCCTCCTCGCTCAACGCCTGATAGACTTCCTCCCGTCCGAGTCTGCCGCCACGAGCTCAAACCATGCTTCATGTGCTGTTCAGCGTTTATCTGAAGATGCTGGTGCTTTACAGCCCGTTCTTCGTCCTGTCGTGCTTTATCAGTCTGAGCCGCGGTTATTCGCGTAAAGAGCGTCGCTATCTGGCGTGGAAAATTGCCTTTGCTACGTTGGTGTCCAGCGTGTTGCTGTACCTGTTCGGTCGGGTGATCTTCGGGGTGTTCGGCATCACCGCCGACGCCTTCCGTATCGGCGCCGGCAGCGTGCTGTTCATTTCGGCGTTGGGCATGGCGCAAGGCAAGTCCGGCGTGCAGACCGACAACGTGCAGCAGGACGTTGCCATCGTCCCCCTGACCATCCCTATCACCGTCGGTCCTGGCACCATCGGCGCATTGCTGGTGATGGGCGTCAGCCAGCCCCACTGGGACGACAAACTCACCGCGATCGTGAGCATTGCGCTGGCGAGCTTCACGGTGGGTGTGGTGCTTTATCTCTCCCACAGCATCGAACGTATTCTGGGTGATCAGGGCCTGCAGATCGTCAGCCGCTTGATGGGGCTGTTCGTTTGCGCGCTGGCGGCTCAGATCATTTTCACGGGCATCAAGGGCTATCTGGTGCCGTGACGGTCAGATGGGGAACTCCTTGATCGCCCGGTCGGAGCTGCCAATCAGTTGTGTGCGGACGTCCTCCCGGTATTTCTCGTAAACCGCCCGATCAAAGCGGTACACCCCGCCACTGATGCGCAGGAGCATTTCACGGCGGGTTTCGGTCCAGAACTCGAAGTCGCGGATGTCAACCGAGCCGGTGAGTCGGATGGCGCAGATCAACATCAAAACCGTCCCGTCGGCATCGCTCATGCACGGCACCATTTGAAAGCGGGCCAGTTCACCATCCTGTGAGCTTCGGCTGAAAAAATGATCCGCATGACGATTGATCCTTGTCGATCGCCATGTGGCCTGCGCCAGATCCGCGAGTGCCCTCGCCCCCGTCGAGTCGATGACGTGGAACGTGGCCGCATCAAGGTCCGCAGCTCGAAAAATGACGTGAGGCGTGTGCCTGATCGGGTTTTCCAGCACCCAGCCTCGGGTTTCCAACCGTCTGCGGTAGCGAAACAGCCAGTTGGAATAGTCCTTTCTCTGGTCGTGAAAACGGCTTGCGAACACATCGGCATACAGCAGGCAGTCAAAGATATCTTCGCGGTCTTGCGCGTCGATCCCGTTGTACAGCGAAACCATGCTGGAGCCGACGATTGCACCCTTCGCCCCCTTCATGGCTCCACCCCCTGGATGGCGTGCGACAACCCAGCGCGCTTGCCCGCGAGGGCCGCGTCCACCCGCTCCCGAAATTGCGCATAGCGCAGGTCATCCAGCGTACCGACGAAACCAAACGACCTGACTTCTCCCACCAACCGGCTCTTCGTCAAGCGCTGTGCGAATGGGTTGGCCGCGACGGGTTCCAGGGTTTCGAATGCCACACAGAGCAAGACCTTTTGTCGCGAAGGCAGCACAAAGGCGACCTGGAGTACGACAGACGATACGGGTTCAGCACACGACGCGTTTCCGGCTTTAGAGCCTGACGGGCTTGCTGCTACCTGAGCGTCTTGCGCCACCATCACCTGGGCAATCTTGCTGGCGTGGGTGACGCAAAGAGACGCTAAAAAAGTGTCCAGCTTCTTCCCGCGCAAAAAGGCAAACGAATCGGGCAATAGCTCCCGAAGCCTTTCGGCTACCACAAACGTCTCGTCCGTGATCCCGTGTTTGTCCGAGAGGTCCAGCCGCAACCAGCCGAATGTCGTCATGGCTTTTAAAAGCGTCGTCTGCCACTCGCGATAATGTGTGAATCTGTCGTGCTGCTTGCTCGCGGCCAATTGCGCGTACAGGCTGGAATCCATCGCATCGCGCTTGAAAGCCTGATCCACGGGTGCGGCAAACATCATCAGCACGCCATCATTCAAATACGTTTCCACGATGTCCTGAGTCATCATGCTCACTCCTGTGAAAGAAGGCCGCGGAAAACTCCACGGCCTCGTCCCTTAGATCGGGAATTCCATGAACGCCGCGTCGGACGCTTCGAGCAGCTTTTGACGAACGAGCTCACGACGGTGGGCGTACAGCGACTGATTGAAGATAAAGACGTCGGCGCTTTTGTTCAGGTCGACAGCCACCGAGTTCCAGTTGACGAACAGAACGTTAGTGACGTTGATCCGGGTTTTCGCCTCGACTGCGCCCACGGCCAGCGTGATGACACCGTCTGCGCTTTCGTTGCATCCGCCCACCATGAAACGGGCGCCACCCGGTTTTTTGGTGCGGCTGTTGAACAGACGGACCGGCTCATCCCCTTGTTTCAGCGCCTCGACAGCGTCACCGGCGATTTGCAGCATCAGCGGTCCTGCCGCCCCACCAGTGCCGACAGCGGCGATGGAAGAAGCGATGAGGTCCAGACCGATCTTGTCCATGGTCAGGACACGTTCACGGCTGGAGTGGCTGACGAACGCGATGTCTTGAGGCGCCCAGTTCAACGCGCGGGTCATGGCTGAACGGAAGGTCTTGTACCACTCGCCATTGTCGCTCACGACGTTGTAACGCTTGTCCGCCGCCAGGGTGGCGTAGGTGAAGGTGTCCAGCACGTCCTCACGTGCTTGCTGGCTCATGCCTGCGACGAAGCCGAGAACCGCCTGACCTACCACAGCGCCGCTGGCGGGCTCGATCAGGTCGGTGCGTGCCGTGCGCGCAGTGATGGCAGGAGGAATGGAATCCAGGGAAGGCACGGAGGCCAGGTGATCCAGAAACTCTTGGTTGTTCATTGCTAAGTCCTTTTAAGAAAAGTTGTCCGTCGTGGACGTGATCACCCTAGCGCCAAATGGAGGGTCGGAACGCTGTACCACTCGTTACATGCGTTCACGATTTCGCATCAAAATAAACGTGAGCAAATGCGCACCACGACCTGAAGCGCCCGCACGCCGGGAGCTTCTGACCATAGAGTGATCGGACTGACAATGAGGGGTTAACACCGTGGAAAAGATGCGCGCTCGGCTGGATGCTTTTTCCAGACATCAGGGACGGATTTTTCCCATCGCAGAAACGCTCTTTCCTACGCAGATACGGAGGGATTCCGAAGTCTCCCTCCTTCACATCTACAACTTAATGAGAGGGCTTGGCGCCATACCAACGTGGGGTGTACACCCACTGAGTGCCATCGACGCGTGGAAAGGTGCAGGTCAGCGATGAGCCGACCAGCACCATGGTCCGCATGTCGACTTGTTCGGGGGTGAGCTCGCCC
This sequence comes from Pseudomonas sp. RC10, assembly GCF_038397775.1. NCBI lineage: Bacteria > Pseudomonadati > Pseudomonadota > Gammaproteobacteria > Pseudomonadales > Pseudomonadaceae > Pseudomonas > Pseudomonas bambusae. Next base: position 6,108,892 of record NZ_CP151650.1, read on the forward strand.
AGTGTAATCACGCGCAGAGTCTGGCCCGGTCGGCCAATGTCACGCCCCAAGGTCACCGGCGTTTCTGGCGTGCGATGTTGACGGACAATCTCCAACGCACGCCCCAATTGCCACGGTCGGGAGCGGGAGATCGGGTTGTAGAACGCCAGCGCCAGGTCTGCCTGACAGGCGAGGTCCAGACGCTTTTCGATGATTTCCCACGATTTGAGGTTGTCCGACAGGGACATCACGCAGAAGTCATGCCCCAGTGGCGCGCCGGCTTGAGCGGCCGTGGCCAGTGAAGCTGAAACCCCTGGCAGGATCTCCAGATCCACCGAATGCCACAGTGGATCATCGGACTCATGCAATGCTTCCAGCACCGCCGCCGCCATGGCGAACACGCCCGGATCACCCGATGATACGACCACCACCGAGCGCCCTTGGGCGGCCAGTTCGAAGGCGTGGCGAGCGCGCTGCATTTCCTCCCGATTATCGGTGCAATGCAGCACTTGATCGGTCCGAAACGGCCCAGCCATGCGCACGTAGGTTTCGTAACCCAGCACATCGTTGGCCCGCGCCAGCTCAGCCTTGACGGCAGGAATCATGAACTCGGCAGCCCCGGGGCCAAGGCCGATGACGGCGAGCCGACCACGTCCGCGACCGATCTTTTCGATGTCCAGCGGTTGCGGTGCGACGGCAATGGCGAGGCCGTCAATGGGCGTGACCGGGGGCAGTAACTGGGGCAAGACCTGCTGTGCCATGTCGCTCGGCGACGCTGTCGAAGTAAAGCGCACGGGTACACCCAAGGCATCGGCGGCGGCATGCAATTGCGGGCGAGCCATGTCGCTTTCACCCGCCAGCAAGCAGGCAAGCGATTGCAGCGCGATGCGCGATTCGTGCAGCGTGGCCTTCACAACGTCGGCGATGTTCTCGACCGATGCCTCGACCGCCACCAACACATTGCGCGGGTAGATCAGCAGTTCGTTGGCCAACGGCTCACGCTCGGCGTACCCGACATGAATCGCCAGGTGCGCGTGATCGTCCTCCGGCAATTGCGCTTGCGCCAGCCAAGGCGCCGCACCTTCAATGCGCACGCTTTCACCGGAGAGCAAATCTGAGACGAAACGCTTGCCCAACTCCAGGTCGGCCAGCGCGTAGCCGGAGGGTGGATTGAGCAGGCAGGTGCCGAAACGCAGCTCGCCGCTGGTGGTGATCGCGGCAGCTGTGTTCAAGCCCGCAGCAATCTCGCGGGCCATGACGTTGACGCCACCCAGTCCACCCAAGAGCGGCACCACCGCGCTGCCGTCTTCGGCAACGGCAAGAACGGGCGGCTCGGCGCCCTTCTCCAGCAACACCGGCGCGAGGGTGCGAATGACAATACCCGCCGCACACAGGGCGATGATCGGTGTGTCCTGTTGATACAGCTGACGAAGCGTCGCGCCAAAATCGGCATAGCTTCGGTCAACCCCTTCAACGCGCTCGATCAACCCGTGAATCAACGCGTCCGGGTACAACTGTTGAATACGCCGCGCCGTGTTCAGCGCGCCCTTGCCCAAGATGACGATGGCCGGGGCTTTCTGACTGGAAGCGCCCATCAGCCTTGCCACCTTTCGCCGGGTACGATGATCAGCGAGAAATACGGCGACGACATCGGATCGACCTCGGCCAACGGCACGATTTTCTGATTGCTCATGGTGGCGCGCTCGACATACAGCGCGCGTTCCGCCAAGCCCGTTTCCACCAATACCTGGCGCACTTTCGGCAGGTTGCGGCCCAGCTTCATGATGACCGCCGCGTCGGCGTCCACCAGCTTGCGTTTGAGCTCATCGGCGGACAACACGCCCGACAGCACCGACAGGCTCTGATTGCGATACACCAGGGGCGCACCCAAAACGGAGGCGCCGCCGAGCATCGAGCAGACACCCGGCACCACTTCAGCTTCGTAGCGCTCAGCCAAGCGGTCGTGCAGGTACATGTAGGAGCCGTAGAAGAACGGGTCACCCTCACAGATGACCGCCACGTCGCGACCGGCATCCAGATGCGCGGCAACGTCGAGGCTGGCGGTGTCGTAGAAATCGCTGATGATCTGCTCGTAGGACATCGGCTCGGGCAGCACTTCGGTGGTCACCGGATACACCAGTGGCATCAGCGTTTGAGCGTCTTGCAGATGCGCTTCGATGATGCCGAAGGCATTGCCCTTCTTGCCCTTGGCGACGAAATACGCCACCACCGGCGACTCGCGCAACAGGCGAAGCGCCTTGACGGTGATCAGCTCAGGATCACCGGGCCCCACGCCCAGACCAATCAGACGACCGCGAGCCTGCATCATTCGACCTCCGTGGCGAGGGCGTTAACCGCAGCGGCAGCCATGGCACTGCCGCCACGACGGCCCTGCATGATCACGTACGGCACGCCTCGGCTGTCAGCGGCGAGCATGTCCTTGGATTCCGCAGCCCCGACGAAGCCGACCGGAAATCCGAGGATCAGCGCGGGTTTCGGAGCGCCAGCGTCGATCATCTCCAGCAGGTAAAACAACGCGGTCGGTGCGTTGCCGATGACCACGACCGCGCCTTCCAGATGTGGGCGCCACAATTCCAGCGCAGCGGCGGAACGGGTGTTGCCCAGCTCACGGGCCAGTTCGGGCACACCTTCGTTTTTCAGGGTGCAGATGACCTGATTGTTCGCGGTCAAACGGGCGCGGGTCACGCCTTCAGCCACCATGTGCGCATCACACAAAATCGGCGCGCCTGCCGCCAGGGCTTGACGCCCTGCCGTGCCAGCGCCGGGCGAGAAGCGCAGCCCTTCGACCGCATCGACCATGCCGCACGCGTGGATCACGCGCACAGCGAGCTTTTCCAGGTCGGCCGGAATGGTGTCGAGCCGGGCTTCGGCGCGAATGATCGCGAAGGAGTTGCGATAAATCTTCTGGCCGTCGCGGATGTAATCAATCATCGGTGTTGCTCCGTGAGTCGGCGGTCAACAACGCACCGACTGCTTCTATAGTGAGGTCACGCCCTCGCAGCTCGCCAAAACCCGGCTGTTCTGCGTGGCGAAAATACAGGTCGTAACGGCCAGCGGACACCGCCAGCAACGTAATCGGCGCGACATGAGCGGCGGCGCAGGACCGGTCGCAACCCGACAGGTGCACAGCCTGGCTGACACCCTCGCGTTGCAGGCAGGCCGCCAGTTGCCGCGCATCGGCCTTGGTGTCTGCCAGCCCTTTGCCGCAGGCGGCGGAGCCGGTGCAGGCAATCATCTGCGACAGGGCTTGATCGGCGTCGCACAGCAGGCCCGCCTTACGTAAACCGTCGACAGCACGCGAACCGTTTTCAGTGCGGACATTGCGCAACATCAGGCTCTGCCATGGGGTCATTGCCAGGGTGCCGTCACCCAGCTCAACGGCGAGCGTCGCAGCGCTGCGCAACATGGACGGATTCAAGCGCCCTAAAGGCACGACAGCACCCACCGAGGTGAAATCCGGATGGCGCTGTGGATAAAACCCGATGTGCGCATTGAGTCTGATCGGCGTGCGACGCCACGTGGTTATTTTTTGATCAACCCGCACGGAATACGGCAAACGCTCCAAGAGCTGTGCGAGGAACTGATCGGCAGGCATGTCGGCCAGCAGATGGCGCATGCGGGCCTGATCGGGACGCGCGTGTTCGAGGAACAACTCCAGAACCGCCACCACCAGATCATGCCCGGCATCCAGCGACACCGCCGCCAGCGGCGAGTCGGTCGCAGGACAACCCGCCAGGCCAAAGCCCAGCAGCGTCTCGTCCTCCACGCTCAGCGCTGACAGCCACAGATCGTGAGGGTGTTCGAGCATCGCCACGCCTTCGCCCGCGTCCAGCGACACGGCGAACTTCGGCGACAGCTCGTGAAAGCGGGGATGGGTTTCCAGCGTGTGCAGGAGCTTCGCAGCCAGCGGACGCACGTCGAACAGTTGCTCGGGATCGACACCCGCCGTGGGGCTCAGCATGAGATTGCGCACGTCATCGCTGGCGGGATTTTTTGGGCCGAGGCCCGCATCCAGCAACGTCGTGATCAAACCCTCGTGATCGGCACCGATGCCACGAATCTGCACGTTGCCGCGATTCGTCGCCTCAATTACCCCGCCCGCGAAGTGCTCGGCAGCATCAGCCACGGCGAACGCCTGCCCAGCCGTGATCACGCCGCCGGGCAGCTTGATCCGACAGATACCTCCATCCAGCGCCGGGACGATACGCAACAACCCCGGACAAGCCGAGGGGCGTAGGGGCGCAACGGGAATACGAGCAGACAGCGGCTCGGCCAAAGGGTCACCTGACGTGATCGGGTCGGGAAGTGCAGATCGCGGGATCTGTGAGGGCGGTATTATGCCTGCTTTGGCGGCAGGCATGAAAAGGCGGTCTGTCGGATGGGAAGTGTGCGTTACCAGAATGCGCCGAGGAGGGCCCCGACTATGAACACGCCACAGCTACCCACTCCTGTAAACCGCACAGGAAGGTACACCCATCGCCGGTGTCGAAGGGAAAGGCTGTTCACTTGCTCAACATCGATCAAGCCTTTCCGTTCAAGAAGCCGAGAGGACGTCAACACCAGCCTGAGCATTGAATACCGGTACATTTTCCCGGCATGACTGTACGGCCCCCAGAATTTCTTGGCATCCGTGACCAGTTTGCAGCTGTACAAATGCCGTTCAATCTCGGGGAGGATGAAATAGGCGGCGTAGAGCATGAAGAGAAAACCGATGAGCTGCACTACCGCAGCCGTAATGCCCGTCCACATCAATAGCGTTACCAAAGTTTGCCCAGCAGCGCCAAAGCAATCATCCCAACGACGAAACCTCCCAGCCCGATCGTGTCAGGTATGCAAATCCACCGCCTCAGGTGAGAGGGCACCTGCTTGACCTCGCCGACATCCACCAGCCCATTCTCAAATAGAAGCTCGGTGGATGTCAGCGCAAGGTTGACTGCCACCAATCTGTGTCGTCTACCTACGAAGCCACTGCCGCTCCACAGCAAGCGTGCGTCTTCGACGATTTTGCAACTTTTTAGTTGGGCTTCAACTTTTTCCAATACGAAGTATTTGACGTAGACATCCATGCAAAAACTCACAACCACAATCACGCCTGATATCAAAGCGATCCATTCCAAAAAACGGTCACTCATCGCCAATCAACTCGTAGAGCATCGCTCCACCCGCCTCAGTTATAACCGCCGCAGACCTACGGAATGAGCCGTATAAGACGCTAGCCAAAAGTTACGAGCCAGCTCCGCCTATGAACACAGTGAGGGCTACCAAAGCCGTCCTGTAAGCGCCAGCGCCGTCAACATTGTGATAAGGCCGATGCCTCCGATCCTCGACGGAATGCTTATCCAACGTCGATGCTTTACAGAAAGGCTGCGCACTTGTTCGAGATCAATCAGGCCATGCTTGTGCAAAAGCCGGGGAGACGTCAGTACCAAGCTGAGCATCGAGTAGCGATACATCCTTCCCGGATGGCTGTACGGGCCCCAAAATCTAATGGCATCTGTAACGATTTTGCAGTTGTACAACCGTCGTTCAATCTCAGGGAGGACACGGTACGCGGCATAGAGCGCAAGGCAATGTCCAATGAGTAAAAAACCGGCTGAGATAAGAGCAACCCACAATAAGAAAAGATCATTCACCTTCAATGACCTCATACAACATCGTACTTAACACCTCTCCAGCAACCGAACCGCCCTTGCCAGCCCCCCAGCCAGCCAGCGCACCTCCCGCGATCCCGCATACGACAACACTCGCGCCACGAGACGGTCCCGCCATCCTCAGACACAGTTGGGCTGCAGCGGGGCCCGCGACAGCTCCACCTTTCCACGCCACCGGAATCCCAAGCATCATCTTCCCCACCTCCACAAACTTCGCCTTCGTGCATTGCTGTTCGCGCCCCGTCGAGCAGGCCTCCTTGATTTCCAATCCACCGGCGCCAACGTCCAGCATCACGCCCACCACCGTTCCCGAGCTCAAATGACGTGCCACGTTGCCCATGCGTTTGATGTTCTTCGCATAGCTGGCGATCTCGCCGGTGTGCAGGTATCGCTTGCTGGAGATCCCCAGCATTTTCTTGATCGACGAGTTGTTCTTGAGCCCAGTTCCCCAGCGTCCGATCCCGCGTAGCTGGCCGTCGAGCGTGCTGAAAAGCGCCTTTCGCTGTGCGAGAAACTGATCCTTGGTGAACACCCCGAAGCGCCATTTCTGATACGCCGTACCGATGTCTTTCAGCGTGTCCTGCACCTGATTCAGGTGCGTTGCCCACGCCGAGGTGGCACTGCCGACGCCGATGGAGCCGTAGGTCATGATGCTTTGCAGCAAGTCGTAATTGTGGGTCTGCAGGTGTGCGCTGGCGTTGTTGCTGCCCAAGAGGGTCTGATGGACGTTTCGAGCATGGAACATGAGCATTTCCTCGTCCGGTGTGCACATCTCCGTTGAGTCGTCACCCACGATGATCAACTCTCCCGGCTTGCCCATGCCCCCCAAGCCGAGGTGAGCGTTGACCCGGTCGAATTTCTGGTGGGCGCGCCCACCCATCACGAGACCCTCTCGATACCAGGAGAGGCTGCGTTTTCCGTCATTGATGAGCGCGTAAGGCGTGGACATGCAGGGATCGTCCTGATCGTTTGAAGAAGGCGAGGACGATAGGGGTCGGTTTTGGGGGTTGTCAGTAGATGCCGCGGGGATTTGGGCATGACTACGGAAGTTTCAGAAATGCCCTACTTCCGATCTTCAAATGCCTGACAAACGCATGGGCGCAGGCAGATCATTCAGCCACATCCGAATGAATGCCGGGCCCGGAATCTGTAGGAGCGAATTTATTCGCGAAGCGGCCTCACATTCGATACATCTTTTTCGCCCATGAAGACGTCTCGCGAATGAATTCGCTCCCACAGAGGATTGCGCTCATCTTTGCGACAGGCCCATGGACGACGAGGCCCTGCCAGCGCGGTATCATGCCCACCTTTATCCACAGGCCTTTCAAATCGGTCTGTCGCAAGCATTGGGTCTGAGGGCAATACATGTCGCCGTGGCTGACAGTCGTGGGAATCGGTGAGGACGGCTACAAGGGGCTGGGCAAGAATGCGCGGCATGCGCTATTGCAGGCGCGTCAGGTGTTCGGCAGCTCGCGCCAGCTGGACCTGTTGCCGCCGTGTATCCAGGCCGAACGCCGTCAGTGGCCGAGTCCGTTTTCCCTGCAGCCCGTGCTGGAGCAGCGCGGTGAGCCGGTCTGTGTGATTGCCAGCGGCGACCCGATGCTGTTTGGCGTCGGCGTCAGCCTGACACGCCAGGTGCCTGTCGAGCAGATGCGCGTGATCCCCGCCCCTTCCTCCTACTCGCTGGCTGCCGCCCGCTTGGGCTGGGCGTTGCAGGATGTGGTGACACTGTCGGTGGTCGCTCGCCCCTTGGCGGCATTGAACGCGCAACTGCATCACGGTTTGCGCCTGCTGGTGCTGAGCAATGACGGACACAGCCCCGCCGCGATGGCGGCCTTGCTGCGCGAGCGGGGTTTCGGGCCCAGCCACATGACCGTCCTCGAACACTTGGGCGGCCCGGCGGAACGCCGTGTGGACGGCACCGCTCAGGACTGGTCGGACCCAGACATCGCGCCCCTGAATCTGGTGGCCATCGACTGCCGCGCCGCGCCGAATACCCTGCGACTGTCGCCCCTCGGCGGACTCCCCGATGACGCGTTTCGTCACGACGGCCAGTTGACCAAGCGCGATGTGCGCGCGATTACCCTCGCCCGTCTGGCGCCTGTGCCTGGCGAGCTGCTGTGGGACGTCGGCGCTGGGTGCGGCTCCATCGGCATTGAGTGGATGCGCGCCCATCCCACCTGCCGCGCCATCGCCATTGAGTCCAATGAAGATCGCCATCAACTGATCGAATTCAACCGCGACGCGCTTGGGGTTCCCGGTCTGCAATTGGTGCGCGGCCGCGCGCCCGACGCGCTTGAAGGGCTGGAACGCCCCGACGCGATTTTCATTGGCGGCGGCGTGACACGAACCGGCGTGCTGGACGGCTGCTGGGAGCAATTGCGTTCAGGTGGCCGTTTGATCGCCAACGCCGTCACGCTGCAAAGCGAAGCGATGCTGGTGAACTGGCGTGAACGGCATGGCGGCGAACTGACGCGCATTCACATCGCGCACTCGAAGCCGCTGGGCAAATTCGACACGTGGCGTCAGGCACTGCCCATCACCCTGCTCGAAGCGATCAAGCCCTGATGCGCGACGAAACCGCCGAGCAACCCGCCCCTCTGCGCAGCGGCCTGACCACCGGCAGCTGCGCCACGGCGACCTCCCTCGCGGCGGCGCGATTGCTGTTGGCGGGTGAGGTGAACGACGCCATCGACATCACGCTGCCCAAGGGCAAGCAGGTGCAGATGCGGCTGGAGTTTTGCCGGGCCATCGAAGGTGGCGCGGAAGCGGGCACGATCAAGGACGCGGGTGATGACCCCGACGTCACCCACGGTGCGTTGTTGTACTCGCAGGTGCGGCTGATGTCCGAACCCGGTGTGAGATTCGTCGCAGGCCCCGGCGTCGGCACCGTGACCCGCCCAGGCCTGGTGCTGGGCGTCGGCGAGCCGGCCATCAACCCCGTGCCCCGGCGCATGATGACCGAGCACCTGACTCAGTTGGCGGCTGACCTGAGTTATGCCGGTGGCTTCGAAGTCACGGTCTGCGTGGAAAAGGGCAGCGAGCTGGCGCTCAAAACCATGAACCCGCGCCTGGGCATTCTGGGCGGGCTGTCGATTCTCGGCACCAGCGGCATCGTCCGGCCGTTTTCCTGCGCGGCCTACATCGCGTCGATTCATCAAGGCATCGACGTCGCCAAGACCAACGGCTACCAACACATCGCCGCCTGCACCGGCAACGCCAGCGAAGACACCATGCGCCGGGTCTATGACCTGCCCGACATCGCACTGATCGAGATGGGCGATTTCGTCGGCGCTGTCCTCAAGCATCTGCGCAAGGTCCCTGTGGATAAACTCAGCCTGTGCGGCGGCTTCGGCAAGATCAGCAAGCTCGCCGCCGGACACATGGACCTGCACAGCCGCCACTCCAGCATCAATCTGGACCAACTGGCGCAATGGGCCGCCGACGTCGGCGCTGACGCCCAATTGCAGCAGCGGATTCGCGAAGCCAACACCAGCCAACAGGCGCTGGCCATGGCGTCGGCAGTCGGTGTGACATTGGGGGATGCGGTGTGTCAGCACGCGCTGGATTTCGCCCGCAGCGTGGTGCCTTCGCAGGTGCAGGTCGAGGTGTTTGCCATTGATCGGCAAGGTGGCATCGTAGGTCACGCGGGGGCCTTCACGTGACGCGCATCCTGCTGCTGGGCGGCGTGACGGAAGCATTGGCCATCGCCCGAATGCTGGGGCCGCACCACATCTATAGCCTTGCGGGCGTGGGCCGCGTGCCAAGCGACTTGCAATGCCAAGTGCGGGTCGGCGGTTACGGCGGCGCGGAAGGCCTGGCGCAATTCGTACGCGATGAAGGGATTGGTCTGATCCTCGATGCGACCCATCCTTACGCCGCGCAGATCAGTCGGAACGCCGCCACTGCCGCCACCTTGACAGGCATTCCCTGCTGGGGCTTGCGTCGCCCCGCCTGGCAGGCCAGCCCCGACGACAATTGGCGAGAGGTCTCGGACTGGGCAGAACTCATCACGGCACTGGCCCCCTTCAAGCGCCCACTCTTCACGCTGGGTCGCGAGCCGCTGCAACACCTGCACGAAATCCCCGACCACCAGTTCTGGACCCTCCGCGCCCTCGACGTCTGCCCTGGCAACGCTTGCTGCGAAGTCATCGGTGCGCGCGGGCCGTTTCACCTTGAGGACGAGCGAGAGTTGTTCGAGCGTCGCCAGATCGATGTGCTGATCAGCAAGAACAGCGGGAGCAGCGCGACAGAGCCCAAGCTGGAAGTGGCGCGGGAGCGTGGGGTGCCAGTGTTGGTGCTGAAACGGCCGAAGTTGGCGGAGGTTGATCGGGAGTTTTTTGACGTGAGAACGCTATCGCAGGCGCTAGGCGAGCTTTTGGCGTACCCATAAATATGTAACGCACTCCACCGCCTCGTCAGGGGGACAATGCACGTCTCAACAACTGATGGCATCAATGGTAACGCTAGAGTTACCATCACCCTCCAATGATCACCGTTCAAGAATATTTAACCGAAGATCAGAAAAGCCCCTTCAACACATGGTTTACCACCTTACCGGCCGCAGCGGCTTGGAAAGTCAGCACGGCGCTGGCAAGGATGGAGTCCGGTAACACCTCGAATATCAAGTGGTTCGACGGTTTGGGGGAGTACCGAATCAACTGGGGACCGGGGTACCGGATCTATCTGGTTCAAGAAGGCGGAAAGTTGATCATCCTGTTTGGTGGCGGCACCAAATCAGGCCAGACAGCAGACATCAAGCGGGCCAGAACGCTGATCGCCGACTACAAAGCCCAGAAGAAGCAAAGACATGAGCGAGGCGCCTGATGGCACTTACCCGCAGCTACAAACATACGATCACCGAGCGAATACAAAATGATCCCGCGTTTGCGCAGGGGTTGCTGGATGAGGCTGCCACTGTGTTTCTCAATGGCGAGCCAGAGGTTGCTCGTATCATTCTTCGAGACCTGATTAATGCAACCATTGGATTTGAAACGTTATCGCGAGAGACAGATAAACCCAGCAAAAGCCTGCATCGAATGCTGTCAGCACACGGCAATCCCAGCATGGACAATCTGGCGGCCATTTTCAGCGCCATGCGGGTTTGGCTAAAGGTAGACATTCAGGTGACGGCTGTTCCAGTTCATTGATCGCGCCCCGCGACACATCGCCGCACCCACACTTTTTACATCTCGCGCCCATTCAGGCTAAATGGCCGACATGAAAAAACAAGAACGTACCCTCATCAGCCTCAAGCGGCGCCGGGCCTTTGCCTGGGTTGCGTGCTTTGCGCTGCTGTTCGGCATGTTGGCGATGCCCATGACGCCGACGATGCCGCGTACGCAAGGCGAGCGGGTGGTATGGGGCAGTTTCTGTACCGGCAGCGGCATGCGCTTGGTGGCGACAGTCATTTCGTCTGCCGATCAAAGCAGCCCGGAGCGTAATGACCACGCCCTGATGGAGCATTGCCCGTGCTGCTCCGGCGTTCTGTCGATGGTGGCGATTCCGGCCGACAATCAGCCAGGTTTCATCGTGTTCGTCCAGCCTGTCCGCCTGCCGGATGCCATTCTGGTGTTCCACGCGCCACCTCGGGTGTTATGGCCCAACCTCAATCCCCGGGCCTCTCCGCGCGTCTGATCGTTCGTTCACGCTTTACATCGCGTATCTGAATGACCTGAAGAGGCCTGCCCCATGTTGAAAAAAGTTCTGCTGCTGGCAGCGTTGCTGCTGTCCACCTGCGTGGTGGATGCTCACGAATATGAAAAAGGCCCACTGTCCATCGCTCACCCGTGGTCAATGGAGCTGCCACCGAACTCGCCCACCGTTGCCGCCTACTTTGTGATCAAAAATGGCGGTTCGGACGCCGATCGCCTGGTCAGCGTCGACAGCCCCATCGCGGGCACGGCTCAATTGCACCAGCATGTGCATCAGGACGGCCTGATGAAGATGCAGCAGGTCGAGTCGGTAGACATTCCGGCAGGTGGCACGGTGACCTTCGCCCCAATGGCCTACCACGTCATGCTGCTGGACCTGAAGGACCGCTCGAAGCTGACGACTGGCCAGCGCTTCCCGTTGACCCTTCACTTCGAAAAGGCCGGAGACCTGGCGGTCGAGGTGGTGGTGCAAAAGGACGCGCCTGACGATTCGGCGCCTGCCCATGCCCATTAATCGCCCCTGATCATCGAAGCTTAACGCCCTTGAGCCGCTTGTCCGCGATCCGCAGTCGTCACGCTCACGCACCCCGCAAAATATCGGGTGCGTGGCTGAGCCTGTTCGCGATGCTGATGATTTTCGTCGGCCCGCTGATCTCGCAGTCGATGCCGATGGAGCATCACGCGGGCATGGCGATGTCCGGCCCGATGACCGCCGACATGGACATGCCCATGCCGATGGACATGTCGTCTGCCGATCACAGCGGACACCACGCAAAGACGGCTGACCTGGCAGGCGTGGATCATGTGATCTGGGCCAAGTGCGGCTATTGCACCCTGCTGTTCAGTTGCCCCGCACTGACCCAGACGTTGGCGGTCATTGCGCCTGTACCGCCGAAACCTGCCGACTTCTACAACGCGACCCCGCAACAGGGGCACGCTCAGCGGCATGTCTTCCCCAACGCACGCAGTCGCGCTCCGCCCTTCGCTTCCGTCGCTTGATCATTCAGAACATTCGGACCCGCTGACGGCCATGCCGCCGTCAGCGGGCTGCGCCGTGCTTATCCCTGACGGGAGCGTTTTACCGTGTCCAGACCCAACGTGTCTTTCTACAACCTGGCGTGGCGCTGGCATTTTTATGCCGGGCTGTTCGTAGCGCCGTTCATGATCCTGCTGTCGCTGACCGGGATGGTTTATCTGTTCAAACCGCAGCTGGACTCGTTGATGTACAGCGACCTGCTGACGGTCAAACCGGCCCATCACCTGCTGAGCGCCGACGAGCAGCAACAGCGTGTGCTCGCGGCCTACCCCAACGTGTTGATCAGCAAATACCTGCCGCCTGTGAACGCGGAGAGCAGCGCGCAGTTCGTGGTGAAACAAGACGGCCGCGACGTGAACCTGTTTATCGATCCCTATAACGGCCAGATCCTCGGCACCCAGGATGCGAAGAGCAACCTGCAAGCGATGGCCCGCGAGCTGCACGGCGAACTGATGATTGGCACGGTCGGCGATCGTCTTGTCGAGCTCGCAGCGGGTTGGGGCATCGTGCTAGTGGTGTCCGGCCTTTATCTGTGGTGGCCGCGAGGGCGTTCATCGGCAGGCGTGCTGTGGCCGCGGATCAGCGCCAAAGGCCGAGTGCTGTGGCGCGACCTGCATGCGGTGACCGGCTTTTGGGGTTCGGTGGCGTTGCTGTTCATGCTCTTGAGCGGCATGACGTGGACGGGGATGTGGGGCAAGGTCTACGCCGATGTCTGGAACACGTTTCCTGCGGCGATGTGGAATGACGTGCCGAAGTCCGATAAACAGGCGGGCGACCTGAACACGGCCGCCGTGCAGACCGTGCCGTGGGCGCTGGAAAACACACCCATGCCGGTGTCGTCCGGCGATCACGCGGCGCACATGAATCACAGCGCCATGTCCAGCGCACCTGCCGCGCCCAAGATCACGTTGCAACGGGTCGTGGACATCGCCAAGGAGCGGAAGATCGAACCTGGCTACAGCATCACGTCACCCAAAACCGCCGACGGTGTGTTCACAGTGTCGGTGTTTGCAGACGATCCTCACAACGACGCCACACTGCATGTCGATCAGTACAGCGGCAAGGTGCTGGCGGACGTCCGCTACGCCGATTACAGCGTGGTGTCGCGAGCCACCGAGTTGGGCGTGATGCTGCACGAAGGCAAGATGTTCGGCTGGATCAATCAGCTGATCATCCTGTTCATCTGCCTGATGGTGCTGCTCAGTTCGGTGAGCGGGATTGTGATCTGGTGGAAACGTCGGCCGCAAAACGGCTGGGGTGTTCCGCCGCTGCGTCATGACTTGCCGCGCTGGAAAATGGCGACAGTGGTGATGATTGCGCTGGGTGTTGCCTTTCCGCTCGTCGGGATTTCCATGGTGGCAATATGGTTACTCGATCGGATAGCCCTTTCGCGCTTTGCCAAATCGGCGACAACAGCTTAGATTGCGTCCTGCGGGGCCTGGAACCTTTTTTGGGTGGTTTAGTGATGAATTCCTCCTCATTTCCGGTTTCAGGCCCCGTCTTCTTTTTCCTTTCCTGTGCATCGTCTATTTCCACTGTAGGAGCCGGCTTGCTGGCGAATGCGGTTTGACGTCTACGAAGGTATTGACTGACCCACCGCTATCGCCAGCGAGCCGGCTCCTACAGATTCCGCGCGCGACACATTTCGCGTAAAACCTGTCGGGCACGTCAGTTTTTCGCACCACATCAGCGCACCTACTGCACCACGGCTCACGCGCCATCCCACAATGGTGCGCCCCCTCCCCCGCTCGCGACGCTTTCATTCGATTCTGCGACGTTTTCGGCGTTGGCCCAGCCTTTGCTAAAGCCTAAGCAGACACAACCTCTGCACCGCCAACAGCCTTTCCTAAAAAAATCAAAGAATGGAGCTAGCCAATGAAGCGTCGTAGTTTGCTTAAAGCGTTCACCTTGTCCGCATCGATCGCCGCTATGGGTTTGACCTGGACCGCCCAGGCCGCTGACACCATCAAGGTCGGCATTCTTCATTCTTTGTCCGGGACCATGGCCATCTCCGAAACGTCGCTCAAAGACATGGCGCTGATGACCATCGACGAAATCAACGCCAAGGGCGGCGTGAACGGCAAGAAGCTGGAAGCCGTGGTTGTTGACCCTGCGTCCAACTGGCCGCTGTTCGCTGAAAAGGCGCGTCAATTGATCACCCAGGACAAAGTGTCCGTGGTGTTCGGTTGCTGGACCTCGGTGTCGCGTAAATCGGTGTTGCCGGTCTTCGAAGAGCTGAACGGCCTGCTGTTCTACCCGGTGCAATACGAAGGCGAAGAGATGTCGCCGAACGTGTTCTACACCGGCGCTGCACCTAACCAGCAGGCGATTCCTGCGGTCGAGTACCTGATGAGCGAAGACGGCGGCGCGGCCAAGCGTTTCTTCCTGCTGGGGACCGACTACGTTTACCCACGCACCACCAACAAGATTCTGCGTTCGTTCCTGCACTCCAAAGGCGTGAAGGACAGCGACATCGAAGAGGTCTACACCCCGTTCGGTCACAGCGATTACCAAACCATCGTGGCCAACATCAAGAAATTCTCCGCTGGCGGCAAGACTGCTGTGATCTCCACCGTCAACGGCGACTCCAACGTGCCGTTCTACAAGGAACTGGGCAACCAGGGCCTGAAGGCTACGGACGTACCGGTCGTAGCGTTCTCGGTGGGCGAAGAAGAACTGCGTGGCGTCGACACCAAACCGCTGGTGGGCAACCTGGCCGCCTGGAACTACTTCGAGTCGGTGAAGAACCCGGTCAACACCAAGTTCGTCGCGGACTGGAAAGCCTACGCCAAGGCGCACAACCTGCCGAACGCCGACAAGGCCGTGACCAACGACCCGATGGAAGCCACCTACGTGGGCATCCACATGTGGGCGCAGGCGGTCGAGAAAGCCAAGTCCACCGATGTGGATAAAGTCCGCGAAGCCATGGCCGGCCAGACATTCGCCGCGCCGTCGGGCTTCACCCTGACCATGGACAAGACCAACCACCACCTGCACAAGCCAGTGATGATCGGCGAGATCAAGGCCGACGGTCAGTTCAACGTGGTCTGGAAAACCAAGGAGCCGATCCGTGCTCAGCCTTGGAGTCCGTTCATTCCGGGCAACGACAAGAAGCCTGATTATGCGGTGAAGAGTAACTAAGCAGGCTCAGGGGATGGCCAGAAAAGACCGTCCCTGTAGGAGTGAGCTTGCTCGCGATGGCGGTGTGTCGGACGGCGCAAAGGCCACAGACAAACCGCGATCGCGAGCAAGCGAAGGCCTACAGTTGATCGCGATCTTCTGTGGGAGCGAATTCATTCGCGAAATGCCTCAACGCGGTTTCTCTGCTGTACGCCGACACCAAGGCCAAACGATATGCCCAGATCTCTCTACCGCCTCATTCTCGCCCTGAGCCTGTTGCTGCCCTTTGCAGCCCATGCCAGCGATGCCGGTGACTTTGTCGCGGCCGAATCCTCCGAACGCGCTGAATTGCTGGAAGCCTGGGCCGCCAAGCCCGATCCGGCGCGCGTCGAATTGCTGGTTGCCCTGCAGGAAGGCCGGGTGGCCGCCGACAGCAGCAACCGCGCCTTCATCCAGAACGGCGACACCTACACCGCCGTAGACCCGAATGCTCCGGCCTCAGCCGACGCACCCAATCCTGACGAGCCCCAGGCCATCAGCCTGAACAACCGTTTGCGCGGTCTGGTGGAAACAGCGCTGGCCAGTCACCAATTACTCGCCGCCGACGCCAAATTGCGTCTGGCCGCCGCGCTGACCCTGCAGAAAAGCGCCCGCCCTGCGCAACTGCAACTGCTGATGCAGCAAGTTGCCAGCGAGAAAGACGACACCGTTCACGCGGCCCTGAGCCTGGCGCTGGCCAACTTGCAATTGGTCGACACCAGCCCGACGGTGCGCCTCGCCGCTGTGCGTCTGCTGGGTGAAACCGGCGATCCGCTGGCCCGTACCCGCCTTGAAAACCTGCTTGAACCCAACGTCGAAACCGACCCTACCGTGCGCCTTGCCGCCGAAACCAGCCTGGCGCAAGTCAAACGCAAGCTGATGATCGGCGAAGTGATCGGCCAGGTGTTCAGCGGTATTTCACTGGGGTCGATCCTGCTGCTGGCGGCACTGGGGCTGGCGATCACCTTCGGCCTGTTGGGCGTGATCAACATGGCCCACGGCGAGATGCTGATGCTCGGCGCCTACGCGACGTACGTTGTGCAGATCATGTTCCAGCGCTACGCACCCGGCGCCATCGAGTTGTATCCGCTTGTGGCGCTGCCGGTGGCGTTCTTCGTCACCGCCTGCATCGGCATGGCGCTGGAGCGCACCGTGATTCGCCACCTCTACGGTCGCCCGCTGGAAACCCTGCTCGCGACCTGGGGCATCAGCCTGATGCTGATCCAGCTGATCCGCGTGGTGTTCGGCGCGCAGAACGTCGAAGTGGCCAACCCTGAATGGCTGTCTGGTGGCATCCAAGTGCTGCCAAACCTAGTGCTGCCGTACAACCGGATCATCATCATTGGCTTCGCGCTGTTCGTGGTGGTGCTGACCTGGCTGCTGCTGAACAAGACCCGCCTGGGCCTGAACGTGCGTGCCGTGACCCAGAACCGCAACATGGCCGCTTGCTGCGGCGTGCCCACCGGGCGCATCGACATGATGGCCTTCGGGCTCGGCTCCGGCATTGCCGGGCTGGGCGGCGTGGCGCTGAGCCAGATCGGCAACGTCGGCCCTGACCTGGGGCAGAGCTACATCATCGACTCATTCCTGGTGGTGGTGCTCGGCGGCGTCGGGCAATTGGCCGGCAGTGTCACGGCGGCCTTCGGTCTGGGCATCGCCAACAAGATTCTCGAACCGCAAATCGGCGCAGTGCTGGGCAAGATTCTGATCCTGGCGCTGATCATTCTGTTTATCCAGAAACGTCCGCAAGGGCTGTTCGCGCTCAAAGGACGGGTGATCGACTGATGAACCAGCCATTGATGGTTACCGCCGCGCAACGCGCTGGCACCAAAGTCACGCTCGCAGTGGGCGTGGTCATCCTCGCCCTGCTGATCGCCCTGCCGTTGCTCTCGCTGCTGCCCGAAAGCAACAGCCTGCAAGTGTCGGCCTACACCCTGACGCTGGTGGGCAAGATCCTCTGTTACGCCATCGTCGCGTTGGCGCTGGATCTGGTCTGGGGTTACGCGGGCCTGTTGTCCCTGGGCCATGGCCTGTTCTTCGCGCTGGGCGGTTACGCGATGGGCATGTACCTGATGCGCGAAGCCTCGGGCGACAGCCTGCCCGCGTTCATGACTTTCCTGTCGTGGACCGAGCTGCCGTGGTACTGGGTCGGCACGCAGCACTTCCTCTGGGCGATGTGTCTGGTGGTCTTGGCGCCGGGTCTGTTGGCGCTGGTGTTCGGCTTTTTCGCCTTCCGTTCACGGATCAAGGGCGTGTATTTCTCGATCATGACCCAGGCCCTGACGTTCGCCGGGATGCTGCTGTTCTTTCGCAACGAAACCGGCTTCGGTGGGAACAACGGCTTCACCAACTTCCGCAGCATTCTGGGCTTCAGCATCACGTCTCAAGGCACACGGGCGGTGCTGTTTTTGCTCACCGTGACCTTGCTGGTTGGCAGCCTGTTCGTGGGCTGGCGTCTGGCGCGCAGCAAGTTCGGCCGGGTGCTGACCGCCGTGCGTGATGCCGAAAACCGCCTGATGTTCTGTGGCTACGACCCGCGCGGTTTCAAGCTGTTCGTCTGGGTGCTGAGCGCTGTTTTGTGTGGCTTGGCGGGCGCGCTGTACGTGCCGCAAGTGGGCATCATCAACCCCAGCGAAATGTCGCCGACCAACTCTATCGAGGCCGCCGTGTGGGTCGCGTTGGGCGGTCGTGGCACGCTGATCGGCCCGCTGCTGGGTGCCGGTCTGGTCAACGGCATGAAGAGCTGGTTCACCGTGGCCTTCCCGGAATACTGGCTGTTCTTCCTCGGCGCGCTGTTCATCGTGGTGACGCTGTACCTGCCCAAAGGCGTGATTGGCCTGATGAA
Source organism: Pseudomonas sp. RC10 (assembly GCF_038397775.1). Lineage (NCBI taxonomy): Bacteria > Pseudomonadati > Pseudomonadota > Gammaproteobacteria > Pseudomonadales > Pseudomonadaceae > Pseudomonas > Pseudomonas bambusae. The sequence continues at coordinate 6,127,237 of NZ_CP151650.1, forward strand.
AAAAAGGGGCGAACAATGAAAAGCACGCCGACTCCCGCATTCGATCCCGTGCTGGACCCGAACAGCGACGCAGGCACCAGCCGCGACGCCATCGGCTTGGGCCAAATCGCCGGCAAAGGGCTCAATACCCGACACGGCACCATTCTCACGCTGGAAAGCATCAGCGTCAGCTTCGACGGTTTCAAGGCGCTGAACGATCTGAATCTGTACATCGGCGTGGGCGAGCTGCGTTGCATCATCGGCCCCAACGGCGCGGGCAAGACCACGCTGATGGACGTGATCACCGGCAAGACCCGTCCCAGCCACGGCACCGCCTGGTTCGGCGAGACGCTGGACTTGACCAAGATGAGCGAAGTGCAGATCGCTCAGGCCGGGATCGGGCGCAAATTCCAGAAGCCCACCGTGTTCGAAGCGTTGAGCGTGTTCGAGAACCTGGAGCTGGCGCAGAAGACCGACAAATCGGTCTGGGCCAGCCTGCGGGCGAAGCTCAACGGCGAGCAGCGCGATCGCATCAGCGAAGTGCTGGAGACCATTCGCCTGACGTCATCGATGGCGCGGCCTGCGGGTTTGCTGTCCCACGGGCAGAAGCAGTTTCTGGAGATCGGCATGTTGCTGGTTCAGGACCCGCAGCTACTGCTACTCGACGAGCCGGTGGCGGGGATGACCGACGCCGAAACCGAATTCACCGCCGAACTGTTCAAGAGCCTCGCGGGCAAGCACTCGCTGATGGTGGTCGAGCACGACATGGGCTTCGTCGGCACCATCGCCGACCACGTCACCGTGCTGCACCAAGGGAGTGTGCTGGCGGAGGGGTCGCTGGAAGAAGTGCAGGCGGATGAGCGGGTGATTGAGGTTTACCTCGGCAGATAACGCCGACCCTGTAGGAGTGAGCTTGCTCGCGATTGCGATTCTGAAGTCGGCATCTCATCGCCTGACACTCTGCTATCGCGAGCAAGCTCACTCCTACAGGTCCTGCCTAAATATTTGGGAAATGACGCCATGCTCCAGATTGAAAAGCTTCATCAGTTCTACGGCGGCAGCCACATCCTGCGCGGCCTGTCTTTTGACGTGAAGATCGGCGAAGTCACGTGCCTGTTGGGCCGTAACGGCGTGGGCAAGACCACCCTGCTAAAAGTCCTGATGGGCCTGCTGCCCGCCAAAGAAGGCGTGGTGCAGTGGGAAGGCAAGCCGATCACCGGCTTCAAGCCGCACCAACGCGTGCATTCCGGCATCGCTTACGTGCCCCAGGGCCGTGAGATTTTCGGGCGTCTGACAGTGGAAGAAAACCTGCTGATGGGCCTGTCCCGTTTCCCCGGCTCCGAGGCCAAGGAAGTGCCCGCCTTCATCTACGAGCTGTTCCCCGTGCTGCTGCAAATGAAGCATCGCCGTGGCGGCGACCTGTCCGGCGGGCAACAGCAACAACTGGCCATCGGCCGCGCCCTGGCAAGCCGCCCTCGCCTGCTGATTCTGGACGAGCCCACCGAAGGCATTCAGCCCTCGGTGATCAAGGAAATCGGTGCGGTGATCAAGAAACTCGCCGCCCGTGGCGACATGGCGATTCTGCTGGTCGAGCAGTTCTACGACTTCGCTGCGGAGCTGGCGGATCAGTACATCGTCATGTCCCGTGGCGAGATCGTTCAGCAAGGTCGCGGCGAAAACATGGAGGCCGAAGGCGTACGTGGTCTGGTCACCATTTGATGCACCGATCGGCTAAGGTAGACGCCTTCAAAGAAAGACACCGAACACTATGAACCTGCCCGCCCACACCGCCCTGTTCACTCCCAGCTGGCACGCCGAGCTGGAGCTGGGCTATGGGCGCTTCGACGACACCACGCGCCCGACCCAACGCCGCCACAAAGGTCCGTTGCGGGTGCAAAAGCACCTGTACCCCGAAGGCCCGGAAGTCTGTCAGCACATTATCGTTCACCCACCGGGCGGGATTGCGGGCGGGGATCGGCTGGACATCAACGCCAGCGTGGGTCCCCATGCCTGGGCACAGTTGACCAGCCCCGGCGCCGCCAAGTGGTATCGCGCAGCTGGCCCCGCTTATCAACAGCTTGAGTTGAAGGTCGCGGCGGGCGCTACGCTGGAATGGCTGCCGCAGGAGACGATTGTCTTCAGCGAGGCCAAGGCCGAATTAACCACGCGCGTTGAGCTGGAAGGTGATGCACGGCTGTTCTACTGGGACGTCGTGGCACTGGGGCGTCCGGCCAGTGGCGAGCGTTTCGATCAGGGGCATTTTCAGGCGCATCTGGACATTCGTCGCGACGGCAAACTGCTGTGGCATGAGCGCCAGCGCATCACGGGGAATGACGGGCTGCTGGATTCGCCGGTGGGCCTGTGCGGCAAACCGGTGTTCGCGACGCTGATCGTGACGGGAGAGATTGACGCGGCACTGATGGAACGTTGCCGCGAGCTGGCTGAACAGTCGCCGGTGCGCGGGGATGTGAGTCAGTTGCCAGGGCTGATCGTCGCGCGCTGCCTGGCCGATGAAGCGCTGCATGCGCGTGCGTGGTTGATTGAATTGTGGAAAGTGCTGCGGCCTGCGCTGCTGGGCAGAGAGGCTGTCGCGCCGAGAATCTGGAGTACCTGATTTTGCGGATTCACACATCTCTGTGGGAGTGAGCTTGCTCGCGATAGCGGTTTGTCAGAAAAGGATATGTGTCTGACAAACCGCTATCGCGAGCAAGCTCACTCCTACAGGATTTGTGGCGGTCACAACTTATTTGGCTTTTTGAAACGGAAAAACACATGGACCTGACGCCACGCGAAAAAGACAAGATGCTGATCTTCACCGCAGGCCTGGTGGCCGAGCGGCGACTGGCCCGGGGCTTGAAGCTCAACTACCCGGAAGCCATGGCCTTCATCTCCGCCGCGCTGCTGGAAGGCGCGCGCGATGGCCAGACCGTTGCGGAACTCATGCACTACGGCACCACCCTGCTCACCCGGGAACAAGTGATGGAAGGCATCCCGGAAATGATCCCGGAAATCCAGGTCGAGGCCACGTTCCCGGACGGCACCAAGCTGGTGACCGTGCACCAACCGATTGCCTGAAACACCCCTTTTTGAACAAGTGAAAACGAACATGACGTATACGATTCGTGACGCGCTGCTGACTGACATGCCTGCCGTGCTGGACATCTACAACGACGCCGTCCTCAACACCACGGCGATCTGGAACGAACAGCCGGTGGACCTGGCCAATCGCGAAGCGTGGTTTGCCGCGCGCCAGACCCAGGCCTACCCGATTCTCGTGGTCGTCGATAACGCCGGTCATGTGCTGGGCTATTCCTCGTTCGGCGACTGGCGGCCCTTCGAAGGCTTCCGTCACACCGTCGAACATTCGGTCTATGTGCGCGCCGACCAGCGCGGCACCGGCCTTGGTCCCTTGTTAATGAAAGCGCTGATCGAACGCGCCAAGGCTTGCGACAAACACATGATGGTCGCGGCCATCGAAAGCGGAAATGCCGCCTCGATTCACCTGCACGAACGGCAAGGCTTCATCACCACCGGCCAGATGCCGCAAGTCGGCACCAAATTCGGCCGCTGGCTGGACCTGACCTTCATGCAGCTGGACCTGTCGCCGGGGGCCAAGGCCCCGCCGTCTCAGGCGCCGTCGCAGGGTTCGAACCCATAATCCGATAGCCAACCCTATGCCCTGATTTCTCTCTTTGAAGGAAGCCAAGTCATGAATGCTGCTCAGTTGCGACGTGTCACCGGTGAAAGCTTTGCGCATTACCGCCACGGTCTGGTGGCGTTGTTGCTGGACGCTGTGCACCGGGGCGCGTCCATCGGTTTCATGGCCGATCTGAGCGCCGACGAGGCGTATAGCTGGTGGGAGAGCATCAAGACCGAGGTCGAGCAGGGCAAGGTGCTGATGTGGGTCGTGGTGCAGGACGAGCAGGTGCTGGCGACCGTGCAATTGGCGCTGTGCCAGAAGGCCAACGGCCTGAACCGCGCCGAGGTGCAAAAGCTGCTGGTGCTGCACCACGCCCGCCGTCGCGGCCTGGCCACGCAATTGATGCAGGCGGTCGAACAGGCCGCTGCACAGCAGAAACGCGGACTGCTGTATCTGGACACCCTGGCCGGTTCGCCTGCCGAAGATTTTTACCGCGCGCTGGGTTACGAGCTGTGCGGCCAACTGCCGGACTACGCCTGCAACCCTGACGGCGAGTACAACGCCACCGCCATTTACTACAAGTTACTGTCGAGGAAGAGCGCATGATTCCTGGTGAATACCAGATCCAGCCCGGTGACATCGAGCTCAATGTCGGGCGCCGCACGATCACCCTCAGCGTCGCCAACAGCGGCGACCGGCCGATTCAGGTCGGCTCGCATTTCCATTTTTTCGAAACCAACGACGCCCTCACCTTCGATCGCGCCGCCAGCCGCGGCATGCGCCTGAACATCCCGGCCGGCACTGCCGTGCGGTTCGAACCGGGCCAGGCGCGGGAGGTTGAGCTGGTGGACCTCGCCGGGCATCGTCGGGTGTTTGGTTTCGCCGGGCGGGTGATGGGCGATCTGTGAGTCGCACAGCATGAAACGACGCCATCGCGAGCAAGCTCACTCCTACAGGTAATGCGCTGTCCTGTAGGAGTGAGCTTGCTCGCGATAGACCGCAAAGCGGTCCCGCTCAGAACTCACTGACGCGGTCTCAAATCCAATTGAATCTCAAGGCATGCGCATGAAAATTTCTAAACAAGCCTACGCCGACATGTTCGGCCCTACCGTCGGTGACCGGGTGCGTCTGGCCGACACCGAGCTGTGGGTCGAGGTCGAGAAGGACTTCACCACCTACGGCGAAGAAGTGAAATTCGGTGGCGGCAAGGTCATTCGTGATGGCATGGGCCAGGGCCAGCTGTCAGCCGACGACGTGGTCGACACGCTGATCACCAACGCGCTGATCATCGACCACTGGGGCATCGTCAAAGCCGACGTCGGCCTCAAGAACGGGCGCATCGCAGCCATCGGTAAAGCAGGCAACCCGGACATTCAGCCGGACGTGACCATTGCCATCGGCGCGGCCACCGAAGTCATCGCCGGCGAGGGCATGATCCTCACCGCTGGCGGCGTCGACACGCACATCCACTTCATCTGCCCGCAGCAGATCGAAGAAGCGCTGATGAGTGGCGTGACCACCATGATCGGCGGCGGCACCGGCCCTGCGACGGGCACCAACGCCACCACCGTCACCCCCGGCAAATGGCACATGATGCGCATGTTGCAGGCCGCTGAAGCGTTCCCGATGAACATCGGCTTCACCGGCAAGGGCAACGTCAGCGTGCCTGAACCGTTGATCGAGCAAGTGAAAGCAGGTGCCATCGGCCTCAAGCTGCACGAAGACTGGGGCACCACCCCTGCCGCCATCGATAACTGCCTGACCGTTGCCGACCAATACGACGTGCAGGTGGCGATCCACACCGACACCCTGAACGAATCCGGCTTCGTCGAAACGACCCTCGGCGCGTTCAAGAACCGCACCATTCACACCTATCACACCGAAGGGGCTGGGGGCGGACACGCGCCGGACATCATCAAGGCGTGCGGCTTTCCCAACGTGCTGCCGAGCTCGACCAACCCGACCCGGCCGTTCACCCGCAACACCATCGACGAGCACCTGGACATGCTGATGGTTTGCCATCACCTGGACCCGAGTATCGCCGAAGACGTGGCGTTCGCCGAAAGCCGCATCCGTCGCGAGACCATCGCCGCCGAAGACATCCTCCACGACCTGGGCGCGTTTTCGATGCTCAGCTCCGACAGCCAGGCCATGGGCCGCGTGGGTGAAGTGATCCTGCGCACCTGGCAGACCGCCGACAAGATGAAACGCCAACGCGGCGCCCTGCCGGGTGACGGCGAAGGTAATGACAATTTCCGGGTCAAACGCTACATCGCCAAATACACCATCAACCCGTCGATCACCCACGGCATCAGCCACGAAGTCGGTTCGGTGGAAGTGGGCAAATGGGCGGACCTGGTGCTCTGGCGCCCGGCGTTCTTCGGCGTCAAGCCAACGCTGATCCTCAAGGGCGGCTCCATCGCAGCCAGCCTGATGGGCGACGCCAACGCCTCGATCCCGACCCCGCAACCCGTGCACTACCGCCCGATGTTCGCGAGCTACGGCAGCGCCCTGCACGCCAGCAGCCTGACCTTCATCAGCCAGGCCGCCTTCGACGCGGGCGTGCCGGAGCAACTAGGCCTGAAGAAACAGATCGGCGTAGTCAAAGGCTGCCGCAGCGTGACCAAGGCGGACCTTATCCACAACGACTACCTGCCGAAGATCGACGTCGATCCGCAGACCTATCAGGTCAAGGCCGACGGCGTGCTGCTGTGGTGCGAACCTGCGGACGTGCTGCCGATGGCGCAGCGGTATTTTCTGTTCTGATGAGCGCACTCCTCACGCGGGATGACGCCGCCTTGTAGGAGTGAGCTTGCTCGCGATCTCGTTAGGTCAGTCACCTGAGTGCTGCAGGCAGACCGCTATCGCGAGCAAGCTCACTCCTACAGGGGCTGCGGTGCTTCTGATGAATCCGTTGTTCTTCCCGTCACGACATGGCGCTAATATGGCCCCACTTCATTCAGTGCCCTGCCAGCAAGGTTGTCCCCCATGCGTCTTTCCGACTTCATCGTTCAGCACGTGGACCGCATCGTCGACGAGTGGGAAAAATTCGCGGCGACGCTGACGCCTGCGGCGGATTCGATGAACAGTGTGGAACTGCGCGATCACGCCAAGGCCATTCTGCTGGCGGCCGCGCGGGACATGAACACGGCGCAGACCAAGTCCGAGCAGATCGCCAAATCGCAGGGTGAAGAGGTCGGTAAGACCCCGACGCTGGATGAGGCCGCCGCCAGCCATGGCGAACTGCGGCACACGGTCGGCTTCGACCTGGTGCAGATGACGTCGGAGTTTCGTCACCTGCGCGCAACGGTGATCCGGTTTTGGGTCGAAAGCCTGACTTCGCCGGAGATCGCGTACTTTACGGACATGATCCGCTTCAACGAAGCCATCGATGAAGCGCTGGCGGAGTCAACGGCGGCTTACGCCGAACGTGTTACCCGTTCGCGCGACATCTTCCTGGCGATTCTGGGCCACGACCTTCGCGCGCCGTTGCAAGCCATTGGCATGTCGTCCGAAATCCTGATGCGCAAGACCACCATCAACGATGCGGACATGGCTTACATCAAGGCCATCAAAAGCAGCGGTCGGCACATGGCGACCATGGTTGGGGATTTGCTGGAGTTCGTGCGCAGCCGTCTCGGCTCAAGCCTGCCGGTCGAGCGCAAGCCGATGGAGATGACCATGGCCTGTCGTGAGGCCATTGATGCCGCCATCGCGGGTCATCCCGACTGCGACCCGACCTTCACTACCCGCGGCGAGACGCAGGGCGAGTGGGACCGCGCGCGAATTGACCAACTGCTGCAAAACCTGATCGGCAACGCCCTGCAACATGGTGCCTCGCCGCACAAGATCAGCGTGACGCTCACAGGCAGCGAGCATCACATCAGTCTGTCGGTGCACAACGAAGGCGAGCCGATTGCGCAGGAAGCCATCGGCAGTATTTTCGACCCGATGGTGCGCGCGCTCAACGAAGAAGCGGGCACGCACAACCCTTCAACCAGCCTGGGGTTGGGGTTGTTCATCGTCAAGGAAGTGGTCAACGCCCACGGCGGGAGTATCACCGTGACGTCGAATGTCGGGGATGGGACCACGTTTACGGTGGTGCTGCCGAAGAGGGGGTGAACGGCGTCAAATCATCGGATGTACGCATTCCCCTGTGGGAGCGAATTCATTCGCGATGGGTTCGCTCTGGCGATAAAAATGCGTCGAATGTACCGCCGTCTCGCGAATGAATTCGCTCCCACAGGGGGTAAGCGGTGCTGAACGTATCGCGATGCACATTCAATCCTGCAAAAACCTGCCCAGCCGCTGTTTGAGCATGCGGTTTTCGGCCCGCACCTGCTCAAGCTCATCCAGCAGGTTCAGCGCCAGGGCGACGCCGTCCCATTCCATTTCCAGATCATGGTGCAATTTGGCCGCACGCTTGGCGATCGACAGCGAGTACGTGTCGAACAGCCAATCATCCGGCCTGTGTCCCTGGGGTTCGACGATGCCGTGTTCGACAATCTCGATGACATAGGCGGCCGGCATATCGACCACCTGGCAGAACTCCTTCATGTCTACGACCAGGGTATTGCGCATGATCAGTTACTCCATTGAGCCCTCGGATCGAAAGCGGCCTTTTCGGCCAGTTTCTCCCACAGCGCTTTGGTGGCGTCATCGGTGGACTTGGGCATGACGATTTTCAACTGTGCGAACAGATCGCCACGCTCGCCCTGCTTGTTCAACAGACCATTACCTTTAACCCGCAATCGCTGCCCGCTTTGACTGTCCGGACGAATGGTCAGGTTGATCTTGCCGGTCAAGGTCGGCACCGCAACCTTCGTACCCAGCGCAGCCTCCCACGGGGCCAGCGGCACGGTGATGATGAGGTCATGGCCTTCGACGTCGAAGCGCGGGTGCGGCGCCAGACGAATGGTCAGGAACAGATCGCCATTTTCGCCCCCGGCAATGCCCGGCGCGCCTTGTCCTTTAAGACGAATGCGCTCGCCGTCGCTCACGCCCGCGGGAATCTTCACATTGAGGTTTTTGGTGATGTCCGCCATGCGCTGGCCGTTGGCGCTGTGCTGCGGCACCTTGAAGCTGATCTTCTTTGACTCGGTGGAGAGGGTTTCTTCCAGAAAAATCGCCAGGTCCAGTTCCACGTCTTGCCCTCTACGTCCCGTGCTGCGCGGACGTCCGCCCGGCTGACCGCCACGATTGCCAAAAATAGAACTGAAGAAGTCGGAGAAATCCCCGCCCTCGAAACCGCCACCGCCAAACCCCGGGCCTGCGCCCGCGCCACCACGGCCCTGCCAGCCCGGAGGCGGCTGGAAACGGCCCTGCTGGCCGTATTTGCGGATGTCGTCGTATTCGGCGCGCTTTTCAGGGTCGCTCAGCGCTTCATAGGCCTCGGAGGCCTCTTTGAATTTGTCTTCCGCGCCAGGCTCTTTGCTGACGTCGGGGTGATACTTGCGCGCGAGCTTGCGGTAAGCGGTCTTGATCGTCTTCTCGTCCGCAGTCGGCTCAACGCCAAGGATCTTGTAATAATCTTTGAAGTCCATCTAACGGTCACCCATTCCGGAGTCTCCAGCACAGTTCCGTCCCGCGTTATCAAATGAGAACGTCGACCGCGCTGAATGTTGCAAGGTTATCGGCACACGGCCTCGCGAGCTTGAAACAGGGTCCAAACCGGCCGTATGCATTGAGAGTTGCCTTGGAGATTGGGGGTGATGTGCGCTGATTCAAGCGGCCCGCGTGAAATAGACGCCTACGAAAAGAAAAACCGACGTGCGCGCTACGAATCTGGCGCTTTGTCGCATACACTGCGCGGCCGTTTTTTTGACCGGAACGTACAGACATGAGCACCCCATCCCCAGCCCGTGCCGTAGGCATCGATTTCGGCACCTCCAACTCCACGGTCGGCTGGCTGCGCCCCGGAACGGAAACCCTGATCGCGCTGGAGGACGACAAGATCACCCTGCCCTCGGTGGTCTTTTTCAACATGGAAGAGCGTCGCCCGGTCTACGGCCGTCTGGCGTTGCACGAATACCTGGAAGGCTATGAAGGCCGCCTGATGCGCTCGCTCAAGAGCCTGCTGGGTTCCAAGCTGATCAAGCACGACACCAGCGTGCTGGGGACGGCAATGCCGTTCAAGGACCTGCTCGGGCTGTTCATCGGCGAGCTGAAAAAGCGCGCCGAAGCTGTTGCTGGTCATTCATTCGAACAAGTGGTGCTGGGCCGTCCGGTGCATTTCGTCGATGACGATGCGGCCGCCGACCAGGAGGCTGAAGACACCCTGGCCGAAGTGGCGCGCAAGATTGGCTTCAAGGACGTGTCGTTTCAGTTCGAACCCATCGCGGCGGCCTTCGACTACGAGTCGACGCTGGAGCGTGAAGAGCTGGTGTTGATTGTCGACATCGGCGGGGGTACGTCTGACTTTTCGCTGGTGCGCCTGTCGCCGGAGCGTCGTCGGGTCGATGACCGCCAAAGCGACATCCTCGCCACCGGCGGCGTGCACATCGGCGGCACCGACTTCGACAAACAGCTCAGCCTGCAAGGCGTGATGCCGCTGTTCGGCTACGGTAGCCGGATGAAAAGCGGCGCCTACATGCCCACCAGCACCCACATGAACCTGGCGACTTGGCACACCATCAACTCGGTTTACTCGCAGAAGTCGCAACTGGCGCTGGGCAGCATGCGTTACGACATCGAAGACACCTTGGGCATTGATCGCCTGTTCAAGCTGATCGAACAGCGCGCCGGGCACTGGCTGGCGATGGAAGTGGAAGAAACCAAGATTCAACTGACCCATGCCCACAACCGCGTGGTGCCGATGGACCGTATCGAGGCCGGTTTGAACGCCGACCTCAGCCGCGAGCTGTTCGAGGCGTCGATCGATGCGCTGCTGGAGCGTGTGCGACAAAGCGTGACGAGCCTGCTGAACGATGCAGGGGTGGGCGTGACCGACGTGGACACCGTGTTCTTCACCGGCGGTTCCAGCGGCATCCCCGCCCTGCGCAACAGCGTCGCGGCGATGCTGCCGAACGCGCGGCACGTCGAAGGGAACATCTTCGGCAGCATCGGCAGCGGGCTGGCGATCGAGGCGAAAAAGCGGTACGGCTAAGAACGCCGCCGTATGATCGCTCCCACGCTCTGCGTGGGAATGTCGCTCCGGACCCTCCGCGTCCCTCGATGCAGCGCGTGGGTACGATCATACCTGTAGGAGCCGGCTTGCTAGCGAAAGCGGTGTGCCAGACGGCGAATAGGGTCTGACGTACCGCATTCGCCAGCAAGCCGGCTCCTACAAGGAGATCAGGTTACCGGCCCAGCACGTAAACCCAGCCGTCAGACCAACTCCACCTTGCGCAACTCGCTCTTCAAATACGCGTAATAAATCGGCCCCGCCACCACGCCGGGCAGGCCAAATGCCGCTTCGAAGATCAGCATCGCCAGCAGCAATTCCCACGACTTCGCGCTGATCTGCCCGCCGACGATCCGGGCGTTGAGGAAGTATTCGACCTTATGGATCACGATCAGGTACCCCAGCGCCGCCAACGCGACCCAGATCGACAGCGACATGCCGACGATGAAGATCAGCGTGTTGGACATGAGATTGCCCACCACTGGCAGCAAGCCGAGCAGGAAGGTCAGGACGATCAGCGTCTTGGTCAGCGGCAGGTGCACGCCGCACAATGGCAGGATCACCGCGAGGAACACCGAGGTGAACGCCGTGTTCAGCAGCGATATCTTGATCTGCGCGAACACGATGTTGCGGAACGCCTGACTCAGCAGGTGCAGACGCTCGAACAGCGCGGCGGCCAAGGGCTTGCGTTTGGTGACGTCGGGAATGCGTTGCAGCGCAATGATCGCACCCAGGACCATGCCGATCAGCAGGGTCACGAACATGTGTGCGGCGCCTTTGCCGAGCAATTGCAGCTCGCCGATGTGCTTGGTCAGCCACGCGCTGAGGGAGGCCTGGAATTCAGAAGCGCTGGCGGGCAAATAGCCGTCGATGAACGGCGGCAACTGGCCACGGGCACGCTCCACCAGAATCATGAATTTATCCAGCGACGCGCCGGGATTCTCGGCTTCGTGCAGGATGAAACTGATCGCGCCCGCGAACAGCAGCGCAAGAACACTGACGACGAGCGTGCCGAGCAACGCCACGGCCAACCAGCGCGCGCGTTCACCGGCGATCAGGCGTTGCAGTTGCGGGGTGAGCATGTCGACCAGTTCGTAAACCAGCAGACCCGCGAGCAGACTGGGCAGGAGCTTGAGCGGTAACACCAGCAGCAGACCGCCGAACACGAGAATGCAGCTGGCGATGTACACATGACGCGGCGAAAACGTTGGCATACAGCCTCAAAAACGAACGGCCTGAAAAGATGGGCAGTCTGCCAGCGTTCCCTGTTAAGGACCAGCGCCTAGAAGTGTCGTTAGTCGCTCTAACTGACACGCAAATACCTGTGGGACCGAATTCACTCCGGGCGGTGATCTGACAATTGGCCACTACGGCGATACATCTGCAAAGTCTTCGCTGCCGTTTCGCGAATGAATTCGCTCCCACAGGTCCGTTTCATCTCGATAACTCTGGTAACAAATGCCTTATTTTTTCTTCAGGCAGTCACTCATGAACGTCTTGCGCGCATCGCCTTTCAGCGCCTGGGTCGAGGCCGTCGCGTTGCAGGTTTTCATCTTCTCCTGCTGGGTGGCCGCCGGAGCGGGCGCGGCTTTCAGGCAGGTGCTCATGAACGCCTTGCGGTCGTCGCCTTTCAAGGATTTGGCCGACGCATCGGCATTGCAGGTGGTCATTTTGTTTTGCTGTGCCGTGGCGGCGAAACCTTGAGCGCACATCAACAAGCCCATGACCAACAGAGGAACACGCAGCATTTTCATCGACTTTCTCCGGGATGGCCGCACAGACGCAGCGTTGAACGCAGTGTAGTCAAAGAATGTTGCGACATATTTCCGCGAAACCGGCCAGCGAGGTAGACGCCAATGCTGACAAGCCGATAATGACGCCTCATTCTTCTGCCGGTTTTCCCATGCAATACCTGTATCCCCTGCTCACCGTCATGATCTGGGCGGGAAACAACGTCATCACCAAAGCGGCCGCCGGGCGTATTTTCCCTGCCGAGATCGGCTTCTATCGCTGGCTGCTGGCGGGCTTGCTGTTCACGCCATTCCTGCTTGGTCCGGTGCTGCGCAATCGGGCGGCGATTCGGCCCATCGTCGGCAAAGTCGTGGTGCTGGGCGTGCTGGGAATGGCGATTTATCAGAGCCTCGCGTACTACGCGGCAAACATCACAACCGCGACCAACATGGGCATCATCCTGTCGCTGGTGCCGGTGATGACGCTGGGCATGTCGATTGCGAGTCTTGGCACTGCGCTGACGGCAGGCGCGTTGGTCGGCGCACTCGTGTCGTTCGCGGGCGTGCTGTTAGTGGTGTCGCAAGGCAGTTGGGCCGTGCTGATCGCCCATGGCGTCAACTTCGGGGACTTGATGATGCTGGTCGCGACGCTGGCCTACGCGACTTACAGCACGCTGCTGAAGAAATGGCAGCTGCGCATGCCGCCGCTGCAATTGCTGTATTTGCAGATTCTGGTGGCGATCATCGCGCTGTTTCCGCTGTTCCTGCTCTCGCCGAAAACCGGGCTGAACGGCAGCAACATCCCGCTGGTGCTGTACGCATGCATCCCGACGTCGATGATCGCGCCTCTGCTGTGGATGAAGGCCATCAGCATCCTTGGCCCCAGCCGCACGACCTTGTTCTTCAATCTGGTGCCGATTCTGACGGCCTTGGTCGCTGCCTTGGCGTTGGGCGAGCAACTGGCGTCCTATCACTTCATCGGCGGCGCATTGACGCTGGGCGGCGTGATCCTCGCTGAACGCTGGACCACCCCGCTGCGCAAAGCCGCAACCCGTTAGGATCTACGCCTCTTCGCGATCTTCCGCGCTGTGAATCGACACGTCGGTAATGCCCGCGACATGGGGCAGACCGACGTGTGGATTGCCCGCATCGAGGGGATCGTCATCCACCGCAACGTGGTGCTTGTGCGCCAACTCGTGGACGACCTCAATGATCGGCACATCCAGGTTTTCGATCACATCGACGTGATGTTCGCCAGCGAGGGTGTACTCGATCTCATAAAGCTCTTTATCGCTCATCGCATCACTTCCTTTGCGGCCCATTTGGGCCGACAGATCACGAACTACGGCTAAAAAAGTCAGAGGCCAGCGGCTTTCAATCGCGAGGCGTGTTCGAGAAACAGCCCCACGGGATCAGCCCCTTTGCCGACCAGCCCGAAGTGCTGGTTGACGATGTCGAAATGGTCGAGCGGGAAGTCGTCACCGATGACTGTGCCCAGGTGCGAACTGAATCGCCCGACCATGCCATCAGATTGACCTCGCTCTTTCGTGAACGTGCGAGCGAATATTCGGCAGGTGAGATTAGCGGCATCGAGGCGGTTTTTTCCCCGGTCCGTGCGCCCCGGTTGCAAGGTGCCGGACCACGAGTAATACCGCACGCCGTTGACCAGTTCTTCGCCCTGCCCGCCCCAGCTTTCAGGCAGGCCTTGCGGGAACAGCCGATTGAAACGTGCAACGCCACGGGTGGTCAGCGAATGGTGAGCAGCGTCGACGTCGGTCGGCAGCCGCGTACCGCGATAACCCGTGTCGAGCAGAGCAAGCGCCAGCGTGGTCAAGCGGATGCCTGCGTTCACGGCCCGACCACGCACCGTCGTTTGTGGGTAATGTTCTTCGAGGTAGTCCGCCAGTTCCGAGCCGTGATTGGGACCGGCGACTGAGGTAACGGAAGCCACCAAGTCCGGCCGCACGCCCGCGACGTAGCGAATGGTCAGCGCACCCTGGCTGTGGCCGATGAGGTTGACCTTGGCGGCCCCCGTGTCCCTGAGGATTTCTTCGATTCGCGCAAGCAGTTGTTCGCCGCGAATTTCGGTGGAGTTCACCGCCGAGACCATCACCGGAATCACCGTCGCCCCACCCCGTCGCAACGCCGGGACGATGCCGTACCAGTACGGATAGACGATCAGCTTCACAAAGCCCAATAACCCCGGCACCAGCACAATCGGATAACGCGTGGCCTGTTCTTGCGTCATGGGCGGTTGAATCTCCTGATGTCGAATGTCAATCCCTCTGTGGGAGCGACCTCATTCGCGATGGGTCAGTCCAGCCAAAACATTTCCGCCGGATGTACGATTTTTCGCGAATGAATTCGCTCCCACAGAATCCGCGTCCAGCCGCCTCCCCTGCTCAGCCCGGAATCTAAACCCTAGCCGCAAACCATTCATCATTGATGACAAAACGGGGTAATGCCCCATCGCCATCTTTTGATCGAACTCTTTCAATCGGCCAATGCTCATAAGTGCAACGGGCCACCAATGGCCTTTCTCTGGAGTGACCGGTTATGTACAAGCAATCCTTGGCAGTAGTGTTCGCAATGGCCGCGCTGGCGGGCTGTACATCGACAACCCTGCAAAACCCGGTGGACTACGCGACGTATCGCAATGAGCCCCTGGTCAAGCAGGTCGACACGGGCATGACCGAACAGCAAGTGCTGACCCTCGGCGGCGAGCCTTCCACCCGTGTGCATCGCAAGGTTCACCCTGGCACGTGCAACAACTACATCTTGAATAAGGATGGCCATCAACAGGCGTATTACGTGACCTTTGGCGCCAACGACCGCGTGGACAGCAAAGGTTTCATGACCTGCGAACAGCGTGAGGCGAATGAAAAGGCGATGTGATCCACACACAATCTGAACTGTAGGGGTGAGCTTGCTCGCGATGGCGGTCTGTCTCATAAATTGATACCGGCTAACACACCCTGATCGCGAGCAAGCTCACTCCTACACGGTTCCTGTGTCCCGTGCGGACGACGACAAAACAAATAAAACTTTTCCCCGCGCTCGACACTCACACCTTAAGACCCGATCTCACCGGGCGCCGGTCAGGCTTTTACGACCAGCGCATCAAGAGCGAGACGGCAAAAAACCGGATTAGCCCTGGAGATGAATGATGAGCGATGTGCAGCAATTAACCGATGTCAGCACCCTGCGCGAACGTGCGCGTCACAACGTTGAAAACGGTGCAGTGACCGAAGGCTATGACGGCGACCGCGAAGAGATCATTCGCCTGCTGAACGCCTCGCTGGCCACCGAATGGGTGTGCGTCCTGCGTTACAAGCGCCACTACTACATGGCCAAAGGCGTGAAAGCCCAGGTCGCGGCGGCCGAATTTCTTGAGCACGCCGAGCAGGAAGCCGAGCACGCCGACAAACTGGCCGAGCGTATCGTGCAACTGGGCGGCGAGCCGGAACTGAACCCGGACCTGCTGTCGAAAAACTCCCACGCGCAGTACGTGGCCGGTAATACGCTGAAAGAGATGGTCACTGAAGACCTGATCGCCGAGCGCATTGCCATCGACAGCTATCGCGAGATCATTCAGTACATCGGCGACAAAGACCCGACCACCCGTCGCATCTTCGAAGAGATCCTGGCGCAGGAAGAAGAACACGCCGACGACATGGCGGACATCCTCGACGGGCTGTGATGCCTGAGCGGGAATGCAAAAAGCCAGGGCATGTGCTCTGGCTTTTTTATGGGTGACTGTTGGGCAGGTGGAGGCAGGTCTGCCCCCTTCGCTGCCGTCGTGACCTCCGGCGTCTCCCGCGGGGGCTTGCACAAACCCTGTAGGAGCCGGCTTGCTGGCGAACCCATTGTGCCAGTCACCGCATTCATCGCTGATCCGAGCGTTCGCCAGCAAGCCGGCTCCTACAGGGTGTACGCAGGCCACACCACTCTCCACTGACATGACGCCACCGACGGCAAGCCGCGCAGCTGCAGGTGATCTCCGCTTCACTTAACGGTTTTAGGCGCCTTGCCCGCGCGCATCTGCTCCAACAGCGGCGCGCACTGATTGGGCTCGCCACCACTCGGCGCGACCAATGCCAGCAACCCCGCCGCAGGTCCGACCGCCGCACCCAGCAACACCATCCCAGCACCCCGCAGTAGCAGGGGACCAGATTGCACACCGGCACTTGGCTTGATGAACGGACCGCGCACGTACAGCGGCGACCGCAGGGAGAAGACACGGAAACCCTTGGATTCCGGCGTGACCTTCAAGTCCAACTGCTCGGCCTTCATGTTCGCCGTGCCGTCGATGTAGATGATCGCGTTCTCAGTGTCGAACACCGACAGCTTGCTGGTCGCCAGCCCGTCTTTGAACCCGAAGTCGGAGGCCGCGCAGTTGATCTTCACGTTCTTGTCGCCGAACAGCGTACCCACGACGTAGTTACCGACGTTCAGACCGGCAATCTCCATCAGGTCACGGCTGATCGCACCGTCGTTCACCAGCAGCTTCATCTCGCCATTGGCCGTGCCCAGCAATGCCGCCACGGAGTTACCTTTGCCAGCAATGTCAGCGTCGCCGTTCAGCTCACCAAAGCTGGTTTTCATCGGTTCAAAGGTCGGGAACAGTTGCTTGAGCTTGAAGCCGCGCGCGGTCAACTTCGCGCGTCCTTCCAACGGTTGGGAGTGGCCATTGAGCTTGATGTCTGCGTCCAGTTTGCCGCCCGCGACGCCAAAGCGCAGGGGTTGGAGGCTCAATTGGCCGTCGTTCAGCACCACATGCGTATAGAGGTCAGTGAACGGCAGCTCGGCGCTCTGGACGATTTTCTTGCCGGTGAACTCGACGTCCGCGTCCATCGCGCTCCAGCGGTCGGTTTTGAATTCCTCCACCGGCAGCACTTTGTCGGTAGGCTGTTTGCTCTCGCCGCCTCGGGATTTCTGTTCGGCGTTTGAATCGGCGCCAATCAGCGGCTTGAGGTCAGCCATCAGCAATTGATTGGAGACCAGCGCACCGCTCAACTTTGGACGCGGCTCGCTGGCGACAAAACCCAGATCGCCGTGGATGTCGCTGTTGCCGATCTTGCCGTTGAAGCCTTTGTACTGGAACGACGCTCCGGCCGGATCATGGAGTTTGGCGATCAGTCGGCCATCGGTGGAGTACGGCGGGGAGTCCGGCAGCGTCACGCCGGTCAGTGGGTACAAGTTGCCCAGGCTGTCGCCGGACAGTTTCAGACTCAGGTCCAGCTCACCCAGGTTCTGCGGGTCGGTGACCGTGCCTGCAACCGCCACCCGCGTGTTGCCCGCACTGACATCCGCCTGAACCGGAAACGGCAGCGCCGCATCTTTCAACGCCAGCAAGCCACCGACTTTACCGGTGCCGTTAAGGGCCTGACCGTGGTATTGGCCTTTCGCCTTGAAGCCGAACGCGTAGTCCTGAGCCGACGCGCCTTTGTCTTTCACTTTCTTCGCTTCGCCGCTGCCGACGATGTCACTGAACGGAATCGGCTTACCAAGCGGGTCGATGACCACTTCCACGGCGGTGTTGATTTTCTGGTCGTTGTAACTCACGAAGCCTTTGTCGAAGCCGATCGAGCCGATGTCCACCACCCAGTTCGACGGTTTGGCGTTGGGGTCGCTCTTGGGCAGGTCGAACACCCAGTTGGCGCGACCATCGGCCAGACGTTCAATCTTGGCATTGGGTTCGGTCAGGTCAATGCGCGGAATAACGACGCGCTGCGCTAATAATGGTAGCGGCGACAAACGCATTTCCACACGTTTGAGGGTCACCATTTGAGGGACTTTCGACCATTCGGGGTTACCCAGCGCGATGTCTTCAGCCGACATGTGCGGCCAAGGCACCCACGCGCGCCAGCCGCCTTCGTCAGGCTCGCGGCGCCATTGAACGGCCAGATTGCCGTTGATGGCGAACGGTCGGTGCAGCTCGGCCGACACTTTTTCGTTGATGGTCGGCTTGAGCCGGTTCCAGTCGAAAGTTGCGATCACGATGATCAATACAGCCAGCAACAGCAGCAGAATGCCGACTGTCCAGGCGAAAATCTTGCGGCCTCGCGTCATTGCGTTTTCTCCCCAATCTACAGACGGCCCTTCCTGGGCGCGTCTTGCACGTCATACCCCCTCTGACTGACAAAAGCGCCGTGGGTTTGATGAAATCGGGAAATCAGGTTCGGAAAAGTTCCGCACCGGCCTGTCGCAGACATTCCCTGACGTGCTGAGCAAGCCGACCAATCGAGCTACAAGCCCCGTAAATAAAGGCCCGCGCCGCCGAATCAATTCTGTCGATGGTCACCATCAGCCCTTTGAACTTCTTTATCCCCGCTCCGCCAGTAAAATTGCCCTCACGTTCACAACACGCCCTTTCCAAGAGCAACCACCATGAAACGCCAATTGATCGCACTGACCCTTTCCCTTCTCGCCTCCAGCGCGTTCGCGATGCCTGCCAGCGAACAACCGATGCTCGGCGAAGTGAAACTGTCCCAGGAAGCCGGTCTGCCCACCTTGGCGCAGGAAGGGACTGATCGCGTGATCCATCAGTACCAGCGCGTTGCTATCGAAGAAAATTGCGACAACCTTGCGCACCGCTACCAGCGTGTCGCCGACAACGGCCCTGACCGTCTGGTCCAGCAGTATCAGCGCGTTTCCTGATCCCAATGTTCAAATGCCAAAGCCCGGCCCTGATGCCGGGCTTTTCGTGTCGACTGCCCATTGCGGAAAACCGGGTTCGACGCCGCGCAAACGCATTTGCTAGAGTGCTGCCCACTTCTCCTTCAGATATTGCCTACTCCATGCTGCCCCGCGCCGAACAGAAACAGCAGACCCGTCACGCCCTGCTCGATGCAGCCCGGGGGTTGATGGAGAGCGGTCGCGGCTTTGGTAGTCTGAGCCTGCGGGAAGTGGCGAAAACGGCGGGAATCGTGCCCACTGGCTTTTATCGCCATTTCGACGACATGGACCATCTGGGCCTGGCGTTGGTGAGCGAGGTCGGCCAGACCTTTCGCGAAACCATTCGCCGGGTGCGACACAACAGCGACATCAACACCGGGATCATCGATGCTTCGGTGCGGATTTTTCTTGAAGTGGTCGCGGCCAATCGCTCGCAGTTTCTGTTTCTGGCCCGTGAGCAGTACGGCGGCTCGCTGAAGGTGCGTCAGGCGCTGGGCGCCTTGCGTGAGGCGATCATCGCCGACCTCGCGACCGACCTGGCGTCGATGCCCAAATTTCATCACCTGAATCCCGATGACCTCGCGGTGATGGCCGATCTGGTCGTCAAAAGCGTGTTCGCCATGCTCCCCGAACTGATCGACCCGCCACCCGTGACCTTGGCGGAGCACATGACGCCTCGGGCCAAGATCACGCAGCAACTGCGTTTCATCTTCATCGGCGCCAAGCGCTGGCAGGGCCTGGGCAGTACGGAGTAGCTGCCTGCACTTTTGGCTATCCGATTTCCTGTAGGAGTGAGCTTGCTCGCGATCAAGGTGTGCCAGTCAATATCGACGGCACTGACACTGCGCTATCGCGAGCAAGCTCACTCCTACAATTCTTCCAACGATCGACCCAAACCAGTGCATCGTCTTCAATCACGCACCAACATAACCCGCACTAGCGCCCCACCTTCTATCACCTCCTCAGGCCCCGCCGCCCATTCCTGACTGACCTGTCAGTTGGCAAGCCCCTTGCTCTGCCTATTCCATCGCACATTGCTGGAAGTTTTCCGATGCTGGTGATTCATCAACGAATCGAACCCCAGACTGACTGGGCCGCTGAGCTGCATTTGAATTTCGAAGCGCGGAGTAAAAGCCGTCTGCGCTGTTTCAGTGCCGAGGGCGAAGACGTGGGGCTGTTCCTCGAACGGGGGCAATCGCCGCTGCGCGACGGGGATTTTCTCAAGGCGGAAGACGGACGCATCGTGCGCGTCTGCGCTCGGCCGGAGCAACTGATGCACGTCACCTGCAGCAGCGCTTACGAGCTGACCCGCGCCGCCTATCACCTCGGTAACCGACACGTCGCACTGCAAGTCGGCGATGGCTGGCTGCGTTTGCTCGACGACTACGTGCTCAAGGCCATGCTCGATCAGTTGGGCGCGACCACCGAGTCCATTGAAGCGCCCTTCCAGCCGGAACACGGCGCGTATGGCGGTGGGCATCACCATTCGCGTGCGGGGGAAGAAGACTTCAACTACGCGCCGCGCATTCATCAGTTCGGCGTCCGCAAATGAGCCTGCGGCCATGAATAAAGCGTGGGCGCTGTTGCGTCTGGCGAGCCCGCAGCTGCCAATTGGCGGCTACAGCTATTCCCAAGGGCTCGAAATGGCTGTGGAGCGATCCATCGTCAGCGACCCGCCCAGCGCCGCGCGCTGGATCGGCGATCAACTGTTGCTGAACCTGTGCCGCTTCGAAGCCCCGCTTTTATTGGCCCATTGCACGGCGGCGGCCGACGAGGACTGGGCCACGTTGCTGCAACTGAGCGAAGAGCATCGTGCCAGCCGGGAAACCCGTGAGCTGCATCTGGAAAGTCGGCAGATGGGTTACTCGTTGCAGCAGTTGCTCATCGGTCTGCCTGAGCTCGATCAGCCTGCCCGGGATTTCCTGCGCCAGACCGATGAGCCGCATCTGGCCCTGGGCTGGGCGCTCGCCGCACGCGCCTGGCACATCGACCCGCAGGACGCCCTCGCCGCCTGGCTGTGGAGCTGGCTGGAGAACCAACTGGCCGTGCTGATGAAAACCCTGCCGCTGGGGCAACAGGCCGCGCAACGCCTGACCAGCGAATTGACGCCCCTGCTGCAAACCGCGCAGCTACGTGCCACTGAACTTGATCCTGAACACATGGGCAGCGCGCCGTTTGGCCTGGCGTTGGCAAGCATGGCCCATGAGCGCCAGTACAGCCGACTGTTTCGATCGTGACCCTTTATTGGCCCCCCTACGAACTGCACAAAAAAAGATCAACGGAGAACACCTTATGAACAGCCAACCTTTGCGCGTCGGTATCGGCGGCCCGGTCGGGTCCGGCAAGACTGCGCTGACCCTCGCCCTCTGCCTGGCGTTGCGCGAGCGCTACAACCTCGCCGTGGTCACCAACGACATCTACACCCGCGAAGACGCCGACTTTCTGGTGCGCAACGAGGCCTTGGCGCCTGAGCGCATCATTGGCGTGGAAACCGGCGGCTGCCCACACACTGCGATCCGCGAAGACGCGTCGATCAATCTGGAAGCCGTGGATCAGTTGAACCGTCGTTTCGAAGGCCTGGACCTGATCATCGTCGAATCGGGCGGCGACAACCTGTCCGCGACGTTCAGCCCTGAATTGTCGGACCTGACCATCTACGTGATCGACGTGTCGGCAGGCGACAAGCTGCCGCGCAAAGGCGGGCCGGGCATCTGCAAATCCGACCTGCTGGTGATCAACAAAATTGATCTCGCGCCGCTGGTGGGCGCGTCGCTGGAGATGATGGACCGCGACACCAAAAAAATGCGCGGCGACAAACCGTTCGTGTTCAGCAACCAGAAAACCGGCCATGGCCTGGAGGACATCATCGCCTTCATCGAGCGCCAAGGCCTGCTGACCGCTGCCTGATTTCATTCACTAAGGACGATAATTGATGAATCGCAAAACCTTATCGCGCACCAAAATCCTCGGCGCCTTGGCGCTGCTGCTGGTTCCGGCCTTGGCGTTCGCTCACCCCGGCCACGATGAAAGCGGTCTGGTGGCGGGCATCAGCCACCCACTGAGCGGCATCGATCACCTGTTGGCGATGGTGGCCGTCGGGTTGTGGGCCGCTCAACAGAAAGGCGCCGCTCGCTGGGCGCTGCCGATGACGTTTGTCGGCACCATGCTGATCGGTGGATTGATGGGCTTTGAAGGCCTGGCATTGCCTGGGCTGGAAAGCGGGATTGCGGCGTCGGTGTTTGCACTGGGTCTGGCCGTGGCACTGGCGGTGCGTCCGCCGCTGTTCGTGGCTGTGTCGGCGACCGCGCTGTTCGCGATGTTCCATGGCGTGGCCCATGGCCTTGAGCTGCCGGAGATGTCCAGCCCTTGGGGTTACGCATTGGGCTTCGTCGGCGCCACCGCTGCGCTGCACACCGCCGGTTACGCCGTGGTGCGCTTCCTGCCAGCGGCGGCTGCGCCGATTGTGCGGGTTGCCGGAGCATTGTCGGCTGCGACGGGGGTGTGGTTGTTCGCGGGCTAAAGGCCTCCACCTATCCTGTGGGAGCCGGCTTGCTGGCGAATGCGGTGGGTCAATAATACTTGGATGACCTGACACTCCGCTTTCGCCAGCAAGCCGGCTCCCACAAAAGCATCTGCCCCCAGCCAGTTACATTTGATCCACCCGTTCACCCCGCCATCCCCGCCTCCTGCTACCATGTCGCGCAATTTGACCTCTGCCGCGACGCCATCCGATGCCTGACGTTTCTCTGACCGCCTCCAAGCCTGAACTGTCCGCTGTGTTCGCCACCGTGCAGCAGCATTTCATGGCAGTGATCGTCCCGCTTTGGCAGGGGCCGGGCTGGAATGCCGAGATGGCGCTGCCGTATGAGGCGCTGGACGCTCAACACCAACCGTTGCCCCCTCAGCGTTACCGGGCCATGGCCTGTGCGCGGCAGCTGTTTCTGTTTTCCAGTTTCATGGGCAACCCGCAAGTGCCCAATGCCGAAACTCGTGCGGCGGCGCTGTTCCGCTCGCTGCAACGGCATTTCCATGATGCCGAACACGGCGGCTGGTTTTACAGCATCGACCCACAGGGCGCGCCGCTGGACCGTCGCAAAGACCTCTACACCCACGCGTTCATCGTCTTCGCCTGCGCGCATTACTGGGCGAAGGTGCGCGAGCCGTTGGTGGAATCGGTACTCAATGCCGCGCTGCACGTCGTCGCCGAGCGTTTTGCCGATGGCGATGGCTTGTACGAGTCCGTGCTGAACGAAGACTGGTCCTCGCTGGACGCCGGGCCTCTGCAGAACCCGTTGATGCATCTGGCTGAAGCGTTTCTGGCGACGCTGGAAGTGCGCGAAGACGCCGACACGCTCGCTGCCCTCGACGCTTTGGCAGAAGCCATGCAGCGTCGCTTTGTCGATGTTGAGCACGGCGTGATGCTGGAGAAACCCCTCGGCGCTGTGGATAACTGGTCCGAGCCGGGGCATCAGTTCGAATGGTTCTACCTGCTGGAGTCGTCGGCACACCTGCGCGGCACCCCGCTGCATCGCTCGCTGACCACTGCGTTTGGCCACGCTGAGGCGCAAGGGGTCGATCCGATCACAGGGGCTGTGGTCGCGACGCTGGATGTGGAAGGCGTGGTAAAGGATGGCACTCAGCGCATCTGGGCGCAGGCCGAGTACCTGCGAGCGTTGACGCTGCGCCCTGATAGCCACGCGTTGCTGGCGCGTCAGTTGAACGCCTTGCAGCAGCGGTTTTTGCATGCAGGCGGCTGGAGCGAGTGCCTGGATAGCCAGGGACAGATTAGCCGCAGCGACATGCCGTCGACCACGCCCTATCACTTGGCGACGTGCTATATCGGGCTGGCGGAATACTTCAGCGCCTGATCAATTGCCTCCCGAATTAATTCGCTCCCACAGAATTGAGAACGCCTCAACACTGTGGGAGCCGGCTTGCTGGCGAATGGGGAGTGTCAGGCAATTCATCCCTAACTGACCCACCGCTTTCGCCAGCGAGCCGGCTCCCACAGGTCATCAATCCAGTCTTACTTCGCATCGCCACGGGTACGATCAATCGCAAACCCGGCCCAGGTCTGGCTCACAGGCATCAGTTCCAGGTTGTTGACGTTGACGTGCGCCGGGGTGTTCATGATCCAGAAAATCGTCTCGGCGATGTCTTGCGGCTGGATCGGCTCGGCGCCCGCGTAAGTGGCGTCGTACTTGGCCTGATCGCCACCGAAACGCACCAGGGAGAACTCGCTTTCACACAGGCCGGGCTCAAGGTTGGTCACCCGCACGCCGGTGCCGATCAGATCGTTGCGAAGGTTCAGCGAGAACTGTCCGACGAAGGCCTTGGTACCGCCATACACGTTACCGCCCGGATACGGATAATTGCCCGCGACCGAACCCAGGTTGACGATGCTCGCGCCACGGCCGTAGGCGATCAGGCGCGACAGTAGCGTGCGAGTGGTGTAGACCAGCCCTTTGACGTTGGTGTCGATCATGGTGTCCCAGTCGTCCAGGTCGCACTTCGGCGCAGGATCGATGCCCAGCGCCAGACCGGCGTTGTTGATCAGGCCACGAATTTTCGCGAACTCGGCAGGCAGACCCTCTACGGCCTTTTCCACAGCCGCACGGTCGCGGACGTCCAGCGTCAAGGTGTGCACCTTGGTCTGCTTCGACAGTTCGGCGCTCAACGCCTGCAAACGCTCTTCACGGCGGCCGGTCAACACCAGCGACCAGCCTGCTTCTGCAAAGCGGCGTGCGCAGGCTTCGCCAAACCCGGATGTAGCACCGGTAATGAACACGGTAGAAGTCATGTCGTTCTCCTGACGGGGGTTTCGGCTTGGGAATAAGCTCGGGTGAACGCAGCGCAGCGGCTACGTGTAGGAAAGTTCTGGAGAATGCCCGCGCAGGCGGCTCGGGATCAAGTCTGCGCGTAACAAACCTCACACTGCATTGTGGATACGTTCCTACTGTATAAAAAACAACCAAACATGCCAAAGCCTTATGCCATCAGGGCTGGGCGCAGTTTTGCCCACCTTATCCACAGCCAGACACACAAAATCGGTGTGCAACTCGCAGGCCTACACGTCACGGCATGCGGGGGCTGTGGGCAATTTAAAAGGGATTTTCCCTTGACCTGCTAATACGTATCTGCCGCCCGTCGAGCGCCCAGGTTGTGCGAACGGACAGGATCGGTCGTCCAACGTCAGGGATTGCGCTATCTGCGGCGGTCTTTCCAAGGGTTGCACACAGAGTTATCCACAGGCTAGCCGGAGCAAAAGGCTGGATAAAAAACCAGCCCCTAAACCGTTGACAAACTCCGCAGAAATAACGGCCAAACCTACTGATCAATAAATGAACAACCCTCTGTAAGCCTTATAAACAAAGGCCTGTAGCCAACTGCCACCAACTTATTCACAGTCACCTCCACAGTAAAACTGAACAAGTCAAAAACGTGACAAAACAACCATTTGCAGCGGCTAAGTGTCGCGCTTTAGCAACTCTTCAAAATTGTTTTCCACAATTGGGGTCGTTCGGAAAAAAATTGATTCGAGCCATTCACACTGCCCCGCCAATGCCACTGAGCATGTAGAAGCCGGCTTGCTGGCGAAGGCGGTGTGTCAGGCGATTCATCTGTTACTAACCCACCGCCTTCGCTGCCGTCGTAACCTCCGGCGTCTCCCACAGGAATGAACTGCCCCCAAGAAGTTGGACACCCATCCAACCCCTGGGGGATCTATGGTCAAGTACACCGAGCAGTTCAAGCTCACGGCGGTCACCGCCTACCTAAACGGCACCGACGGCTTCCGAACAGTGGCCAGACATTTTGGCATCGACTTCAGTCTCCTTCGACGCTGGGTCGCCAGTTATCGGACTGGCAACAGCATCAAGCCAATGTCGTATGCGCGGCGGTACAGCGAGGATTTCAAGCGCCAAGTCTTGACCTACATGCATGAGCATCGACTTTCGCTACGCCAGACCGCTGCGCATTTTGACCTTGGGCGGTCCTCCCTGATAGGCATCTGGCAACGCCAGTATTACAGTGACAGTCCTGTCACCCCTACTGCCATCCAGCCAGCCGACACGCCCATGAAAATCAAACCCGCCAAACCCACCGACACCAACGATGCACAAAAGCCACGAGAGCAGTTGATGGCTGAACTTGAGTACATGCGCATGGAGAACGCTGTCCTAAAGGAGCTCAAGGCCCTGCGCGAGGAAAAGGAGCGAACACGGGGGAAAAAGTCCTGATCGTCCGCAAACTCAAGCACCGATTCCCATTGCCCGACCTCCTTGAGCTGGTCGGGCTGGCACGCAGCACCTTCTATTACCAGGTCAAGGCTGAGCAGAAACCGGACCGGCATGCGGCGCTCAAGGAACGGGTGCAGCAGGAATATCACAAGCAGAGAGGGCTGTATGGCTATCGGCGTATTGCGCTTGCGCTCAGAAAGGAAGGAACGCTGGTCAACAAGAAGGTCATCGAACGGCTGATGGCCGAACAGGGTTTGCAATCGGTCGTACGGCCCAAGAAATACCGTTCCTACCGGGGGACTGTTGGCAAAATCGCCGCGAACCTGCTGGAGCGTAATTTTCATGCACCCCGGCCAAAACAGAAGTGGGTAACCGACGTCACCGAGTTCAAAGTGGGTCAGCAGAAGCTCTACTTGTCTCCTGTGATGGATTTGTACAACGGCGAAATCATCGCGTACGAAACAGCCAGTCGGCCTTACTACGAATTGGTGGGGAACATGCTCGACAAGGCGTTGGCTTGCTTGGGAGACGCGCCCAAACTGGTCGTTCATTCGGACCAGGGATGGCACTACCAACAGCCACGCTATCGCCACGCACTCAGCGAAAAAGGTGTGAAACAGAGCATGTCCCGCAAAGGCAATTGCCTGGATAATGCGGCGATGGAGAGTTTTTTCGGCACGCTGAAGTCAGAGTTTTTCTACCTGAAGCGTTTCGAGAGTGTGGAAGAATTGAAGGTCGGCCTGGATGAGTACATTCATTACTACAACCATGACCGCATCAAGCTGAGGCTCAATGGCATGAGTCCTGTTGAATACAGGACTCAGGCTGCGGCGTAAACTGTCCAACTTTTGGGGGGCAGTTCAGGAATCCGGGTATGCCGACAGTCGGTGACCGACGCCATTCCCTGTA
The DNA here is from genome assembly GCF_038397775.1 of Pseudomonas sp. RC10. NCBI lineage: Bacteria > Pseudomonadati > Pseudomonadota > Gammaproteobacteria > Pseudomonadales > Pseudomonadaceae > Pseudomonas > Pseudomonas bambusae. Next base: position 6,154,534 of record NZ_CP151650.1, read on the forward strand.
GGAGCCGGCTTGCTGGCGAAGGCGGTGTGCCAAGCGATTCATCTGTTACTGACCCACCGCTTTCGCTGCCGTCGTAACCTCCGGCGTCTCCCACAGGGTGATGTGTTGAGTCAGGAATTGGCGCGTTGAAACAAAAGCGCCCCGAGTGTTTCCACTCAGGGCGTCTGTCATTGCGGGTCAGCTAGCGGACTCAATGCCCGCCGAGATAGGCGTTCCGCACTTCTTCGTTGGTCAGAAGCTCCTGGCCGGTGCCTGTGAGACGAATCTCGCCATTGACCATCACGTAGGCGCGGTCTGACAGCTTCAGGGCGTGGTTGGCGTTCTGTTCGACGAGGAAGATCGTCATGCCGGTTTTCGCCAGTTCACGCAGGGTGGAGAAGATCTGCTTCACGATGATCGGCGCCAGGCCAAGGCTTGGTTCGTCCAGCAGCAGCAGCTTCGGGCGGCTCATCAGGGCGCGGGCGATGGCGAGCATTTGCTGTTCGCCACCGGACATGGTCATGGCGCGTTGGTTACGACGCTCCTTGAGGCGCGGGAAGAGCTCGAACATGCGCTGCATGTCTTCGCTGGCGTACTTATCCCCAATCGGAATCGTGCCCATCATCAGGTTTTCTTCCACCGACATGTCGGGGAACACACGGCGGCCTTCCGGCGACTGCGCAATGCCATTGGACGCGATGTAGTGCGACGACTTCTGCGTGATGTCGGTGCCCTGATAGATGATCTGGCCGCTGGCCGCGCGAGGCTGGCCGAAGATCGACATCAGCAGCGTGGATTTGCCCGCGCCGTTGGAGCCGATCAGGCTGACCGTTTCGCCTTCGTTGATGTGCATCGAGACTTTCTTCAGGGCCTGAATCGGCCCGTAATACACGTCGATCTCTTTCAGTTCGAGGATCGGCTTACTCATACCAACTCCTCTTCATCAGCACCCAGGTACGCCGCGATCACCTTCGGATCGTTGCGAATCTGCTCCGGCTTGCCCTTGGCAATCACGTTGCCGTGGTCGAGCACGACGATATCGTCGGAAATGCCCATGACCATGCCCATGTCGTGCTCGATCAGCACGATGGTCATGTCGTGGTCGTCGCGCAGGTGACGAATCATGCCGCTCAGCGCTTCGGTTTCCTGTGGGTTGAGCCCTGCGGCCGGTTCGTCCAGGCAGATGACCTGCGGACGGGTGCACATGGCGCGGGCGATTTCCAGACGACGCTGCTGGCCGTAGGAAAGCTCACCGGCGAGGCGGTTGGCGCAGTCCACCAAATCCACCACTTCCAGCCAGTAGAAGGCGGTGTTCAGCGCGTCTTCCTCGGCCTTGCGGTAGCCCTTGGTGTTGAGGATGCCCGCGATCATGTTGCGGTTGACCCACATATGCTGGGCGACTAGCAGGTTCTCGACAACGGACATTTCCTTGAACAGGCGAATGTTCTGGAACGTACGCGCCAGGCCCGCACGGTTTACCAGATGCGTGCCGCCGAACATTTTGTAGAACAGACGGCTGCCGAAACGCTTGGGCGAGGCGAAGTCGCTGACGCGGAATTGCTCGCCGAGCAGCTGGATCACGTTGGTTTTCTTGCCGCGCGCGTTCAGCTCGATCTTGCCGCCGGTGGCTTTATAGAACCCGGTCAGGCAGTTGAACACGGTGGTCTTGCCCGCGCCGTTAGGGCCGATCAGGGCGAAGATCGAGTTGCGGCGCACTTCCAGGCTCACGTCGCTGAGGGCCTTGATACCGCCGAAGTGCATCATCAGGTTCTCGACGGACAGAACGATTTCGTCGCTCATCACGCGCCCTCCACTTTTGCCAGCACGCCTTTGCGTGGTTGTACGCCGCTGCGGCTGATGCGAATCAGGCCACGTGGGCGCCAGATCATCATCAGCACCATCAGGATGCCGAACAGCAGCACGCGGTATTCCGCGAAGCTGCGCAGCATTTCAGGGGCAACGGTCAGCACGAATGCCGCAATCACCACGCCCACGGTCGAACCCATGCCGCCGAGGACAACAATGGCCAGGATCAGCGCGGATTCGAAGAAGGTGAACGAGGTCGGGTTGACGAAGCCTTGGTAGCTGGCGAAGAACACCCCCGCCAAACCTGCCGTCGAGGCACCGATGGTGAACGCCGAGAGCTTGACCAGCACGTGGTTCAGGCCCATGGAACGGCAGGCGATTTCGTCTTCACGCAACGCTTCCCAAGCCCGGCCGACCGGCATGCGGGTCAGACGGTGCTTGATGTACAGCACTGCCAGCACGACGAGGAACAGCACGGCATAGATGAAGATGAATTTCAGGTCAGGGTTGTATTCGAAGCCGAAATATTCGTGGATCGGAATCCCGCCATCTCTGGCACGACGCCCGAACTCCAGGCCGAAGAACGTTGGCGAAGGCACCGGCACGCCGTTCGGGCCGCCGGTGAACGACAGCCAGTTGTTGAGCACCAGACGAATGATTTCACCGAAACCCAGGGTCACGATAGCCAGGTAGTCGCCGTGCATGCGCAGGACCGGGAAGCCCAGGATGCAACCGGCAAACGCCGCAGCGATGGCCGCCAGGGGCAACGCCGACCAGAAACCCAGGCCCAGATACTGATAACCCAGCGCCAGACCGTAAGCACCGATGGCGTAGAACGCCACGTAACCCAGGTCGAGGAGACCGGCCAGGCCGACCACGATGTTCAGGCCCAGGCCCAGCAACACGTAGATCAGCCCAAGAATGACCACGGTCAGGACGTATTTGTCAGCGAACACCGGGAAGATCACCGCGATCAGGATCATCAGCGGAATGATGAAACGCAGGCGAGTCTTGTAACCCGGTGGCAGCACGTGGACGCCAGAGCCGGTGCTCTCGAAACTCTGGGCGATGGCCACGCCTTTCGGGGTTTGCAGGAACAGGCTCATCAGGAAGCGACCGACCACCACCACACCGACCAGCGCCGCGACGCGACCCGGTTGCATGTTGAAGCCATAGCCGTCCAGCACGATGCCGACGATGGGGCCGAACACGATCAGCGCCAGCAAGCCGGCAACCACCGCGTCGATCAGACTTTGTTTGATATCGATGGGTTTGACAGGAGCAGACATGGTTACACCTTCGCCACGAGTGGGCGACCCAGCAGGCCTTGAGGACGGAAGATCAGAATCACTACCAGCAGGCCGAAACTGAACACGTCTTTATAGTCGGAGTTGATCAGACCGGAGAATTGCGACTCGGCAACCCCCAGGATCAATCCACCGAGCATCGCGCCCGGCAATGAACCGATACCGCCGAGTACCGCTGCGGTGAAAGCCTTGATACCGATGACGAACCCGGCGAAGAAGTCGAACGTGCCGTAGTTCATGGTGATCAGAACGCCTGCGAGTGCGGCCATGGCTGCACCGATGACGAACACGTAGGAAATGATCCGGTCGGTGTTGATCCCCAGAATCGAGGCCATCTTGCGATCCTGCTGCGTGGCGCGGCACATGCGGCCCAGCTTGGTGTACTTGATGATGTAGGTCAGTACGCCCATGCCGACGAACGCGGCGATCAGGATAAATATCTTGGTGTAAGTGATCTGCACGAAACCATGGCCGACTTCAAACCGCATGGCACCTTCGAGCAGGGTCGGAACACCTTGCTGACGTGGGCCCTGTGCGATTTGCGCGTAGTTTTGCAGGATCAGGGAGATACCGATGGCACTGATCAGCGGTGCCAGACGTGTCGAATTACGTAGTGGCTTGTAGGCCACGCGCTCGATGACGAAGCCATACACACCGGTCACCACGATGGTGAAGATCAGCGTGCCGAGAATCAGGAAAGGGAACGAGTCGATACCGAAGAACGACAGCACGGCGAGGCCGATGGCTGCGAGGTAGGCGGAGATCATGTACACGTCGCCGTGGGCGAAGTTGATCATGCCGATGATGCCGTAAACCATCGTGTAACCGATGGCGATCAGGCCGTAGACCGAACCCAGGGTCAGGCCGTTGACCATTTGTTGCAGGAAAATACCATCCATCACGCACGCTCACGAACTTGAAGGCCAACCTGGCGCGGACCGGAAACTCCCTCGTGAGGAATGACGGGACGCGCACGATGGCAACAGAAGAATCCGACGCCGCGCAAGGCGGCATCGATTACCGGGTCAGGCCGTTTCGAGGTTCCAAGCCCGCAAAACGGCTGACTCGACTAGGCGCTCAACTTACTTCTGCTTTTCGAGCTGGTGATATTTGCCATCCTTGTCCCACTGGTAAACCACGTAGTCGGAGACTTTCAGGTCGCCTTTGGTGTCCCAGTTCTTCTCACCCATGACGGTTTTCACGGGGTGCGCTTTCAGCCACTTGGCCGCTTCCTCGCCTTTGGTGGACTTGGCGCCAGTGAATGCAGCGGCCAGGGCCTGAACCGAAGCGTAGGAGTACAGGGTGTAGCCTTCAGGCTCGTAACCGCCTTTGCGGAATTGATCCACGACAGCCTTGCTGTCTGGCAGCAGGCGTGGGTCGGCGCCGAAGGTCATGTACACGCCATCGACGTACTGAGCGCCGCCAGCGGTGGTGACCAGTTCGTCGGTTACAACGCCGTCGTCGGACATGAACTTGACGTCTTTCAGGCCTTGCTCACGCATTTGGCGAACCAGAGGACCGGCTTCCGGGTGCAGACCACCGAAGTAAACCACGTCGGCACCGGCGCCACGGATCTTGGTCACCAAGGCGCTGAAGTCTTTCTCGCCACGGGTCAGACCTTCTTCCAGCACAGGCTTCACGCCGCGAGCGGTCAGTTGCTTCGCGGTGGCGTCAGCCAGGCCTTTACCGTAGGTGTCTTTGTCGTTGATGACCGCGACTTTCTTGCCTTTCAGCACGTCGACGATGTAATCGCCAGCGACGATACCTTGCTGGTCGTCACGGCCGCACATACGGAACATCGCGCCCAGGCCACGTTCGGTCACGTTCGGGTTGGTCGACGCAGGTGTGATCGTGATGATGCCGGCTTCGTCATAGACTTCCGACGCAGGGATGGTCGAAGACGAGCAGAAGTGGCCAACGACACCGACCATTTTGTCAGACGCAGCCTTGTTGGCGACGGCCACGGCCTGTTTCGGCTCGCACGCATCGTCGTATTGAGTCAGCGCGATTTTTTCCCCGTTCACGCCGCCCGCAGCGTTGATAGCGTCAGCCGCAGCCTGAGCGCCTTTCCAGAATTGCAGACCGAACGAAGCGTTGGCGCCGGTCATTGGACCAGAAACGCCGATCTTGACGTCAGCCTGTGCAAAAGTAGCCACACCCATTGCAGTAGCGACTGCGAGTGCCAGAAAGCCTTTCCTGTAAAACGTCTGCGACATGAGTTGGTGCTCCTAGGTTTTTTAATTAGCACTGCGACCACAGAGATGCTCTGAGCAAGTGGCGTGCCATCGGTTTTTTATTCTGAAAAAAGTCGTCGTTTTGTTGTTATTCGACTGTTTTGAGCCCTTTTTTACTGGGCGTGCAACCGTCTAAACCGCGCAAGGTGCAACCCTGCGACTTTTATAGAGCAACCCTCCCGAATAACGCGCGCAACCGCACTGCCCTGACCTGTACAACCCTGTTGTTACAGCTTGCGTCACCGAACTGCACACCGGCGGTGCGGGGCCGCTACGGGACGCACCATTTGAGGGTAGTGGATATACGCGAAAGTGTTGATTTGTGACAAACATTTCGCCTCAGATCACAACCCTGAGACATTGCCCCGCATGGTATAGCGAAAAGCCAGCTTCGTATAAAGAGCTGCGTAAAGCAATGGCCGAGAGCGGCTGCATGGGAGCAAACGGGATCGGCAGCACATTCGGGTTGCCGCCGCACAGGTAATCAGCGAAGGCTTTACCGACCACCGTACCTGTCGTGTTGCCACGGCCGTTGTATCCGGTCATCGCGACCAGTCCTGGTGCAGGCTCGTACATGCGCAGCAAATGATCGGGCGTGAAATCGATGCAGCCCGTCCAGGTGCATTCCCACTCGACCTTTTTCAGGTACGGGAAATAGTGCTGCTGAATGCGGTCTGCCCAGGCCTTGAGGAACCACGTCGGCTTCTGATTGCCGTTACCCAGGCTGCCCAGCAACAGGCGCCCATCCGCGTCGCGACGGATGCTGCTCAGCACCTGGCGGGTGTCCCAGGAGCCCTGTCCACCGGGAAGAATCTGCTGGGCAGCCTCTTCCGTCAGCGGCGCGGAGGCCACTTGATAGTAATAGCCAGGGAAAAAGCTGCGGCGGACTTCAGTCCAGTCGCCTTCGGTGTAGGCGTTGGACGCGATGACGACTTGATCGGCGATGACCGAGCCGTTGTCGGTGATCACGCACCAACGTTGGCCCTGACGCTCCAGCCGCTTGACCGGCGAGTGATCGTAACGCTGGCCTCCCAGCGAGGTAACCGCTGCAGCCAGACCGCTGGTGTAGGCCATCGGGTTGATGGTGCCTGCGCGGTGGTCGAGCAGCGCGGCGGTGATTTCCCGAGTGCCGGTGGCTTCCTGGCAGGCTTTGCCGGTCAGCAGTTCGATGGGCGCGCCACGGCGTTTCCATTGTTCTTCGCGGCTGCGCAGATCCAGCTCGCCCTTGGCGTTGTGCGCCATGTGCAGCGTGCCTTTGCGCGTGGCCTGGCAATCGATGTTGTATTTTTCAATGAGGCTGAACACCAGCGACGGCGCGTTGCCGAGCATGGTGTTGAGCTGGCTGCCGATTTTCTCGCCGAAACCGGCTTCAATCTCGTCGGGCGGAATCCACAGCCCAGCGTTGACCAATCCCACGTTACGCCCCGAGCCACCTTGGCCGGTGCGATGGGCTTCGACGATGGCGACGTTCTTGCCCTGTTCAAGCAAATGCAGCGCTGCCGACAACCCCGTGATGCCTGCGCCGATCACGCACACATCGACGGTCACTTCCCCCTTCAACGCCGGCGCCTCAGGCCTCTGCGGCGTCAGCGTTTCCCACAGACATTCTTCGCGTAGCGGCATCGCAAAACCTCGAAAAGGACAAACGATGATTCAATTCAATATTGCTTATTCTTACGCTATCGCGAGCAAGCTCACTCATACAGAATCAACGCTACCCTGTAGGAGTGAGCTTGCTCGCGATCAGGTTGACGCGGTGCAGTTGCTACACCGCGTCACAGGCATCAATCAAACGTAATCCCCTGCGCCAACGGCAGCTCGCGGGAGTAGTTGACGGTCGCGGTCTGGCGACGCATGTAGCCCTTCCACGAATCCGAGCCGGACTCACGGCCACCGCCGGTTTCCTTCTCACCACCGAACGCGCCACCGATCTCTGCACCACTCGGGCCAATGTTGACGTTGGCGATGCCGCAGTCGCTGCCCAGCGCCGAGATGAACTGTTCGGCCTCACGCACGTCGGTGGTGAAGATGCACGAAGACAGGCCTTGTGGCACGTCGTTGTTCAGGCGCACAGCGTCAGCGAATTCCTCGTAACCGACTACGTAAAGGATCGGCGCGAAGGTCTCGCTGCGAACCACGTCGCTTTGCTCAGGCATTTCGACGATGGCAGGTGACACGTAGAACGCGTTCGGGAATTTGTCGGCCAATTGACGCTTGCCGCCGAACACGGTGCCGCCTTCGCTCAAAGCCTGCTCCAGCGCTTCCTGCATGTTTTCGAAGCTTTGCTTGTCGATCAACGGACCGACCAGATTGCCTTCCAGCGGGTGGCCGATACGCACTTTGGCGTAAGCGGCTTTCAGGCGCTCCACGAATTCGGCCTTGACCGAGTTATGCGCGATCAGACGACGCAGGGTGGTGCAACGCTGACCGGCGGTGCCGACGGCGCTGAACAGCACGGCACGAACGGCCAGGTCCAGATCGGCGCTTGGGGTCAGGATCATGGCGTTGTTGCCGCCCAGTTCCAGAATGCTGCGAGCGAAACGCGCGGCGATTTTCGGCGCCACTTCACGGCCCATGCGGGTGCTGCCGGTGGCGCTGATCAGGGCGACACGCTCGTCATCCACCAACGCTTCGCCAGCGTCGCGGCCACCGATCACACATTGCGCGAGGAATTGCGGGGCGTCCGAGAACTCAGCAGCGACGCGGTCGAACAGGGCCTGGCACGCCAAGGCGGTCAGCGGCGTCTTTTCCGACGGTTTCCAGATCACCGAGTTGCCGCACACCAGCGCCAGCGCGGTGTTCCACGACCAGACCGCCACCGGGAAGTTGAACGCGCTGATCACACCGACGACGCCCAGCGGGTGCCAGGTTTCACGCATGTGGTGGCCCGGACGCTCGGAGGCGATGGTCAGGCCGTACATTTGGCGGGACAGACCGACCGCGAAATCGCAGATGTCGATCATCTCCTGGACTTCACCCAGACCTTCCTGAGTGATCTTGCCCGCTTCCCTCGACACCAGCTCGCCGAGGTCAGCCTTGTGTTTGCGCAGCGCTTCACCGAACAGGCGCACCAATTCGCCACGGCGTGGCGCCGGGACTTTGCGCCAGGCGTCGAACGCGTGCTCGGCACGGGTGATGCGCTGCTCGACTTCGGCCGCTCCTTCCCAACTGACCGAAGCCACCTGACTGCCATCGATCGGCGTGTGAACAGGCTTGTCGCCCTTCTGGTAAAGAGCAGGGTCGACACCGAGACGGGTTAGCAGATCGTTGAGCATGATTTCTCCTGGATTCGGATGAGCCGTAAAACGCGATTGCGGAATACTGGGATTGAGGTGTTTCGTCAGCCTCTAGTAATAGCTGGCGTGACGTCATGCAACAAACGACGATTAAGCGAGATATCATTCCGTTTTTTCATGCTGACGCCGAGCAGGCCTGAATATGCTGAACAGACGCCATCTGCCGTCCATCACCGCGCTGCAATGTTTCGAAGCGGTGACCCGGCACCTGAGTTTCACCCGTGCCGCCGAAGAGCTGAATCTGACCCAAAGTGCGGTCAGCAAACAGGTCGCGCAACTTGAAGAGCTCGTCCAGCACCTGCTGTTCAGACGCGTGCGCCGTCGTCTACAGCTCACGCCAGCCGGGGCTTTATATTTGGCAGAGGTGCGAAAAATCCTCACGCAGATGGAGATGTCCACGCACTTCCTGCGTTCCTACGGCGGCGAAACCGAAGTCCTGCGGGTTTCGACGCCCTCGACCTTCGGCGCCCGGTGGCTGGTCCCACGTCTGAAAGGCTGGCGTCTGCGGTATCCGCACATTCATCTGGACCTGGTAAACGAACAGGAAAGCGATGACCTCGCCCAGAGCCGCTGTGACCTGTCGTTCTATTTCGGCCAGGGCGCCCGACCCGGCGCGGAAAGTGTGAAGCTGTTTGGCGAAGAACTGGTGCCGGTCTGTTCACCGGACAGCCTTCCCGACAAACCCTTTACTGACCCGACCCAGCTTGCCGATCTGGTCTTGCTGCAAAACGCCCATCGCCCGCAGGGCTGGCATGAGTGGTTCGAAAGTCAGGGTTATCAGACCGAACACAGCTATCACGGCCCGCGTTTCGAAACGTTCTACATGTGCATCCGCGCGGCGCAGGTCGGCTGTGGCGTCGCGTTGCTGCCGCGCTTTCTGGTTGAAGAAGAGTTGGCCGACGGCAAGTTGGTCATTCCGTGGCCTCATGCCCTCCCCAGCCACGACGCCTATTACCTCGCCTACCCGGAACACGCGGCAGAAGTGCCGAAAATCCGGGGATTTGTGGAATGGATGTTGGAGCAGCTGGATCAACCGACACCGCAATAAGTGATCAGAATCACTTCCCCCTGTGGGAGCGAATTCATTCGCGATGCGTTGGTATGGGCAATAGAGCTGCGTCGAATGTACCGGCTTTTCGCGAATGAATTCGCTCCCACAGGGCTCAGGCCTCGTGCCCGGCGCCTTGGTGACGACATCCGCCGCTGAAACATTTCTGCCCCAAGCCGGCGACGACTGGCATTATGTCCGTCATCGTCAATAACACGCCGGACGTAGCGGCCTGAAGCCATCAGCCCCGCTGCCACAAGGTTGTATGCGACACCGACTCGATTTCCACGAGCCGCATGTTTGCGGCCACTGCTGGCTGGAGCGACACAATGAGTGAGAGCGCTTTCGCAGATCGCATCGTTCAGAACCTGCTCGATACCGACCTCTACAAGCTGACCATGATGCAGGCCGTCCTTCACAACTACCCCAACGTCGACGTTGAGTGGGAGTTTCGCTGCCGCAACGGCGAGGACCTGCGGCCTTATCTGATGGAAATTCGCCACCAGATCGAGCAGCTGTGCGACCTGTCCCTGAGCGTCGAAGACATCGGCTTTCTCGAACGCATCAGCTTCATGAAGCCCGATTTCCTGCGCTTCCTCGGTCTGTTCCGCTTCAACCTGCGCTACGTGCAGACCAGCATTGAGAATGACGAGTTATGCATCCGCCTCTGCGGCCCCTGGCTGCACGTGATCCTGTTCGAAGTGCCAATCCTGGCCATCGTCAGCGAAGTGCGTAACCGTTATCGCAACCCCAATACCCTGTTGATTCAGGCGCGCGATCAGCTCTACCGCAAGTTCGACTGGCTGACCGCCACCGCCACGCCTGACGAGTTGGCCGAACTGAAAGTCGCCGATTTCGGCACCCGCCGCCGCTTCTCTTTCGCGGTTCAGGAAGACGTCGTTTCAGTGCTGAAAAAGGACTTCCCCGGCCAGTTCGTCGGCACCAGCAACGTGCACCTCGCGCGCAAGTTCGACCTCAAGCCCCTCGGCACCATGGCTCACGAATGGATCATGGCGCACCAGCAATTGGGTCCTCGACTGATCGACAGCCAGAGTGCCGCCCTCGATTGTTGGGTGCGCGAGTACCGTGGTCTGCTGGGTATCGCCCTCACCGACTGCATCACCACAGACGCCTTCCTGAACGATTTCGATCTGTTCTTCGCCAAGCTTTTCGACGGCCTGCGCCACGATTCGGGCGATCCGGTTCAGTGGGCCGAAAAGTGTATTACCCACTACCAAAAGCTGGGCATCGATCCGATGAGCAAAACGCTGGTGTTCTCAGACGGCCTGAACCTGCCCAAAGCGCTGGAAATATTCCGGGCGCTGCGTGGTCGGATCAATGTCAGTTTCGGCATCGGCACCAACCTCACGGCTGATGTGCCGGGGGTCCAGCCGATGAGCATCGTACTGAAGATGACCGCCTGCGCCGGCCAGCCGGTGGCGAAGATTTCCGACGAGCCCGGCAAGACGCAATGCAAGGACCCGGAATTCGTGTCCTACCTGCGCCACGTATTCAAGGTGCCAGCCTGACCCGAGCACCGTACTGCCCCACTTTTTTACATGCCTCTTTTTCTTCTTCATAAGGAGTCAATCATGCAAGCCGTACAGCTCGAGATCGCTAAAGAGCTCAAGGTTCAGGCCCCCTTCGCCAATCAGGGCGAGCTTGAAACCGAGGTCGCGCGTCGAATCCAGTTCATCAAGGACTGCCTGCACAACGCCCGCCTGAAAGTACTGGTACTGGGCATCAGCGGCGGCGTCGATTCGCTGACCGCCGGCCTGCTCGCCCAGCGCGCCGTGAAGGAATTGCGCGACAGCACCGGCGACAACGCCTACCAGTTCATCGCCGTGCGCCTGCCGTATCACATTCAGCACGACGAACACGAAGCCACGGCGTCGGTGGATTTCATTAACCCGGACGAGCGCCACACCGTGGACATCGCCCCGTCGGTCAAGGCGTTGGTTGAGCAAGTCAAAGCCTTCGAAGGCCAGTCCGATGCGGCGGTGGATTTCGTCAAAGGCAACGTCAAGGCACGCACGCGGATGGTCGCGCAGTACACCATCGCGGGCGTTCGCGGTGGCCTGGTGATCGGTACCGACCACGCGGCGGAAGCGGTGATGGGCTTCTTCACCAAGTTCGGCGACGGCGCCTGCGACCTCGCCCCGTTGAGCGGTCTGGTGAAGAATCAGGTCCGCGCCATCGCCCGCAGCTTTGGTGCCCCGGAGTATCTGGTCGAGAAAATTCCGACTGCTGACCTCGAAGACCTGGTGCCGGGCAAACCAGACGAAGCCTCCCACGGCGTGACTTACGCCGAGATCGACGCCTTCCTGCACGGCCAGCCCCTGCGTCAGGAAGCCTTCGACATCATCGCCAACACCTACCGCAAGACCCAGCACAAGCGCGACCTGCCTTACGCGCCATAGTGAAAGACCTGTAGGAGTGAGCTTGCTCGCGATTGCAATCTGTCAGAAACATCACCTGTTGCTGATACACCGCATTCGCGAGCAAGCTCACTCCTACAGGGTCGCGCCAGGCCCATCGCCCAGCATTCGAAAACGGAATGAACCCGTCGTTTTTTTTCGCTTGATGGCGTCCGTCATCAAGGCTTTCATAGCGGCCTGACTTTCTCGCTCAGAGACGCTAACCATGACTGCTTTCCAAGGCCTCTTTTCCCTCGTCGCTTCCACGGTCGGCCAGCCCGCTGCTGACTGGCTCGAACGTCGTGTCGACGTCCCGCAAGCGCTGCATGATTTCTCCTGGTCCGACGAAGGCGTTCATCGCGTATGGCTCGCGGAGGCGCTGAACCTGTGCCTGTTTCATAAACTGGTGCAAGCGGTGCCGGACGGCCTGCGTTACGTTGACGAACAGTTCGAAAGCGGTCGCAAAGTGGTGTTCGATCACGGCGCCATCCGGACCGTGGACTGGGCGCAAAACGGCGAATTGCCCCGGGGTCGTCAAGCGTTCTCGCGTCTGCTGGAGCCACTGGGCTTTACTGACGTGCGCACCTATCCGCTGACCAAACTGAACATGACCGGCTGGGGCTATCGCCAGATGGACCTGCCGGAAGACATCGCGCAGTTCTTCGTGTCGGAGCTGCATCCGGGGCGTTTGAGCCAGGCGTTTCAGGACGCTGTCAGCCGCGTGGTGAGTTCCAGCCGCGACCCGCTGACGCCTGACGACATGAGCATCCTCCAGCGTCTGCGCACGACGCGTCATTGCAGTCTCGAAGAAGCCACACGCCTGCTGTCGGGGCTGTATCGCGCATTCGGTCGTCAGCATGGGGTGGTGCAGGAAGCCGATTATCGTCAGCTGCTCGACGAAAGCGCGGAAATGGCGTGGATTTCAACGGAAGGCAACAGCTTCAACCACCTGACGGATCGGGTCGGAAATCTGGAAGCCACGGTGGAAGAGCAGATTCGTCTGGAGCGCCCGATGAAGGACAGCATCGAGGTGTCTACGTCAGGTCGCGTGATGCAGACCGCCTACAAGGCTTGCACGGTGAGTCGCGAGCTGCTCAATGCCGAAGGCGTGCTCAAGACGCATCAGGTGCCGGGGTCGTTCGTCGAGTTCATCCAACGCAAGATCGACCCGGAAAACGGCAAGATCGACCTGAATTTCGACAGCAGTAATGCACAGGGTATTTTCAAGATGACCGCGTCAAAGAATTGAGGCTATAGCGTTGTAGGAGTGAGCTTGCTCGCGATAGCGGTGCGTCATTCGAAGCAGCGATGGCTGACACACCCCTGTCGCGAGCAAGCTCACTCCTACAGTTTTTGGGCACCTGAAGCTGCGTTACTTCAGGGTAATCGTGCCCTTCATCATGCTGATGTGGCCTGGAAACGAGCAGAAGAAACCGTATTTTTCTGCCGAGTCCAGCTTCGACACATCGATCTTCAACGAATCGGTCTCGCCTGCGCCAATGACCTTGGTGTGAGCAATCACGCGCGCGTCGCCTTCTTTCAGGTAATCCTTGTCGATGCCAGCGCTCATGCCGTCAGTGGCAATGGGCTGCATGTCGGCTTCTTTGCTGACCACCAGGTTATGGCCCATCACGTTCTTTGGCAGGCTGCCGGAGTGCGCCAGATTGACGGTGAATTCCTTGCAGCTCTTGTCGATTTCGATGACCTTCTTGTCGAAGGACATCTGGTCGGTTGAGTCCACGGTCACCGAACATTCGGCGGCCAGCAGATGGCCGCTGGCCAAGGTCAGCAGGGAGGCAGCAACGAGCTTGCGAATCATGGTGAGTCTCCTGAATGGGGTTGCTCTGTTTTTTGTATACAAAGATTGCCTCAATCCTAAACAATTTATCAACCCAAGATTATGAAACATCTCTGGGCGGGCTCTATCAGGCCCATCGAGACAATCAAGCAGCCAACCATACAGGGTCTTTCTAAGATGAGCCCGTCACTCATCAATCAGGACGATCATCATGCAACTCAACAGCCTTTTCCGCAGTTTGCTCGCCGCCTACGCCTGTGGCGCCACCGGGAGCTACGACCGCGTCGCTCAGGATTACAACGACTACCGTCACGCGTGAGTTCTGGAATCCGGAGATTCACTCATCCAGCGGCATGACCGTTACACGCACTTCCGGGTCGTGATTGCCGCCGCCGAGGATGACGCCGCGCAAGGGTGAGACGTCGGAAAAATCGCGCCCCCACGCCAGACTGATATGCTCAAGCGCAGGCTGAATGTTGTTGGTGGGGTCAAAATCCACCCAACCCAGCACCGGACAGAACACCGAGACCCAAGCGTGGGATGCATCGGCACCGATCAGACGCGGCTGGCCGGGCGGCGGCTGAGTTAGCAGATAGCCGCTGACATAACGGGCCGCAAGCCCACGTGAGCGCAGGCAGGCAAGCATCAAGTGCGCAAAGTCCTGGCAGACACCACGCCGGGTCTCCAGCACTTCCACCAACGGTGTCGCCACCTGCGTCGCTTCGCCATCGAACGTGAACTCGTCGAAGATCTTTTCCATCAGCGCCTGACCACACAGCAGCAAAGGCTCCCCTTCTGGAAAACAATCGGCCGAAAACTCGACGAACGATTGCTTCAGGTGCACGTAGGGCGATTCGAAGCGGTAGCGGCAGGCTTCCAGAATGCCTGGCGACATCTTCGTCGCGCTATAGGTCAGCGTGCTCCGGGTCAACTCCCAGGCCGGTGACTGTCGGAAATCCAGCACCGGTCGCTCCAGCACCTCAATCTGCAACCGCGCGTTGACCTGCAATTCATCGTGGGGCCGTTCGAACGCCAGCCGGGTCAGCGGATTGCCGAACACGTCCAGCTCATCCCGGCGCGTGGTCGGCGCCGGGCTGATCTCCAGATGCTGCTCAAGGCAACGCTGCCAAGGGCTGCACCGTGGCCATAAATGCGCCAGTTGCTGGGCCAGCGACACCGGGCTGTCGTATTTGTAGTGGGTATCGTGAAGGATCTGGTAGAAAGCGCTGCTCATCAGACGGACACCGTGCGCTGGCTGACATCATCGACGTGGGCGAAATGGCGCAGGGCCAAGCGGTCAGAGACCTGGCCGCTGGTGTCGCCGATGCTTTGCAGCAAGTCCGCCAAGCCGTGCAGCGCAGCCTTGACGCTGCTCTGACCGAACAGCCCGTTTTCCAGACAACCCAGGTCGAACGCTGCCAATCGCTGGCGCAAGACCGCGAGGCTATTGTCCTGGGGCACGCCAAAATCGTCGTTCAAACGCTTCACCGAACGCGTCACCAGCTTGAGCTGGAACAGCACGGCGTGGGGGTTTTGCTCGTCCAGCAGCAACAAATCGAGGACCGGAATCAACTGCGGCAACGCCAGATACCGCGAACGGTAAGTGATGCTGCTGTTGCCCAGTTCCAGCAGCCAGTCCAGCGCGTCCTGATCGAACACCGCGTCGCTGCGCAGGAATGCGGCCAGACTGGTGCTGAGGAACTGCAAACGCTCGATGCGCCGCCCGATCATCAGGAAACGCCAGCCTTCGTCGCGGGTCATGTCGTCCAGCGCAAAACCGGACAGCGCCGCGAGCGACATCACCAAGCGGTTGAGAAAATCCAGCAGCTCGCCGAAGTCGGGGGCGTCGGTGTCCAGGTTCGCCGCTTCACGCTGCAATTCGACCAACGCTTGCCAGTTCTCCCGAGACAACTTGCCGCGCACCTGCGAAGCAGCCCACTGCAAACGCTGCAGGTTGGAACGCAGACTGAACGGCCAGTCTTCGCCCAGCAACGCTGCGAGCAAGCGATCGTGCAGCTCGCTCGGCTCGTCTTCGTCCTCGCGTGGCACCAGATTCAAGCGCTCGCCCAGCTCGACCGCCGCTTGCAGCGCCAGCGGGTCATCGCCATCGACGTAGCGCGCCAGCATGATCCGCAGCAGGCGAGCACTGTCGTCGCAACGCTCGCAATAACGACCGAACCAGAACAGGTTTTCCACGACACGCGACGGCAAATAAGGATCACGGCGGATCAGGTCATGCACGCCCAACGAGTGACGGCCTTTCCACGGCTCGCTGCCTAACGTGCGCTCGCCCAGAATCCACGTGTCCTTGCTGGCCCCGCCACGCTGCATCGATACCACATCGGCATCGGCATCGGCGGCCACCCGCGTCAGGCCACCCGGCAGCACGCGATAGCCGTCGGCAGTCGCGACGGCATACACCCGCATGCCGATGGCACGAGGTTGAAGCTGTGCGTCGGCGCCCTGCCAGACCGGCGCGTGAGACAGCTGCGCCAGTTCCTGAGCGACATAGGCGTAAGGCCGCGCCTGCATCCGCGCCGCCAGCGCCTGACGCTGTTCATCGTTCAAGTCCCGGCCGAATACCGGCACGAAGCTTTGCGAAGGAAAGGCCGGTTTGATCAGCAATTCCGGCATTTTTTCCAGCGCTTGGGCCAGAACGGGAGGCTCGCCGCACCACCAAGTCGCGATGGACGGCAGGATCAGCTCTTCGTCAAACAGGTGCTCGTTGATCTTCGGCAGAAAACCCAACAGGCCCGGCGACTCCAACACGCCGCTGCCCAAGGCGTTGGCCACCAGCACGCGGCCCTGACGCACGGCTTCCAGCAGCCCCGGCACGCCAAGGGCGGAATCGGTGCGCAGCTCCAGCGGGTCGCAGAAGTCGTCGTCCAGACGCCGCATGATCGCGTGCACCCGACGCAGGCCGCTGAGGGTTTTCAGGTACACCGTGGCGTCGCGGACCGTGAGGTCGCTGCCTTCGACGAGCGGATAACCCAATTGCCCGGCGAGGTACAAATGCTCGAAATAGCTCTCGTTGAAGCGACCCGGCGTCAGCAGCACGACCAGCGGCACTTCGTTGCTGCTCGGCGCCTGTCGCGCCAGTGTTTCCTGCAACGAGCGGAAGAAACCCGAGAGGTGCTGCACTTCCAGATCGCGATACAGCTCGGGGAAAGCGCGAGACACGATCAGCCGGTTTTCCAGCGCATAACCCGCACCGGACGGCGCTTGCGTTCGGTCAGCGGTGACCCACCAGCGGCCATCGGGGGTGCGCGCCAGATCAACGGCGTACACGTGCAAAAAGGTGCCTTCCGGCGGCGTCATGCCTTGGCAGGGCCAGAGAAAATTGTTGTGGCCAAAGACCAGCTCGGCAGGCAAAAGACCCTCGGCGATCAGGTTTTGCGGACCATAAAGGTCGGCCAGCACCGCGTTGAGCAGTCGCGCACGTTGGGCGATGCCTGCCGCCAGTTGCTGCCACTCCTCGACCGGAATCAAATGCGGCAGCAGGTCCAGTTCCCAAGGACGATCGGCCCCTTTGGGGTCGGCATAGACGTTGTAGGTGACGCCGTTTTCCTGAATCTGCCTGGCCAGCAACGCCTGCCGCTGGATCAACTGGGCGGGGGTGCTGCGTTGCAGCTGCTCGTAGAAACGCAGCCAGTGCGGCCGAATGGCGCCGCTGGCGTCGAGCATCTCGTGATAGGTGCCCGCAGAGAGCGGGTATCGGTCAAGCAGGTCGGGCATGGAAGGCTCGGCAGACAACTAAAGAGGTCAGATTAGCGCAGACAACGTGACACGAAGTGGCTCGCTTCCCTGCGGCCGCTCTCTGAGCCGGCCAGCCCGATTCATGAGATCAGGCTGGCCGTCCGGGCCATTTTTATCGGTGCAGACGCAAATCCAGCGTCATGGGCAATTCATCATTGAGGGTCAGTGCAGGCACTGCCAGCTTGCCGGGGCTGTGGCCGACGCGGAAAAACCGCGACAGGCGCCGACTTTCGGCTTCGTTGGCGTTGACCGGCAGGGTTTCGTAATTGCGCCCCCCTGGATGCGCGACATGATACTCGCAGCCGCCCAGCGAGCGCTGCATCCATGTATCAAGAATGTCGAAAACCAGCGGCGCATGCACCGGAATCGTTGGCTGCAAGGCGTTGAACGGCTGCCAGGCGCGATAACGCACGCCCGCGACGAATTCGCCTACACGTCCGGTCGGTTGCAGCGGCACGGGCACACCGTTGCACGTGAGCATGTAGCGCTGCGGCGGCAGGCCCGTGACTTTCAGCTGCAAACGCTCCAGCGACGAGTCCACGTAACGCACCGCACCGCCAGCGGCGCCCTCCTCGCCCAGCACGTGCCAGGGCTCCAGCGCCTGACGCAGTTCCAACTCGATTCCGCTAACCGCGTAGTCGCCAACCTTTGGAAAACGAAACTCCAGGTGCGCTGCGAACCACTCGGCGCGCACTGGGTAACCGGCGGCGTTGAGTTCGACAATGACGTCGGCGAAGTCCTGCTCGATGAAATGCGGCAGCATGAAACGGTCGTGCAGCTCGGTGCCCCAGCGCGCCAGCTTGGCCGGTGCGTAAGGCTCACGCCAGAACCGCGCCACCAGTGCGCGCAGCAGCAGTTGCTGCGCCAGGCTCATCCGGGCATGAGGCGGCATCTCGAACGCGCGCAATTCCAGCAGCCCCAGCCGCCCCGTTGCGCCATCCGGCGAATACAGCTTGTCGATGCAGAACTCGGCGCGGTGGGTGTTGCCCGTGACGTCGATCAGCAGATTGCGGAGCAGACGGTCCACCAGCCACGGCGGGCACTCCTCACCCGGTGCAGGCATTTGCGAAAAGGCGATTTCGAGCTCGTACAGCGAGTCGTTGCGCGCCTCATCGACACGCGGCGCCTGAGACGTCGGGCCAATGAACAACCCGGAAAACAGGTACGACAGCGACGGGTGGTTGTGCCAATAGCTGAGCAAGCTGCGCAGCAGATCGGGCCTGCGCAGGAACGGCGAATCCCCCGGCGTCGCGCCGCCCAGCACGAAGTGGTTGCCGCCGCCGGTGCCCGTGTGTCGCCCGTCGATCATGAATTTTTCGGTGGTCAGTCGGGTCAGGCGCGCCTGCTCATACAGAAACTCGGTGCGCTCGACCAACTCGTCCCAAGACGACGACGGCTGCACGTTAACCTCGATCACGCCAGGGTCCGGCGTGATACGGAAGTTGGCCAGACGCGGGTCGCTCGGCGGCTCGTAGCCTTCCAGCAACACCGGGCAACGCAGCTCTTCGGCTGTCGCTTCGATGGCCGCGACCAGCTCCAGATACGCTTCGAGGGATTGCAGGGGCGGCATGAACAGATACAACCGCCCGCCACGGGCTTCAGCGCTCAGCGCGGTGCGGGTCAGCCAATCCGCCGACTCGTCAATCTTCGGCACACGCTCGGCGCCGGCATTTGTCTGTTCGGTGAGGCTGCCAAGCGCGCTGTCGACTTCTGCCCGATCCGGCAGGTCGGGGAAATCCTGGTTGTAATCGGTCGGGTGGATGTAGGGGTATTCCGCGGCCTTGACCCACGGCTGCGAGGCCAGTGGCAACCGATAGCCCAAGGGCGAATCCCCCGGCACCAACCGGCAATGCTCGTCCCGCAGGAACCAGCGCCCGCTCTGCCAATGATCATCGGCGGCAGTGCGCGCCAATGGCAGAACATGGCCAATCACCTTGTCCAGGCCCTGAGAAAACACCTTGGTCAGCCGTGCCCGTTCCAGCTCATCGCCGAGACGTGAATCCTCGGCGCTGACGTTTTTCGGCAACGCGCCTTCGCGCCAGAGGTAATAAAAATGGTCTTCGTAGGCAGGGAACACGTAGCGCGTCGGAAGCTTCAAACGCTCGGCTACGCTGCGCAGGAAACGCCCGGTCATCTCGCCATCGGTGCCGTAATCCTCTGTTTCGTCTGCGATCAGCGCGTTATTGCGCCAGACCGGCTCGCCGTCGCGACGCCAGAAACAGTTCAGCGACCAGCGCGGCAGTTGTTCGCCCGGATACCACTTGCCTTGCCCGAAATGCACGATGCCCTGTGGCGCATAGTGCTTGCGCATGCGCTGATACAGTTCGGCAGACAACACGCGTTTCTTCGGCCCCAGCGCAGCGGTGTTCCACTCGCTGCCGTCGCGGTCGTCGATGGACACGAATGTTGGCTCGCCGCCCATGGTCAGGCGCAAGTCTTCGGCGATCAGATCCTTGTCGATCTGTCGGCCCAACGCCTGAATCTCCAGCCATTGCTCTTCGGTGTACGGCTTGGTGACGCGGGGCGCCTCCCAGATGCGCTCCACCGACATCTCGTGGCTGAACTCGGTTTCGCACGGCTCGACCAGCCCGCTGATCGGCGCCGCCGAGGAAGGCTCCGGGCTGCACGCCAACGGAATATGCCCCTCGCCAGCAAACAGACCCGAGGTCGCATCCAACCCGACCCAACCCGCTCCCGGCAAATACACCTCGCACCACGCGTGCAAGTCAGTGAAATCCACGTCCGTGCCCGACGGCCCGTCCAGTGCCTCGACGTCGGCCTTGAGCTGAATCAGATAGCCCGACACGAACCGCGCCGCCAGCCCCAAATGACGCAGCAACTGCACCAGCAACCAGGCGGAATCGCGGCAAGAGCCAGATGCGCTGTCCAGCGTGAACTCAGGGGTCTGAATCCCCGGCTCCATACGGATCAGGTAATTGATGTCGTTGGCCAGCCGCTGGTTGAGGTTCACCAGAAAGTCGATGGCCGGAATCGGCGTGCGGTCGATGCTGTCCAGATACGCCTGAAACTTCGGCGTCAGCGGCAGCTTTTCCAGATACGGCAGGAGTTCGTGGTGCTCTTCTCTGGCGTACGTGAACGGAATCTTCTCGGCGTAAGGCTCAAGGAAAAAATCGAACGGGTTGAACACCGCCATCTCGGCGACCAGATCAACCTCAATGCGCAACTCGTCGGTCCTCTCGGGGAACACCAGACGCGCCAGGTAATTACCCTGCGGGTCCTGCTGCCAATTGATGAAATGGTTCTCAGGCAGGACTTTCAACGAATAGGACAAGACACGCGTACGACTGTGCGCCGCCGGGCGCAAGCGCACGATCTGCGGACCCAACTCGACCGCTCGTTCGTAGCGGTAATGCGTGACGTGGTGCAAGGCAATGTGAATCGACACGGCGTGCCTCCTGCGAGCCTGGACGGTAGCGGAACCGCGCAAGACTTATGCCACCCCGGCAAGTCAGGCGCCTTCGGCGTTCATGATGCCCGCTGAGCTAAGCACAGCACCAAAATCGCGCCAGCTTCGGCGGATGGTGCAAGGGTCGCACGGAAATGAGGCGGGTGGGGTTATTTGCTTCCCGGGCACCTGAGTTTGACCACAGACGAATCAAAATCAGCTGCTATTGGCAGCGAAACTGTAGGAGATTTTCCATTCTTCTGTGTGAACGGTCTGGTTGTGCTCCCGACGTCTTGTGGCCAGCGCTTCAGTAAGAAAAGGTGCGCCTCGACAATTCGTCGACGACTGTTTCAGGGAGAGTTCATGGCTATCGATATGTTTTTGAAGTTGGGCGATATCAAGGGTGAGTCCAAGGACAGCGCTCACCAGGAAGAGATCGACATTCATACCTTCCAATGGGGTATGACGCAGTCTGGGTCGATGCACCAAGGGGGTGGCGGAGGCGCGGGCAAGGTCAACATCCACAACCTGAGTTTCACCAAGTCGCTGGACAAGTCATCTCCGAACCTGATGATGGCGTGCTCCAGCGGCAAGCATTACCCCGAAGCCACGCTCACCATCCGCAAGGCGGGCGGCAGCAGCCCGGTGGAATACATGATCATTACGCTGAAAGAAGTGATGGTCGCGTCATACAACGCCAATGCCGGAAATAGCGATGAAATCATCAAGGAAGATTTCACACTCAACTTCGGCAAGGTCGAAGTCAGCTACCAACCGCAAAAGGCCGACGGCAGCAAGGATGGCGGGGTGATCAAGTACGGCTGGAACATCCGCGAAAACGTGAAGATCTGAAATGCAAAACGCCAGCTCGAAAGCTGGCGTTTTTTTTACAACGGCGTCACTCAGCGGGGAAAGACAGGCTGACGGGACGGCTTTTTGCCACCCTTCCCGCCTTTGGCGGCATCAGCGCGATCCTTGGCGGCCTGCTTGTTGCGGGCGGCTGCGGCGGCCTTGGCTTCTTCGCGTTTGTCCCACGGCTTACTGCCGTCGCTGCCCCGCTGCGGCAGGCCGGTGTGCTGGGTGAGGATCTTGGTGGTTTTCGCCACCTTGTGGCTGCCAGCTGGCGTCGAGTTCTTGCGACGGGCGCTCTGGTAGCTGTCGGTTTCCGGCTGGTGCAACGGAATCAACTGGTTCTTGCCCGGGCCAATGAGGTCCGAACGGCCCATGCGCTCCAGCGCTTCGCGCAGCATTGGCCAGCCTTTCGGGTCGTGGTAACGCAGGAATGCCTTATGCAGACGGCGCTGCTCTTCGCTCTTGACGATGGTGACCGAATCGCTTTTGTACGTGACCTTGCGCAACGGGTTCTTGCCCGAGTGATACATGGCTGTCGCACTGGCCATCGGCGACGGGTAGAACGCCTGCACCTGGTCCGCCCGGAAGCCATTGCCCTTGAGCCACAGCGCCAGGTTCATCATGTCTTCATCGGTAGTGCCAGGGTGGGCCGCAATGAAGTACGGGATCAGGTACTGCTCTTTGCCCGCCTCTTTCGAGTACTTCTCGAACATGCGCTTGAACTTGTCATAGCTGCCAATGCCCGGCTTCATCATCTGATTGAGCGGGCCTTCCTCGGTGTGTTCCGGGGCGATCTTCAGGTAGCCACCGACGTGGTGGGTCACCAGCTCTTTGACGTACTCCGGCGACTCGACCGCGAGGTCGTAGCGCAGGCCGGAAGCGATCAGGATCTTCTTCACGCCCGGCAGATCACGCGCGCTGCGGTACAGCTGAATCAGCGCCGAGTGATCAGTGTTCAGGTTCGGGCAGATGCCTGGGAAAACGCAAGATGGCTTGCGGCACGCAGATTCGATCTCCGGGCTCTTGCAGGCGATGCGGTACATGTTCGCAGTCGGACCACCGAGGTCGGAAATGACGCCGGTAAATCCTGGGACTTTGTCGCGAATCTCTTCGATTTCACGAATGATCGAATCGTGCGAGCGGTTCTGGATGATGCGGCCTTCGTGTTCGGTGATCGAGCAGAAGGTGCAGCCGCCAAAGCAGCCACGCATGATGTTCACCGAGAAGCGAATCATGTCGTAGGCCGGGATCTTTTCCTTGCCGTACGCAGGATGCGGGATACGTGCGTACGGCATGCCGAACACGTAGTCCATTTCTTCAGTGGTCATCGGAATCGGAGGCGCGTTGAACCAGACGTCGACGTCGCCATGCTTCTGAACCAGCGCACGGGCGTTGCCGGGATTGGTCTCCAGGTGCAGAACCCGGTTGGCATGGGCGTACAACACCGGGTCGTTACGCACTTTTTCCATGGACGGCAGACGAATGACTGTCTTGTCGCGGGTCATGCGCGGGCTGGCCAGAATCTGCACGACCTTGGCTTCGTTCGGATCTTCAGTCGGCCCTTTTTCCTGCTCGATAGCGCATGCCTGGGTGTCCTGAGTATTCACGTACGGGTTGATGATCTTGTCGACCTTGCCCGGACGGTCGATACGCGTGGAATCGACTTCGTACCAGCCTTCAGGCGTGTCGCGCCGAATGAATGCGGTGCCGCGGACGTCGGTGATGCTTTCAATGGTTTCGCCATAAGACAGACGGGTGGCGACTTCAACGATGGCGCGCTCGGCGTTGCCGTACAGCAGAATGTCGGCGCAGGCGTCGATCAGAATCGAATTGCGAACCTTGTCCTGCCAGTAGTCGTAATGCGCGATGCGGCGCAGCGACGCTTCGATCCCGCCCAGCACGATAGGGACGTTCTTGTAGGCTTCCTTGCAACGCTGGCTGTAGACCAGGCTCGCGCGGTCCGGGCGCTTGCCCGCCATGCCGCCAGGGGTATAGGCGTCGTCGGAACGGATTTTCTTGTCGGCGGTGTAGCGGTTGATCATCGAGTCCATGTTGCCCGCTGCGACACCGAAGAACAGGTTCGGCTCGCCAAGCTTCATGAAGTCGTCTTTCGATTTCCAGTCCGGCTGAGCAATGATCCCGACGCGGAAGCCTTGCGACTCCAGCAGCCGGCCAATGATCGCCATGCCGAACGACGGGTGATCGACGTACGCATCGCCAGTCACGATGATGATGTCGCAGGAATCCCAGCCAAGCTGATCCATTTCTTCCCGGCTCATGGGCAGGAAAGGCGCTGGTCCGAAACATTCGGCCCAGTACTTCGGATAGTCAAATAACGGCTTGGCTGCTTGCATGTCGATGACCAGTGTTCGTAATCGGGGAGGCGAGTTTCTTGTGGAAATTCGCGGGCGCGGAGAATAGCACAAATTTTGATCAAATCCGACTGTAATAGTCGGCCTTGCCAGCGTTTTTCGATCAATTGCACTGTCATTTCTGACAGTATCCCGCCCCTGTAAGCGAGGCTAGAGTAGACGCAGCGCTGGCCATTGCAGGATGCAGGCATCATGTCCGACTCCATGCACCGGAACACCCCTTCTGTAACGGTTTACGACAGCCGGGGCCTGACAGTGCGGCAAGTGACCTACTATCGGGCTGAGGTCGAGGAAGAGGCGAAACCCCGAATCAACGCCCAGACTTACGACTGCCAAGGTCGCGCCGTGGCGGCTTGGGACCCACGCCTCTTTGAGCGACAGTCGCAGGAGCCCGACCTGCACCCCAACGTCGCAACCCTGTACAGCCTTTCAAACACTGTATTGTCCAGCCGCAGCGTGGATGCCGGTGAAACAATCTCTCTTTCAGCAGAATCTGGCGTCGCTCTGGAGCAATGGGATGCCCGCTCGACGCATTGGCACACAGAATATGACGAGCATTTGCGACCGACTGTGGTTCATGAGCGCATGGCCGGACAGCCGCAACGGGCCTGCGAACGGTTCACGTATGGAGGCACCGATGCGGATTCAGCCTCTCATAACCAGTGCGGGGAGTTGATCCGGGTCGACGACAGCGCGGGCACCATGGTGACCACCGAGTACGGCCTGTTGGGCGGGACGCTAATAGAAGAACGCCGAATGCTCAGTCTGATCGAGCCTCCTGATTGGCCGCCTTCAGCCGAGGAACGTGACGCCCTGCTGGAGCCCGGCCCTGGCGCCATTACCCGCAGACATTTTGACGCCACCGGCACCGCCATCAGCACGACGGATGCGCGGGACCACCAGCAAAACATCGGCTTAAACATTGCTGGCCAGTTGGCACAGGTCATCCTCACGTTGAAGGGCAGCGCACAGCAGTTATTACTGCGAGATATGCAGTACAACGCCCAGGGGCAGGTCGAGTCGCAAACCGCAGGCAACGGCGTGGTCAGTCAATACCGCTATCACCCAGCGGACGGCCGCCTGCAGACGCTGAAAACCCTTCGGCCTGCCAACGACCCGCTGCAATCATTGACCTACACCTACGATCCGGTGGGTAACGTCGTGAGCATCGCTGACGATGCCCAAGCGACTCGTCACTTCGCCAATCAACGCATCGAGCCGGTCAACATCTACCGCTACGACAGCACGTATCAGTTGATAGAGGCGCAAGGCAGGGAAACAGCACCTGCGTCAACCGGTCCGCAGCTGCCTGACCTACTGACATTGCCGATAGACACCAGTCAATGGCTCAACTTCACCGAACGTTACCGCTACGACTTGGCGGGCAATATGGTTCAGCTGAGGCATGAAGGCCGTCAGCCCTACACCCGCGATTTTGAGGTGGATGCGACCAGCAACCGCGCCCTGATCAAGACGGAGGGCAGCGCACCGCCGGACTTTGCCAACGGTTTCGATGCCGGGGGCAATCTGCAGCGCCTGTCCCCCGGCCAGGCCATGTCCTGGGATGCCCGCAATCGCTTAACGAAGATCATCCCCGTCAGTCGCAAGGACGCCGAGGACGACGCTGAGCATTACCTGTACGACAGCAGCGGGCAGCGGGTTCGCAAAGTTGGCACAAGCCCCGTACGAGCCGCTGCACATACGCGGGAGGTCCGCTACCTTCCGGGCCTGGAATTGCGCAGCGACACTGCCAACGATGAGCAGCTGGAAGTCATCGTGATCCAGGCCGGCCGATGCACAGTGCGCTGTCTGCGTTGGTTGAGCGGACGTCCCGCCGACATCGAAAACGATCAATTGCGCTATTCGGTCGACGATCATCTGGGCTCCAGCACGCTAGAGCTGGACGGCAGGGCGCGACTGATCAGCCACGAAGGCTATTACCCTTTTGGCGGAACGGCTTGGTGGGCGGCGCGCTCGGTGGTCGAAGCGAAGTACAAAGTGGCGCGGTATTCGGGGAAAGAGCGGGATGCCAGCGGGTTGTATTACTACGGGCTGAGGAATTACGCGCCGTGGTTGATGCGCTGGATTAGTGCGGACCCTGAAGGTCAAGTGGATGGGCTTAATCTGTATCGGATGGTGCGTAACAGCCCGATTAACCGTACCGACGTTCAAGGGGGGCTAAGCGTGGACTTTAGCCTTATCCTTGGAGTTTCTGCGGTTGTGCTGGCGATAGTCATCTACGCGCTTGGTCAGCTTTCTGAAGCCAGGTATGAACGTCGCCAGATCATCTCTCGACGGCTCGTAGGGATTTATACCCAAGATCTCAATCTCACCCCTACGGAGGCGGAGGCGCTCGCTGCGTACTACGATTCAGCGGCACCTGTCCCTGCAAGTCACATACACGTCGGCCCTGATCGGAAAGGGAGCCTACAGATCTATCAGGCCCGAACCAAAAACGAGGCTCTCGCACTTAGTAAGGCAAAGAAACCTCATGAGGTCGCTAAAGCGGTACGTGATCACGGCATCCCCTCGGCAGCGGAGTTAAGGCCCGCTCCTGAGAAGGCACCGCGCCAATACCCGAGCAACGATCAATCACCATCAGTCAGCGCCCCGACCTCGGCGCGTCCGTCATTTGACGTAGCGGCGCAGGGAACAAGCACAGGCCTGACAGCCGATGAGCTTCGTCATATTCGAGAAAGAGTCACCCCTGGCAAACGAGGCTCTACCGCGTCGAACGCAAGCCTTGATTCCGACCACGAAATCGCCGCTCCAGCGCCCACCAGCAGCGCGGCCAGACAAATTTTCACCATGGACCCGAGCGGCTTTTTCGAGGATGCAAATATTGTCGACTGGCTTGGCCGCCGCCCTGGTATGGAAGTAAATCTGAGAGCGGCATTAGATAGGTTCGACCCTAATCGCAAAGGACATACCGGATTACGTGGAATGAAAACGACGGATATCCACAGTGGCACCGCTGGTGGCAGGGGGGATTTGCGTCTGGGCTTTACCGTCCGGGGTAACGTTTTTTACCCGCAAGCCATCCTGTCACATAAAGGCAAGGGTACGATCCTCGCCCAGCGCGGGGCATAGTCGAATAACCATAAAGACGCTGTGCAGGACGCACTACTCATCATCATCAAAGTTGTAACTGCCCGGCGCCAAGTTTTCGAAACGGGTGTACTTGCCGATAAACGCCAGACGCACGAAGCCAATCGGGCCGTTCCGCTGTTTACCAATGATGATTTCAGCGATGCCTTTATGCTCGGTTTCCGGGTGATACACCTCGTCCCGGTATACGAACATGATAACGTCGGCGTCCTGCTCGATCGCTCCGGATTCACGTAAGTCGGAGTTCACAGGGCGCTTGTTGGGGCGCTGTTCCAGCGAGCGGTTAAGCTGGGACAGTGCAACGACCGGGCAGTTGAACTCCTTGGCCAGCGCTTTCAGGGACCGGGAGATCTCGGAAATTTCGTTGGTCCGGTTATCGCCGCTGGAACCCGGAATCTGCATCAACTGCAGGTAGTCGATCATGATCAAGCCGACATCACCATGCTCTCTCACGAGACGTCGAGTACGCGCACGCATCTCCGAAGGGCTGATACCGGCAGTATCGTCGATGAACAGTTTGCGATCATTGAGCAAATTCACGGCAGAGGTCAGACGCGGCCAGTCGTCATCATCCAGTTGACCGGAACGCACCTTGGTCTGATCGATACGCCCGAGGGACGACAGCATACGCATGATCAGCGATTCGCCTGGCATCTCCAGCGAGAACACCAGCACCGCTTTTTCGCTGCGCAGCACCGCGTTTTCCACAAGGTTCATCGCGAAGGTGGTTTTACCCATCGACGGACGGCCCGCGACGATGATCAAGTCGGAAGGCTGCAAACCGCTGGTTTTTTCGTCCAGGTCGGTATAGCCCGTGGACAGGCCGGTGATGCCCTCACCCAGGTTGAACAGGGTGTCGATGCGGTCGATGGCTTTGGTCAGCAGGTCATTGACGCCCACCGGCCCGCCCGTCTTCGGGCGCGCTTCGGCAATCTGGAAAATCTGGCGCTCGGCTTCGTCGAGAATCTCCTCAGCAGTCCGCCCTTCCGGGTTGAACGCGCTGTCGGCGATATCGTTACTGATGCCAATCAACTGCCGCAAGGTCGCCCGCTGCCGCACGATCTGGGCGTAGGCCTTGATGTTGGCAACAGATGGGATGTTTTTTGCCAATTCCGACAGATAGCCCAGACCGCCGACCTGTGAGGTCTGGCCTTCCTTGTCCAGCTGCTCGGACAGGGTTACGACGTCGATGGGCAGGTTCTGATCGGCAAGCTTGGCGATGGCGCGGAAAATCAGACGGTGGTCATGGCGGTAGAAGTCGCCGTCCGAGACTTGATCCAGCACGCGCTCCCACGCCTGGTTATCCAGCATCAGACCACCGAGTACAGCCTGTTCGGCCTCGATGGAATGGGGCGGCACCTTCAGGGCTGCGGTTTGCAGGTCGTATTGCTCGGGAGCAGAAATATCGTTCATGGCCACACGAAATCAGGGGTTTGAATCAGAAGTTGATCAACAATACCTAGAAATGACAAAGGGCACGACCCAAGAAATGGATCGCGCCCTTTATTGACCGGCTAGCGCACGAGTCGCCAACTGGTCGGACACCAGCACCGAAGCACCGGCATCAAGCAGCTTAGGCAGCTACGACGACCACGCGAACGGTGGCTTCAACGTCGCTGTGCAGGTGCACGGCTACGTCGTATTCGCCAACGTTACGGATGGTGCCGTTCGGCAGACGAACTTCAGCTTTAGCGACTTCAACGCCAGAGGCGGTCAGTGCATCAGCGATGTCGTGAGTACCGATCGAACCGAACAGCTTGCCTTCGTCACCAGCGGTGGCAGTGATAGTCACTTCCAGCTCAGCCAGTTGAGCAGCGCGACTTTCAGCAGAAGCTTTCTTGTCAGCAGCGGCTTTTTCCAGCTCAGCACGACGCTCTTCAAACGCGGCCAGGTTGGCAGCGGTTGCAGCGGTGGCTTTGCCGAAAGGCAGCAGGTAGTTACGGCCGTAACCAGCCTTAACGTTTACTTTATCGCCCAGGTTGCCCAGGTTGGCGATTTTTTCCAGCAGGATGAGTTCCATTTGGTAATAACCTCTTAACTTTAACCTTCACCGTTCGCAGAACCGTTATCGGCATCTTTCGACGCCAGACGGCCGCGAAAATCAATCAGGCTGTCGACAATGGCAAACACCACCAGCAACGGATAAATCAGCTGCATGAACAGCACCAGCGTGACGTACAAACCCACCAGCCAAAACCGGGTCAGGCGCTTCGTAGCCACCAGACCGTGAATCAGGGCCAGCCCCGCGAACATGAGCGGTACGCTGCACAACGGTGTCAGCATCGCCAGTTGAGGACCGAAATTCGGCCCCACCAACATGCACACCAGCAGCACCAGCATCGGTGCCCGCGGGAGTCTCAAACTGCGAAATTCGCGTCCGAAACCGCCCGGGTTATACAACAACGCCTGCCAGTACCGCCCAAGGATCAGGCATACCACGCTGACGATCTGCAACACCGCCGCAATCAGGCCGTTCAGGACCGGTGTAATCAGTGCCCCCAGACGCGCTCGCTCTTCTACCGACATCTGTTGGTAGACATCACCGAAGACGTGGGGCAAGAGTTTCTGCAACTCCCCCGCCATGGCTTCGATGGGCTCGCGGAAAACCGCCCCCAGGATCACGCCATACAACAATCCCAGTCCGATGCTGACCAGCAGCACACGGACCCACGACTCGCTGGCGCGCAACACGGCCGCCAACCCCCATGAACCCAGCAACACCATCAGGGTGCGGGGATCACCGAAATACCACCAGACCAAAGCCGGCAGCAGAGCCCAGGCGAGAACGCTCGAAGCGCCACTCAACCCGCGCCGCAGAAGCACAAGGCAACCCGCGGCGGCACTCAACCAGAACAACAGCGGCAACGCCGCACATCCAACCACTACCAGAGTGGCCTGCACGCGGCCGCGCATGATGAAGTCAGCCATGGCGCGCATGCGATTTATCCCTTACTGCGTTTTTGTCGACTGAACCTGGTCTCAGCGGCCGTGGCTGTCGGTGTAGGCCAGCAGGGCCAGGAAGCGGGCGCGCTTGATAGCGGTAGCCAGCTGACGCTGATAACGAGCTTTGGTACCGGTAATGCGGCTAGGAACGATCTTGCCGGTTTCGGATACGTAGGCTTTCAGGGTGTTGAGATCTTTGTAATCGATCTCCTTCACATTTTCAGCTGTGAAGCGGCAGAATTTACGACGACGGAAGAAACGTGCCATGTAATAGGCTCCTCAAAAGGTCCGTGGATTACTCGTCAGCGTTATCGCTGTTGTCGCTGTCATCACTGTCAACGCCTTCGGCGTCGGAGTGCTCAGGACGGTCGCGACGCTCACGGCGCTCACTGCGGTTCTCTTCAGCCTTGAGCATTTCGGACTGGCCAGTAACGGCTTCGTCGCGACGGATGACAAGGTTACGGATCACGGCATCGTTGTAACGGAAGTTGTCTTCCAGCTCGGCCAGGGCCTTGCCAGTGCACTCAACGTTCAGCATCACGTAGTGAGCCTTGTGAACATTGTTGATTGCGTAGGCCAGTTGACGACGGCCCCAATCTTCCAGACGGTGGATCTTGCCGCCGTCTTCTTCGATCAGCTTGGTATAACGCTCAACCATGCCGCCGACTTGCTCGCTCTGGTCCGGGTGAACCAGAAAGATGATTTCGTAATGACGCATGAATGCTCCTTACGGGTTGTAGCCTGCCGCCAAAGCGGTCAGACAAGGAGTGAATAACACTGGTTTATCTTGCACAGGGACAGGCACGTGAGCGCCTGCCATGACAGCAAGGGGCGCAATTGTAGAGAAGGGCTGGGGAGGGCGCAAGGCAATTGGTGATTATTTGAGCAGTAACAGCTGCAAGCCGCAAGCTACAAGCTACAAGCTGACCGTGGGCAGGCTTAAGCTTGATGCTTGCAGCTTGAAGGTTGTTATTTCCGCGAAGCGGCAGCCTTGGCGCTGCGTTGGCGCATTGCCTCGAACAGGCAAACACCTGTTGCCACAGAGACGTTCAAGCTGCTGACGCTGCCTGCCATCGGCAGGCGAACCAGATAGTCGCAGTGTTCGCGGGTCAGGCGCCGCATGCCCTTGCCTTCCGCGCCCATGATCAGGATGGTCGGTCCAGTCAGGTCCTGCTGATACAGCTCTTGCTCGGCCTCACCCGCCGTACCGACAACCCACAACCCGCGCTGCTGGAGTTTTTCCAGCGTACGGGCAAGGTTGGTGACCGCAACCAGCGGAATCACTTCCGCAGCGCCACAGGCCACCTTTCGTACAGTCGGTGTCAACGTCGCCGATTTGTCTTTCGGCACGATTACCGCCAGCGCACCCGCCGCATCAGCAGTACGCAGGCAAGCGCCGAGGTTGTGCGGGTCGGTCACGCCGTCGAGAACCAGGATCAGCGGCGGGCCTTCGGTGCGATCCAGCAGTTCGTCGAGCATCGCTTCGCCCCAGACCTGGCTCGGACTGACATCCGCGACAACGCCCTGATGGACACCTTCGACCCATGCGTCCATTTCGCGACGTTCGGCCTGCCCCACCGCCACACGATTTTGCGCGGCGAGGTCGATCAACACCTGAACACGGGGATCGCTGCGACCCTCCGCCAGCCAGATCTGCTTGACCCGCTTGGGATGGTGACGCAACAACGCTTCTACCGCGTGAACGCCGTAGATTTTTTCCAGCTGACTCATGACTTCGCCTTAGGTTTACGCACACTGCCGCCCTTTGCATCGGGCGCTGAGCCCGACTTTGGCGGGCCCTTGCGGTGTTTACTCGGTTTTGCGGACTTCCCGGACGGCGCGGAATCACTCCGCGACGACTTTCCCGACGACGCCTTGCTACCACCCTTCGCTTCTGCCAGAAGCGCTTTCTTCATCTCACGGCTTTTGCGGACTTCGGCATTTTTTGCGGCCGCATCGCTCGGACGATACGCCTCGACAACCGGTTCTTTGGTGGCGCTGCGACGGCTTGGGCGAGACGCCGTGGCCTTGTCCTGCTCATTATCTTTCGGCTTTTCCGCAGCGGCAGGCTCGGCAGCCTTGCGCTTGCGACCCACCGGCGCGCTGGTGGTTTTTTCTGACATTTCGAAGTCGATCTTGCGCTCGTCGAGATCGACGCGCATGACCCGCACTTCAACGGTGTCGCCCAGGCGGAAGCTACGGCCCGTGCGCTCACCCGCCAAACGGTGGTGAACCGGATCGAAGTGGTAGTAATCGCCTGGCAACGCGGTCACGTGCACCAGGCCTTCCACGTAAATGTCGGTCAGCTCGACGAACAGCCCGAAACCGGTCACCGCTGTGATAACGCCCGGGAACGACTCACCCACGCGGTCTTTCATGAACTCGCACTTGAGCCAGTTCACCACGTCACGGGTGGCTTCGTCGGCCCGGCGCTCGCTCATCGAGCATTGCTCGCCCAACTGCTCCAGTCCCGCTTCGTCGTACGGGTAGATGCGCGCTTTCGGAATCGACGCTGCGCCTGCACGACGCACGTGCGGCGTGTCTTGCTTGGAACGGATGACGCTGCGAATGGCGCGGTGCGTCAGCAAGTCCGGGTAACGACGAATCGGCGAGGTGAAGTGCGTGTAGGCCTCGTAATTCAGGCCGAAGTGGCCGTTGTTATCCGAGCTGTACACCGCCTGGCTCAGCGAGCGCAGCATGACGGTCTGGATCAGGTGGTAATCCGGACGGTCCTTGATGGTTTCCAGCAGCGCCTGATAATCCTTCGGCGTCGGGCCGTCCTTGCCTTTGTGCAAGGACAGACCCAACTCACCCAGGAACGCGCGCAGTTTTTCCAGGCGCTCAGGCGGCGGACCGTCGTGGACGCGGTACAGCGCAGGGATTTCATGCTTCTTGAGGAACTCGGCAGTGGCCACGTTGGCGGCCAGCATGCATTCCTCGATCAGCTTGTGCGCATCGTTGCGGGTCGTCGGGCGAATCTCGGCGATCTTGCGCTCGGACCCGAAGATGATCCGGGTTTCCTGCGTTTCGAAGTCGATGGCGCCACGCGTGTGGCGTGCTGCCAGCAGCACCTTGTACAGCGCGTAAAGCTGCTTGAGGTCCGGGATGACCTCTTTGTAATCGCCGCGCAACTGCCGGGCTTCGCTGGTTTTCGGGTGTTCCAGAATCGAACTGACCTTGTTGTAAGTCAGCCGCGCGTGGGAGTGGATCACGGCTTCGTAGAACACGTAGTCCGTCATTTCGCCGGATTTGGAGATAGTCATCTCGCAGACCATCGCCAGACGGTCGACCAGCGGATTCAGCGAGCAAAGGCCGTTGGACAACTGCTCAGGCAGCATCGGTACGACACGCTCGGGGAAGTACACCGAGTTGCCGCGAACCTGGGATTCGGCGTCGAGCGCGGAGCCGATCTTCACGTAACTGGAGACGTCCGCAATCGCGACGTAAAGTTTCCAGCCACCCGAGAACAGACGTAGCTTGCCCGGCTTGGCTTCGCAGTAAACCGCATCGTCGAAGTCGCGAGCGTCTTCGCCGTCGATGGTCACGAACGGGAGGTGGCGCAGATCGACGCGGTGCTCTTTGTCCTTTTCCTCGACTTCCGGTTTGAGCTTGGCGGCTTCTTTGAGCACGGCTTCAGGCCAGACATGCGGAATGTCGTACGTGCGCAGCGCAACGTCGATTTCCATGCCCGGCGCCATGTAGTTGCCCACGACTTCGACCACGTCGCCCTGCGGCTGGAAGCGCGGAGTCGGCCAGTGAGTAATCTTCACTTCGACGAACTGACCCACGCGGGCGTCGGCATTGCGACCTGGCGTGATCAGCACTTCCTGCTGAATCTTTGGATTGTCGGGAACGACGAAACCAATGCCGCTCTCTTCGAAGTAACGACCCACCACGGTTTCGTGAGCGCGGGAAACGACTTCAACGATGACGCCTTCGCGACGACCGCGACGGTCCAGGCCGGAAACGCGGGCCAAGGCACGGTCGCCATCGAACACCAGACGCATCTGGGCTGGGCTCATGAACAGGTCGTCGGAGCCGTCGTCAGGCACGAGGAAGCCAAAACCGTCGCGATGACCGCTGATGCGACCGAGGATCAGGTCCAGCTTGTCGACCGGCGCGTAGGTGCCGCGGCGGGTGTAGATCAACTGCGCGTCGCGTTCCATCGCACGAAGGCGACGGCGCAGGGCCTCGATCTGATCTTCAGTCGTCAGACCAAACTCTGCGACCAGCTCTTCACGGGCAGCGGGCGAACCGCGCTCGGAGAGATGCGCCAGAATCAGCTCACGGCTAGGAATGGGGTTTTCGTATTTTTCCGCTTCACGAGCGGCCTCGGGATCGAGGGACTGCCAATCGGCCATTAGAATGAGTTCACCTTATCTGTATGCAATTAGTTTGGCATATACCCGATTGAAACGCGAAGGCAGCGTTTGTTGAGGCTTTTCGCTATTTCAAAAAAAATTTCACGCCGGGGGTTTACAGCTTCTATCCTCATCCGTAAGATGCGCCCCACAACGACGGCACTGCCACGTTGTAGTTGAAATCAAGCGGCTTTTTGAAAAATAAGTCGTATGAAATCAACGAATTGCCCAGATGGTGAAATTGGTAGACACGCCAGCTTCAGGTGCTGGTGACCTTACGGTCGTGGAAGTTCGAGTCTTCTTCTGGGCACCAATTCAACGAAACCGAGCCAAGTGCTCGGTTTTGTGCTTTCTGGGATTTGAAAGTTCTTTTCCGAGCAGCTCTGAGGGTAGATCAGTTCCCCTCTCCTGTCCTTCCTGCCTTTGACAAACCTGCGAGCTTATCGCGCTTGCAATCAAAACCGCCTCTCCCGCTAAAATTTCTCAAAATTATGTTGCACTAATACGAAAAATCTAATTAAATCAGCGCCATGCCCAGGTGGTGAAATTGGTAGACACGCCAGCTTCAGGTGCTGGTGACCTTACGGTCGTGGAAGTTCGAGTCTTCTCCTGGGCACCAAACAAAACAAAACCGAGCCAAGTGCTCGGTTTTGTGCTTTTCGGGGTTTGATAATTCCCCTCCTCCGCAAAAGCCTGGCATGCCGGCGAAGGCAATCTCTCGATTGCCACCTCCGCCAGGCCAGCCCGCTACAGAAATACGCTACGACCTATAACCCGCCTACGCCCGGAATTGCCCAAGACTCGCTTTCAACTGCGCGGCCAGTTTATCCAGCGTCTTGCCACTGGCCGTCGTTTCGACAACAGCCTGGGCAGCTTTCTCGGCCTGGGCATGAATCACTTCCACGCGACCACGTACCGCCTGCGCCCCTTGCGCCTGATGCTCTGCTGCGCGGGTCGCCAAACCTATCGCCGCATGAACCTGCTCAACGGAGTCCTGAACGGTTTTCTGCAGGCGGGCACTGTCGCGCAGCACTTCCAGCCCCTCCTTCGCTTTGCGGCCTGCCAGACCGATGGTCGCGACCGCTTCTTTAGCACCCGATTGCAGCTTGGTGATGTGTTCCTGAATATCGCCAGTGGAGCTTTGAGTTTTGCTGGCCAGCGCGCGAACCTCATCGGCCACGACTGCGAAGCCGAGCCCCGTCTCACCCGCACGTGCCGCTTCAATGGCGGCGTTAAGCGCCAGCAAGTTGGTTTGCTCGGCGATGCCGTGAATCACTTCCAGCACCACCTCGATCTGCTCGCTCTGCTGCGCCAAACGCTCAATGACCTGCGCGCCGGTCTCGACCTGCCCTGCCAGTGCCTCGATCAGATTGCCGACCTGGGTCGACGTCCGCGTGTTCTCATCCGTAGCCTGGCGAATGTCGACCACCTGCCGCAGTGCAGCCTGCATCGCCTGACTCTCGGCTTGCGCCTCGTCTGCCATCTGGGCCAAAGCGTGGAGGCTCGCGGCCACTTCGTCTCGCTGCAACTCGGCAGCCGCATTGGCACCGGCGTTGCGCTTGCTCATGGCACCGATCTCAACACCCGTTTGCTGAGCGACATCACCCGCCTCTCGAACGATGGGTTGCAGCTTGTCCACAAAACGATTGACCGCCGCCGCCATGTCGCCAATTTCGTCATTACTGTTGAGCTTGACCCGCTTGGTCAGGTCGCCCTCGCCCGCCGCCAGATCATCCAGCGCACGATTGAGCAATTGCAGACGCAGCACGACACGACGCCCCAGCACCACCGCCAGCACGATCAACACAATCAGACCCACCAGCGCCAGGCCGACACCGATCCTCCAGCGCAATGTTTCAGCCGCCGCCTGAACAGTGGAACTGGTATTGGTGGCCATCGCCGACGCAGCGCCCTGCGCGGTCTGTAGACGCGAACGCAGCGCCGCAGAGCTTTCCGCCGCCGCGCTGCCGAGACTTTCAGAGACCAACTGCTCGCCATTGCCAATCAGCGCCGTGAAACGCTTGTCGAGCGCCACCAGATTCGTCTCGACCGCTGCGGTTGAAACGCCCATCCGCACCTTGCCGATTTCAACGCCATTCGGGCTGATAGAGGCCTCGACGTAATACACCGATGGGTCTTTCTGCGCAGCATTCAAGACCTTGTCCATCGCCCGCTCACCCTCGCCCTTGGCCAACAACGCCTTGATCGATTCGTTCTCGCGGTTGAGGTAGCGCGTCAGGTGCTCGCCCTGGGCGTCGTCGTAAACAACGAACAGCACGTTAGGATTGCGCTGGGCGCGTCGTGCGAATTCAGACAGCGTCGGGGTGTCGCCATCCCACATCGCACGGGGTGCGACAGCCGCGAGCAGCTCTGCCATGTCGGTGGCGGAATCCTTCAAGTCCGTCTCCAGCGTCGCACGCAGTTGCTTCTGCTCATCCTTCAGACGGGTCGACAATCCCGCACTCAAACGCTGCCGGGTATTTTGCGAAAGGCTGTCGAGACTGGACGTTACATCACGGCTCGCCTGTTCCAACTCGCCGGACAAGTGTTGCGAATCTACACCCAGTCGGGCGCCCAGATCGGCCTCAAGCGCAGTAACGGTGCTCCGGGTCAGGGCGACCGCCACCAGCACTTGCACCAATAGGGCAATGCCGAGAGCAATGAATACGGGCCGCAGCAAGCGACTGCGGAGAAGCGAAAGGACGGCTGACACTGGAAATTCCCCCACCACAAACGCCATTAAAATGATGGCATTTCTAATGACGGTATTTACAGCAAGGGCCGTGCCGTTCTCATGACGGGAATCAGGCAGGCAAAAGAAAGGGCCGCCTTAGCGACCCTTTTCTTTCATATCAACGGGTTATCAACCGAACGGGTGACGCAGAACGATGGTTTCGTTGCGGTCCGGACCTGTCGAAATAATGTCGATCGGCGCGCCGACCAGCTCTTCGAGGCGCTTGATGTACGCACGAGCGTTGGCAGGCAGCTCTTCCAGCGTCTTCGCGCCCAGGGTCGATTCCGACCAGCCAGGCACCTGCTCGTACACCGGCTCCAAACCGATGTAGCTGTCGGCGTCGGTCGGCGCTTCGATGACGGCGCCATTTTCGTTCTTGTAACCCACGCAAATGTTGATGGTTTCAAGACCGTCCAGGACGTCCAGCTTGGTCAGGCAGATGCCCGAGATGCTGTTGACGTCAATGGCGCGACGCAGGATGACGGCGTCGAACCAGCCGCAACGACGGGCACGGCCGGTAGTCGCGCCGAACTCATGACCGCGCTTGGCCAGAAAAGCACCGACGTCGTCGAAGAGTTCGGTCGGGAACGGACCGGAACCCACACGCGTGGTGTACGCCTTGGTGATGCCCAAGATGTAGTCGATGAACATCGGACCGACACCCGAACCAGTGGCAATACCGCCAGCAGTGGTGTTCGAGCTGGTCACGTACGGGTAGGTACCGTGGTCGATGTCCAGCAACGAACCTTGAGCGCCTTCGAACATGATGTCTTTGCCAGCGCGACGCATTTCATGCAGCGCGGCGGTGACGTCCAGCATCATTGGTTTGAGCTGTTCGGCGTATTCCATGCACTCGTCGAGTGTCTTCTGGAAGTCGATGGCTGGCTCTTTGTAGTAATTGACCAGCACGAAGTTGTGGTAATCCAGCAACTCGCCCAGCTTGGCGGCGAAGCGCTCGCGGTGGAACAGGTCGCCGATGCGCAGGCCGCGACGGGCCACCTTGTCTTCGTAAGCCGGGCCGATGCCACGACCGGTGGTGCCGATCTTGTGCTCGCCGCGGGCTTTCTCGCGGGCCTGATCCAGCGCAACGTGGTAGGACAGGATCAGCGGGCAGGACGGGCTGATGCGCAAACGCTCGCGCACCGGAATGCCCTTCTCTTCCAGCTTGGTGATTTCACGCATGAGCGCGTCAGGTGCCACGACCACACCGTTACCGATCAGGCACTGCACGCCTTCGCGCAGTACACCGGACGGAATCAGGTGCAGAACGGTTTTCTCGCCATCGATCACCAGGGTGTGACCGGCGTTGTGGCCGCCTTGATAGCGAACTACCGCGGTAGCATGTTCGGTCAGCAGATCAACGATCTTGCCTTTGCCCTCATCACCCCATTGGGTGCCCAGGACTACGACATTCTTACCCATAACACTTGTCCTCATTCACGCAAACTGGGTGCCGGCTGCCGCCGACTGGAAAACTCAAGAGGCCAGCGGCAGTACCTGCCAATGCTCGCCGTGCTGAATCAATTGCCGATCGCAATCGGCTTCTTTCGCTGCCGCGACCGATTGGCCAGGCAATGCCTGAACCACGCGCTGACCTTCGCTGCGCAGTTGGCAGACGGTCTGCCAGAGTGCGGCGTCGGTGCTGTCAGGCATCCAGATACCGCCAGACGGTAGCTCGATCGGCGCCTGCCCCAGCGTGACCAGGGTTTTCAAATCGGTGGAGAAACCCGTTGCCGGACGCGCACGCCCGAAATCGGCACCGATGTCATCGTAACGACCGCCTTGGGCGATCGACTGGCCGACACCCGGCACGAACACCGCAAACACCACACCCGTATGGTAGTGATAGCCGCGAAGCTCGCCGAGGTCGAAGTACAACGGCAAATCAGGGAAACGAGCCGACAGACGTTCGGCGATTTCCACGAGGTCGTCCAACGCCTCGATGACCGGCGCAGGTGCCTTGGCCAGACGCTCGCGGGCAGCAGCCAGCACATCGCGGCCACCGCACAGATCCACCAGGGCCCGCAACATGGCGGCCAGATCAGTTGGCAGGTTCTCGGTCAGCGTGATGACTTCGTCGATGGCTTTGCGCTGCAAAGCATCAAAAAGCTGTTGCTCGACTTCACCCGACAACCCTGCCGCACGGGCCAGACCGCGATAAATGCCAACATGGCCCAAGTCCATGTGGACGTCAGGCACATCCGCGAGCTTAAGCATAGCCAGCATCAGGCTGATCACTTCGACGTCGCTGCTCGGACTGGCATCGCCGTACAACTCGGCGCCCAGTTGAATCGGGCTGCGCGAGGACGACAGGGCGCGGGGCTGGGCATGCAGCACGCTACCGGCGTAGCACAGACGGCTCGGGCCTTCGCGGCGCAGGGTATGCGCGTCGATGCGGGCGACCTGAGGCGTGATGTCCGCCCGGAAGCCCATTTGCCGACCCGACTGCGGATCGACCACTTTAAAGGTGCGCAGATCCAGATCCTGGCCAGCACCTGTGAGCAGTGATTCAAGGTATTCGATGTGCGGGGTAACGACGAACTCATAGCCCCAGCTCTGAAACAGATCCAACACCTGACGACGCGCCACTTCTATGCGCGCAGCTTCCGGCGGCAGTACTTCTTCGATGCCATCCGGCAGCAGCCAGCGGTCAACCGTTGCCATTACGCCTTTCCCCTATGATCCGGGCGGCCAACCCTTGGGCAAGCCTT
The DNA here is from genome assembly GCF_038397775.1 of Pseudomonas sp. RC10. Taxonomy (NCBI): domain Bacteria; kingdom Pseudomonadati; phylum Pseudomonadota; class Gammaproteobacteria; order Pseudomonadales; family Pseudomonadaceae; genus Pseudomonas; species Pseudomonas bambusae. The sequence goes on from NZ_CP151650.1 coordinate 6,194,662, forward strand.
GAGTGAAGCAGACAGCGCCTGCGAACCCTGTACGGGGATTCGTTATCCCTATACAAAGCGAGCCGCAACTTGAGCGGCACTGTCCTCGAAAAAACTGCCGCGCACGAAATACGCCACGGCCAATCAATCGTGTAGACGCAAAAAAGCCGGGAATTTCCCGGCTGCCGCATCATACACACGTTTTGCCGCGTGATCACCCCGCCGAGCCGTTTTGCCGCCCGGCGGAGTCATCGATCACGGTGTGCGATTACGGTTTGGCTTTCTCCAGATAGCGAAAGAATTCGCTGCCCGGATCAAGCACCATCACGTCGCTTTTGTTGGCGAAGCTTTCACGGTAGGCACGCAGGCTACGGTAGAACGCATAGAACTCCTGATCCTGCCCGTAGGCCTTGGAGTAGATGGCAGCGGCTTGTGCATCGCCATCACCGCGTGCCTCTTCAGACTCACGATAGGCTTCGGCCAGCAACACGCGGCGTTGACGATCGGCGTCAGCACGAATGCCTTCAGCCAACTCGTTACCCTTGGCGCGGTGCTCGCGAGCTTCACGCTCACGTTCGGTGCTCATCCGCTCGAATACGCTGCGGTTCACTTCCTTCGGCAAGTCGATGGCCTTGACCCGGACGTCGATGACTTCGATGCCCAGTTCTTTTTCGGCCATCCTGTTCAGCGAAGCGGTGATGTCAGCCATCAGCGCGTCACGCTCGCCCGACACAGCTTCGTGCAGGGTGCGCTTGCCGAACTGATCACGCAGACCCGACTCCAGACGACGGGACAGACGCTCGTCGGCGATCTGCTTCAAGCCCGATGTCGCGGTGTAGAAACGCTCAGCGTCCTTCACGCGCCACTTGGCGTAGGCATCGACCATCACGGCTTTCTTTTCCAGCGTCAGGAAGCGCTGAGTCGGCGCATCCAGCGTCAACAGACGGCCGTCGAACTTGCGCACCTGGTTCACATAGGGAACCTTCACGTGCAGGCCCGGCGGAACATCCGCCTGAACCACACGACCGAATTGCAGCAACACAGCACGCTCGGTCTGAGCGACGATGTAGAAGCTGTTCCAGGCGACAACCGCCAGCACGACACAGACAATCAGGGCGACCAGAGATTTATTGCTCATCAGCGAGTCTCCCTAGTGCGCGTGTCGCGTTGCTGTTGCAGATCCGCAGCCCGAGAGCCCGGGTCCACAGCAGTGGCCGAAGCCCCGCTCGACGACGATGTCGAACCGTTACGACTGCTTTCGATCATTTTGTCCAATGGCAGGTAAAGCAGGTTGTTCTGACCCTTGTCGCCGGTCACGAGCACCTTGCTGGTGTTGCTGAAGACTTCTTGCATGGTGTCCAGGTACAGGCGTTCGCGAGTGACTTCCGGCGCCTTGCGGTACTCGGCGACCAATTTGGTGAAGCGGTCAGCCTCACCCTTGGCACGCGAGACGACTTCGTCGCGGTAACCATTGGCGTCTTCGACGATGCGCTGGGCCTGACCACGGGCTTCGGGAATCACACCGTTGGCGTAGGTTTCGGCCTGGTTACGCGAACGCTGCTCGTCTTCACGGGCACGAATCACGTCATCAAAGGCTTCCTGAACTTCACGGGGCGCGGCTGCGCTCTGCACGTTCACCTGGGTCACGGTAATACCGGTGCGATAGGTGTCGAGGAAACGCTGAAGGCGGTCCTTGATCTCGCTGGCCATCAGCTCACGGCCTTCGGTCAGCACCTGGTCCATGGCAGTCGAACCGACCACATGACGCAGAGCACTTTCGGTAGCGTGTTGCAGGCTGACTTCAGGCTGATCGACGTTCAGCACGAAATCCTGCAGGTTGGTGATCTTGTACTGCACGGTCAGCGGCACTTCGACGATGTTCTCGTCTTCGGTGAGCATCTGGCCCTGCTTGCTGTACGCACGCTCGCGGGTCACGTTTTCGAGGTACTTGCGATCGAACGGCGGGAAATAGATGTTCAAACCCGAACCGACGGTTTCGTAGTATTTGCCGAAACGCAGAACGACCGCCTGCTCTTGCTCGTCCACCACATAAATCGCGTTGTACAGCCAAATCGCGAGCAGCACGACGAGGCCGATGCCGAGCAGGCCAAAACCACCGCCTTTGCCCGAACCACCGCCACTGCCGCCGCCGTCACTACTGCGTTTCTTACCACCACCGAACAACCCATTCAGGCTTTCCTGCAGCTTTCGGAAGGCCTCGTCGAGATCTGGTGGCCCCTTGCGGTCGCCGCCCTTGCGCTTACCACCCCAAGGATCCTGATTATTCGAGTTGCCACCCGGCTCATTCCAAGCCATAGCGCTCTCCATCTGATAAAGCAAAGACGCGCCCGCGGCGCGCCGACCAATGCTACAGAATGCCCATCAAAGCAGCACAACCGCTTCTTCAGGCTTTTATTGCAAAGTGTGTTGCTCGATGAATTCCAGCGGCTGCAGTCCTTCGCGACTCACCAGGCGATTGAATTCAATTCGGGGTAAACGTACCGCTAACAGGCTTTGACCTTCTTCGTCGTGCTCTTCACTCTGCACCGCGCCGAGTTGGAAGAACTGGGCACGAAGCCGGGCGAAGCGTTGCGACAAACACAGCGTGCCAACGAACAGGTCGCTTCCCAAGAGCTCGGCCACGGCCTGTTTGATCAAGTCCAGACCGCGACCGTCACGAGCAGAGACCCAGACACGCTGAGGCTTGCCGTCGGGATCGCGCTGGATCTGAGGCTCGACACCCTCAAGCAAATCGAGTTTGTTATAGACCTCCAGTATCGGCAAGTCTTGAGCACCGATCTCGCCCAGCACCGCCATGACCTGTTCGATCTGCTCCAGGCGATCCGGCTCATGCGCATCGATCACATGCAGCAGAAGGTCCGAGTTGCTCGACTCTTCGAGCGTCGCCCTGAAAGCCTCAACCAGCTTGTGTGGCAGGTGACGAATGAACCCCACCGTATCGGCAAGCACGATCGGCCCCAAATCGTCGATTTCCAGACGGCGCAGGGTTGGGTCAAGTGTGGCGAATAACTGATCAGCAGCGTAGACGTCGGAATGGGTCACTGCATTGAACAACGTCGATTTACCGGCGTTGGTGTAGCCCACGATGGAAACGGTCGGAATGTCGGCACGGGAACGGCCGCGACGGGCCTGATCACGCTGACTGCGTACCTTTTCCAGACGGCTCTTGATTTGACGCAGACGCACCCGCAGCAGACGACGGTCCGTCTCCAGCTGGGTTTCACCCGGGCCGCGCAGACCGATACCACCGCCCTGACGCTCAAGGTGAGTCCACCCACGGACCAGGCGCGTACTCATGTGTTCAAGCTGCGCCAACTCGACCTGCAACTTACCTTCATGGGTTCGTGCGCGCTGGGCGAAGATGTCGAGAATCAAACCCGTACGGTCAAGCACGCGACACTCGAAAACGCGTTCGAGGTTACGTTCCTGACTGGGTGTAAGGACATGATTAAAAATGACGATATCTGTTTTTTCGGCGTGGACCAGGTCGCGTAACTCCTCGACCTTGCCGCTGCCTACCAGATATTTGGCCGTGGGCCGATGCCGTGGCACGTTGATGAACGCAACGATATCGGCACCCGCCGAAAGGGCCAACTCCCGGAACTCCTGCGGATCTTCGCGCGCCTCAGGGTCCTGGCCATCCAAATGAACGAGGATTGCCCGCTCACCACCACCGTGGCGCTCAAAGAACAAGGCAGACTCCTATCAGGCGTTACCTGGCTCAGCATCACCCTGTTCGGATTCGGTAGCGCTAGGCAGACGAATTGGACGAACTGGAACGACGGTAGAGATGGCGTGCTTGTAAACCATTTGGCTGACAGTGTTCTTCAGCAAAATAACGAACTGGTCGAAGGACTCGATGGTGCCTTGCAGCTTGATACCGTTGACCAGATAGATCGAAACCCCAACCTTTTCTTTACGCAAAGTGTTCAGGTAAGGGTCTTGTAGCGAATGCCCTTTTGACATGTGCCGCACTCCTTTAAGGATCAATAGAATAAATTCGAAAACATTGGCTTGGGCCGTTACCCCCCAAGGATAGACGGCTATTGCAAGGACTCAGCTCAATATGGAGACCGATCCCAGGTATTTCAAGGTGCGTGGCAGATTGTCGCAAGCCAGGCTGTCCAACCAGTGTAAATTTTCCCAGCTTCGTAACCAGGTGAACTGTCTCTTGGCCAATTGGCGCGTGGCGATGATGCCGCGTTCCTGCATCTCGTCCCGCGTCAGCTTGCCGTCGAGATGGTCCCAGACCTGGCGATACCCTACAGCTCGTATAGACGGTAAATTCGAGTGCAGGTCACCCCTCGAACGTAACGCTACGACTTCTTCAACGAATCCTTCATCAAGCATTTGCCTGAAACGCAATGCGATCCGGTCATGCAGTACCTTGCGATCCTGCGGAGCGATCGCGAGATTTGCGACAGTATAGGGCAATTGATGTCGCCCCGAACCGCCAGCTTGAGCAGTTTGCGCACTTTGTTGCTCACGGTGTGCGGTCATGCTCATACCACTGACCCGGTAAACCTCAAGCGCTCTCATCAGCCGCTGTGGGTCATTGGGATGAATCCTCGCCGCCGACACCGGATCGACGCTTGCCAACTCATCGTGCAACGCCTGCCAGCCGCGGCTGGCCGCTTCGGCTTCAAGTTGCGCCCGGACCTCTGCGTCAGCCGCGGGCATGTCGGCCAGGCCCTCTAATAGAGCCTTGAAATACAACATGGTGCCACCGACCAGCAGGGGAATTTTTCCTTTGCGGGTGATTTCAGCCATGGCCTCCAACGCGTCAGTGCGAAAATCCGCCGCGGAATAGCTCTCCGACGGGTCGAGAATATCGATCAGCCGGTGGGGATACTTGTCCAAAAGCGCTTTTGACGGTTTGGCGGTGCCGATGTCCATGCCGCGATAGACCAGCGCCGAATCGACACTGATCAGCTCGCAGGGCAGCACCTTGGTCAGCTCGATGGCCAGGTCGGTCTTGCCGGCGGCGGTCGGCCCCATCAGAAAGATGGCTGGAGGAAATGCACTCATCAGCGACCGCGCAAGAACAGTTTGTCGAGGTCATCCAGACCCAGCTGGGTCCAGGTCGGTCGGCCATGGTTGCACTGGCCGCTGCGCTCGGTGTTTTCCATGTCGCGCAACAGGCCGTTCATCTCCGGAATCGCCAGGCGCCGGTTCGCTCTCACCGCGCCATGACAGGCCATGGTGCCAAGCAGCTCGTTCATGTGCGCTTGTACCCTGTCGCTGGTGCCGTACTCCATCAGGTCGGACAACACGTCATGCACAAGACGGTTGGCTTCGGCCTGTTTGAGCAATGCGGGAATCTGTCGGATCGCCAGGCTTTCGGGCCCCAGGCGCTGCAACTCGAACCCTAGTTGCTGGAAGGTCGCCATATGCTCTTCGGCGCAGTCTGCTTCACGCTGGCTGACGGCAATCGACTCTGGCACCAGCAGCGGCTGCCCGCTCAAGCCCTCGCTGGCCATGGCGATTTTCAGGCGCTCGTACATGATCCGCTCGTGGGCGGCGTGCATGTCCACCAGCACCAGTCCGTGAGCGTTCTCAGCGAGGATATAAATGCCTTTGAGTTGCGCCAGCGCGTAGCCCAACGGCGGGATATCCCCTTGAGATTCCGGCAACGGAACGCCGACTGCATTGCCCGGCGTCGCCTGCGCTCCCGGAAGCGGAGCAAAGAACGCGCTGTAAGCCGCTCGCGCTTCTTCGGCAGGCAACACAGAAGAAGGGCGCGGCGTGTACTGATACTGATAACCCGCGCCAGCGCCGGAACCCGCCGCAGGGCCATCGCCCGCGGTGTTTGGGGTACTCCACGCCGAGCCTTGCGGGGTTTCCAACACATTGTTGGCCAGACGCATCTCGCCTTGCGGGCCGAACTCGCCCGCTTCCGGCCCGGTCGGACGCACCAGCGCCGTGACCGAGGTCGTGCCAGCAAGCTGGTCTTCCGGGCGGACATCGCCCAAAGCCCGATGCAACGTGCCGTACAGGAAGTCATGCACCATGCGCCCGTCGCGGAAACGGACTTCGTGCTTGGTCGGGTGCACGTTGACGTCGACCACCGCAGGGTCGACCTCAAAGAACAGCACGAACGTCGGATGACGGCCATTGAACAACACGTCGCGATAGGCTTGGCGCACCGCGTGGGCCACCAGCTTGTCGCGGACCGCCCGGCCGTTGACGAAGAAATACTGCAAGTCAGCCTGGCTGCGAGAGAAGGTCGGCAGCCCCACCCAGCCCCAGAGTTTCAGGCCGTTGCGTTCGACCTCGATCGGCAGCGCCTGCTCCAGAAAGCCCGGACCGCAGACCGCCGAGACGCGTCGCGCCCGGGCCACGTCATCGCGGGCTTCATGAAGACTGAGAATGGTCTTGCCGTTGTGGCGCAGATGAAACGCGACGTCGAAACGCGCCAGCGCCATCCGTTTGATCACTTCTTGAAGGTGATCGAATTCGGTTTTTTCGGCCTTGAGGAATTTACGGCGCGCCGGGGTGTTGAAGAACAGATCACGCACTTCGACCGATGTGCCCACCGGGTGCGCAGCTGGTTGAACGCGAGAGGCCATATCACGCCCCTCGGTTTCCACTTGCCAGGCCTGATCGGCATCGCGGGTGCGGGACGTCAGCGTCAAACGGGCCACGGAGCTGATCGACGCCAGCGCCTCGCCACGAAACCCGAGGCTCATCACACGTTCGAGGTCTTCCAGTTCGCGAATCTTGCTGGTGGCATGTCGCGCCAAGGCCAGCGGCAGGTCGTCGGACGAAATGCCACCACCGTCGTCGCGCACGCGCAGCAGCTTGATGCCCGCTTGTTCGACATCGACATCGATTCGACGGGCTCCGGAATCGAGGCTGTTTTCCAGCAATTCCTTGATGACCGACGCCGGACGCTCGACCACCTCACCTGCCGCGATCTGGTTTGCCAGCCGCGGACTGAGCAATTGAATGCGCGCAGCTTCGGCGGCCGGGCCGTCAACGCTTACGCTGACGTCCAGGCCTTCTTCATCGAGCAGCAGACCCGTCACGGCTCACCCGCCAGTTCCGCGCTTGGAATCTTCAATTGCTGACCGACTTTCAATTCATCGGAGCTGAGATTATTCGCCGAACGCAACGTTGCCATGCTCATGTCGTAACGGGCCGAGAGCATGCTCAGCGACTCACCCGGACGTACCATATGCTCACGCGGCCCCATGGCCAGCTTGCCGTTGTCCCTCAGCCAGGCGATGTAGGTGCCCTGTGGCGGATTCTGCTGGAAGAACTGCTTCACGCCCGCCGTGATCGAACGCGCCAGCGCCTGCTGGTGGCTGGCACCTTGAAGCTTGCTGGCCTCGGCCGAGTTGGAGATGAAGCCGGTTTCCACCAGGATCGATGGGATGTCGGGCGATTTGAGCACCATAAAGCCTGCCTGCTCGACCCGCGCCTTGTGCAGCGAGGTCACGCGGCCAATGTTGGTGAGGACTTTCTGGCCGACGTTGAGGCTCGACGTCAGCGACGCGGTCATCGACAGGTCGAGCAATACGCCCGCGAGCATGCGGTCTTTGTCGTCCAGGCTCACAGCACCTGCCCCACCGATCAAGTCGGAGCGGTTTTCACTGTCTGCCAGCCAACGCGCAGTCTCGGAGGTGGCACCGCGCTCGGACAACGCAAATACCGATGCCCCGAACGCCGCCGAAGACGGCGCGGCGTCAGCGTGAATCGACACGAAAAGGTCAGCCCCTTTGGCACGGGCGATTTCAGTGCGTTTACGCAACGGGATGAAGTAATCGCCAGTACGGGTCAGCTCGGCGCGATAGCCCTTCTCGGCGTTGATCTGGCGCTGCAATTCCTTGGCGATCGACAGCACCACGTTCTTTTCTTTTTCGCCTCGGCTGCCTGATGCACCCGGGTCTTCACCACCGTGTCCGGCATCGATGACCACCACAATGTCGCGCTTGCCGTTCGGCACAGGCGTGAGCTTGATTTCAGGCTTCGACGGGCTGACCGGCACCGCTGGCGTTGCCGGGGCTACGGTGGCCGGGGTGTCGGCGACGGTCGGCGGCGGGTTGGCGTCGGCAGGGTTGTCGTAGAGATCGACTACCAGACGATTGCCGTACTGCTGATTCGGCGCCAGCGTGAAGCTTTTCGGGGTCACGGCCTTTTTCAGGTCGATGACCACGCGCAGGTCGTCCGGCGTGCGTTGCGCTGAACGCATGCTGGTGATCGGCGTGTTGGCGGTCGGGATGTTCAGCGCACCGCCCAGCGTCGCGCCGTTGATGTCGATGACCAGACGGTCCGGAGACTGAAGGGTAAAGACGCTGTGCTGAACCGGGCCAGACAGGTCGAAAACCAGTCGAGTGTTATCCGGAGCACGCCATAAGCGGACACTTCGTACCTGTGAAGCGGCCAACGCGTCGACGGCCAGCGTCGTCAGCAGCAGTCCAATCACAGTAACCAGCGCGCGCATGCGCATACCTAACCCCATATCTATTTGAATTCCAAAGCCAAAGCGGCACACCACTTCTCACCGCGCGAGCTTTCAGGGCTCAGAGTCAGCGCTCGACCTTCCGCGTGCGGCCTAATGGTAATGATCAGGTCAGGCTTTGGCAAAAAGCCCGCACCGAGATTGGGCCATTCGATCAGGCAAAGGGCCTCCCCTTCGAAGTAATCCCGTATGCCGAGGAATTCTAGCTCTTCTGGATCAACAAGTCGGTAAAGATCAAAGTGATACGCGCGATTTCTCCCAATCTCGTAAGGTTCCACGAGGGTGAACGTCGGGCTTTTCACCGCGCCGACATGGCCCAGCCCACGGATGATTCCCCGCGACAGGGTGGTCTTGCCAGCCCCCAGATCGCCTTCAAGAAAAATAATTCCATTGCTTTCAGTGACTTGGGCAATCCGCGCACCAAAGTCGGTCATCGCCTCTTCACCCATCAGGTGCAGGGTTAACTCAGACACGGTTGTTGCTCCTCCAGAAGCCTACGAATAACAGGAATCAGATCAGCGGCAACCATCCCGCGCCCACTGGCCCCGCATAGTTCTCCCGCCAGCGCGTGAAGCCAGACGCCGAGGCAGGCGGCCTCGAAAGCGGGCATTTTTTGCGCCATCAACGCGCCAATGACGCCCGCCAGCACATCGCCCAAACCGCCCGTCGCCATCGCCGGATGACCGTGATTGGCCAGCGCCAGATCCCCAGCAGGGTTAGCGATCAGGCTGCCGCTGCCCTTCAAAACGCAGACAGCGTTGAATTTCCGGGCCAGCGCTCGCGTCGCAGCGGGCCGATCGACTTGAATTTCCTGAGTGCCAATGCCCAGCAAACGCGCCGCTTCCCCAGGGTGCGGCGTGATCACGCAATCCTTGGGCAACTGCACCAGACCGGCGGCCAGCTGATTCAGCGCGTCAGCGTCCCAGACTTGAGGCCGTTCGGCATTGGCGGCGGCAGACAACAGGCTGCGGCCCCAACTGTGCTGCCCCAATCCTGGCCCGACGACCAACACGCTGGCGGGCTCGATCAGCGCCATCAGTTGATTCGCCGAGCTGATGCCAGCGCTCATGACTTCGGGAAACCGCGTCAACGCAGCGGTAACGTGTTCGGGACGGGTCGCCAGCGTGACCATCCCCGCGCCGCTGCGCAAGGTGCTTTCCGTGGACAGCAGGGCCGCGCCGCCGAAGCCAAGATCGCCGCCAATGACCAACACGCGACCAAACTGGCCTTTATGGGCCGTGCGAGGACGAGCCTTGAGGACGGGCAGATTAAATGTATCGAGACGTTTAACGCTGACGGGCGCTTGCCCGACGATGGCCGGATCAGCCTGTAAATCGTCGAACACCAGCTCACCGACACGATCAGGCGCATCACCGGTGAACAGGCCGACCTTGAGACCAATGAAGGTCACCGTCAGATCGGCACGCACCGCCACGCCCAGCGTGTGGCCCGTGTCCGCGCACAGCCCCGACGGGATGTCGACTGCCATGACCGGCAAACGACTGTCGTTTATGGCGTGAATGGCGGACGTGTAGGGGTCGCGCACATCGCCCTTGAGACCCGTCCCGAGCAGCGCATCGACGACGATCCCGCTCAGCACTTGTTGCTGCCACGGCTGGATGTCGACCTGATCACTCGCCGCTTCTTTATAAGCAGTCTCGGCATCGCCCTTCAGCGCCGAGCAATCGCCCACAGCCAGCACCGTCACCTGCCAGCCTGCGCGCTTGGCCAAGGCCGCAATCAAATAGCCATCGCCCGCGTTATTGCCATGGCCTGCCAGCACTGTCAGTCGCTGACCGTCAGGCCAATGGCGACGGATTGCGCGCCAGGCGGCGTGGGCTGCGCGCTGCATGAGTTCGAAGCCGGGCGTGCCTGCGGCAATCAGGCGTGCGTCGAGGTCGCGGACCTGCGCGGCGCTGTACAGTGCGTCGGGAAATGGGGGTTTGCTGTGCAACATGCGTCTTTGGGCTCCGATGTCTGGCAGAATTATACGCACCTGCGCCCCGGTGTCCTCCCTGCATGTCCGCGATAACTGTAGATCCAGCCACACAATCCGCGCCCTTGTCGGCTGCGGCGCTGTCCGAGCTTGCCCAATCCATCAAGGACTGGGGGCGCGAACTCGGCTTCCAACAAGTGGGTATCTCGGGGCTGGATCTGGCGGAACATGAGCAGCATCTGGAGCGCTGGCTCGAAGCCGGGTATCACGGCGAGATGGACTATATGGCAGCGCACGGCAGCAAACGTTCGCACCCGGAGGAATTGGTGCCGGGCACGCTGCGAGTGGTGTCGCTGCGTATGGACTATCTGCCGGGCGAAACGCAGATGGCGCAATTGCTGGCTCAGCCAGAAAAAGCCTATGTCTCGCGTTATGCCTTGGGCCGCGATTATCACAAGCTGATTCGCAAGCGCGTGCAGCAACTGGCCGAGCGTATCCAGCAAGCCATCGGCCCCTTCGGTTTCAGGGCGTTCGTCGACAGCGCCCCGGTGCTGGAAAAGGCCATCGCCGAACAGGCCGGTCTGGGCTGGATTGGCAAGAACACGCTGGTGCTGAATCGCAAAGCGGGCAGCTATTTCTTCCTGAGCGAGTTGTTCGTTGATTTGCCGCTGCCGACCGATGCCCCTCATGCCACCGAACATTGCGGGCGTTGCAGAGCTTGTCTGGACGTGTGCCCGACCAACGCGTTCGTCGGGCCATACGTGCTGGACGCCCGGCGTTGCATTTCTTACCTGACCATCGAATTGAAAACGTCGATTCCCGAAGAGTTGCGCTCGATGATCGGCAATCGAGTGTTCGGCTGCGACGATTGTCAGATCGTCTGCCCCTGGAATCGCTTCGCCCGGCCCACCGATCAAAACGACTTCAAACCCCGCCACGGCCTCGATAACGCCGAACTGACGACGCTGTTTTTGTGGGATGAGACGACGTTTCTCAGCAATACCGAAGGCTCGCCATTGCGGCGTGCGGGGTATGAACGGTGGTTGAGGAATCTTGCGGTGGGGCTGGGCAATGCGCCTTCTACCATTCCGGTGATCGAGGCATTGAAAGCGCGCCTGAATGATCCGTCAGAAATGGTGCGCGAGCATGTGGAATGGGCGTTGCGGCGGCATGGCGTTAGCCAGCCAACTCAAAACCTGTAGGAGTGAGCTTGCTCGCGACAGGGTTCTTTCAGACGCTGCATCTTTGAATGTGCTGGAGAATCGCGAGCAAGCTCACTCCTACAAAAGTCTCCACCCAGTCTCAAATTCAATGCCCATCCTTGTACACAAACTTGGGCATTTCCCAGCGATACTTGATCGCCAGCAGACGCAGCAACAGCCCACCCGACAGGGTAATCAGCGTGCCCTGCTCGATCGGCAACCCCACCCACTGACACAACAAGAAGCACCACGCCGCAGCGAACGAGACACTGGCGTACAGCTCGCGCCGGAAGATCAGCGGGATGTCGTTGCAGAAGATGTCTCGCAAGATGCCGCCAAAAGTCCCGGTGATCACCCCGCTGACCGCCGCCACCAGCATGCCTAGCCCCATGTCCAACGCCGTCGTGCAGCCGATGATCGTAAACGCCACCAGACCCAAGGCGTCGAGCACCAGGAACAGCGAGCGGAGGTGGCGCATCAGCGGTGCAATAAAGATCGTCACCAAAGCGGCCAAAGTGGTGAGAATCAAGTATTCCGGGTGTTTCACCCACGTCAGCGGATAGTGGCCCAACAGCACGTCGCGCGCCGAACCGCCTCCCAGCGCCGTGATGCAGGCAATCAGCACCACGCCAAACCAGTCCATGCCGCGACGTCCGGCAGACAGCGCGCCAGTCATGGCCTCGGCAGTGATGGCGATCAGGTAAAGCATCAACAGCATGGTGGCGATCCGTGCGAAAGAGGGACGCAGTTTGAAACGCTTAGAAGCGCTTGCCCGCGGTTACGGTGTTCCTGTCACGGGCAAGCAAACGCCTAGTCGACGCGTCAGACTTTGATGAAATGCTCGCGATAAAAACGCAACTCGGCGATGGATTCACGAATGTCGTCCAGTGCCAGGTGGGTGCTGCCCTTCTTGAACTTCAGCTCCGGCGACCAGCGTGCCGCCAGCTCCTTGAGCGTCGAAACATCGAGGTTGCGGTAATGGAAGTAGTTTTCCAGCGTCGGCATGCGCTTATAAAGGAAGCGGCGGTCCTGACAGATGCTGTTGCCGCAGATCGGCGAGCTGCGCTCCGGCACCCACTGTTTGATGAAATCCAGAGTCATGGCTTCGGCTTCAGCGGTGGAAATCGTGCTTTCGCGCACGCGCTGGGTCAGGCCCGAACCGCCGTGCTGACGGGTGTTCCACTCGTCCATGCCATTCAACAGGTCATCGCTTTGATGCACGGCGATGACCGGGCCTTCGGCCAGGGTGTTCAGCTCGCTGTCGGTGATGATGGTCGCCATCTCGATGATGACGTCGTTGTCAGGGTCCAGACCGGTCATTTCCAGGTCGATCCAGATCAGATTCTGCTTGTTCTGCATATGTCGGCTCCTCAGCGTAGGCGCGCAGTTTAGCGTAGCCGAGCGTGCTAGACTCCCCCGCGCTTTACCCAATTAGCAGCTTTTGCATTCCGGATCTCAGAACACCCATGGCCAAACGCCAACTCAACCGCCGCCAAAACTGGCGCATCGAAAAGATTCAAGGCGAGCGCGCTGCCCGTGCCGCCAAACGTGAATCCCAAGCACTGGAAACGCTGGAAGGCGGCGACCTGGGTCCCGAGCAGACGGGGCTGGTCATCGCTCACTTCGGCGTTCAGGTGGAAGTCGAGGCACAGGAAGGCGAACTGAGCGGTCAGGTGTTCCGCTGCCATTTGCGGGCCAACCTGCCAGCGCTCGTAACCGGCGACAGAGTCGTCTGGCGGGCAGGCAATCAGGGCATTGGTGTGATCGTCGCGCAATTGCCGCGCAACACTGAACTGTGCCGCCCGGACACCCGGGGCCAGCTCAAGCCGGTGGCCGCCAACGTCGACATGATCGTCATCGTGTTCGCCCCCGCGCCTGAACCTCATGCCAACTTGATCGACCGGTATCTGGTGGCTGCCGAACACGCCGGCATTCGCCCGCTGTTGCTGCTGAACAAATTCGACCTGATCAACGACGAGAATGCCCCGGCGCTGAATGCGCTGCTGGCGGTCTATCGGACATTGGGTTACCCGGTGCTGGAAGTGTCGGCTCATCACGGCAACGGCATGCAACAGTTGCAAGACTTGCTCGACAGCCACATCAGTGTGTTCGTTGGTCAGTCAGGCGTGGGCAAGTCGTCCCTGGTCAACAGCTTGTTGCCGGAAGTCGGCACGCGGGTCGGGCCTTTGTCGGAGTATTCCGGCCAAGGCACTCACACCACGACCACCGCCCGCCTGTTCCACTTCCCCCGTGGCGGCGATCTGATCGACTCCCCCGGCATTCGTGAATTCGGCCTGGGTCATGTGAGCCGCGCTGACGTCGAAGCGGGCTTCATCGAATTCAACGACCTGCTGGGCCGCTGCCGCTTTCGCGATTGCAAACATGATCGCGAACCGGGGTGTGCGCTGCTCAAGGGTTTGGAAGATGGCCGCGTGCAGCAACAGCGGATGAACAGCTATCGCTCAATCATCGCGAGTTTGCCGGATAGCAGTTACTGAGCCCGAGAGGGCTTTCAACTGACATGCCATAAAACCTGTGGGAACCTGCAAGCCGGTGCTACAGAAACGTATGGAATCTATGGAATCACGCCTGAAAACACAAAATGCCGCGATCACCGCGGCTTTTTTTCGTCTGAACCGAATGTCAGTTCTCGGTTTGGTGGATCTTCAGCTGCCCGTGACCAAAGATACCAAGCGTCTGCCAAATTTCGTCAGGCTGGGTGTAGTTCATCAAATCAACGCAAGCTTTGCACCATTGGATCAGCAGTTATCAAACTAGTTAACCCCAAAAAATAATAGCTACTTCCAACATTATCCATTATCTACAACTTCATCTCTAAAACGGCCACCTCAAAGATTTTCACTGCGCTCCCTATACAAGCAATCATTATCAAATAAAAAAATAACGTTTGCCAGACGCCCTCTTTGTATGCAACGTGGAAATGCACCACGCACCAGCAACACGATTCTGCATATGACTTTTATTGCACTGAATAAATAAATTAAGAAAAGGAATTATCATCATGCCCAATCAGATTGAACTGCCACCTATTGTCATTCGGCCCGACCCACCACCTACGCCATCGCCAATTATTCCCACTTTCCCAATTGATACCCTTAGGCCACTCCCAATGGATCCGCGACTTTCCCATATCGCATCAATTGAGGAACTCGCAAAAAAAGTGAGTCTTCGATCGGAGGAAGCCGTTATCCCACTGTGTGGAATAACCAAATATGCTATGGAGTCGATTGACGCGCTTCACGCAGAACATATTCAAAATCTACAAGAGGATTTGGCCAAAGAAATCACCATGCGCATGGACGAAAGTGCGCTTCCCTTATCAGAACATTTGCTACTCAAGAGGAGCATAATCCAAGATCTTATCGCATCCAAAAACAGCAGCCTGCAGCTGGAAATCCAAATTTCAAACTCCTTCTTTGGAATCAGTCCGCTCAATCGAAACTTTGTAGATGTGGTTAACGAGATTCAGCGCCGCAAAAATCCCCTTGACGTGTTCAAAGCCTGGACAACTTCCTACACGGCGGCTCGATCTGTCGCGGTCTTGACGGATGCCATCAGGATCTTGACTGAACAATCAGCTGCACTGGACGCCCAGATTTCGGCAGCTCAGGCCCAACAGCAGGAACAAGCCGCATTGGCGGCAGCACAGGCACAGCGGCTCGCTGAAGAACAGGCGCAAATGGCTGCTCAAGCGGCTGCGCAAGCACAACGGCAAGCCGAAGAACAGGCAGCTCAGGCCGCTGCTGAAGCACAGCGTCAGGCTGAAGAACAAGAGCGACTGGCAGTTGAAGAGAAACATAGACTTGAGAACCAGGCCACCGCTGCAGGCTTGGCTAACACCTACCACCTCAAAGGCGCGGTCTCCGTTACCCGACCACTGTTCATAACAACGGAGGGCGTCATCGCTGTCGCGGAAACCACGGCGCTTACGCTGCAAGCTGCTATTCGGGCAGCGATTGCAGGTCTGACGGCAGCGGCTGCCAGTGTCGCATCAGGCTTGTTCGTGGGTGTCTCAGCGCTGATATACTCGCCCAAGCTTGGCAATGGGGAGCTCTCCCCAAACTATGCCTTCAGCACCCCTTTGTCCGACATATTGCCGGAAGATACACAAGACCTGCATGCCGTCGCAGCAGCGGAAGGCTCAATCGAACTGCCGTTCCGGCTCAGCTCCAAAACCACCGATCAGGGCGACTCAGAACTAATCGTCGTCAATATTGGAGCATCTAACCTGCACGCGTCGGTGAAGGTCGTTGCAGCTACGCATAACTCGCAGAGCAACACCTTCAGTGTCCAGATTTCAGACACCCCTCCTAAGACCCTCATCTGGACACCCGCTGAGGCACCCGCGAACAGTTCGACTACGCTTCCAGTTGAGGAGCAAGTGCCTTCTGTTATTCCAGGTGCGAGCGTAACGCCCGTCGAGGGGCGGATCGATACATTCCCCCAAGTCGCTGAGATAAGCTTTAATGACTTGATCGTCACTTTCCCAATAGAAACGAGATTGCCTCCTATCTATGTGATGGTTAGCAATCCTTACGAGGGGGCCAATACCAAGGGAAAATATAGCGGACGAATGTATAACCCAGATAACGCAGGTGGCCCGATAAAAAACTTGAGTTGGGAAGATGCTATCATCACTCAAGAAGGTATTGATCTGATCAAGCTGCATACGGGGCGATTTAAGGAGTCTGCGGGTAACAGCGTGATGATTGATCGACTGAACAAGATCCTCGAGGGAAAGATTGAATCTACAGACGTGGACAAACGATTCTACACTCACGAGATTAGAGAGCTTGAGCGCTACAGAGCGCTTGGCGTCAAGGACGAGGTAGAAGGTAATGTATGGAATGATGCCCACGCTGCGACATTGGAAGATTTTAAATTAAAAGACGATCCCGACTTGCTTTATACAGCCGAAGCGACTGATGCTTATCTCAAACAGGAATATGGGGAATAACATGACCGACATTAACGATATAGTCGTAGCGGAAAATCCAACCGACGTCATCCTATTCATTACAAGAAATAACAACGCCATTTCATATCCCAGTTTAGATAGACTATATAGCCGGAACAAATGGATTCATTTCGCGAATAACTTGGAACTGCAACAGCTCGTAGACAACATGGAGCAGGAAGGCTTGATTTCGCGCAGTAATGGCGGCATAAGAAAAGGTCCCAAGTGGAGAGCTCCTTCATTTCTCAGCGAAAACAAATATCCTATAAAAAGCTCTTGAGCTCAGTTCAGAATATCCGCCTCTGAAAGGATTTTCCTCGATCCATCATACTTGGACATGAAACGTTCACTATTGCCTATACTTAAAACAGCAATGAACGAACGCTAATCAATCGCTGAGTGCGAGTTTGCCGGACAGCGGGTACTGAGCCGTACGCACTCTCCTACTCCCACAGGGAAGTGTGTTACCCATCTGAAAACAAAAACGCCGCGATCATCGCGGCGTTTTTTTGTTCGAACCGGGTATCAGTTCTTGGTCTCGTCGATCTTCAGTTGCCCCTGATCGAAGAGGTTCAGCTTCTGCCGAATCTCATGGGGCTGAGCGTAGGCCTGGGGATCGACGGCTGGCGCTGCGGTCGATGCCCCCGGTTTGGCGCCCGGTGCTGTCGGCGAGGTCGGAGCGGGAGCAGCATCCGATTTAGGCGCGTCCCCCGTCCCTTGTGCACCCTCAATACGCTGCTGGGCCTTTTTGGTCAGGACCACGATATCGATACGACGGTTGATCGGGTTGGTGGGGCTGTCCTTGTCATAAAGCGCCGACGACGCGTAGCCCACCACACGAGCGACCTGAGGATCAGGATAGCCACCGGCAGTCAGCGCACGGCGAGCGGCGTTGGCGCGGTTGGCCGACAGCTCCCAGTTACCGAAACCGTTGTTGCCCACGAAAGGCGTCGCATCGGTGTGACCACTCACGCTGATCTTGTTCGGCACCGCTTTGATGGTGTCGGCCATGGCCAGCAGAATGTCTTCGAAATACGGTTTCAGACGCGCGCTGCCGATGTCGAACATAGGCCGGTTTTCAGCGTCCATGATCTGGATACGCAGGCCGTCCTGAGTGATCTCAAACAGGATCTGATCCTTGAACTTCGCCAGTTGCGGGTTCTCGTTGACCTTGGTCTGCAGCTCCTGCAACAGCATCTCCAGCCGCTCTTGCTCGACCTGCTCGGCCGCTGCGTCTTCCTTGTCGGCGTCCACGGGCACCTTGTCCGGGGCGGGGGTGGATTTCACTTCAGGGTTGAGCGTCTGGTCGGGCGACATCTCAGGCGAACCGCCCAGGTCGATCACGTAGGGCGAGCCGCTGTCCGAGAACCCGACCGGGTCTTTGAAGTAACCGGCAATGGCGATCAACTGCTCGGGCGTGGCCGAGGACATCAGCCACAGCACGAGGAAGAACGCCATCATCGCCGTCGCGAAGTCGGCGAAGGCGATTTTCCAGGCGCCGCCGTGGTGGCCGCCGCCGAAGCGCTTTACGCGCTTGACGATAATGGGCTGATTATTTTCCATGGATCAACGACCGCGAACAGCTTGTTCCAGCTCGCTGAAGCTGGGGCGGTGCGCTGGATAGAGAACCTTGCGACCGAATTCGACAGCCAGTGAAGGCGGCACGCCTGAGGCCGAGGCCACCAGCGATGCCTTGATCGACTCGAACACGTTCATTTCTTCTTTGGCGTCGTGGGCCAGACACTGAGCCAGTGGGCCGAAGAAGCCGTATGCCGCGAGAATACCGAAGAACGTACCGACGAGCGCCGCACCGACGTGCATACCGATCGCGGCCTTGTCACCGGAACCCAGGGACGCCATGGTCACCACGATACCGAGTACCGCCGCCACGATACCGAAGCCGGGCATACCGTCCGCCACACCGGTGACGGCGTGAGAAGGATGCTCCAGCTCTTCCTTCATGCTCAGCAGTTCCATGTCGAACAGGCCTTCCAGCTCGTGGGGAGCCATGTTGCCGGAGGACATGATGCGCAGGTAATCGCAGATGAACGCGATCATCTTGGTGTCTTTGAGCACGCTGGGGTATTTGGCGAAGATCGGGCTGTTTTCAGGCTCTTCGATATCGCCTTCGATGGCCATCATGCCTTCGCGGCGGCTCTTGTTGAGGATCTCGTAGATCAGCCCCAACACCTCCAGATAGAAGGCGTGAGTGAAGCGTGAACCGAACATCTTCACGGACTTCTTGATCACGTGCATGGTCATATAACCCGGGTTCGCCTGCAAAAATGCACCGAACGCGGCACCACCGATGATCAACACCTCGAAAGGCTGGATCAACGCAGCAATTTGACCATGGGAAAGTACGTAGCCGCCGAGGACGCTCGCGAAAACGACGATGATGCCGATAATTTTTGCCATAGATAAAGAATACTTACTGAGTCGGGTTCATGGTCATTGTGCGAGAAGCGTTCAAAACTCTTGTTCTACTTATCGGCATGAGTGCGCCAGACTATAGTGAAATCAAGCGAAAATCCTGCCTGGCGTCTGGCCCGGGTCTAGCAGCACGAAGGCCAGCATGATGCCATCATTCGACGCCGATCAAAACCTCCCAGCCGTACGGGCCTTGTGAATGCAATCAGATAAAGCCTCCCCGCTCCTCGTTCCGCAGACACTCGATGCCTGGGTCAAGCAGCTAGACAGTCTCGCCCTGCCTGTTCCCGCCGTCGCGCATGCGAAGGTCAATGCCGCGCTGAACGACAGCCGCAGATCGCTGCGCGAGATTGCTGACTTGATGCAGGACAGCCCCGCGCTGGTTCTCAGCGTGCTGCGCGAAGCCAATGTGCACAGCGGCGGCCTGACCGAACCGGCCGAAAGCCTCGAAGTGGCGCTGAACAGACTCGGGCTTGCCCGCACCGGCACTTTGCTTGCGCGATTGCCGAGCGTGGAACTGCAACAAATCCCGGTCGCACTGCGCCAACTGCAACTGATCAGCCAGCACGCCACACAACAGGCGTACGGGCTGTTTGCGAATCAGTTGGCGCGCCTGTGGCAAGACATTCATTTGGGCAGCCTGCTATTCCTCGCGCCACTGTGGCCCATGGCACTGGCCTATCCCAAGTTGCTGGAAGAGTGGGAATTGCGGGTTATCCACAAAGGAGAGTGCGCCAAGACTGTGGAAAAAGCCTTGTTCGGCGTGCGCCTGGTGCAACTGTGCCAGGCATTGGCGGAGCGTTGGCAACTGCCGATCTGGGTCACACAGGGCTATCACCTGCTGATGCGCGAACAGCGCAGTCTTGTGAAGGTGTTGCGCATCGCCCACGAGAGCGATGATCCGCTCAAACAACAGCAAGCGCTGGATGCCGATCTGCCTTTGCGCCGCTGGTTCAATCAGCCCGCCAACACCATTCTTCTGGCCAATGGCCTGGCGCTATCGGCACAACAAGCGTGGGACTCGCCGCACAATCTGCGCTGGCAATTGCTGACCAGCCTTTATTTGCAACAGCCCTTCGATGACCTTCAACAACAGGTGCACCAGAACGCCGCTGCCAGCGCTCGTCAACACGCAGCGCCCGGCGTCTGGCATCCGGCCGAAGCGTTGCTGTGGCCTTGGGACACCCGCCGCGTCCACAAAGGCTTGCTGCCCGCGCCACCGCCGTCCGCTGAAGCGCTGCAAGTCTGGCGCAAGCACTGCGGCGACCTGCTCAAAGAGCCCAGCGCCTTCACCAATGCCATGCACCTGACGACCACGGCGCGAGACGCTCTGATCGCATCGGGCATGCAACGGGCCGTGCTGCTGATGATCGACCGTAAAACCGACACCCTGCGGGTGCATCAAATCGCCGGCGTGGACAAATCCGCCGCCGCGCTGCTCATCCCTTATAAAGACAGCACGGTCCTGCAACGCCTGTTGGCCCAAGCCACACAATTGCGTCTGAACGCCAGCAACAACGCCCAGTTTTCGGCCTTGCTGCCCCCGCAACTGCGCAATCTGTTTTCGGGTGAAAACCTGTTGATCCGCTCACTGGCCAGCAATGGCCGGGTCATCATGGTGATCGTCGCGGATCAGGGGGGTGGGCCCTTCTCGGAAGTGACGGTGCAAGCCTTCGGAAAAACCGGGCAATGCATAGAGAAAGCGCTGACAACCTTTAGCCATCGCAATGGCTGACGGCTGAGCTACAATTCGCCTCTTTTCATGATCTGGAGACACCCATGTCTGCCTTCTCAAGCTTGCCGCTGGTCATCGAGCCCGCAGACCTGCAGGCACGCCTCGGCGCTTCAGAACTGATCCTGGTCGACCTGACCAGCGCCGCCCGCTATGAAGCCGGTCATGTCCCCGGCGCTCGTTTCGTCGACCCTAAACGTACCCAACTCGGCCAACCTCCCGCGCCAGGCCTGCTGCCGACTCAGGCGCAGCTGGAAGCGCTGTTTGGCGAGCTCGGTCACAACCCGAATGCCGTTTATGTGGTGTACGACGACGAAGGCGGCGGCTGGGCCGGGCGCTTCATCTGGCTGCTGGACGTCATCGGCCATTCGAAATACCACTATCTGGACGGCGGCCTATTGTCCTGGCAGGCGGAAGGTTTGCCGCTGTCTACGGAAGTGCCCGCCCCTGCTGGCGGTACGGTGCCAGTGACGATTCACGACGACCCCACCGCCACCCGCGAATACCTGCAAAGCCGACTGGGCGCTGACGACCTCGCCATCTGGGACGCACGTGGTCCTACCGAATATTCAGGCGAAAAGGTCGTGGCAGCACGCGGCGGCCATATTCCAGGCGCTGTGAACTTCGAATGGACGGCGGGCATGGATCAGGCCCGCAGTCTGCGCATCCGCAAGGACATGCCGCAGATTCTGGAGAGCCTGGGCATCACGCCGGACAAGGAAGTCATCACCCATTGCCAGACACACCATCGCTCAGGCTTCACCTACCTCGTCGCCAAGGCGCTGGGTTACCCGCGAATCAAGGGTTACGCCGGTTCGTGGGGCGAATGGGGCAATCACCCGGATACGCCCATCGAGAAGTAATCGCTCACCCGGCACCCCCTATCTCGACCTTTGAAAAGCCTTTTGAACGCTTTAGGAACCTTGATGAAACAGCGTCTGTTTATCCTTTTCCAATACCTGCTTCCCCACCATCTGCTGTCACGTCTGGCGGGCTGCGTTGCCGAGTGCCGCGTGCGCTGGTTCAAGAACGCCTTCACCCAGTGGTTCGCACGCCGCTATAACGTCGACATGTCCCAGGCCCTGGTGGAAGACGTCACGGCGTACCCACACTTCAACGACTTCTTTACCCGAGCCCTCAAACCGGGGGCACGCCCGCTGGACGAAACACCGGGCGCGATCCTGTGCCCTGCCGATGGCGCGGTGAGCCAGTTGGGCCCTATCGACCACGGCCGGATTTTCCAGGCGAAGGGCCACAGCTACAGCGCACTTGAGCTGCTGGGTGGCGATGCACGCTTGTCCGCGCCGTTCATGGGCGGCGAGTTCGCCACTATTTACCTGTCGCCGAAGGACTATCACCGCGTTCACATGCCATTGGCAGGCACGTTGCGCGAGATGGTCTACGTTCCGGGTCGCTTGTTTTCGGTGAACCAGACCACAGCGGAAAACGTCCCGGAATTGTTTGCCCGCAACGAACGCGTGGTCTGCCTGTTCGACACCGAGCGCGGCCCAATGGCCGTAGTGTTGGTGGGCGCGATGATCGTGGCCTCCATCGAAACCGTCTGGGCGGGCCTGGTAACCCCTCCAAAGCGTGAACTGAAAACCTTCCGCTATGACGAAGCCGCACGCGCACCCATCCATCTGGAAAAGGGCGCCGAGCTGGGGCGCTTCAAGCTAGGCTCGACCGCCATCGTGCTGTTTGGCCCGAATCAGGTGAAATGGGCAGCGGAACTGGCAGCCGGTTCGCCGACTCGAATGGGTCAATTGCTGGCGATCCCTTCTCGGGCCTGATTCTTGCCTGACAAACTTTGAAACGGTTTATTGGCGGGCCTGTGGTTGAGAGCACAGCCCGCCGCTGGTCAGCCAAGCGCCTTTGTATCCTTATTGATACGGTGTCACATTGACATTAAGGGCTGCCCTCATGGCCCAATGCTGGTACAGTCTCTCGTCAGTCTTGTAGGAAACTTCGCTTTCAATTGACGTAAACTTGCTCGTTTAGCTCGGTCACGCGTGTCATGCATGCGATCGCTTGTAGTCATCTGAGCCAGTAGTTGTTGGAGTTTGCCTGTCACATGAGTAACTTAAGCCTCCCACTGTTGTTGCGCGCCCCTGTGCCGACGCAGTCGAGCCTGTCGTTCTGTGACGCAACGCCGAAAGACCTGAAGCGCTGGATCGCCACTCTCCCTAAAGCCAACCTCGGTGAAATGGCTCGCCAGCTGTATCAAGGCCTGGGCGAACTCAACCAACTGCTGACCCCCAGTGAAAACCGGCTGCAATTGCTGGAGCTGCTGCGTCCTGAAGTTTTCTTCGTGTGCAAGCACCTGGAACGTCACTTCCTCAACCAGTCGGTCGTGCTTGAAGAACGCCCTCGCAAAGTCGCCAATCTGTGCCAGGCCCTGCAAAACCACCTCGCCATTGGCTACAAGCAAATCATCGCCAGAGTCGCGCCCAAACTCACTCGCGACCGCACCACGCTGCTGACCACTGCCCTTCAACGCGCGCTGCATTGCCTCAATGGCCCGCTGATCCGCGCCAACCAGCTTTATTGCCCGGTGCAAGACGGTCTGTGGCTCGAACTGCATCAGATCTACCAGATTGCTCGCCAGAATCAGTTGCACAACGTTCCAGTGGCTGACAATCAAGCGCACCACACTCGCACGCTGACCGTCGAACAGACGTACGTCGTGGCGTTGCTGATGGGGTGCTCCCGCTGCAACCAAATGCGTCAACACAACATCGGCAAACTGGCCGATGCGCTGGACGCCTGGAGTTCGATGGTCACGCTGCAACAGCCGGTCGATGACGCCAGCCTGTACGCCGTGGCCCATGGCACCGATACCGCGCCGCGCTACACCACGCTGTACACCGATGATCAGCGCGGCAATCTGCTGGGCATCAACCCTCGCCCGCTTTCGGCAGCCTTGCAGCGCTACATCGAAATGCCGATTGAACAGCGCTCGCAGTCTTACCTGCACGTGCCGCCAGGCCTTTCACTCGATGTGTTGCAACACCTCGCCGCCGCGTGGGGCGATGTGTCGGAGCGTGCTTTCCAGCGCACGGCCGGGCAAGGCACGTTGACCGTCTGCGTTGGCATGAGCGCCCTGCACTATTTTGTCGGTGGCAAAAAATGCTTCAGCGATCTGCTGCTGGTGCCTACCGTGACCGTGAGCAAGGTCGCTGAATACAGCTTGCAGCCGCTTGAGCCCGCGCGCCACGACCCATGGGCACAGGCGATGGACGTTCAGCGCACCGGGTCGTCGACGTCCATGTTGCCGTTCGAAGAGATCGAGTATCAGCGCGAGGAAGCGGACGGCGGCGCCTCTGCGCTGGATGGTCAGAAGAGCTTTCCCACCTACAACCTGAACATCGTCAACCACAGCCCTGGCGGCTATTGCCTGGCTTGGCCGAAAGACGTTCCCGATCAGCTGCAGGCGGGCGAGATGATCGGCATTCAGGATCACGGCCACGGCTGGAGTATCGCAGTGGTGCGCTGGGTGCGTCAGGTGCGCAGCGGCGGTACGCAGATGGGGGTTGAGCTGATTGCCCCGTTCGCACAGGCGTGCGGCATGCAGTTGCTGCGTGCCGAACAGAGCAGTCAGTACCTGCGAGTGCTGTTGCTGCCCGAAGTGCGCGCCATTGATGTGCCTGCCACCGTCATTGCGCCTCGCTTGCCATTCGACGACGGCAATAAAGTGATGATCAACAGCAGCGGCGACGAGCGCCGGGCGACCCTGAGCAATCGCAAGGCGACGACCGGCAGCTACAACCAGTTCGAATACGAAATTCTGGAAGGGCCGAAGAAAGCGACGCCAGAAGCGGGGCCAGAGCAGGAATTCGATTCGTTGTGGACGGTGTTGTAAGCCTAAGCCCTTCCCTGAAGGAGTGAGCTTGCTCGCGATAGGCTATTTCAGTCACCTCATGCTTTGCTGGTTCCACGCATCGCGAGCAAGCTCACTTCTACAGAAAGCGCTCCATCCAGAGGCGGTGTTTTACAGACTCCGCCCTTCCCGATCGCGGAACCCCAGCAGATACAGCACCCCGTCCAGCCCCAGCGTCGAAATCGCCTGCTTGGCAGACTGTTTAACCAGCGGCTTGGCACGGAACGCAACGCCCAGACCGGCAATGGCCAGCATCGGCAAATCGTTCGCGCCGTCGCCAACGGCAATGGTCTGCTCCAGACTCAAACCTTCCTTGATCGCCAGCTCGCGCAACAGGTCAGCCTTGCGCTGCGCATCGACAATCGGCTCGACGGCCACGCCGGTGCATTGGCCGTCCACCACTTCCAGCTCGTTGGCGAAGATGTAGTCGATACCCAGTTTCGCCTGCAACTGACGGGCGAAGTAGGTGAAGCCGCCTGACAGAATCGCGGTCTTGTAGCCCAGTCGCTTGAGTTCGGCGAACAGGTTTTCAGCGCCTTCGGTCAAACGCAGCGAGGCGCCGATTTCATCCAGCACTTTGATATCAAGGCCTTTGAGCAACGCGAGACGCTCTTTGAAGCTGGCGCGGAAATCCAGCTCGCCCCGCATCGCACGCTCGGTGATTTCCGACACACGCTCACCCACGCCGTGGGCCTTGGCCAGTTCGTCGATGACTTCAGCCTCGATCAGCGTCGAATCCATGTCGAACACGGCCAGACGACGATTGCGGCGGAACAGGGAATCCTGCTGGAACGCGATATCAACGTTCAGCTCTTGCGCCACGTGCAGGAACTCGGCGCGCATCTCCTGTGCATCAGCGGGTTCGCCGCGCACGGAAAACTCGATGCAGCCCTTGCCCTTGTCACTGGGCATGTCCAGCGGCATGCGCCCGGACAAACGGTCGATGCGATCAATATTCAGGCCGTATTTGGCGGTGATCGCACTCACGGTCTGCAATTGCTCGGCCGTGACCTTGCGGGTCAGCAGCGTCACGATGTGCCGGTCTTTGCCCTGATCGTCGACCCAGTGCTGGTAGTCGTCTTCGCTGACGTGGGTGAACAGCACCTGTAAGCCCAGCTCATCGACCTTCGACTGCACCCCATCCAACACCTTTGAGCCGTCCTCGGTGTCCGGAATCTGGACCAGAATGCCAAACGAAAGCGTGTCATGGATCACCGCCTGACCAATATCCAGAACATCGGCGCCGCCGCGAGCCAGTACGCCAGTAATGGCCGCCGTCAGACCCGGACTGTCTTCGCCAGTGATGTTTATCAGGACAATTTCGCGCAAGGCGCACCCCCGCAGGTGGAAAAAAACGGCATTCTACTCACTTTCAGTGACCACCGGGCACAGTGAGCGCTTTGCCGTCTCTGGGTCGCTCGCTATACTGCGCCCCAACTTCTCCAAGAGAGCCGTGCTCAGTGAACCGGCCCACGCCAGTAAAAACCGATAATTTCTTCTTGCTGATCTTCCGGGCTCTGCGTCATCGACGCGTTCCGATTGCTTTGCGCATCGCCAGCCACAACGTGATCCTCGTCGCGCTGGCGCTGGTGATCTATGCCTGCGTGATGGGTTTGCAGTTCAAGCAGGCCATGCACGAACAGGCAGATGCGCTAGGCCAGGCCCTGACCACGCAAACGGCAACTTCCGCCACTGAGCTGCTGGTGTCCAACGACATCCTCAGCCTCAACGTGTTGCTGGGCAATCTAGTGAAGAACCCGCTGGTGGCCCATGCGGCGATCTACAGCGTTGATAACCGCATCCTTGCCGAAGCCGGTCAGCGTCCGAAAAACGGGCTGTTGGGCGAAGCCGAGGGCCTCTACGAAATCAAAGTGACGTTCCAGGACGTGGTCGCGGGCACCTTGCGCATCAGCCTGGACATGTCCCAGTTCCAGCAGCCTTTGCTGATCAGCCTGCAAAGCATGGGGATTCTGGCCGGTATTCTGTTGGCACTGGCACTCGCCTTGAGCCTGCGTCTGGGACGGCACATTTCCACGCCGATGCTGCAACTGCGCATGTGGCTGCGTTACATCGATCCATACACCCCCGCGACTGATCGTCAGGATGAAATCGGTGATCTGGCCCGTCAGCTCAAGGCGTCCTATGCACCGCCGGAGCCTGAACCGGAACCCATTCCCGAGCCGGAGCCTGTTGCGCAAGAGGACGACGACAACTCGCCTGAGTTCGATGCCAGCGAGCTGACCGACCCTGAGTTCGACGAAGCACCGAAGCCCCGCGCCACGGCGATCCCGGCGCGACGCATCATGGCCGAGGAGGATGAGGAGGACGAAGAAGACCCGTTCGCCGATCTGCGTGACAACACGCCCGTGGTTCAAAAACCTGCGCCACGCCCTGTTCTGCCAGTGGCTCCGTCGCAGCCGCAATACAGCGCGGTGCTGGCCGTTCAGCTGGGTTCGCAGGAGCAATTGCGCCGTCTGCCTCGCGCTCGTTTGACCGAACTGTTGGAGCGTTATCGCGATTGCATCGATCAGGCGGCGTCGCTTTATGACAGCGAGTTGCACACCCTGAACGACGGCAGCTCACTGATGGTGTTCAGCACCCAGGACAGCGGCGACGATTACCTGACCAACGCCATCTGCTGCGGCGAATTGCTACGCGCCCTGAGCCACGCCTTGCAGATCGAAGTCGCGGACAGCGGCATCACGCTGCAATTGCAACTGGGTCTGACACTGGGCGAAGGCTTGCACGGCATGAATCAGATCGACCTGCTGCTGACCGAAACCGCGCAAGACGCGTTGGCCCTGTCGCAACACAGCCGTAACTTGCTGCTGGTCGAGCGCAAGATCAGCGAAGACCACACCATCCGCCAACGCGCCCGCATTCGCCCCATCGCCAGCCCTGAAGGCGCCAGCTGTGTCGAGCGCCTGATGGAACCGTATCCGTCGATGCTGGAGCGCCAGTTGGCGCGCATGCATGAGGCGCGCAAGGCCTGACCCCTGCGCCGATCCCCCTGTAGGAGCCGGCTTGCTGGCGAACGCGGTTTGTCGATGACATTCATATCGACTGACACACCGCCTTCGCCAGCAAGCTGGCTCCTACGGCCTGCGGCCAGAATCAAATGCGATCTGCGCCCCCCCCTTTAACGATCAAAACAACGTCTGTAGCTGCACGGCTTCATGATTTCATCACCCACAAAAAAGCCCGCATCGCTGCGGGCTCTTTGTTTGTCGCTGACTCAGAACCGGTAGATTTCCAGGTCTGTGCGAATCGGCGATGCCATCGGGATCTTTGGCTTGTCCTGATCGACGCGGGTCTTGGCCGGTTGAGCGGCTTTCTTGGGCTCTTCCGCGACCAACGGCTGACTGGCCACCGGTTTGACTGCCACGCTCAACTGATCGGCCAGACGCTGTAACAGCACGCCTTGAGCCTTGACCTGCGCCGCAGAGGTGCCCGCATGAGGCTCTTCCAAGTGAACCAGCTTGCTGTCGCGCACGGTCCCGCGACGGTCTAGTAAACGCCACTGAGCGTCGAGCACCGCGGGTTGATTCACACCAGAATCCAGACGGGTGATCGACAGTACGACCTGCACATCCGGGGTGAAATTCGCGGCCGCAGGTGCCATGACGACCCGCTGGCTGTCCAGCTTCCACGCCAACTGGCGCAGCAGCAATTGATCGATATCAGAGGACAGACTGCCCGCCCAGCGCCCGTCAGCCGAGGCCGTCAGGCTGCCGTCGGGTTGGCGTTGCAGTAATGTCTCGCGTTGCAGATAGTCAGCAACGGAAACCGGACCCAGCAAAACAGCGACTCCGGCACTTTGTTTCGGTTGCCCAGGTTCGCCACTGTCCAGCTGATAGAGCGATTGGGGCTGATGAACGCTGCACCCGGCCAAACCTAGAACGCCGGTCAACAACAGAACAAAAGGAACGCGTAGAAAATTCATCATTCCGTCCAAGTGGCCCCGCACGGCGGCCACACTGTCAAATACTCAAGAAAAACATGAAGGCACACAGCCACGCCCGCACCTCAAGACGACATATCATCCGTGAATATGCGCGCTGACTCCAGCGATTCTGCGTCGATCTTCGTGACGAAACGAAGATCGGCAGCTGAAATCACCGGTTTAAGTAGCGCTTTCCACCAACAAAGCGTCTACGCGCTGGAAGCCACGCGGTAGCTTATTGCCACGACGGCCACGTTCACCTTTGTAATGTTCAAGGTCATCCGGCTTCAGCGAAAGCGTACGCTTGCCCGCTTGCAGCACCAAAGTGGAGCCTTCAGGAATGACAGCCAAGTCGGTCACATACTCTTCACGGCTGGCGACGCGCTCGCCCGGAATACCGATGATCTTGTTGCCCTTGCCTTTGCCCAGTTGCGGCAGATCGCTGATTTTGAACACCAGCAGGCGACCTTCGGTCGTGACCGCCGCCAGCCAATTCTGCTCACGATCCGGCACGGGGCGCGGCAGGATAACCTTCGCACCCGACGGCAGGCTCAACAGCGCCTTGCCTGCCTTGTTCTTGGCTTGCAGATCCTCGCCCTTGACCACGAAACCGTAACCGGCGTCCGATGCGATCACGTACAGCGCGTCGTCGTCCGGCAGCAGCACGCACTCGAAGGTGGCGGCAGGCGGCGGTGTCAGACGGCCCGTCAACGGATCGCCCTGCCCTCGCGCAGACGGCAAGGTATGCGCCGCCAGCGAGTAGCTGCGGCCGGTGGAGTCGATGAACACGGCGAACTGGTTCGAGCGCCCCGCCGCTGCCGCTTTGAAGCCGTCGCCCGCCTTGTAGGAAAGCCCGGTCGCATCGATGTCGTGGCCCTTGGCGCAGCGCACCCAGCCTTTTTCCGACAGCACGACGGTCACCGGTTCGGTCGGCATCAGTTCGTTTTCGGACAACGCCTTGGCTTCGGCGCGCTCGACGATTGGCGAGCGACGGTCATCGCCATAGGTTTGTGCGTCAGCAATCAGTTCGCTGCGGACCAGCTTGCGCAGCTTGGTTTCACTGCCCAGCAGCGCCTGAAGCTTGGCCTGTTCCTTGAGCAGCTCGTCTTGTTCGCCACGCAGCTTCATCTCTTCCAGACGCGCCAACTGACGCAACCGGGTGTCGAGGATGTAGTCGGCCTGGATTTCAGACAGGTCGAAACGCGCGATCAGCTCGGCTTTCGGGTGCTCGGCGGTGCGGATGATGTGGATCACTTCATCCAGGTTCAGGTACGCAGTGAGCAAACCTTCCAACAGGTGCAGACGCTTCTCGACCTTGTCCAGACGGAATTGCAAGCGGCGGCGCACGGTGGTGAGACGGAATTGCAGCCATTCGGACAGCAGCGTCTTGAGGTTTTTCAGCTGCGGCTTGCCGTCGAGGCCGATGATGTTGATGTTCACCCGATAGCTGGATTCCAGCTCGGTGGTGGCGAACAGGTGTTGCATCAGCTCTTCGGGATCGACACGGTTGGAGCGCGGAATGATCACGATGCGGCAAGGGTGCTCGTGGTCCGACTCATCGCGCAGGTCAGCGACCATCGGCAGTTTCTTGGCCTGCATCTGTGCGGCGATCTGTTCCAGCACCTTGGCACCGGAGACCTGGTGAGGCAACGCGGTGACGACGACGTCGCCGTCTTCGACGCGATACACCGCACGCATGCGCACCGAGCCACGGCCGGTTTCGTAGATTTTCAGCAGGTCGGCGCGCGGCGTGATGATTTCCGCTTCGGTCGGGTAATCCGGACCCTGTATGTGCTCACACAGCTGTTCGATGGTGGCCTTGGGCTCATCCAGCAGACGGACACAGGCCGACGCAACTTCACGCAGGTTGTGCGGCGGCACGTCGGTGGCCATGCCCACGGCGATACCGGTAGTGCCGTTGAGCAGGATGTTCGGTAAACGGGCTGGCAACACCGCCGGCTCGTCCAGCGTGCCGTCGAAGTTCGGCACCCAGTCCGCCGTGCCTTGGCCCAGTTCGGTGAGCAACACTTCGGAATAGCGGGACAAACGCGCTTCGGTGTAACGCATGGCGGCGAACGACTTGGGATCGTCCGGCGCACCCCAGTTCCCCTGGCCGTCCACCAGCGTGTAGCGATAGCTGAAAGACTGGGCCATCAACACCATGGCTTCGTAGCAGGCCGAGTCGCCGTGGGGATGGAATTTACCCAGCACATCACCGACGGTACGCGCCGATTTCTTGTGCTTGGCGTCGGCATCCAGACCCAGCTCGCTCATGGCGTAGATAATGCGCCGCTGCACAGGCTTCAGGCCGTCGCCGATATGCGGCAAAGCGCGGTCCATGATCACGTACATGGAGTAGTTGAGATAGGCCTGTTCGGTGAAGTCAGCCAGCGACCGGCGTTCTACGCCGTCCAGGCTGAGGTCAAGGGAGTCGCTCATGCGGGCCTCATCATTTTGTCGTCTGACGCAGCAGCAAGGTGCCGCCGCGCTGTGTGAATTCGAGTTGTTGGATGGCGCTCATACCCAGCAGCACCTGATCACCGTCCAGACCGGGCACCACGAGGGCGCGCACATCGTTCAGGACGATATCGCCGATTTGCAGCCGCTTCAGCGTGGTCCGGAAAGCGTCAGTCCGGCCATTGGCCGTGCTGACTTCCACCTTGGCGCCGCGCTCAAGTCGCAGTGTCTGCGCGACACCTTCGGGAATCGCGACGTTGGTCGCCCCCGTGTCGAGCATGAATTCGACGGGGTGCGCATTGATCTGCCCCGTCATGACGAAATGCCCCTGACGATTGCTCGCCAGTCGCACTTCGACATAGCCATCACCGTGTTCCGAGGTGACCGCCGTATTCGGATTTTCCTGATGCTGCTCCCACTGACCAAAAAACCGTGTCGCCAGAAACAGCCCTGCCGCCCAGACAATGATCAGCATCAGGCGCCCGGCGCGTTTACCGGGAGGCCCTTGCGTCAAGGCTTGCTGCTCCAGCCACCCTCCGGCGCATCGAAACGCCAGACAATGGGCCGTTTTTCGCCATCGGCCCGGGCACCGAAATTGTTGTCGATGCCTACCCAGGCGCCGGTGTCATCGATGATCAGCGCTTCGGTGAGGCCGTATTTCTGATCGTAGAGCCGGTTTGGCAGCAAGGCCTCTTTGGCAAACGACCAGCAAGTCTCCAGCTTTCCGGTTTCCAGCGTGCGGCGACAGATGCGATAAGCCGCGCGCTCCAGGGTGTAGAGTTTGCCTTTGTACAGTGAGATATCGGAAAAGTCCTTGGCGACGGATTTGCCCCCCAGCTGTGGCGGCAAGGTGTCAGTGCCGGACTCCATGCGCAGAATGCAGCTGGTACCGCATGCCCAACCGTCGTTGCCAAGCTTCGCGGTCAACAGCCCACGTTTTTCGCGTTCGGCGGCGAGCCAGATCTGGTCGCCTGCCGGGCTGATGGCGATGCCTTCAAAAATAGCGTTGAAATGCTGAAGCATGCCCGCCGCCTGGGCTTCCACGACCAGTTTCTTCGGCAATGGCAACCAGCTTGCCGCGCCCTCGACGGGCACTTTCAGCACCGTCGCGAATCCTTCGCTGACCAGATAACGATTGCCCGCCGCATCACAGGTCACGCCTTCGAAATCCAGGTCGCCGCCCCGTAGCAGCGACGCGGCCTTGGCCATGTTGCGCAGCGTGCCCGACAAACCGCTGTCCGGAATCGGCGGAATTTCAAGCTTCAGCGCCTTGGCTTTCCAGACCGTCGCCGACGTGTCGAGGCTGTACAGAATCTCGTCGTCGCGATCCGACACCGTCCACAGCACGCCATTGCACGACGCCAGCCCGGACAGGTTGCCGCCGATCATGTCGTCGACTGCATGTTCGGACAGCAACTTGAGCTCGGGCAGTGGCTTTTGCGCCACCGGCTGCGCAGCAAATACAGGCATGGCGGTCAGCATCAGCGCTGCCAGCCATGCTCGGATCAAACCAGCACCTCGGCCAGATTGCCCTTGGATTCCAGCCAGGTCTTGCGATCACCTGCGCGCTTCTTGGCCAGCAGCATGTCCATCATCTCGGACGTCGCTTCGAAATCGTCCAGCGTCAGTTGCACCAGACGACGGGTGTTCGGGTCCATGGTGGTTTCGCGCAGTTGCGGTGGGTTCATTTCACCCAGGCCTTTGAATCGCGTGACTTGCGGCTTGCCGCGTTTCTTTTCGGCCACCAGCCGGTCAAGGATGCCGTCGCGCTCGGCTTCGTCGAGAGCGTAGTAAATCTCCTTGCCCAGATCGATGCGGTACAGCGGCGGCATGGCGACGTACACATGGCCAGCGTCCACCAGCGGACGGAAATGCTGGACGAACAGCGCGCAGAGCAGCGTGGCAATGTGTAGGCCGTCGGAGTCGGCGTCGGCAAGGATGCAGATTTTGCCGTAGCGCAGTTGACTCATGTCCGCCGCGCCCGGATCGACGCCGATGGCGACCGCGATGTTGTGCACTTCCTGGCTGGCAAGGACTTCGCCGCCATCGACTTCCCAGGTGTTCAGGATCTTCCCGCGCAACGGCAGGATGGCCTGGAATTCCTTGTCTCGCGCCTGTTTGGCCGAGCCGCCTGCAGAGTCACCCTCGACCAGAAACAGCTCGGCGCGCATGGGATCCTGACCCGCGCAATCCGCCAATTTGCCCGGCAATGCCGGACCTTGGGTGATGCGCTTGCGCTCGACCTTTTTGCTCGCTTTCAGGCGACGGCCGGCGTTGTTGATGGCCAGTTCGGCCAGTTGCATGCCCATTTCCGGGTGCGCATTGAGCCAGAGGCTGAACGCGTCCTTGACCACACCGGACACGAAGGCCGCCGCTTCACGAGACGACAGCCGCTCCTTGGTCTGGCCAGAGAATTGCGGCTCCTGCATCTTCATCGACAGCACGAACGCGATGCGCTCCCAGACGTCTTCCGGAGCCAGCTTCACGCCACGCGGCAGCAGGTTGCGGAACTCGCAGAACTCGCGCATCGCGTCGAGCAGGCCCTGACGCAAACCGTTGACGTGGGTGCCGCCCTGGGCAGTGGGGATCAGGTTGACGTAGCTTTCCTGAACGCTGTCGCCGCCTTCCGGCAACCACAGCAGCGCCCAGTCCACGGCTTCCTTGTTACCCGCAAAGGCGCCACAAAACGGCTCTTCCGGCAGGCGCAGGAAATCGTTGACCGAGTCCTGCAAATAGGAGCGCAGGCCGTCTTCGTAATGCCACTCGACTTTTTCGCCGGTGCTTTTGTCTTCAAAGCTGACCAGCAGCCCTGGGCACAGCACGGCCTTGGCCTTGAGCACGTGTTTGAGGCGGCTGACGGAAAATTTGGGGCTGTCGAAATACTTGGGGTCCGGCGCGAAATACACGCTGGTGCCGGTGTTGCGCTTGCCCACGGTGCCGACCACGGCCAGTTCGGTGGCCTTGAAGCCGTCGGCAAAGGTCATTTCGTATTCGTTGCCGTCGCGCTTGACCCGCACCCGCACTTGGGTGGAGAGCGCGTTGACCACGGAAATCCCCACGCCGTGCAAACCGCCGGAGAACTGGTAGTTCTTGTTGGAGAATTTGCCGCCCGCGTGGAGCTTGGTGAGAATCAGCTCGACGCCCGAGACGCCCTCTTCCGGGTGAATGTCCACCGGCATGCCGCGACCGTCGTCGGCCACTTCCAGGGAATTGTCGGCGTGAAGAATCACCTGCACCGATTTGGCGTGGCCCGCCAGGGCTTCGTCGACGCTGTTGTCGATGACTTCCTGGGCCAAGTGGTTCGGCCGAGAGGTGTCGGTGTACATGCCCGGCCGCTTGCGAACCGGGTCGAGGCCCGAGAGGACTTCGATGGCGTCTGCGTTATAAGAGCTAGCGCTGGGATTGGCCATGGGGTCTCGTCATCAAGTCGTTCATGAAATGTCGGAATGACACTGTTCTACAGGTTTGTTTCAGTCAGCGCTTCGATTCTGGCGCTTCATTCAGAGCGTCGACAGATCGATCGCCTGCAACAGCTCCGGAGCGAATCCAGCGATGGCCAGCAGGGTGGGCATTTTTTCTGCGAACCCCTGAAAGCTGTGATCGCCGCCGGCCTCGATGCGCAAGGCACAGGCCCGATAAAACGCCTGCGCCCGTTTGTAATCCAGCGTCTCGTCACCGGTTTGCAGCCACACCTGAATGCGCTGCGGGTCCTGTGGGGCGGGCACTTCAAGTTCAGCCAACGCATCCACGTGATCGTGCGTCAGCTCCCAGCTTTCGCCGGTGTAGAGGTTCGTTTGAGTGCCCAGAAAACCGTCGAACAGCTGGTGCGGATTCACTGCCGGATTGATCAACACAGCCTTGAGGCCATGTCGCTCAGCCAAGTGAGTCGCATAGTAGCCGCCGAGGGAGCTGCCGACCAGTAATGGCCGCCCGCCCAGTTCGTCGATGGCGGTTTCGAGCTGTGCGATGGCCTGGCGCGGATGATGATGCAGCTCCGGCACGCGCAGTTGCTCACTCAGACCGAGACGGTTCATCAGCCCGGACAGCTGCGTGGCCTTCTTCGACATCGCCGAGCTGTTCAGGCCATGTATATAAAGCAGTGTCGAGTGATGGTGATTCACGCCGTGGCCTCCAGAAGCTGCGAGTCGGGTGAAAGCCGACGTTCTGGCTCTCACAGGGCAAAGCCACGCAGTTTACAGGGACAACGGCGTGAAGACTCGTTCGATGATGATTTACCGCGAATTCAGGACGTTTCCTTCAATAGCCCGAGCCACTGAGGTCGACTTCGAACAGAGTCGGATCGATGCGCGACACCCCCGTTTCGATCTGCCCATCGTCGAGCAGGCGCAGCCAGCGGTAACCGGGGGCCAGCGAATCAAGGGCGAAATCCACGCTGTTCGGCGCGAACTGAATACAGGTGGAAGGCGACGCCATCAGCCGCACGCCTTGGCGAGGCTGATCGAACTCTTGATGCACATGGCCCCAAAGCACTGCGCGCGTTTGTGGAAAACGTTCCAGCACGGCAAACAGCGCCTCTGGATTGCGCAGCCCGATCGGCTCCATCCACGCCGCACCAATCGGTACTGGATGGTGATGCAAGCAGACCAGATGATGACGCTCCGGCGCTTCGCTCAAGGCCTGCGCGAGCAATTGCAGCTGCTTGTCCTCCAGATAGCCGGGAACGGAGCCTGAAACCGCCGAGTCCAGCATCGTGATGCGCCAGTTACCGACATCGACGACCGGGTCCAGGAATTCGCTGCCCTGGGCTCCTATCGCCATCTCGCGGAGTTCGTCGTGATTGCCGGGAATCCAGCGCTTCGGCGCATCCAGTCGGTCGCTTTCGGCACGAAACGCCTGATAAGACTCGACCGAGCCATCCTGCGACAAGTCGCCGGTGGCGAGCACCAGATCGATATCAGTCTGCTCGGCGAGCACCAGATCGACCACAGCCTTGAGGCTGTCGCGGGTTTGCATGCCCAGCAGTTGGCCGTCCGCTTCAGCGAACAGGTGACTGTCGGACAGTTGAACCACCAACACGGAGGACGGGTTTGAAGGTGCGCTCGGCAATGGCCATCTCCTTGAGCAGGTATGGCCGGATTATGGTGTCTGATTGTTACGACGGCAAACCCGGAACAGCGTGGCAGTTCTCATTTGCGCAACAGACCAGGGGAAAACAGCGCCCCCTATAAGCTCGCCGGTACACCCGGACTTAGCGAACCGCCTCAAACTCATGACCGCACGCCAGACAATGACTCAGCCATTCACCCAAGAACAGATTCAACTGGGCCTTTTCGTCCGGCTGGTGCATGTCGGCGTTGGGGTACGGATAGATCCCCCGGAAACGCCGTGCATGTTCGGCGCCGATAACTTCGGCCATGCGGGCGTCGTGGTAGACCTGCACTTCGAGGACGGGCACGGGCAGCCAAGGCAAGCTGTGCTCCTGGCGCACGAGCAAGGTCGAGGTGTACGGGCAGTTCTGCACCACTTCAACCGCCAGCACGCCCAGCATTTGATCGCCTTGAGTGACAGCCACCCGGCGAGAGCGTTGTTCATTGCGCATGTCAGGTAACAGACGCATCAAGCGCGCGTAGTTCGCCTCACAGGCTGCTTGCAGCCCGGCGAGGTCGACACGGTAGCGCTCGCGCAGAAGATTCACGACCACAGCCCCCTGATTTCGGCGCGATTCAGCGCCAGCCACTGTATTGCGATGATAGTTGCCGCATTGACGATGCGTCCGTCTTTTACGGCTTGCATCGCGTCATCGAACGACCAGACCGACACACGGATGTCTTCGGCCTCTTCCTCCAGCCCGTGCACCCCACCTGCCCCCGCGCTTTCACATTTGCCCAAGTAGAGGTGAACGAATTCATTGCTGCCACCGGGCGACGGAAAGTATTTGGTGATCTGCCACAACGCGCTGAAGACAAGCCCAGCTTCCTCTTCTCCTTCGCGGTGAGCAACCTCCTCGGGCTGCTCTTTTTTATCGATCAACCCGGCGACCATTTCGATCAGCCAAGGGTTGGGATGCTTGCCAACCACGCCGACCCGGAACTGCTCCAGCAGAACCACTTCGTCGCGCTTCGCGTCGTAGGGCAGCACGCACACGGCATCATGACGCACGAACAGCTCGCGCTTGATTTCCGGCCCCATGCCGCCGTCGAACAGCTCATGGCGCAGGTGCAGACGGTCCAGCTGGTAGAACCCCTTGAAGCAGGTTTCGCGGTGGACGATCTCGTGCTTCGTGGGTGTCGATTTAGCGGTATCGGTCATAGATCTCTCACTGCAAAGCACTTGTGACTTCGCGCCATCCTAACGTGCTGCCACGCGGGATGCAGCCCCCGGACTTGGCAAATCCGGCACTCAGGGTAGACGAAGGCAGGGGAATGGCACTCTAATCCGCCCAATGGCGAACTGATTGCGCCACAGACAGTCGAAGCCTGTTGCCGTTACCCCTCTGTGATGGCCCTTTATGGCCCTTATATGCCAACGCCAAGGATCACCATGTCGTTTCTGAAGATCGTTTCAATGGCCTGCCTGGCCCTGATACTGGGTGCCTGCCAGAGCTTTTTCGAACCCAACATGCGAAAGCCGCTGACCGTTCAGCGCGACGCGTCCGAGCTGATCAAGCCGGGCTGCACCACGGATGACTGCCCGTTGGTGAACATCGACACCGTGCACTTTCCGGATGAACCGAAGCTGGACGGCATTGTGCAGCGCACTCTGCTGCAATTGACCCGCAGCGACACCGACGGCCCTGTGCCGCCGACGCTCAAGGCCTATCAGGAGCAGTTCCTCGCCCGCGCCCCGGCGCGCAACGCCAGCTATTTGCAGGCGAAAGTACGCGAGCAGCATGACGGTCTTGTGGTGGTTGAGCTGTCGAGCTACCTCGACGCTGGCGGCGCCCATGGCGACCCGGGCCGCGCGTTCATCAACTATTCCCGTCAACAGCAACGCGTGCTGACGCTGGCCGACATGCTGGTGCCAGGCCAGGAAGCGGCCTTCTGGGCTAAAGCGGAGCTGGCACACCAGGCCTGGCAAATCAACGTCAAGCTGGACAAGGACACCGAGTTCCAGGAGATGTGGCCATTCAAGCGCACTTCCAACGTCGCCCTGACGTACGGTGCCGTGATCCTGAAATACCCGGTCACCACCATCGCTCCGTACGCCATGGGCCACATCGAGCTGAAGATTCCGTATCCGCAGCTCAACGGCATCCTCAAACCGGAACTGTTCCCCGGTCGGAGTTGATCGCCTTGCTCAGCGCCAGTTGCAGCACGCCAGCCACGATAAGGGCTGGCAGTGTTGCACCAACGTTGGGGTAAAGGTTCGCCAATACGTGGTAAGTCGCGATGCCGCCGACCCACGCCAGCAGCGTCATCCAGCGCAAACCCACCGTCGCGGTGCCATGGCTGCGATGGCGCAGGATGAAGTGATCCACCAGCACTACGCCAAACAGCGGCGCGAACACCGAGCCGATCAGCAGCAGGAAGTTCTGGTACTGCGCCAACGGCGCGAAACAGGCGATCAGCGTGCAGATCACGCCGATAGCCAGCGCCAGATGCTCGACTTTGGCTTTCAACAGAATCCCGCTCGAAACCGCTGCCGAGTGAATGTCGGCGAAAGCATTTTCGGACTCGTCGAGCAAGATCAGCAGCAGCGGAATGCCCATCCCTGCCCCGGCCAGTGCCAACAGCAGTGCATTCGCTTCACCGCTTGGCGCGAACGCGAGGGTGTAGGCGACGCCCAGGGTCATCAGCCAGAAGTTGCCGATAAAGAAGCCCAACACCGTGCCGCCGAACACGCCGGTGCCGCGTTTGCCGAAGCGTGAATAGTCGGCGATCAGAGGCAGCCACGACAGCGGCATGGCGATGGCGATGTCGAAACCCACGGCAAACGGCAGCGAGCCATCGCCCGCTCGCGACCAGAGTGCGGCGAGATCAGCCTTGGCGAACAGGTTCCAGGTCAGCCAGACGCACGCCGCCAACAACAGCCAGATCCCCCACTTGCGCAGGATCTGCCGCACAAAGGTGAGCGGGCCACTGACCGCCAGCAGGGTTGCCAGGCCGCCGAACAGCAGCGTCCAGAGCAGCGGGTTTGTCCACAAGCTGCCTTCATTAAAAGCGCCCGCAGCGAGCAGGCTGGCCGCATCGCGCATGACGATGATCTCGAAAGACCCCCAGCCCACCAGTTGCAACAGGTTGAGAATCGCTGGCACGCCTGCGCCTTTGGTGCCAAGGCTGAGCTTAAGCGCGGCCATTGACGACAGGCCGGTGTCGCTGCCGATCACGCCCACGGCGGCGAGCAGCAAAACGCCCACCAGCGTGCCGAGGAAGATCGCCAGCATCGAGTCGGACATGCCCAGCCCCGGCGCCAGCAGCGCGCCGGTTTGCAGGACCATCAGGCCGATGCCGAGGGAGAACCACAGGGAAAACAGATCACGCCCGCCGAAGACTCGCCTGCTGGCGGGGACGGGGATATCGGGTGAATAGGTGCTGGGGGTGTTCACATTAAGATCCCTGGAAAAGCAGTGATGAGCTTCAAGCTACAAGCTGCAAGTAAAAGCAAAAGCAAAAGCAAAAGCGGATCTGCGGCGGCTTGTAGACTGCCGCTCGCGGCTAGATCAAAAGAAGCAGTGAAAAGCTTCAAGCGGCAAGCTACACGTTTGAAACCAAAGCAGGTCTGCTCTTGCTTCTAGCTTGCGGCTCGCCGCTCGTGGCTAGATTTTCTTGTACAACTGGCTGCCTTCCTGCTTGAACCGCTCGGCCTGCTCGCGCATGCCTTCGGCCACTGACAGGTCCACCGCCTCGATCTTCTGGTTGGCCGCGTATTCACGGACTTCCTGGGTGATCTTCATGGAGCAGAATTTCGGCCCGCACATGGAGCAGAAATGCGCGACTTTGGCCGAGTCTTTCGGCAGGGTTTCGTCGTGGTACGAACGTGCGGTGTCCGGGTCCAGACCGAGGTTGAACTGGTCTTCCCAACGAAATTCGAAGCGTGCCTTGCTCAGCGCGTTGTCGCGAATCTGTGCGCCCGGATGACCTTTGGCGAGGTCGGCGGCGTGGGCGGCGATCTTGTAGGTAATGATCCCGGTCTTCACGTCGTCTTTGTTCGGCAGGCCCAAGTGTTCTTTCGGCGTGACGTAGCAGAGCATCGCGCAACCGAACCAGCCGATCATCGCCGCACCAATGCCCGAAGTGATGTGATCGTAGCCCGGCGCAATGTCCGTGGTCAGCGGGCCGAGGGTGTAGAACGGCGCCTCGTCGCAGCACTCCAGCTGCTTGTCCATGTTCTCTTTGATCAATTGCATCGGCACGTGGCCGGGGCCTTCGATCATGCACTGTACGTCGTGCTTCCACGCGATCTTGGTCAGTTCGCCGAGGGTTTCCAGCTCGCCGAACTGCGCTTCGTCGTTGGCGTCGGCAATGGAGCCCGGACGCAGGCCATCGCCCAGCGAGAAGCTGACGTCGTAGGCCTTCATGATTTCGCAGATTTCGTCGAAGTGGGTGTAGAGGAAGTTTTCCTTGTGATGCGCCAGGCACCACTTGGCCATGATCGAGCCGCCACGGGAAACGATGCCGGTGACGCGTTTGGCGGTCAGCGGCACGTAGCGCAACAGCACGCCCGCGTGGATGGTGAAGTAGTCGACGCCCTGCTCTGCCTGCTCGATCAGTGTGTCGCGGAACAGCTCCCAGGTCAGGTCTTCAGCGACGCCGTTCACTTTCTCCAGCGCCTGATAGATCGGCACAGTGCCAATCGGCACCGGCGAGTTGCGGATGATCCACTCGCGGGTTTCGTGAATGTGCTTGCCGGTGGACAGGTCCATCACGGTGTCCGAGCCCCAGCGAATGCCCCACGTCAGCTTCGCCACTTCTTCTTCGATGGATGAACCCAGCGCGCTGTTGCCGATGTTGCCGTTGATCTTCACAAGGAAGTTACGGCCGATGATCATCGGTTCCAGTTCGACGTGGTTGATGTTGGCCGGGATGATGGCGCGGCCACGGGCGATTTCTTCGCGCACGAATTCGGCAGTGATCTCTTTCGGGATGCTCGCGCCGAAGCTGTGGCCGGCGTGTTGCTGCTTCAAAAGACCGGCAGCGCGGGCCTCTTGCAGCTTCATGTTTTCGCGGATGGCAACGTATTCCATCTCGGCGGTGATGATGCCCTGACGCGCGTAATGCATCTGGCTGACGTTGGCCCCGGCCTTGGCGCGGCGCGGGTTGCGCACGTGGGCGAAGCGCAGTTTGGTCAGCTCGGCATCGGCCAGACGCTGCTGCCCGAAGTCCGAGCTAAGGCCGTCGAGACGTTCGGTGTCGCCGCGATCATTGATCCAGGCCGAACGCACGTCGCCCAGGCCCTTGCGTACGTCAATGACGACGTTGGGGTCGGTGTACGGGCCCGAGGTGTCGTACACGCAGACCGGCGCGTTGATCTCGCCGCCGAAGTCTGTAGGTGTGACATCGAGGCTGATTTCACGCATCGGCACGCGGATGTCCGGGCGGGAGCCTTGAACGTAGATTTTTTGCGAGCGGGTGAACGGCTGCACCGACCCCGAATCGACTTGGGCGGATTCACTCAGATTGGCGTTTTTTAGTGTTGTACTCATCACGGGCTCTCCAGACATCATCCAGCGGCGGATTGATTTGTCGGAGCGTGAGCCTGATTCGAACGGACGGATGCACCCTGAGACGACACGGATGCTGAGAATCGAAAAACGAGGACTGTTCAAAAATTGAACAAAGACGACCCCGGACGACACTCAAGAGGACTCGCCGGGAGACGAGAAATCTTGTTCCCTACGCAGGCGCTAACCTGATCAGGTTCAACGGGATCCGGATTATCCGATCTCAGCCTCATATCAAGGCACCCCGACAAGAACGGCGCCAGTCTAGACGCGTGACGGGGCAAACGCCAAGCGAGGAATTCAAACGCTTGTTAAATGGCCGATATGGCGGATTGTTGTAGGGATCGCGCGGAACTACACTCGCTACGCGACGCCAAAAGCCGTCTGCACTGAATCAGCGACAACAACTACTAGGGAATGTCTATGCTGCGCAACTTTTCACTGGCCATTGCCGTGTCGTGTGCGTCGAATGCAATGGCCGGGGCAGCGGACTTGCCTCTGCCGACCAAGACCGGTCTGGTCAGCGTCTACCAGGAAGCCGTCAACAACAACGCCGACCTGGCTGCGGCCCGCGCCAGCTATGACGCGCAGAAAGAAATCGTGCCCCAGGCCCGCGCGGGTCTGCTGCCGAACATCTCAGGCGGTGCCGACGTGAACAACACGCGCACCAAGATCGACGAGCCGTCTGCCGTGATCAATCGCAGCGGCACGGTTTATCGCGCGACCCTGAGCCAGCCGATTTTCCGCGCCGATCGCTGGTTCCAGCTCAAGGCCGCCAAGGACGTCAACGAACAGGCGATCCTGCAACTCTCGGCCACCGAGCAGAACCTGATCCTGCAAAGCGCTGAAGACTACTTCACCGTGCTGCGCGCCCAGGACAATCTGGCCTCGACCAAGGCCGAAGAAGCGGCGTTCAAGCGCCAGCTCGATCAGGCCAATGAACGTTTTGATGTCGGCCTTTCGGACAAGACCGACGTGCTGCAAGCCCAGGCCAGTTACGACACCGCCCGCGCTGCGCGCATTGTCGCCAAGCGTCAGGTGGACGATGCGTTTCAAGCCTTGGTGACCCTGACCAACCGCGAATACAACGCCATCGAAGGCATCGTGCATACCTTGCCGGTGCTGGCACCGACACCAAACGACGCCAAATCCTGGGTCGATACCGCCTCGCAACAGAATCTCAACCTGCTTGCCAGCAATTACGCCGTCAGCGCCGCTGAAGAAACCCTGCGCCAACGCAAGGCCGGTCACGCGCCGACCGTCGATGCCGTCGCCCAGTACGAGAAAGGCGACAACGATCCGCTCGGTTTCACCAACCCAAACTACACCGGTCAGAGTTTTCACGGCAGCGTCGAACAACGCACCATCGGCCTGCAAGTGAACATCCCGATCTACAGCGGCGGCCTGACCAGCTCGCAAGTGCGCGAAGCCTACGCCCGCCTCGGCCAGACCGAGCAACAACGCGAAGGCCTGCGCCGTCAGGTGGTGGAAAACACTCGCAACCTGCACCGCGCCGTGAACACCGACGTCGAGCAGGTCCAGGCACGCAAACAGTCGATCATCTCCAACCAGAGCGCGCTGGAAGCTACCGAAATCGGCTACCAGGTGGGTACGCGCAACATCGTTGACGTGCTGGACGCGCAACGCCAGCTGTACGCCT
Source organism: Pseudomonas sp. RC10 (assembly GCF_038397775.1). NCBI lineage: Bacteria > Pseudomonadati > Pseudomonadota > Gammaproteobacteria > Pseudomonadales > Pseudomonadaceae > Pseudomonas > Pseudomonas bambusae. The sequence goes on from NZ_CP151650.1 coordinate 6,237,962, forward strand.
CGGTGCGCGATTACAACAACACCCGCTACGACTACATCCTCGACAACCTGCGTTTGAAACAGGCCGCGGGCACATTGAGCCCGGGGGATTTGCAAGATCTGTCGCGCTTCCTCAAACCGGACTACAACCCGGACAAAGACTTCCTGCCGCCGGATCTGGCGAAAGAGGCAGCGAAGAATTTTGAAAGGCCGTCGGAGCGGTAAAGCGCCGAATTGAAAGCCCGGCGACACCCGAGTAACATCCCCGCGATACAGTGAATACACGTATCGCGGAGTTATCGCATGCCTACCTCAATCCGCCTCGCCCCCGAGACCGAACAGCGTCTGGATTTTCTGGCTGCCAGTACCGGGCGCACCAAGGCTTATTATCTGCGGGAGATCATCGAGCATGGCCTCGCAGAGGTGGAAGACTATTATCTGGCCGCCGAAGTGCTGGAGCGCGTTAGAACGGGCAAGGAAGCGACCTACCCATCCAAGGATGTAAGGAAAGAGCTTGGGCTGGACGATTGAGTACACCGAAACCGCAAAAAAACAGCTCAAGAAACTTGATAAGCAAACAGTACGACGCGTCGTCGATTTCATGGATGAACGCGTTGCCGCCAGACAAGACCCTTACAGCACAGGCAAAGCACTGACAGGCCCTTTCGGAGGCCTGTGGCGTTACCGGGTTGGAGACCTGCGCGTCATCTGCGATATCCAGAACGGCGCATTAAGGATTTTGGTCATCGAGGTAGGCAATCGCCGAGAGGTGTACCGATAAGGTCACCTCAGCAACAGCCCAATGCCTCCCAACAATCTGCTCAATGCCCCCTGATTGGCCTTCATCACCGCCAACCCCGCATCCGCCATCGCTTTAGCCTGTTCGGGCTGCTCGATCAAGCGCTGCACCACCGCTGCCAATCCCGCTGCATCGCTCACCTCTTCCAACGCCCCGGCATTACGCAACAGGGCGGCGATTTCGAGGAAGTTGAACAGGTGCGGGCCGCTCAGGACAGGTTTATCCAGTGCTGCAGGTTCCAGCAGGTTATGCCCGCCGTTGGGCACAAGGCTGCCGCCGACAAAAGCGATGTCAGCCAACGCATACAGAAACAGCAGCTCGCCCATGGTGTCGCCCACCAACACCGATGTCGTATTCGTCACAGGCTCGGACGTCGAACGCCGAACGCTGGAAAAGCCCTGCTGCTGGCTCATTTCGAACACGCTGTTGAAGCGTTCGGGGTGACGGGGCACCAGGATCAGCAGCGCATCGGGCCGGGTTTTCAGCAGTTGGCGATGGGCTGACAACACCACCTCATCCTCACCGGCGTGTGTACTGGCCGCGATCCATACCGGGCGGTTCGTGGTCTGCCAATCCGCACGCTGCTGAGCCGCCCGCTCCAGCAATTGCGGGTCGATGGTCAGGTCGAATTTGATCGAGCCGGTGACCGTCACGCATTCCGGGCGAGCGCCGAGGTCACGAAAGCGCTGGGCTTCCGTTTCTGTCTGCACAGCGATCAGGCTCATTTCGGCAAGCATTGGACGGGTCAGTTTGGCGAATTTTCCGTAGCCTCGCGCCGAACGCTCTGACAACCGCGCGTTCGCCAATACCGTCGGAATACCCCGTTTCGCACACTGGTGAATGTGGTTGGGCCACAGCTCGGTTTCCATGATCACACCGATCTTTGGCCGGACATGGTCGAGAAACCGCCCCGCTGCCCACGGAAAATCGTACGGCAGGTAGCAATGCTGAACCCGAGGCTCGCTGGCGAACATCGACTGGATGCGCTCGGAGCCGGTCGGCGTCATGCAAGTGATGGTGATCGGCAATTCGGGATAGCGCGTCAGCAAGGCGCGAATCATCGGCGCAGCGGCGATGCTTTCCCCCACTGAGACTGCGTGGACCCAGATGCCGCCCTTCTGCATCGGCGGCAATCCACGGGCGAAACGCTCGCCAATACGTCGTGCGTAAGCCGGGGCTTTGCGCGCCCGAAGCCACAGGCGCAACGCGATCAAAGGCAGGCCGAGGTGAAACAGAAATGTGTAGAGGGTTCTATTCATGGGCGCGGAGTTTATCAGCCAATGGCCTTCAAATGATGCGTGAAACATTCAGCGAGCCAGCGTGCGGCTGGCCCCAGTGGCTCGTCGCGGCGCCAGACCATTTCAACGACCAGCGCGGGTGGCGTCCATTCACTGCTCAGTTCGAGCATCTGATTTTGATAGGTCGGGTATTGCACCACATGGCGCGGCAGCCAGGCCCAGCCCAGCCCGCGCATCAGCAGCTCAGCCATGGCGTAAAAACTGTCAGCGCGCCAGACCTGCGGGCTGATCTGTTCGCCGCCGGGGTATCCGCTTTGTTGCGGGGTGATCAGCAACTGGCGATGCCGCGCCAGTTTCTGTCGGGTGATGGCGGTTTCGCTGGCCAACGGATGTGTAATCGCACAGACCGTGACCATCTCCACGCTGCCGAGCACGCGCCGTTCGAGGGCTTCGGGCATTTGTTCGTGATGGAACAGCAGACCGAGGTCGGCCTTTCGCTCCAACAGCTTACGCGCCACATCGCCCTGAGCACCGCTGGCCAGTTGAACCTCAACGCTGGGGAAACGCTCGTCCAGCGCTTCGAGGCTGTCCAGCACCGGCTGATAGGGCATTGCTTCATCAAGGGCCAGCCGCAAACGTGCTTCTTGCCCGCGCATCAGGGCCATGGCACGGCCGTCGAGCCGGTCGCATTGCCGCAACAATTCCCGCGCCTCTTCGAGCAAGGCACTCCCTGCTTCTGTCAGGCGAGGCTGGCGTCCGCTGCTGCGATCGAAAAGGCTCACCCCGAGGTCGGTTTCCAGCATCGCAATCGCGCTGCTGACCGCCGACTGCGCACGCCGCGACTCCCTCGCCACGGCGGAAAACGAACGCTGCTCAGCCACGCTGACAAACAAACGGATCTGTTCGAGGCTCCATTCCATGATCTGCCAACCTATCAGCCGTTGAGATAGGTAATGACTTTACCCCATCTGAGCAACGGCTAAAATCGCCGTCATTGAAGAATGCATCTGCCCTGAGGGTTATCGCCATGTCCGCCTACTACTTGCTCGCCATCGCCATCTGCGCCGAAGTGATCGGCACTGTTTCCATGAAGGCCGTCAAAGGCCTGAGCACTCCGCTGCCGTTGCTGCTGGTGATCGTCGGTTACGCCGTGGCGTTCTGGATGCTGACCCTGGTGGTGCGCACAATCCCGGTGGGCGTTGCCTACGCGGTCTGGGCCGGAATGGGCATCGTCATGGTGAGCATCGCGGCGCTGATCATCTACGGCCAGAAACTCGACCTCCCTGCCATCGGCGGCATGACCATGATCGTGGCGGGTGTGGTGGTGATTCAGCTGTTCTCCAAAACGGCCGGCCATTAAGAGGGCATGAAAAGCGGGTGATGGAGAAGCTGCTTCCCTTATAATGGCGCGATTCGTTTCGTCACCTGAGGTCTCCATGCCATCTGCTATCTCCACTGACGTCCTGATTGTCGGCGCGGGCGTTGCCGGTCTCTGGCTCAATGCGCGGCTGCGTCGCCAGGGGTTTTCGACAGTGGTGGTGGAGAGCGCCAGCCTCGGTGGCGGACAGACGTTCAAGTCTCAAGGCATCATTCACGGCGGCGCCAAATACGCGCTGCACGGCGCGCTGTCCGGTGCGTCGGAGGCCATCGCCGACATGCCCCGCCGCTGGCGCGAAGCGCTGGACGGCAAGGGTGAACTGAATCTGTCGGGAGTTCGGTTGCTCTCCGAAGCCCACTACCTATGGTCGCCAGGCACCATCGCGGGCAATCTCACCAGTTTCTTCGCCAGCAAGGCCGTGCGCGGTCGTGTGGATCAGGTGAAGGGCAACGAGCTGCCTCCCGCTCTGCAAGACCCGCGCTTCAAGGGCAAGGTCTATCGCTTGGCCGAGCTGGTGATCGACGTGCCGAGCCTGGTGCAGAAACTCGCTGAACTCGCCGGAGACAGCCTGCTGGCAGGCGAAAAAATCGAGCCGTTGCTGCACGAAGGCGAACTGGTGGGCTTGCGGGTCGACGACCGTGATATTCATGCCCAGCGCGTGGTGCTCAGCGCAGGCGGCGGCACGGCCGATCTGCTCAAGGCACTGAACGTGAATCACCCGGCCATGCAGCGTCGTCCGCTGCACATGGTCATCGTCAAGGGGCCGACACTCAAGCCGCTGTACGCTCATTGCCTCGGCGGCGGACCGAAACCGCGCATCACCGTGACCACGCACCCGGCTGCCAATGGTGAGTGGGTCTGGTACTTGGGCGGGGACATCTCCGAAGCCGATGGCGTGGCTCGCGAACCGGCCGAGCAGATTGCCTTCGCCAAGAAAGAACTCGCGCAATTACTGCCGTGGGTCGATCTGAGCCAGGCGCAATTCGCCACATTGCGAGTGGACCGCGCCGAGCCACAGCAGACCGGACTGGTCCGTCCGGACAATGCCTTCCTCGACGTGCAGGGCCGTCTGATGGTGGGCTGGCCGACCAAACTCGCCCTCGCGCCTGACTTCGCTGACCGCGTGCTGGCCTCGCTCTCCCGTGATGACATTCACCCGATCCCGCAGCCGCCGTATCCGAATCTGCCCAAACCGCCACTGGCCGTACCGGCGTGGGATGAGCTGCTGCCATGAAGACCCTGCACGATCTGCATCGACCACTGGGCGGCCTCGGCATCGAGGTGTCTCCCATCGGCCTGGGCACGGTCAAGCTGGGTCGTGATCAGGGCGTGAAATACCCTAACGGCTTCACCATTCCCGACGACGACGAAGCGCGCATGCTGCTCAAGCTGGCGCGGGACTTGGGCATCAACCTGATCGACACCGCTCCGGCGTATGGCCGGAGCGAAGAGCGCCTCGGCCCGTTGTTGCGCGGCCAGCGTCAGGATTGGGTGATTGTCAGCAAGGTGGGGGAAGAGTTCGAAGCAGGTCGGTCGAGCCATGACTTCAGCGCTGCGCAAACGCGGATGTCAGTGGAGCGCAGCCTCAAGCGTCTGGAAACCGACTTCATCGACTTAGTGCTGGTGCACTCCGATGGCAACGATCTGCACGTTCTCAACGAATGCGACGTGTATCAAACGCTGGCTGAACTGAAGCGCGAGGGCAAGATTCGCGGCTACGGCTTTTCCGGCAAAACCGTCGAGGGTGGGTTGCTGGCGTTGCGGGAAGGCGATTGCGCCATGGTCACCTACAACCTCAACGAGCAGGCCGAAAAGCCGGTGCTGGACTACGCTGCTGTCCACGGCAAAGGCATCCTGATCAAAAAGGCGCTGGCCAGCGGGCACGTTTGCCTGAGTCCCGGCGTAGATCCGGTGCAGGCGAGTTTTGAACTGCTGTTCGGGCATCCTGGCGTCACCGGTGCTATCGTCGGAACGATCAATCCACTGCACCTGTCCCACAACGTGACCACTGCTGCTGCCGTGCTACATAACCCGCTTCTTAGTCGCTCCTGATGCCAGGCGGCCGACCCCAACGCAAGAAGGAGCCGATATGCCGCGAACCCTGATAAGAAAGAACCCCAGCAACTTCAAGACCCTGCCCCTGTTCGTCGAAGCCACCCCCGAAAGCCTGAGTTACCAGAGCGTGGGGATGCCGCTCAATTTCTCCCAGACCCTGCAACGCCGTCGCAAGATTGAGGTGGAGGACAGCGAGCGGTTTTCGGCTGAACTGGCGAACCTCGGTGTCTCGGTGCGGCTGACGCTGAATTGGCAGAATCGGGATTATTGGGTGCTGGTGCGCCAGCGTCGTCAGGACCGTGGCGACGTGGTGTTGAAGCTGATTTCCGGTTACGTCCCCGCCCATGAACTGAACCTGCCGCTGCACACGGCGATTCAGGAAGTGGCCGAAGAATGCCTGATCGAAACTCCGCAAGGCTGGCTGGGCGGACGTTTCAACGATACCTGGCTGCCCGCGCCTTACGCGGCTGCGTTGCATTATCGCGAGGCCATGCCCTTTCGCCTGAGCCCTCTGTCTGGCGCTGCCCGTCCGGTGCGCTGCGGCGCCATGACGCTGATCGAACGCCCTCGCGCTTATGTTCATCTGCCGACGGCCTCGTTGCAGTTGATCTACGACATGCGCCTGGAAGTGCCGAAAGAGGCCCGTCCGCTGAGCCTGTTTCACGTCGATGAGGCGCTGGAAAACGATCAACTCGTCGCCCGGCTCAATCGCAGCAAACCCGATCTGTACCTGATGCCGCTGGAGAACGGATCGCCGCTGCCAGAGTTGTATACGCTCAAGAACGACAAGCTCACGCCTGCAGGCACGCGAGGGTTGTACCTGGCCGAGAGTTTTGCGGCGCAGGAAGGCTGGGTGGTACGTGAAGAGCGGATTCGCTGGAAGGACTGGCTGTTGCAGCAAGGGATGGTGCCGCCGAAAGCGAAGAAGACCGGGATCAAGCGCCGGTTGAAAGTGGGGGCGAAGCAGCTGCTGCGTATTGCGCGGCAGAAGCTGCATAAGTCGTAGTCATCGAAGTTTCCATCCGCGTTGCACACCCCTGTAGGAGCGAATTCATTCGCGAGGCGCAGGTACGTCCGACAAATAGACGTCGACTGTACGGGCCTTTCGCGAATAAATTCGCTCCTACAGGTAGCAAGCGTCCGCCTTTGGTTATCCGAACGCTAACGCCTTCGTTACAGGCAGATCACTGCCCGCGAATCTTCTCGACAATCGCCGTGGTCGAGCTGTTCTCGACCAACCCCAGCACCCGAACCTCCCCGCCATACGCCTGCACAATCGACGCACCGACGACCTGATCCACGCTGTAATCCCCGCCTTTGACCAGCACGTCCGGCTTGACGTGGGTCAGCAGGTTTTCGGGCGTGCCTTCCGGGAAGCTGATGACCCAGTCCACGGCCCCCAGACCAGCCAGCACCGCCATGCGACGGTCGACGCTATTGATTGGGCGGCCCGGGCCTTTGAGGCGGCTGACCGACGCGTCGTCGTTAACCGCAACGATCAAACGATCGCCTTGGGCGCGAGCCTGCTCCAGGTAGGTCACATGTCCGGCATGAAGAATGTCGAAACAACCGTTGGTGAACACGATTTTTTCGTCGTGGGCACGGGCGTCGTCGATGGCCAGCAGCAGTTGGTCGAGGCTCAGCACGCCACGCTCGGAACCTTCGGCGCGCTGAATGGCGCGGCGCAGCTCAGGCGCGCTGATGGCCGCCGTACCCAGTTTGCCGACCACGATACCAGCCGCCAGATTGGCCAGCGCCACCGCATGGGGCAATTCTTCACCGGCCGCGATGGCCGCTGCCAGCGTGGATATCACGGTGTCGCCTGCGCCAGTCACGTCAAACACTTCGCGGGCTCGGGCAGGCAGGTGCAACGCCTGCTGATCGGGACGTAACAGGGTCATGCCGTGTTCGCCACGGGTGACCAGCAACGCTCCCAGTTCAAGCTCGGACATCAATTGCGCGCCCTTCGCGACCAGTTCGGCCTCATCGACACAATGGCCAACGATGGCTTCGAATTCGCTGAGGTTCGGGGTGATGACGCTGGCGCCACGGTAGATCGCGAAATCCTTGCCTTTCGGGTCCGCCAGCACAGGAATGCCCCGGTCGCGAGCGGCCTTGATCAGCACTTGATGGTTTTTTAGCGCGCCTTTGCCGTAGTCGGACAGGACCAACACCTTGACGCCCTCAAGCAGGGAATCGACTTCATCGCTCAAAGCGAGCGCGTCGGTGGCGAACGGTTGTTCGAAATCGATGCGCAGCAGTTGCTGATGGCGGCTCATGACGCGCAGTTTGACGATGGTTGGCTGATGAGCGATCTGCTGGAAACGTGCAGTCACGCCTGCGGCCTTGAGGCTGTTGCTCAAGCTTTCAGCGGCTTCATCCTGACCAGTCACGCCAACGAGGGAGGCTTTGGCACCCAGTGCGGCGATGTTCAACGCCACGTTGGCGGCGCCGCCCGGACGGTCTTCGATCTGATCGACCTTGACCACTGGCACCGGGGCCTCAGGTGAAATCCTTGAGGTACCGCCATGCCAGTAGCGGTCGAGCATGACATCGCCCACTACCAGAACTGGTGCCTGATCGAAACGCGGCATGGACAACTTCATCGAACAACCCGTAACTAAGAATGAACAGGGGCGGAATCTTAGCACAGGGTTTCAATGGCTTGAGGCAGGAAGGGAAACTCGGCGTGACAGTCAGTGCCGATCACGGGTGTAGGAACGACACAACGCCATGTAGGAGCGCGCTTGCCCGCGAACTGGGTTGTGTCATTCGGTATTTGCGTATCTGGTCTGGCGCTATCGCGAGCAAGCTCACTCCTACAGGGTTGAAGGTCGCCCCGACATGTCGGAACAACCCGGTTCGTTGTAGGAGTGAGCTTGCTCGCGATGACGGCTGGCCACGCAAAATTAAGGACAGTCGTTTACACCGCACCGACCGGCGCAGGCTCATCAAGGCCCATGGCGTGCAGTCGGGCGTAGTAGCCGTTCTGCGCCAGCAGCTCGGAATGGGTGCCGCGCTCTACGATGCGGCCCTGATCCATCACCAGAATCAGGTCGGCGCGTTCGATGGTGGACAGGCGGTGCGCGATGACCAGCGTGGTGCGGCCTTTCATCACGTGGTCCAGCGCGGCCTGAATGTGGCGCTCGGACTCGGTGTCCAGCGCCGAGGTCGCTTCGTCGAGAATCAGCAGCGGCGCGTTTTTCAATAAGGCACGCGCAATGGCCAAACGCTGACGTTGGCCACCCGACAGCAGTACTCCATTTTCACCCACCTGCGTATCAAAGCCTTCGGAGAGCTGATCGACGAACTCCTTGGCATAGGCATCCGCTGCAGCGGCTTCGATGTCGGCACGCGGCGCATCGGCCAGATCACCGTAGGCGATGTTATTGGCAACGCTGTCGTTGAACAGGGTTACGTTCTGATTCACCTGAGCCACATGCTTGCGAAGGTTACGCAAGCGATAGTTCTCGATCTCGACGCCATCGAGCAGTATCTCGCCCGAAGTGTGGTGATAAAAGCGCGGAATCAGGTTCGCAAGCGTCGATTTGCCACTGCCCGAGCGGCCGACCAACGCAATCATCTGCCCCGGTGCTGCCGAGAAGCTGATGTCGTGCAAAACCTGACGCTCGGTTTCGGGGTAGGTGAAGCTCAGGTTGCGCACTTCCAGATGGCCCTGCACCCGCTCCAGTTCGACCGTGCCGGTGTCCACCTCAGCCTCTTCATCGAGCTGTTCGAAGATGCTTTCGGCGCCCGCGACGCCTTTCTGGATCGTCGAGCTGACTTCGGACAGCTGACGAATCGGCTTCGGCAGCAAGCCCGCCGCCGTGATGTAGGCCACCAGATCGCCCGCCGTCGCATCGCCACGCAGCCACAGCACCAGAAACATCAGCACGGCCATGGCGGTGTAGATCACCAGTTGCAGCATCGGGGTGTAGATCGACCCCGTCTTGGTCATGCGCAGCTGTTTGTCGGTGTTGCTGGTGGAGGCCTTGGCGAAACGCTCTTCTTCATACGCCTCGCCGCCAAAGCTGCGAACGACGCGATAGCCCTGAATGGTCTCGGAAGCGACGTGGGTCACGTCCCCCATCGCCACCTGGATTTTCTTGCTCTGCTTACGGAATTTCTTGCTGGAGCTGCCGACCATCACGGCGATCAGCGGCAGGATCGCCAGCATGACAATCGTCAGTTTCCAGTTCATCCACACCAGATAGAAGAACAGGAACACGATGGTCAGGCCTTCACGAATCACCACTTTGATCGCGTCGGTCGCCGCACCGGTGACCATGGTCACGTTGAAAGTAATGCGTGAAATGAGGTGCCCGGAATTGTGGGTGTCGAAATAGCGATTAGGCAGGACCAGCAGTTTGTTGAACAACTCGACCCGCAGGTCATGGACCAGGCCCAGCGAGACCTTGGCCAGAAAATAGTTACCCAGATACGACCCCAAACCCTGCCACGCCGCGATCAAGACGATCAGCAACGGCACGGCCTGCAGCAATTGCAGGTCCTTGAGGTACGGCGTGTCGGGAAACAGCGCCGCTTCGGGATTGGTCAGTCCATCGACGAAATATTTGAGAATGCCGGCCAGCATGGGCTGGGTCGAGGCGAAAATGACGAAGCCGACGATGCTGAGCAGAAAGACACCCACGTAAGGCTTCACGTAGGTCAGCAGTCGGAGATAGATTTTCAGGCTTGAGGATTCGCGTTTCTCTGGCGTGCTCATAGTCATCGATACGATAAAAAGAGCCGGAATACTAACACATGGGCAGGGGGTTGGGCCTCGGGCGGCAGGCTGGGGTATGATGGCGGCCATTTTCGAAGGAGCCCGCATGCGCGCACTCGCCTACTCTGACTACCAAGCCTTACGCAGAGATGCCGAAGTCATTGAAGCCGACTTCTTCGGAGACAAGGTGCTCCGCCTCACCGACGGCAACTTCATGAAGCTGTTCCGGCGCAAACGCCTGATATCCTCCGCAGCGTTCTTTCCCTACGCCAATCGTTTTGCCAAAAACGCCCTGACCCTTCGCAAACGCGGCATTCCCTGTCCCGATGTGCTGGACACCTACCGGGTAGCGGATATTGCGCGCGACGTGGTGCATTACCAGCCGCTGCCCGGGCTGACCCTGCGTCAACTGATCGCCGACCCCGCGCATTTTCAGGACGCCACGCTGCTGCGCACATTCGGTCGTTTCGTGGCTGAATTGCACAATCAGGGCATCTACTTTCGTTCGCTGCACTTGGGCAACGTGGTGATGACCCCGGAAAACGAATTGGGGCTGATCGACATCGCCGACATGAAGACTCTGCGTCGTCCGCTGCGCAAAAACCTGTGCCTGCGCAATTTCCAGCACATGCGTCGCTACAAGAGCGACCATGCGTGGCTGCTTCAGCAGGATGGGGATCTATTCTTCGAGAGTTACATCGAGCACAGCGCGCATCAGTGGAAACGCCAACTGCTCAGCGAGCACCTGGCGCTGGCGAAGGCGTAACGTGGGAATGGCTAACTGAGCGCGGCCTTCTTCTCGGATTTACCAAGGCACAGCGACAGCACGAACGGCATCCACACCACCATCCACATGGCGCGCGCCCGGCCAAATACGGTGAACACGTCAAACTGCACGGCGACTGTGGCGAATACCCAGATCATCAGGATGGCCATGCCCAACGCCTCGTTGCGGTGACGCCAGGCACGCAGGCCCAACCACAGCCACAAGACGATCCACAGCACCGTAAACGGGATGCCGTACTGCACGGCCGTGTCGAGTATCAGGTTGTGACAGTGGCCGAAGATGACACCGCCGGCCGAGACTTCGTAATCACTGCTCAGACCAATGCCCAGCCAAGGGCGTTGGTGAATCAAGTCGATGGCCCCCCTGATCAGCACCGTGCGCTCGGAATCGCCCCGCTGCAGGATCGACGGTTCAAAAATGGCCAGGGCGACGGCGGCGACCAGCGCCAGAATCGCGAGGGTACGATAGAACCGCCCGCCACCCAGCAACACGACCACGGCGGCCACGGCCATCAGCGAAACAATCGAGCCCCGGCTGCCGGTCAGGATGACGAAGGCGACCGAACACGCCTGAAGCAGCGCCCATAGAACGCGCCCACTGTTTTTTTGCGGCCACCACGTACAGCTGAGCACCACCAGTGCGGCGATGGTGTAACCCGCAGGGTTGGGGTTGTCCATGAAACCGCCGAAGCCGTACATCCGGTCGATGCCACGCATCGGGTAGGCGATCAGCGCCGCCAGGGAGTAAAGCCCCCCCAGCCCACCCCACAGAATCAGCATGCTTTGCAGGGGCCGATTGAACGTCCGCCCCCAGACGATCCAGCCCAGAATCAGCATGAGAAAGAACAGTTCGCGCTTGATGATGGTCAAGTAGCGCTCCGCCCCGTCACTCCACGCGAGCGAAATCAGTGACCAGACGAACAACAGCAGAAACAGCCAGAGCTCGCGGCGGTTGAGTACCGTATGGCGAAATTCGTGGAAATAACGAGCGATCAGGTACAGGCAAGGCAAGTAAACGAACGCAGTCAGCAGCCAACTGTAGAACTTCATCGTGGGCGTCAGCAGAACGCCCGCGACACTCCAGAACAACCCGAAGGCCAGTACCACACCGGCCACGCCAAGATGCGCGCTGACCGTACGAAGCTGCTCACTACCCTGTGTGAAAACGCGGCTAACCCATGGCTGATTCTGTAGGGACTGACTCACTGTGCACCCTTGGGCTTACGGTATTTGAAAACGAAGTGTCGGAACCGCTTCCATGTCACGCGGTTCCAGCGGTGCACGGGCACACTGGCGAACAGGCTGCGGGCGAACGGTTTGTCCGCCACGACCGACTCTTTCAACGCCTTGTTGATGATCGCCAGACGGCCCGCTTCATAGGCGGGATTGTCCTGGTAGGCCTCGATCACTTTCAGGTCATAGATCAGCTGACTCTTATACGCCGTCTTGGAGATGTTGGTGTCGTGGCGTCGATACAGCGTGACCCGGTCCGGCAAAATATGCACCTGATAGCCCGCCTTGGCGATGCGCAAGGTCATCTGGAAATCCTGGACCTTGATTGTGGGGTCATAGCCGCCCACGTTGTCGATGGCTTCGCGCCGGTACATGGCGACCGGGCCGCCGACGGCATAGGCATCGGCCAACAGCTCGTCGAAGCTCCAGCGTTGGACCGGCGCATGGCTGGCCACCTTGTGCTTGAGGGGGTTGCCAACGGAGTCGATGTAGATGACCTTCGCACCGAGCAACCCCACTTCCGGGTGCTCTTGCATGTAGCTCACCTGGCGGCGAATTCGTCCGGCCAGCATCACGTCATCGGAATCGTGGGTCACCACCAGATCGCCACGGGCGTGGCTCAAGGCTTTGTTGAGCGCGGCGCTGACGCCCTGGTTGTCCTGCTGATAGAACTGAAAATCATGAACCCGGCGCAGCGCTTCGATTTTCTCCGCGCTGGCGTCGGTGGAGCCGTCGTTGACGACGATCAGCTCAAAATTGTCGTAGTCCTGCTCCAGCACACTAAGCAGGGACTCCTCGATGTAACGCTCATGGTTGAAACACGGCACTAAAATCGAGACTAATGGCCATTTCATACCCGCACTCGATCCTTGGCTTCTGGCTGCGCCTTCAATGGCCACATTTCTGAAGGCTGACGACGGATGTCCTGGCAACCTGACAGTGTGAAAAATGGCATGCGGAGATTATCTGGTTTCAAATTAATATCATTATTTTCAGCGCATGAACCGTTCAAATCAAATCCCTAATGCTGCCCGCAGCCTCTCGACACCGCTCACTGGCGCCTGCTCGCGCAATGCCGGCTCAAGCTCACGCACGATGCGTGCGCCAATCGCCCCGAATCCAAACTGAGACACTGCCAGATCGCGCCCGTTGACCGCAATACGCGCAGCAAGACTCGGATCATCCCGCAGGATCGCGAGCTTTTTCTGTAATTGGGGTATGTCGCTGTAAAACACCACGTTGTGCATGTCTTGCAGGCCTAGCGCACGGCTCTCGGCGTCGCCTTGATCATACGCAAACAGCACACAACCACAGGCCATTGCCTCGAAATTCTTGATCATGAATTCGCCCATGCCGACGTCTGCACTCACGAAGAAACGGATGCGGTTCAGGGTGTCGCCATATTCCTGGCCGGACTTGGTGCGGGTCACCACCAGTTTCTCGACCTGGCCAAGCTCGTCGAGCAATGCCTTGCGACCGCTGTAGGCGACGCTATTGGTGCTGCCGACGAATGCCAGTTCGATGTCCCGCTCACGGCCTTGGTCGCTGAGCAACGTCTGATCGTAGCCCTTCGGCACGAACACCGCGTCAAAACCTTCTTCTCTCAGGCGCTCGCTGACCACGAAACCGGAACTGAGAACGCGCACCCACGGCAGCTTGCGGTAATGCGCGCTGAACTTGCCGGTGTATTTGCAAGGGATGTAGTTCTGATAGGCATCGTGTTCAAGGATCACCAGATTGGGGACTGTACGGATGAAGCCCGCCTGACGGATTTCCTGCTTGAACCGCAGGAAGAACACGATACGGTCGTATTTCTTGACGTCCACATGCTGGCGGAAATAGCGGCGCAGGTTGCGCTGCTCGTCAGAGGTCAGCCAACGCAGGTCACACTCGCAATGGGCTGCGACGCCTTCGTAAAGACGATCCAGAATGGCACGTTGCTCTTTCTGGACCAGAAACAAAACCTTCATGGGCTTCCTTTTAAAACCAGATCACTACCCGCCCGGCCGCTCATTCCCCGTTTCGGGGCAGAGGGCAATCAGATTTCCTTGCGCCAGAACAGTTCGTGCCGGCGCACGGCCTTTCTGAAAAATTCGTTTTCGCCTTCCGCTGGCCAGTGGCGACCGGCCAGCTTTTTCTGCAACCAGCGCCGAATGCGACGTTTGAGCGGCGCCGGCGGCTGCAGGTCATGCATCATACCCAAGGCCATGGCCTTGTCTCGCTGCCGTTCGGTATCCAGCTCGATACTGTAAGGCACCAGTTCCTGCGCAGGATCGAACACCGGCGGCAAGGCGACCCCGCTATAGACATCGCCCATCGGCCAACGATCGTTGTCATGAAGATGATTCGCGTAACCGAGTATCACGCTCGGTTGCCAGGCCAGTCCTTGCAACGCTTCCAGCACCGCCGCCTGCGAACAGATGTGGTCTGGATGCGGGTCGATGGTGGCGTGAGGCATGACCAACACTTCAGGCCTGGCCTCCAACAGCAGCGCGCGCAGATCGGCAATCAGGTTATTCCACGTCGGTGCGCCATCGGCATCGCCCGGCAACGTCAGCGTATTGAACTGCCTGAACAGTCGGGTATCGCTCAAATCCGCTTCCCGGGAGGCGATCGGCTGATCGGGCGCCGCCTGCATCGCAGGCAATTGAAGGCAGAAGTAGCCCAGCTGAAAGCAGCGGGATTCGGGCACTCCAGCCCAGCGCGGGACGGTGATGCTGTCCCACGCACGCAGCCGGCCCTTGGTCCGCGCCGCTTCGGCCGGGCCCATGCCCATTTGCTGATAATGCTCGGCCTCGATTTCACCCGCGGTGAGTGTGACGATCCAGCTTTCGTCAGCCTGGCTGTACAGACCAAATGCCGCCAGTTCGGCGTCATCGGCATGGGGCGCGATAACCATCACACGCTGGCGGCGGGCGTCGGGATGGGCAAACGACCACAGCCGGGGCTCGCCCTGAATGCTGCAGCGGCGCCCGCGAATACGCAGCTCGTTGGCGGTCAGCGCCGCGCCGAGCCCGGTGAGGTTCAGATAGCGAAGCCCCTTCACACTCCGCTCGAAAGCTTGACTGTCGTGCAGATCGCCGCCGATCAACTCAACCGATGGGTCGAAGAAGCGCCCCAGCCATGAGCTCTTGATGCGCAACGCCAGAATCAGGGTTTCATCGCCGCTCAGCGGGGGCAGTTGATCGACCAGCAACCGATCACCCTGCACGCTGACCCCTGCCACCTCGTTCTGCGCGGGCAGCCGATACTGATAGTCGTCGCTCGGCGCGTAGAACAGATGATCGGAAAACCAGGCCTCATGAGCGACCCAACCCAGTACCGCCAACACCAGCGGGAGCCACCAGGCGACGAGGACGCCAACCAGCAGTAAAACCACCAATGCCACCAGCAGCGCCACACGCTTGTTGCGGCGGTGGCGCTTGAGCAATGCCTGTTTGCGGCTCAACGTTGAAATACCGGGACAGGGTTGCACCAACGATCCTTATACTCACGATCGGCGCGACCAAACGAGAAACGCAAGGCCTTGCCCCGCGCCCGTGCTTCTTCCCAGGCGCTTTGCGTGTTGAGAAAGCTCAACACGCTGCCAGGACTGAAATCGCGGGTTTCGGGGTCAACGCCGCCGTTGACGTATTCGATGCTGATCCACTCCGGCGCTTCGACGCGGTAGATCAGTTGAATGGCAATGGGCGCGTCATTCAGAAAGATCACCGAGCCGATCAGCAGATCGCGCAGCAGCTCGACCACCTCGGCCATGCGCTCGGCGCCCGTGGCAGCGAACCCCCACCGGCGCTGAAACAGATCGCAGTACATGCGGGCAATGTCGGCGCTGTTGAAGTCGGTGATCGGACGCACCACGCCGCCCGCCTCTTCCAGCAGACGCAGCTCGCGGCGCTGGTTGTAGCGAAACTTCTTGGAGAGGTCTTCGGGTGCGCGGGCCATCGCCAAAGACTCGGTCTGCGGCAGGAGTTCGGCAAAACGCCCCTGATTCAGCTCCGAAAGATAACGGCCGCGATGACGCAACGGGGCTTGGGTATCGGCAGCGGCGGGCAGAATCAGCTCAGCATTGCCCAGATCGAACAGGCCTTTTTTGCCGCGGCTTTTCAGCACGTCTTTGGACAGCGCCAGCGAACGCCCCCACGTCGGGATCGCGGCTTTCAACTCACCGCCTTGCGACCAGCCCAGATAACGCACGGGGATGTCAGCCAACCCGGCCAATCGCTCAACCACCAGAGGATGCGTGGCGACACTGCCGCCAAATCGGTCCCAGGCGCCCTGATACGCAGCCGCGTCGATGGGTGTCCAGCCACGTTCTCGCCAGGCTTGAAAACGATTGAGCATCAGGACTCCGCAGTCAGGTCGGTGACTTGCGGCAAACGCCAGAAGACGTTGCGAACGGCGTCGTCTGAGAACCGTTCACGCACACGATCCAGCATCATCTCGGCACAGGCATTTCGCTGTTCGGCATCCAGTCGCGACAGGTGCGCCAGGCCTTGGGCCAAGTGCTCGGCGTCGCCCAGCGGGAAGAGAATACCCACGCTTTCGACCACTTCCTTGGCACCGCCCGCCGCCGTGGCAATCACCGGCACGCCCGCGACCATGGCTTCCAGCAAGACCATGCCGAAGGGTTCGTGATCGGAACTGAGGGCGAACGCATCGAACGCCTTGAAATAGCGGCTGGCCAGAGGCACCTGACCCAGCAGCATGACCTGCCGACCAATGCCCAGCTCCATCGCCAGCTCTTTCAGGTCCTGCTCAAGACGCCCCTTGCCCAAAATCACCAGTTGGCTGTCAGCGGGCAGGCTGGGAAGTGCCTGCGCAAAACCGCGCAGCAGCGTGGCCTGATCCTTGTCAGGGTGAAGACGACCGACGTTTCCCACGACCCACGAGCCTTGCGGCAAGCCCAACGCTTCGCGAGCCTCTTCGCGTGACACTTGGCTGGCGGCGAGTTGATCGATGTCAATGCGGTTATAAAGCGTTTGAATACGTCCGGTCGGCCATTTCGGCAGACACTTGCGCATATCGTCCCGCACCGCATCGGACACGCCGAGCAGGCTCAAACGCATGCGAAACAGGTGAGCGAACAGTTTTCGGCTGCGTCGCTCGTAGTCGCCAAAGGCGTGATGCACGCCGATCACCGGCAAACGGGTGGCCAGCAGGGCGATGTAGATCGGCTTGAAACGGTGTGCGATGCAGAACGCGAAATCCCGGGAGGCGGCGATTTTGCGCAAGTCGCGGATGGCGCCCAGCTTCAGGCCACGAATGGCCTTGGAGCTGTATTCCATGAACAGGACTTCATCCGACGAGCAGCCCGCTGCGACATCAGGGTCGGCAGCGCCCGTCAGGAATACCGTAGTGACCCGGTATCCCTTGCCCGCGAACAGGCTGGCGTATTGACGGGCACAGTCGAGGAACGGCCCGTCATAGCCGTGGCAGAACTGCAACACATGGCGCTCAGCCGAGCGTGTCATAAGCGTCCGCGCCGTCTTTGACCACCAGGATGTCTTCCATGATCAGGTACTGCAGATCGGAGCCGAAGAACATGTTCAGCGCGTCGGTTGGCGAGCAGATCATCGGTTCGCCGCGACGGTTGAGCGAGGTGTTCAGCGACACGCCGTTGCCGGTCAGGCTTTCCAGCGCCTTCATCATGTCGTAGTAACGCGGATTGTATTCGCGCTTCAGGACCTGGGCACGGGACGTACCGTCTTCGTGAACGACTTCCGGCACGCGGGTCTTCCACTCTTCGGCGACTTCGAAGGTGAAGGTCATGAACGGCGCGGGGTGATCGATCTTGATCATCTGCGGCGCCACGGTGTCGAGCATCGACGGGCAGAAAGGCCTCCAGCGCTCGCGGAACTTGATCTGGTGGTTGATGCGGTCGGCCACACCGGCCACGCTCGGGCAACCGATGATCGAACGACCGCCCAACGCACGTGGACCGAACTCCATGCGTCCCTGGAACCAGGCCACGGGGTTGCCGTCGACCATGATTTTGGCGATCTGCTCCGGCATGTTGTCGAGCTTGCGCCACGCAGGCGCGCTCGGGTGACGGGCACAGGCGGCGATCACGTCTTCGTTGCTGTACGAAGGGCCGAGGTAGACGTGTTCCATCTTCTCGACCGGCACGCCACGGGCGTGAGACACATACGCTGCTGCACCGACGGCCGTACCGGCGTCACCGGACGCGGGCTGAACGAACAGCTCTTTCACTTCCGGACGGGCGATGATCTTCTGGTTCAGCTTGACGTTCAGCGCGCAGCCACCGGCGAAGGCAATCTTGCCGGTTTCCTTGAGAATGTCGCCCAGGTAGTGATCCATCATCTGCAGCGCCAGCTTCTCGAACAGCGCCTGCATGCTGGCCGCGTAGTGAATGTACGGCTCGTCGGCAATGTCGCCTTCGCGCTTCGGACCCAGCCATTCGATCAGCTTCGGCGAGAAATAGAAGCCTTTGCCTTTCTCTTTATAACGGCGCAGACCGATGACGTTGGCGTATTCGGTGTTGATCACCAATTCGCCGTTTTCGAAGCTCGCCAGACGCGAGAAATCGTATTTGGACGCATCGCCGTATGGCGCCATGCCCATGACCTTGAACTCGCCGTCGAGCATTTCGAAGCCGAGGAACTCAGTGATCGCACCATACAGGCCACCGAGGGAATCCGGGTCGTAGAATTCCTTGATCTTGTGGATCTTGCCGTTCTCGCCATAACCGAAGAAGGTCGTGGCGTACTCACCCTTGCCGTCGATGCCCAGAATCGCGGTTTTCTCTTTGAAACCGGAGCAGTGATAAGCGCTGGAGGCGTGAGCCAGGTGGTGCTCGACCGGCTCGATCTTGACTTTTTTCGGGTCGAAACCCAGTTGCTCAAGGCACCAGACGATCTTGTTGCGATAGCGTTTGTAGCGACGGTTGCCCATCAGGATGGCGTCGAGCGCGCGGTCCGGGGCGTACCAGTAACGCTTGGCGTAGTGCCAACGCGCTTCGCCGAACAGGCTGATCGGGGCAAACGGGATGGCCACCACATCGACATCAGACGGTTTGATGCCAGCCTGCTCAAGACAGAACTTCGCAGACTCGTACGGCATGCGGTTCTTTGCGTGCTTGTCGCGAACGAAGCGCTCTTCCTCGGCGGCTGCAATCAGCTTGCCGTCGATGTAAAGGGCTGCGGAAGGATCATGGCTAAGGGCGCCGGACAGGCCAAGGATCGTCAATGCCACTAGGGTCTAGCCTCTTAAAGTCTGCAAGCAGGCGTCGTGCGCCTGACAAATAAGGTGCGCCTGGCGCGGGTGCGGCGGGCAGCTAAAGGGCGGGATTATAGCGTAATGAACTGCGATATGGCGCGGGCCGAACAAAACCGCTTCAGGACACGCGACGACGCTGACCTGGCTCAGTATTACCCAGCATCAGGGGCGATTATCGAAAACCCGGCTTGATGCCGTGCACTACATATCTACCGCCATTTCCTGATCGACTCGTGATTGATTCGCTCCATGAATCATGCGGCCTGCCCGCGCCATGGATGCCCTGCCGGACAGGGCGAATCAGGAACCTTACATCATGCAGACGTTTACTCCCACGCGGCCCTCGCCCGCACTCACCCACCCTGCCGCTGCCAGTGCGCTCAAGCGTCTGACCGAGTCCTGCGAAACGCTGACGACTGAGCTGTTGCAGCTTTCCTCTCCACACGCCGCGCTGCTCGACGCCCTGAAAACGGGGGAACAAACCGCCATCGAGCAAGAAACCGGCACGCTGCTGGATACGCTGGACACCTACTGGCACACCAAAAGCGCCCAAGGTCAAAGCCGACGCAGACTGTTCACCACCTTGTTCGAAAAAGCATTACGGGACGAGGTCGCGCTCAAGTCCCATGAAAATGACTTGCTGCCGAACGCCCTGGAGTGTCTGCCCGGCTCGCTGGACACAGACGCACAGGACCAACCTACCGTCTGCGCACTGCACATTGCCATCGAGGCGGACACCCTGGCGGAAATCCATGGTGCGCTGGTCATGAGCCTCGCGTCGGGCCGCACTCTGCTCGCGCTGCCGGGCAGCGGCATGTCGGAGTTCGCGACACAGCGATCCATGCTCGACACGGTCGCGCACTGGCTCAACGACAACGCGTTGCGGTGGGGCTTGCTCATCAACGCCGAACAGCGTCATCAGGATGCCCTGTTTGCGGCCACGGACGATCCGGACGTGTATCTGGAGCATTTCGATTCAAACGATGTGCAACTGCGCCTCGTCACAGGAAACCCTTATCGCCACGCCATCCAGCGCTTAATCGAGAAACAGCGCGCAGACGTGTTGTACGTCTGCGGCGAGGGACGGAACCCGGACTCGACCCTGCACGCGAATCAGATCGAAGGCGCGGTGAGCCTGTCAGGCGTGTTCGGCCCCCGGGCGATGCTAGAGCGACGCGAGCTGACTCTGGCCGAGCACAAGGCGCGAACGGCGCTGCCCGACTGGATCAAACTGGCCTCGGGCGAAGACCTGGACGAATACCGTCAGCGTCTGAAACGTTTTGAGGACGGGCATACCGCATTGGCGAGCGCGCTGAACGGTGCGGCATCAGCGGAGCAATACGCGAAGGTGAGCTTGCGCGCACGCCTGGCCAGCGACCTTGGTTATGATCTGGCGCCCGAATCGATCACAGTCAGCACCCGTCGGACCCTGCCGGTGACGCGTGAGACCTACACCGTCACCCGCACCCTCCCGGAACTGGCGTTGTACGGTCTGCACCCGAATGACCTGAGCGAAGGCTCGGAATTCCTGACCCACACCACCGTGAATATCGACGGCCGCCCCGTCGGAGCTACCCATGCCTCGCTGACTCCAGCGTATGCCGGGCGAGTGGTCGATGAACTGAAACTGCGCTTGAGCTTTGCAGAGTACCAGCGCGAAGCCTATGCAAAGCCGGCCAGCCAGAAACTGATGCGTGAGCTGCTCGACCTGCAAATCGCCGAAGCCGCGTATGTCGCCAAAATGCAGGGGCATCTCTCGCTTGACGACTTCAACGTGGTAACCGCAGTGACTGAGGGCGTGCTCACCGCCACCGACCAGGTGTTACGCATTCAGCACATCAGGATCAATAACCGGGCCACGCTGAGTCGCACCCTGGTGTTCCGAAAGGAAAACGCGGCGGGCGAACTGCAACGGCTGATCATGTTCGCCTCGGACGCCCCTCGCCCTCAGCTGTTCCAGAGTTTCAACAGCGAGACGCAAATGCTCCACGAACTGGTGGCCTGGACCGCCAGCCCGGAAATGACCCGCTACCTCATCGACCAACTGAATGTGGCTGATCGTCCCGCGCTCAATTCCACCCTCGACGCACTGCGTGAGAAGCCGTTTCCTCGCGCCGATTTTTTGCGCCTTGTCACTCAGGAAAGCTACGACAACGCGCTGCAAACCCTCGTCATCCAAGGGATGAACGTGGTGCGCTCGCAGAACGAAGCCTACACCCCGAACTGGTACATCCGCGCCAGCAGTGAACAGCGTCAGCAGCTGCTGGCGCTGGAGGACGCGGCCAACGGGGCGGTCATGAACTATGCCGCGCAGCCGCACACACGGGTTCAGGATTTCGAAGACTATGTTCATCAGCGCGCCAGCGAGAAGATTTGTCAGTTACTGAAGGTGCCGCCGGGAACGGTCGATCCTGATCACATCATCGTGAAGACCGAGCGTGAAACCCTGAGCTACACCGCAATGATGCGAAACGGCTACGACGACAGTTTTGGCGTGTTTAAACCCACGGCCGACACGACGGCCACGTTCAGCGGTCCGCAGGGCATCGACCTCAGCCCGTTGACGCCCGCCTCCGTTGCCGGGTCGGTTCGGGGAAAATGGCTCGCCGACGCTTATGGCGATCTGGTGAAACGCACGCTGCTTGATCCGCAGTCCGAAGGCTACGGCTACCGACGCCAGACCCGCGCGCTGATCACACGCCTGAACATGCAGGCCGCCGCCCTGCGCAGCCTGCTGAAGGGGCACATCGACGAAACGCAGTATGAGTGGCTGCAACAGAGCATCCGCCATCTGAACGACGCGACGCCCGAGGTTCGCGCTCACCACCCCGTCTATCCATTGCAGATCCACATCGACAAGCCTTTCATCGCGCTGCACATGGGCGGGATCAGTCAATTGGTGGTCACCGACACGAACCTGATCCACGTTGAAACCGTCCAGGGTTGCTATGCGCTGATGCCGACGGCAGTCAGGCTGGGGGCGCTGCTGTACACGCCGAATGCGCCGGACGGTCTGGAGTTCAGGGCCTTCAGTTCGTTCGTTGATTCCCTCGGCGCGCCGGGGATGATCGATTACTACAAGGACCGCTGTCGCATCAACGCCCGCCGCGTGCTGTCGTTTTTCCTGAATGACATGAAAACAGGCAATGGCAATAAACGACCGGTGCTGCCTGCCGAGCCTATCGCCGACTTCGCGCAGGTCTGCTTCAACCGAAAGATCGAACGCAAACTGCGCGACGCCGAAGAAACCTCCACCAATCGCCATGACATGTTGAGTCAGGTGATCTGGAACAGCGTGGACATCATCGCCACCGTAGTGACGGCGCCCTTTCCACCACTGAGTTTTGCCGTGGGTGTGGCCCTCGCGTTACGCGATGCAGGCAAGGCGGTTGAGGCACTGGCCGGGCATGAGCCGGAATCGGCGTCGGGCCTGTTTCTCGCGGCAGGGTTGAACTTGCTGGGGGCTTACGGCGACTTGAAACAAGGACTGAAAGGCTTTGGCGGCGTCGCACGCAAACTGGCCGAGCGCTCGAAACAGGGGGCACGTCCTGCAGCGCTGAAAAAACCGTCACACACACGGATGAAGTTGCATCCGGTGAAGCTCGAAGACGAACACTTTCTCCTCGGCCCGCCCAATGCCAAGGGGCAGGCGCAGGTGTATGACAACGCCGGCTTCGAACCGGATGACGCCTTCCCGACTGGTCACTACGCCAGCAAGAACGACGACGGCGTCTGGCAGCCACTGGATCAACCCTCTGCGTCCTCGTCTTCCAGCGCAGTCAATGACTACCGCGTCACCGGCGTGTCCCTGCAGGATCTGCCGCGAGTGACCGAAGGCCATGCCAACGGCGTGAGCCTCGGCCAGGGCAAGCATTACATCGAGATGAACGGCGAGGTGTATCAGGTGCACTACGACGCCAGCCTGCATTGCTGGCACATCGTCGATCCGCAGAACCCGTTCGCGTTCTTTGGCCGCCAGCCCGTGCGTTTGAACGAACAGGGACAGTGGCAACGCATCTTGCGCTCGGGCTTGCGCGGCGGCAATGACACTCCCGGCACGTTCAACCCTCTGCGCGAAGATACCCATGCAGGCACCCCAGATGCAGGGCTGCACGCGTGGGAGTTACCCGCCAATCTGCAACCGCACATGGAAGAGATTTTGACCGGCACGTCCATGGACCCCGTGGCGTTGGGTCTGGAGGATTTCTTCGCGGCCTACTACGGCGATATGCGCCGAACCTATAGCGAGCTCAGGGAAATACTGTATCGCGACGCTCAGGCGTTCTTCGCCGAACCGATCGCACTCCCGGCGCGTCCCGCCCTTCCCGCCGTCGATGCCTCGACCACGGTCGGCGACTTTCTGGAGAGTGCCTTTGCCAACAGCAACGGTCTGGTGTTCGGTGAAGCCCCCAAATCCATCGCCAGCAAACGCCTGCTGATGACAAACATGAAGACCCTCGCCGAGCAGCGAGTCGAGGTGCTGTACATCGAGCATGTGTTCACGGACAAGCACCTGCGCAAGCTGGCGAAGTATCGCGCCAAGGGCAGCCGGGTTCGCGCCGGATCCCATGAGATCAAGGCTCATCTCAGGTACCTGAACAACAAGGCGCTGGATAACCTGAGTCGCGAATTCGACTATTACCACCTCATCAAAGAGGCCCATCGTCACGGGATCGAGGTGCGTCCCTTGAATTCGTCGGTGAGTTATCCGGTCATGGCGTTCCCGGTGTCGGGGGCCGCCGGGGATAGCGCTGCTGCTCAAAAAATGAGCAATTTCTTCGGCCACAAAGTGATCGGCAGTGACGCGGCCGCCGAACCGACCCGACGCTGGGTGGCCTTGGTCGATCAGAAGCTCGCCACGACCCATGAGCACGTCCTCGGCATCGCTGAGCTGGAAGGCGCCATCAGTGTGCGTATCGAAGATGTACCTGCAGGCCGGGCAACGAAAATCAGTCAGGAAGCCACGCTGGTCAACACCGAGACGAACATGGCGTCGAGCGATTTCAAGATCGAGTTCCCCTCTTCCAGCCTGGCAGAACCTGCAACGGCTCCCGTGAATGCGGCGTCGCCTCCGGCTGCTATCCCTCAGTCCTCCGGGGCGCAAGCCTCAGGAGCCAGCCTTGGATTTCAGTGGGACGAAGCTACCGGCTGGCAGCACATCGACCCTGAGCAATGGCTGCCAGAGACGCCGCCGACCGCGCTTCAGCAGTCGCTCGCCGACCCGCGCTACGACATGCCATTCGAGTCGCACGCCATCTTGTATGAGCTGGCGTATAAGGAGCATCGAGGGCTAAACAGTGAGTATTTTTTCTTCAATGAACGCCTGAATGACGTGGAGGACGTTTTCTTTGGCCTGCGGACGAAACTGCGCCACGACGCGCGCGAAATTCTGACAGCCGATCTCCCCCCGCGCCCGACGATGCCTTCGGTGGAGCCGGCGCTGAGCGCCCCACAGTTCATTCAGCGCCTGTACGAGCACACCGATGGAATGGTCGTCGGGGAGTTTCATGCGTCCGTGGGCAGCAAAAAATTCCTCATCGACAACCTGCCACTGCTGGCGGAACAACAGGTGAAAACCCTGTACATGGAGCATCTGCTGACCGACCTGCACCAACTGCACCTGGACCGGTTTCATGAAACGGGCCAAATGAGCAATGAGCTTTTGAACAGCCTCCAGCGTCTGGATCGAGGTCAGTTGACGGATCCGGCCAGGGCTTACAATTTCGAGATGCTGGTGATCAAGGCGCGAGAGCACGGTATTGAGGTCCGCGCCATCGATTGTGCAGCGAGCTACCACCTCAAGGGCGTACGCGAGACCAAGACCACTCGACAGGAAATGATGAATTATTTTGCGTCCCGGACGATTCGTCGACATCAGGCGGTTGTCGGGCGGCACCGCTGGGTCGCGCTGGTCGGCAACAGCCATTCCAACCGTTACAACCGCGTTCCGGGGGTGGCCGAACTGGAAGGCGCCATCGGCGTGCGGGTCGATGACGTGGCACCGGGCACCTCGCAGGGCATCGTTCGAGATCCGGGCGAAAGCGCCCGGGCGTCGATGACCCGAGCAAACGCATTCGTGAAGGGGGATTTCAAGCTCGAAGTGGAGGTGCCGGGCAGGATCAATCAAGTCAGCCCCACCCGCATTCTGGCGCCACAACCACTGTCACTGGAGCAACGCCTGGCACGGCCGGGCATGTTCGTGACCGAACTGGAACTCGATGACGTGTACGTGATTGTCCACAGGGCGAGAACGGGCGAAATCTTGCGCACGCCGGTGCAGGTCGATTCTGCGGGCAAGGTGTTCGTGGATCGTCCGGCGTGGCTAGCGGTACATCTGCAACCCTATGATGACCTTGATGCCCTGATTCTGGCGCTTGAAGACATCAACCTGACGCGAGTGGGGTAAGCCTTTAGCAGCACGGTGGGCCGGCGGTGGCGCCATTGAAATCGCTGCCGCCGGCGAGTCGGACTGCTACAGGGACGGATGTCGTTAGGACGTCTGCCCGACTCCCTCACACCGCTTTTGGCAAGCGCTGTTCCAGCAACTGGTGCAGCGCGCTGTCGGCAGGCCAGTTGCGCATGAAACGCGCGCGGTCCTTGGCGAACGCGGCGGCAAACGCGCTTTGCGAGCCGTGCTGGCACATCGCGTCGAGGTCGATCAACGCCCAACGGTCCTGATGCCAGAACACGTTATGGCCCTTGAGGTCGCCATGGCTGATGCGCTCGCGAATCAATTGCTCGAACAGTGCGTCCAGCGCCTGCAATTCGTTTTCAGGCGCCTCGCCCGATGCAACATAAGGCGCGAAACGTTCGATGACGTCCGGGCCCGGCAGGTATTCGGTGACCAGATACGCCTTGCGCCGCAGCCAGAAAAAACGCTGCTCCAGCAAGGCCAACGGCTTGGGCGTGGCGATGCCGAGGAACATCAGGCGACTGCCCTCGCGCCATGAATGCCAGGCGCGGCTGGGGCGCCAGAAGCGTTTGAGCCAGTGGGCGAAGTTCTTGATGTTGTAGCGCTTGATCACCAACGGTCGGCCATCAACCTCAGTTTTCGCCACACTGGCGGCGCCGCCCGTCTTGTAGAGGTGGCCGCTGTCGATCAGGGTGTCGGCCTTGTCCAGCACCGGCAGCATCGCCGCCTCTTCCTCGCGACGAATTGCCCGCAGACCAAATGGGCCGTCCGATACGCTGAACAGGCTGCACTCGCGCCCGATCTTGATCAGGTAATCCCGCAGTCGCCAGGCGCTGACCTTGTCGATCTGCTTGTGCAGCGCTTCCACCGGCAGCGCGTGCTCGCCATTGCTCAGAAGGTAGTAGACCAGCAGTTCTTCAGTGAACGGCGCCAGGGACTTGGGCAACTGAGCGAAAAACACGCCGAGGTTTTCCAGGACTTTTGGGCGGGACAGCGGCTTGCCCGCTTCTTCGACCCGAATTCCGGCGCCGTCGATCAGGTACAGCTGGCCGTTCTGTCGCAGCAGGTTGTCAAGGTGCAGGTCTTCTTGCCAAAGGCCCTTGGCGTGCATGTGCCCAACGGCGGCGAGGGCTTCGCTCAGCACGGCGGTTTGTTCGTCGGCCAGCGGCGGCAGGTGCTCGACGGCTTTCCAGGCTTCGCCAAGGCTTTCAGCCTGATCGAGGAATTCGAAAAGGAGCCAGCCGCCTTCGCCTTCGTTCAGCCCTTCGGCCAACAGCAATGGCGTGGTCAAGCCTTGCTCGGCAAGGAGCTGCACCCCGGCGCGCTCACGCTGAAAATGCCGAGGCGCCTTGCTGCCCACCAGCAATTTAGCGAGCACCGGACGCCCACGCCATATGCCCGCGCCCACGTAGCGTTGGCCCGGCAGCACACGCAGCAGGCTCAACAGCTGCAACTCGGCGGGACCCGCCGCATCCGCCAACGCAATGCTCATCGGCAGCGTCGGGGTACGACCGGCGTTTTTCAGTTCAGACAAACGCATCGGCGCCCTCTTCGATCAAACATGAATGCAGTACATATCTACAGCGTCACAGGGACTCGCTTCTGCCCGAGGGGCGTAGGAGCCGGCTTGCTGGCGAATGCGTCAGGTCAGCAACATATAGGGTGACTAACACGGCGCATTCGCCAGCAAGCCGGCTCCCACAATGGACCTCATCACCACTCACATCAGCGTCCGCTGCGCTTATGACTGCCGCGCTTCGCCAACCGCTGCCACCAGGAATCCACCAGCCCACTGTCACCCGGCGCCTGTAAGTAGGCGGCGAGCAGTTCGCGGATTTCGGCTTCGTTCCACATCGGTGCGCGCCGTAGCAAAGGCTCGATGTCCTTGACCCGATCCCGTTGGCCGAAGATTGACTTGCGGGTCTTCTCAAGGTCGATCAACTGCGCCTGATAGGCGCTGCCTTTGGCTTTCATGAAAATGTGCTTGGGGTAAAAACAGCCATGCACCTGACCAGCCTTGTGCAACGTGCGCGCCAGTTGACCGCAGGCTTGCAGAATCGCCAGGCGTTGAGTCGCGGCCAGCGCGTCCCACTCGCTCAACAGCGTGTCCAGATCGGTCCAGCCATCCAGCGCCCGAGTCATCAGAATGGCCCGACGCTCGCCATCGACCTTTTTCTCGCCATAAAACACCGCATGCAGCGCCGGAATGCCGAGCTTCTGATACAGGCTGATGTTGCGAAACTCGCGAGAGAACGACGGCTCGCCAAACGGGTGATGCAGCGTGTGCGTCAGGTAATTGCTCTGACGCTTGAGGTAATAACCGGAGCCTTCAAGCTCCAGACGAAACACGCTGCTCCAGCCGCCGCGCCCGGTGTTGGGTTCGTCCACGGCGTCGAGCTGCACGTCCCACAGCGAATCGAAATCGGCCAAACCGTGGCGCTCCAGCAAGCCACGGTCGGCGTCAGCGATGAAAACACTCATTCCCGCCCCTCGAAAAAGCTGACGATGTGTCGAATGCGCTTCTTGTCCGATGCGTTCAGGCGCTCGCGCCCACGGTATTGCAAATAGAAGCGCAGGCGCTGGGTCGCGGACAGGTGATATTTAGCCACCTTGTCCAGACACGCCAAGTCCTTGGTGATCCGATAGCGCAGCATGAAACTGACCCAGAATGCGCCGTTCGGGCAATCGATCAGAAACACCGTCGAGCGGTCGTCCACCAACAGGTTGCGCCACTTCAGGTCGTTATGGGTGAAGCGATGATCGTGCATGGTCCGGGTGTAGCGTGCGACCTGCTGGCTGATTCGGTCCACCCAGGAACGGTTGTCCAGACGCTCGTCGTGGACCCGCGCCAGCTCCGACAAATCCTCGGTGCGCGGCAGTTCGCGGGTGATCAACGCGCCGCGATCATACGCGGCGCCCCGGCGCTCAAGGCCCCAGGCGATCACCTCGGCTGTCGGAATCCCCCACTTGGCGAAACGCTTGAGGTTCTGCCACTCGGACTTCACGCGAGGCCGCCCCAGATAACGGCGCAGCCCTTTGCCCGCCGCGACGTAACGTTTGACGTAGTAATTCACGCCACCACGCTCCACGCGAATCACTTCCGACAGCGGGTCGCGGGTCAATCGCTCGCCTTGCAAGGCAAACACGGCGTCCAGCGATCCAAAGTCAGCGGCCAGCTCGGCGTATTCCGGTTCAAGGTTCCACCCCGCCATCAGAGCGCATCCCCGTACCGCAATTTGCGCTGATAGAGCTTCTCGGCCTTGGCCTCCAGCCACACCAGCAACGCCGACTCTTCAGCCAGAATCTGGCGCAGCGGCTGCTGGAAATAGCCTTTGAGGAAACGCATTTTGTCGCGGCGGGTCAGGCCGATGTCCAGCGCCGAGAAATACAGCGCGGCCAGGTCCTTGTTGCGCCAGCGTTGAGTGATCTGATCCCGCGTCTGCGCACGGTGCAGGTCGATCACCGACAGCTTGAAGCTTTCCGGGGTGACCGGCGTGTCGGTATGCAGCAGGAAGTGGCACAGGTAGCAGTCGCGATGGTTGACCCCGGCGCGGTGCATCATGCCGACCAGCCGTGCGACTTCAGCGATATACGCCCACTTCATGCGCGGCTCGGGTGGCTGTTTCACCCAGTTGATGCTGACGTCTTCCATGCTCTCGGTCGGCGCCAGCTCTTCGGTGACGATGAACGAATGCTGCGCGGCCGGGTTGCTGCCGCGCTCGCCATAGGCCACGGAGGTCATGGTCGGGACGCCGACTTCCGTGAGGCGGTTGATCGCGTCGAATTCCTTGCCCGCGCCCAGCACCGGCAGTTTGGCGGTCAGCAGATTCTTCGCCACTTCACCCCAGCCAATGCCGCGATGAATCTTGACGAAATAGCCGCGGCCATCGACTTCAGTGCGCAGCGTGCGACGGTTTTCCAGCTCGCGGTACACCTGACCTTGCAACGCCTCGACGGCTTCGAACGCGTCGCGCCCGGCCCAGAGGGACTTGAAGGGTTCAGCGAGGATCAGTTTCATCCGTGGTGCTCCGCCAGAATCACATCCGCAGCGTGCTGCGGCATGCTGTAAAGGTCAGCCGTGTCAGCGAACGCCAGCCCGTTCTTGCCCCAGGCCGAGCGAGCGGCATCGTCTTCGAGCATGCGGCTCAGGTATTGATTGAGCTGACTCTGCTCGAACGGCTCGTCGAGGACCAGACCGCTGTCGGCTTCGGCGATGTAATGGGCGTAGCCACACACCGCGCTGACCAGCACCGGCAGGCCCGCGACCAACGCTTCGAGCAGCACCGTGCCGGTGTTCTCGTTGTACGCCGGGTGAATCAACAGGTCGGCGCCCAGCAGGAAGCGCGGGATGTCGCTGCGGCCCTTCATGAAGGTCACGTTGTCGCTCAGGCCCAACGTCGTGCTCTGCAACTGGAAGACTTTCGGGTCGTCCTGACCGATGACGAACAGGCGCGTGCGTTTGCGCAACGCCGACGGCAAGGCCGCGAGGGCTTTCAGGCTACGGTCAACACCCTTGGTCTTGAAGCCGGAGCCTATCTGCACCAGCAGCAGGTCGTCGTCAGCCAATTTGAATTCGCGTCGGAATTCGGCGCGGATCTCGGCGGCATTGGTCGGTGCGCGACGGTCTTGGGAAATCCCCGGCGGCAACAGGTGAAAGCGCTTGAGCGGCGTGTCGTAGTGCTTGATGAACAGCGGCTGCTGCACTTCGGAAATCATCAGCACTTCGGTTTTCGCGTCTTTGGCGAACACCGAGCGCTCGTAATCGGCGAAGTGGCGATAGCGGCCCCAGTATTTGTACAGGCCGTGACGCAGGTTCTGCGCCTTGTCTTCATAACAGCCGTCGGCGGCGTAATACACGTCCAGACCGGGCATTTTGTTGAAGCCGATCAGACGATCCACCGGGCGCTTGGCCAGGTCGGCGTTCATCCAGTCGGTGAGTTTTTCATTGCGGCGATGATTGAAGATCGCCTTGACCGGCGCCACCAGCACTTCGAAGCCGGGCGGCACGTCACCTTCCCAGATCAGCGTGTAGACGCGGATCGAATGCCCGCGCTGCTGACACTCCAGGGCGATGCGCATGAAATCACGCTGCAAGCCGCCGAAGGGAAAGTATTTATAAAGCACGAATGCCAGTTGCATCACGGATGTTCCTTTGCCAGCAACAGCGAGCCCAACTGGCCCGCTACTCGCTCGGGATTCAGGCGAGTGAAGCACATCGGCCACTCGCGTTCGGTATCGACCTGACGCTGATCTTCAGGGGTCGGTCGATAAGTGCATTTCTTTTGCAGGCACGGCGCGCAGGCCGGGTAATCGCCTGCGAGGTGAACCTGCGACTTGCCGTAGGCGCCGGTCAGGCCGGGGTTGGTCGGGCCGAACAGTGAAAGGGTCGGCACGTCCAGCGCCGCTGCCAGATGCCCGAGCCCTGTGTCCACAGCGACGCAGCCTTGCGCGCCGGCCAGCACTTTAGCGACGCCTGCCAGATTCAATTTGGGCAGCACAACGGCTTTATCAAGTCCCTCGGCGATACGCTCAGCGCGCGCTTTCTCGGCAGGGTTGCCCCACGGCAGGTGCACTTCCAGACCCTGACCGATCATGCGCTCGGCCAACTGGCGCCAGTACAGCTCGGGCCAATGTTTGGTGTCCCAGGTCGTGCCATGCAGAAACAGCACAAAAGGCGCGCCGCTTTCACTGCTCAGTAGGCGACTGCGATCCAGCCCGTAATCCCCCAGCCCCGCCGGAACTTGATAGCCCAGCGCTTGAGCGAACAATTGCCGCAAACGCTCGACCGCGTGCTGACCGCGTGCGACCGGGTACGCGTGGTCGTAAAAGCGTGCAGCGAGGGGTTCGCGGGCCGAGTCTTTATCCAGCCCAGCAATCGGCGCCTTGACGTAGCGCGTCAGAAACGCGCTTTTCAGCAGGCCTTGCGCATCGATCACCAAATCGTAACGAGTGTCACGAAGACGCTGTTTGAACTGGCGCCATTGGCCGTTCTTGAAGGTCTGCCACAGGTTCTTGCGCCAACGCCGGATTGCCACCGGAATCACGCCGGACACCGCCGGGTGCCAGGTCGGGATTTCCGCAAAGCCTTCCTCCACGACCCAGTCGAACTGGATGCCGGGGATGGCCTTGGCCGCATCGGTCAGCGCAGGCAGGGTATGAATGACGTCACCCAGCGACGAGGTCTTGATCAGCAGTACCCGCAAGTCAGGCGACCTCGACCGGCGTGCCACCCAAGTGGCTCAACGACGTGATGACCGACTCGGGCTCCAGCAGGCGCAGGCAGTTGTAGTGCCCGAAACGGCAGGTGCGCTCGAAACACGGGCTGCACTCGATGCCCAATTGCACGATCTCGACCTGATCGGCCAGCGGTGGCGTGAACCCCGGCGAGGTGGAACCGTAGACCGCCACCAACGGACGGTTGAGCGCAGCGGCGACGTGCATCAAGCCGGAGTCGTTGGAGACGACCGCATCGGCGCAGGACAGCAAATCGATGGCTTCGGCCAGTGACGTGCCGCCGCTGAGGTTCGCCGACTCTTCGCGCAGGCCGGGAATCAGTCGTTCGCGAATGCTCTCGCCCACCGCGTGATCATTCTTGGAGCCGAACAGCCAGACCTGCCAGCCCTCGCGAATCTTGGTCTCGGCGACCTTGGCGTAGTGCTCGGACGGCCAGCGCTTGGATTCGCCGAACTCGGCACCGGGACACAGCGCCAACACCGGACGGTCAAGGGTCAAACCGAATTTGGCGAGCGCGGCGTCGCGGCTGGCGGCTTCAATTTGCAGGCTGGGTTTCGGATAAGGGCGCGGGATTTCCGCGTCCTTGTCATAGGCCAGGGCCATGAAACGCTCGATCATCAGCGGATATTTCTGCTTGTCCAGCACGCGCACGTCGTTGAGCAGGCCATAGCGGAACTCGCCACGCCAGCCAGTGCGTTTCGGAATACCGGCGAAGAACGGCACCAGCGCCGATTTCAGCGAGTTGGGCAGCAGAATCGCTTGGTCGTACTGGCCTTTCAGGGACTTGCCGATGCGACGACGGGTCGCCAGTTCCAGCGCGCCGTGGCCGAGCGGAAAGCTCAAGGCCGTGCGCACTTCGGGCATGCGCTCAAGGATCGGCCGACTCCACTCGGGGGCCAGCACATCGATTTCGCACTGCGGGTGACGCTGTTTCAGGCACTGGAACAGCGTTTGCGCCATCACCATGTCACCGACCCAGCTGGGCCCTACGATCAGAATTCTCATGCTCAATCCAAAAACGACCAGAAACGAGCAGGGAGGCCCATCAGACTGCGTGACGCTTCCACACAGCCTGACGCCTCCCTGTCATAGCTTTATATAGGTCCGCAAACATCCGGACTTGCAGTGTTTGGGCTGGCCCTATCGCGAGCAAGCTCACTCCTACAAGAAACGAGCGTACCTGTAGGAGTGAGCTTGCTCGCGATAGGGCCAGCAGTCATCTCAACTTTTCAGACGACTCAACTCAACCCCAACTGCCCCCAGACCCGCATCACTTCACGCCGCTCGCTGGCGAACTGATCACCGCTGACCGCGCCGGCCTCTTTCTGCAGGGCCTGTCGGTGTGCGGCGGAACGGTACGCTTTATACACCTCACGCAACAGGCTCGCGTCGGCGGCGGGCATCAGCCCTGCCTCTTCCAGGCCTTCGAGAATGCGGATGTTATCGGTGTATCGAAGCAGCGCGGGGTGCTCTCTGGACCACGCCAAGGCCGCGTATTGCACCATAAATTCGATATCGACGATACCACCGGCGTCCTGCTTGAGATCGAACGACGACGAGGGTTCGAAGGCATTTGCCCCCTTCCCGGCAAGCGTGCCCTTGGTTCCGAGGTTGTCGCGCATCTTGGCCCGCATGTCGCTGACTTCCTGTTGCAACGTCGCCAGATCACGCTCGCGCCCCAGCACCGACGCACGCACACCTTCAAATCCCTTGCCCACATCCGTGCTGCCCACCAGCACCCGCGCACGGACCAGCGCCTGATGCTCCCACGTCCAGGCTTCGTTCTCCTGATAGCGCGAAAACGCCCCCAGCGAACTGACCAGCAGACCCGCCGCGCCCGAGGGCCGCAGGCGCATGTCCACTTCGTACAACTGGCCGGAGTTAGTCTGCGTGGTGATCAGGTGAATGATCCGCTGACCCAGTCGTGTGAAGAATTGCGCGCCGTCGATCGGCTTCGGCCCGTCAGTTTCCGCCTGGGGATCACCATCATGGATGAACACCAGGTCCAGGTCCGAACCATGCCCCAGTTCAATGCCGCCGACTTTCCCATAACCGACAATCACGAACCCCGGATCGCACAAGGTGCCATCAGGACGGCGCGGCGCACCATGACGTGCGACGGTGTGCCGCCAGGCCAGTGCCAGCACTTGCTCAAGGATCGCCTCGGCCAGCCAGGTCAGGTAATCGCTGACCTTCATCAACGGCAGGCTGCCGGTGATCTCCGACGCTGCAACGCGCAGCCGGTGCGCCAGTTTAAAGTGACGCAGCGCCTCCATTTGTTGCTCCAGATCATCCTCGGGGATGCGCGTCAGTCGTTCGCGGAGTTCGGCGGCGAGCTCCAATGCCTGCGGCGGGCTGAACAAACGACCTTCGTTGAGAAGCTCATCGAGCAGCAGCGGGAAGCGGGCGATCTGCTCGGCGATCCAAGGACTGGCGGCGCACAACGTCAACAAACGCCGAAGCGCGCCGGGGTTTTCAGTAAGCAGCACCAGATACGCCGAACGCCGGGCGACGGCTTCCACCAGCGGCAACACCCGTTCCAGCACCAGATCGGGGTTGGCGTGTTCGACCGCCTGAGCCAACAGTCGCGGAATGAATGCATCGAGCCGTTCGCGCCCCAGTCGCTGCATCGAGCGCAATTGCGAGCTGTTGCGCAGGTTATTCAGGTGTTTCAGGGCTTTCTGCGCATCGACGAACCCGCCGTCTTGCAATTGGCGGCAAGCGGCTTCTTCGTTTTGAGACTCTTCCCACAGCGGCAGCCACTCGCCGCCGACAATCTCTTCGCCGCCGTCTTCCTGACCCTCTTCCTCGTCGGGGTCGGCAATCACTTGGCGGAAATGCCAATCGACCCGTCCGCGCCAGTACATCAGCTGCGCGTGGAAGGCGTCCCAATCAACAAACCCCATGATGAAGGCAATGCGCGCCTGATCGCGGTCGTCTTCGGGGAGCATTTGGGTCTGGCGGTCGGCAATCGCCTGAATGGCGTGCTCGGTGTAGCGCAGGAATTCGTAGCCTTCGCGCAGCTCAGTGATGACCGCCGTGGGCAGATAGCCCTGCCCTTCCAGCGTGCGCAGCACCTTGAGCAGTGGCCGCTGTTGCAGGCTCAGGTCGCGTCCGCCGTGAATCAACTGAAACGCCTGAGCGATGAACTCCACTTCGCGAATGCCGCCTGAACCCAGCTTGATGTTCGCGGCCATGCCTTTGCGCCGGACTTCCTGCTGAATCAGCTGTTTCATGGTGCGCAGCGCCTCGATGGCAGAGAAATCGAGGTAGCGGCGATAGACGAACGGTCGCAGCATTTCCAACAACTCGCTGCCCTTGGCCTGATCGCCACCGACGACCCGCGCCTTGATCATGGCGTAGCGTTCCCAGTCGCGGCCCTGGTCCTGGTAATACTGTTCCAGCGCGTTGAAGCTCAAGACCAGCGCGCCGGACGAACCGTAAGGCCGCAGGCGCATGTCGACGCGGAATACAAAACCGTCAACCGTCACCGGATCCAGCGCCTTGATCAATCGCTGACCGAGGCGAATGAAAAACTCTTGGTTGTCCAGTGGTCGCTTCACGCCCACCGTTTCACCGCCTTCGGGGTAGGCGAAGATCAGGTCGATGTCAGAAGAGAGGTTAAGCTCGACGGCGCCCAGCTTGCCCATGCCCAGGATGACCATTTGCTGGGCTTCGCCCGTACGACGGCCCGTCGGGACGCCGAACTGTTGGCAATGTCTGTCATACAACCATCGGTATGCGAGGTCGATACTGCCATCCGCCATGTCGGAAAGGTCGCGGCAGGTTTCGATCAGATCGGCTTGGCGTGTGAGGTCGCGCCAGATAATTCGGACTTGCTGACGCGTCCTTTGACGACGTAGATTACGCCCCAGCTCATCGTCGGTGGTCGCTTCGGCCACCGCGTTGGCGATGTGCTCACGCAGTTCATTGGCCGCAAAGCTGCGCTCCAGCTCGCCAGATTCAGCGAGGTCGAGCAGCATCTGCGGGTCGCGCACGACCTGTTCGGCGACAAAGTCGCTGGACGCGCAAACGCGATCAAATGCGGTCAGACGCTCAGCGGACCAGGCATCGAAAGTTGTCTGTCCGCCCTCGGTCATAGCGGTGAGCGCAGCGCGAAAGGATTGCTGCGCGCGCGAGGCCAACGGCAGAAGGACGGCCGGCAGATTGGCCAGCGAGGGAAGGCTCATGGTCTATCCTTGATCGGCGTTCAAAAGGCTACCCGCCGAGGGGTTTTCCCCTACAAAACGGACTGGACTGTCGAACAAAGGTTAAAAATTGCTGGCATTTGCCTGTTATTGGTTGCCAGCATGATTAGTCAGCTGATCTTTTTATGGTTTCTACCAACATTTTTCATTTGATTCATCGCAATACATGAGCGAAAACATCGTTCAGCTGTAGTTTTACTACTGTATATACAAGTCAAAAAGCTGAAACGGCTGGAGATTTGTAGTAAAACTACACAACGCCGGGTACCACTCCGGTCTCCAAGAATTTTTACGTCGTCTGCCCACAAGGCCAGTCGCAACAAACTCAGGCAACCGATTCTGGAAGCCTTTCCGCCCTGGAGCAAGCCATGCAAGACCTCGATCCCGTCGAAACCCAGGAATGGCTGGACGCCCTGGAATCGGTTCTCGACAAAGAAGGCGAAGACCGTGCTCATTATTTGATGACCCGTATGGGCGAGCTGGCCACACGTAGTGGTTCGCAGCTGCCGTACTCCATCACCACGCCATACCGCAACACCATCCCTGTTACCCGCGAAGCACGCATGCCCGGCGACCTGTTCATGGAACGCCGCATCCGTTCGATCGTTCGCTGGAACGCCCTGGCGATGGTGATGCGCGCCAACATGCAAGACCCAGATCTGGGTGGCCACATCTCCACCTTCGCCTCCAGTGCGACCCTGTATGACATCGGCTTCAACTACTTCTTCCAGGCCCCGACCGAAGAACACGGCGGCGACCTGATCTACTACCAGGGCCACGCCTCGCCAGGCATCTACGCTCGCGCCTTCCTCGAAGGTCGCTTGAGCGAAGAGCAGATGCTGAAATTCCGTCAGGAAGTGGACGGTGGCGGCCTGTCGTCGTATCCGCACCCGCACCTGATGCCTGACTTCTGGCAGTTCCCGACCGTTTCCATGGGTCTGGGTCCGATCACCGCGATCTACCAGGCACGCTTCATGAAATACCTGGAAAACCGTGGCTTCATCCCGGCTGGCAAGCAAAAAGTCTGGTGCTTCATCGGCGACGGCGAGTGCGACGAGCCGGAAACCCTGGGCGCCATCTCCCTGGCCGGTCGTGAAAACCTCGACAACCTGATCTTCGTCATCAACTGCAACCTGCAGCGCCTCGACGGCCCGGTTCGCGGCAACGCCAAGATCATCCAGGAACTGGAAGGCGTATTCCGTGGCGCCGCCTGGAACGTCAACAAGGTCATCTGGGGCCGCATGTGGGACCCACTGTTCGCCCAGGACGAAGACGGCCTCATGCAGCGCCGCATGGACAAAGCCATCGACGGCGAGTATCAGAACTACAAGGCCAAAGACGGCGCGTACGTTCGTAAGCACTTCTTTGGCGACGATCCAGAGCTGCTCAAGCGCGTCGAGAACCTGTCCGACGACGAGATCTGGAAACTCAACCGTGGCGGCCACGACCCGTACAAGGTCTACGCGGCGTACCACCAGGCGGTCAACCACAAAGGCCAGCCTACCGTCATCCTCGCCAAGACCATCAAGGGCTACGGCACCGGTGCGGGCGAAGCGAAGAACACCGCGCACAACACCAAGAAAGTCGATATCGAGTCGCTGAAGAAATTCCGTGATCGCTTCGACATTCCGCTGAACGATTCCGAACTCGAATCGCTGCCGTTCTACCGTCCGGCCGAAGACAGCGCGGAAATGAAATACCTGCGCAAGTGCCGCGAGAAATTGGGCGGCTCCCTGCCTCAGCGCAACCGCGGCAACATCAGCATCCCGACGCCGTCGCTGGACACGCTGAAGTCGGTGCTCGATGGTTCGGGCGACCGCGAAATCTCCACCACCATGGCGTTCGGTCGTATCCTCGCCTCGATGGTGAAGGACAAGGAACTGGGCAAGCGCATCGTTCCGATCCTCGCCGACGAAGCCCGTACCTTCGGTATGGAAGGCATGTTCCGTCAGTTGGGTATCTACTCGCCAGTCGGCCAGCTGTACGAGCCAGTCGACCGCGACCAGGTCATGTACTACCGCGAAGAGAAAGACGGCCAGATCCTGCAGGAAGGCCTCAACGAGGCAGGCGCGTTCTCCTCGTTCATCGCGGCGGGTACGGCCTACAGCAACTACAACACCCCGATGCTGCCGGTCTACATCTTCTACTCGATGTTCGGCTTCCAGCGTATCGGCGACCTGGCATGGGCCGCTGGCGATGCTCAGACTCGTGGCTTCCTGCTGGGCGGCACCTCCGGGCGTACCACGCTCAACGGTGAAGGCCTGCAACACGAAGACGGTCACAGCCACATTCTGGCCAGCACCATCCCGAACGTGCGCAGTTATGACCCTGCCTATGCCTACGAGCTGGCAGTGATCATGCAGGAAGGCACGCATCGCATGATGACGCTGCAGGAAAACGTCTACTACTACATCACCGTGATGAACGAGAACTACCATCAGCCAGCAATGCCGGCCGGTGTAGAGCAAGGCATCATCAAGGGCATGTACCTGCTGGAAGAAGACAAGCGCGAAGCGGCTCATCACGTACAACTGTTGGGCAGCGGCACGATCCTCAACGAAGTGCGTGAAGCGGCGAAGATCCTGCGCGAGGAGTTCAACATCGGCGCCGATGTCTGGAGCGTCACCAGCTTCAACGAACTGCGTCGCAACGGCCTGGCCGCCGAACGCAGCAACCGCCTGAAGCCAGGCCAGAAGCCACAATTGAGCTACGTTGAAGAGTGCCTCAATGGTCGCAAAGGCCCGGTCATCGCATCGACCGACTACATGAAACTGTTCGCTGACCAGATCCGTCAGTGGGTTCCGACCAAGGAATACAAAGTCCTGGGCACCGACGGCTACGGCCGTTCCGACAGCCGCAAGAAGCTGCGTCACTTCTTTGAAGTCGATCGCAAGTTCGTCGTGCTGGCGGCCCTGGAAGCCTTGGCAGACCGTGGCGATATCGAACCGAAAGTCGTGGCGGAAGCCATCACCAAGTTCGGCATCGACCCGGAAAAACGCAACCCGCTGGACTGCTAAGGTCTGCGCTGAAGATCGTATAGAGCGCTGACAGATTGCGCGAAGCAGCCGACGATGCGGAATTTACTTCGGGTAAATGAGCATCCAGGGCTGTTTCGTTGCTACTGGACCGGCGCAGTCGAGTGAACAGGTTCTCCTGAGGAGAGACATTGTGAGTGAGCTAATTCGTGTACCCGACATCGGCAGCGGTGACGGTGAAGTCATTGAGTTGTTCGTCAAGGTTGGCGACCGCATCGAGGCCGACCAGAGCCTGCTGACGCTGGAGTCGGACAAGGCGAGCATGGAAATCCCTGCGCCGAAAGCCGGTGTGGTCAAGAGCCTGAAAGTGAAGCTGGGCGACCGCCTGAAAGAAGGCGACGAACTGCTGGAGCTGGAAGTGGAAGGCGACGCCGCCGCTGCGCCTGCCGCCGAGCCTGCTGCTGCCGCTCCGGCTGCTGCCCCTGCTGCCGCTGAAAAGCCTGCGGAAGCGGCTGCCCCAGCACCGGCCGCTGCGCCTGCACCTGCCGCCGAAGCAACCGTTCAGGACATCCACGTGCCGGACATCGGTTCGTCGGGCAAGGCTCGCATCATCGAGCTGATGGTCAAGGTGGGCGACAGCATCGAAGCTGATCAATCCCTGATCACCCTGGAATCCGACAAAGCCTCGATGGAGATCCCTTCTCCCGCCGCAGGCGTGGTCGAAAGCATCAGCGTCAAGGTCGAAGACGAAGTCGGCACTGGCGATCTGATCCTGAAACTGAAAGTCGCGGGCGCAGCGCCTGCCGCCGCTCCTGCTCAGGCGGCTGCACCGGCTCCGGCCAAGGCTGACGCACCGGCTGCGGCACCGGCAGCGGCTCCTGCACCGAAAGCTGAAGCAGCACCTGCTCCGGCAGCGGCCCCGGCAGCGAGCGGCGCGAAAGTCCACGCTGGCCCGGCTGTTCGTCAGCTGGCTCGCGAGTTCGGCGTTGAGCTGAGCGCCGTGGCTGCCACCGGTCCACACGGCCGTGTCCTGAAGGAAGACGTGCAGGCGTACGTCAAATCCATCATGACCAAGTCCAAGGAAGCGCCTGCTGCTGGCGGCGCAACCGGCGGCGCGGGCATTCCTCCGATCCCGGAAGTCGATTTCAGCCGTTTCGGCGAAATCGAAGAAGTGCCGATGACCCGCCTGATGCAACTGGGCGCGTCCGGCCTGCACCGTAGCTGGCTGAACATCCCGCACGTCACTCAGTTCGACCAGGCCGACATCACCGACCTGGAAGCTTTCCGCGTTGCGCAGAAAGCCGTCGCTGAGAAAGCGGGCGTGAAGCTGACCGTGCTGCCACTGCTGCTCAAGTCCATCGCGCACCTGCTCAAGGAACTGCCGGACTTCAACAGCTCGCTGGCCCCAAGCGGCAAGGCGGTCATCCGTAAAAAGTATTTCCACATCGGTTTCGCGGTGGATACGCCGGACGGCCTGCTGGTCCCTGTGATCAAGAACGTTGATCAGAAGAACCTGCTGCAACTGGCTGCTGAAGCCGCTGAACTGGCTGAAAAAGCGCGCTCCAAAAAGCTGTCGGCCAACGACATGCAAGGCGCCTGCTTCACCATTTCGAGCCTGGGCCACATTGGCGGCACCGGCTTCACGCCGATCGTCAACGCGCCGGAAGTCGCCATCCTGGGTGTCTCCAAGGCGACCATGCAACCGGTCTGGGACGGCAAAGCCTTCCAGCCACGCCTGATGCTGCCGCTGTCGCTGTCCTACGATCACCGCGTGATCAACGGCGCCGCAGCTGCACGCTTCACCAAGCGTCTGGGCGACGTGCTGGCCGACATCCGCACCATCCTGTTGTAAGCCGTACAAGGCCCGCCTCTTGCGAGACGGGCCTTCGCTGTTTTTCGAGCTGCCACGCTCGTACCTCAACCCCGCCCATTTGGCGGGGCTTTTTTTGGGCGTGGGAAGAGTCTGTAGGGCAGACATCCCCCGGGAAATCGGGTATTAACAGACTTGGAAGCGCCTCAGAATCACGAATAACAACCACTTACCCTCTCTTTCCGACAAATCCGACCAACAACCTTCAGTTAATGTGCGATTTGCCGACAGATTTATAGCACTAAGCCATCGCGCTCACTTGTCAGCCCGTTCGCCATGATGCAACCTTGCGACACGCGATTTCACAATGGGCGCCTGCCCATGCGCGACAGTACTCTTAAAGCGAGTTCCTTCATGAAAAGCCAACCTGATGCTGCCGCCCGATCGGCAGCCGAGGTCGTGACGCAATTGCCGGTGCCCTCGCGGCTCGGCATGCTGCGTTTCGAGCGGCTGAATGAAGCCAGCTGGGCGATGCTGTACCTGGACCCCAGCTGTGAAAAGCAATTCGACATGCCCGCCGTGGAGCTGTGCGCCCTCATCGGCGCGCCCTACGCGAGCCTGATGGAGCCGGAAGCGCGCTATCAGCTGCACGACGCCATCCAGATGCAGATGGCCAGCAACTCGCATTACGTCATTCGCTACACCCTGCACACCACACGCGGCCCATTGGGTCTGCTGGAAGTCGGCGAAGGCTATCGACAGCATAACCGCGAGCTGCTGCGGGGCTATCTGATGGTGGTCGACGAAGTGTTCGACGCCAGCGAGCTGACGTTCAGCCCCGATCTGGAAGTGCAGAACTCAAGGCTGCAAATCGCGCTGGAGCTCAATCAGCGTGCGCAACACGAGCAGTTGCAGCACCTGGAGCGTGTTCGCGCTCAGCAAAGCCTGATCCTGCGTCTGGCGAAACACCGCTACAGCTCCAGCAACTCGTTGCAGGAAGCCGCCGAGCTGATCACCAAAAGCGCCTGCGAAATCTACGACATCGCCCGCGCCGCGATCTGGAACCTGAACGGCCAAACGCTGGAGCCCATCGCGGAATACCGCCGCGACACCGACGAATACCTCACCGCCCGGCCCATCGACATCAGTCGCTTCCCCAGTTATCTGGAAGCGTTGCACACCAGCCGTGCCATTGATGCGAACGACTTCGAGCAAGACCCGCGCACGAAGGAACTGGCCGAAAGCCTACTGCCGCGCCAGATCAGCGCGATCCTCGATGCCAGCGTGCGCATCGACGGACAGGTGGTCGGCGTACTGTGCCTGGAGCACACCGAAATAGGTCGCGAGTGGCAATCCGATGAAATCGCGTTCGCGGGAGAGCTGGCCGATCAATTCGCCCACGCCATCAACAACCACAACCGCCGCACCGCCACCAACGCCCTGCACCTGTTTCAGCGTGCGGTCGAGCAAAGTGCCAACGCGTTTCTGCTGGTGAATTGCGATGGCGTGGTTGAGTACGTTAACCCGAGCTTCACGGAAATCACTCAGTACTCCGCTGATGAAGTCCACGGCCACCGCCTGTCGGAACTGCCAGCGCTGGAGAATCTGAACTCTCTGCTGCTCGACGCCAACTCAAGCCTGGCCACCAGCAACAGTTGGCAGGGTGAGTTCAAGAGCCGTCGCAAGAACCTGGAACCGTACTGGGGCCAGTTGTCGATCTCCAAGGTCTATGGCGACAACCGCGAACTGACGCACTACATCGGCATCTACGAAGACATCACTCAAGCCAAGCTCTCCCAACAGCGGATCGAGCGCCTGGCCTACACCGACAACCTGACCAATCTGGGCAACCGCCCCGCGTTCATTCGTACCCTCGACGAGCATTTCGCCCGGGACATCGAGACGCCGATCAGCCTGTTGCTGGTGGACATCGACAACTTCAAGCGCATCAACGACAGCCTCGGCCACCAGACCGGCGACAAATTGCTGATCAGCCTCGCACGTCGCCTGCGCAACAGCCTCAGCCCGACCGGCATTCTGGCGCGGTTTGCCAGTAACGAATTCGCCGTTTTGCTGGACGACACCGGCCCTGACGAAGGTCAGCGCATCGCCAGCCAGGTGCTGACGACGCTGGACAAGCCGATGTTCGTCGACAACCAGTTGATCAGCGTCACCGGCTCCGTGGGCCTGGCCTGCGCGCCGTTGCATGGCCGCGATCCTCAGACCCTGATGAAGAACGCAGGCCTGGCGCTGCACAAGGCCAAGGCCAACGGCAAGCATCAGGTACAGGTGTTCACTGAAGCGCTGAACGCAGAGGCCAGCTACAAACTGTTCG
This sequence comes from Pseudomonas sp. RC10, assembly GCF_038397775.1. Classification (NCBI taxonomy): domain Bacteria; kingdom Pseudomonadati; phylum Pseudomonadota; class Gammaproteobacteria; order Pseudomonadales; family Pseudomonadaceae; genus Pseudomonas; species Pseudomonas bambusae. Next base: position 6,281,365 of record NZ_CP151650.1, read on the forward strand.
TCGAGAACAACCTGCGCCGCGCCCTGACCCAGAACGAGCTGGAAGTCTTCTACCAACCCAAGCTGTGCCTGCGCACCGGCCGGTTGTTGGGCATGGAGGCGCTGCTGCGCTGGAATCACCCTGAGAAGGGCATGATCCGCCCGGACCAGTTCATCAGCGTGGCCGAAGAAACTGGCCTGATCATCCCGATTGGCAAGTGGGTGGCGCGCCAGTCATGCCGCATGAGCAAGCAACTGACCGCCGCCGGTTACGGCAAGCTGCACGTGGCGATCAACGTCTCGCCCAAGCAGTTCTCCGACCCGGATCTTGTCAGTTCGCTGGCCAGTATCCTGCGCGAAGAACAGCTCGACCCTTCCCTGTTGGAGCTGGAGCTGACCGAAGGCCTGCTGCTGGAAGCGACAGAAGACACGCGCTTGCAGTTGGAATCCCTGAAAACCCTGGGCCTGACCCTGGCCATGGACGATTTCGGGACCGGCTATTCGTCGTTCAGTTACCTCAAGAAATTCCCCATCGATGTGATCAAGATCGACCGCAGCTTCATCCGCGACATTCCGGATGACCAAGACGACATGGAAATCACCTCGGCCGTTATCGCCATGGCGCACAACCTCAAGCTCACCGTGGTCGCCGAAGGCATCGAGACCGCCGAGCAATTGGCCTTCCTGCGCCGCCACCGTTGCGACGTGGGTCAGGGCTATCTGTTCGACAAGCCGATCCCTGGCGAAAACCTGATCGAAGCCCTGCGCCGCTACCCTCGCGGGCCATTGGCCTGATTCAACGTCCCCGTCCTACGCCTCCCGTCGACACTTTCCCCTCCTGACGATGTGCGGCAAACTTGTCGCCTACAGTTGAATCAGAACATTCTGACCCCACTAACGGCAGTCACCTGTCCAGAGAGGATTGACCTCATGGCTCTGCGTTCGGAAATTCTTGTGAACAAAAACGAAATGCCTACCGCCCAGCAAGCGCTGCCGGGCCGTGAAACCCCGATGGCCCTCCCTGAAACCCACTTCGTGAATGGCCGTCCGCTGCTCGGGCCGTTCTTCGAAGACGTGGAATTCGCGATTTTTGGTCTCGGTTGCTTCTGGGGCGCCGAGCGTCGTTTCTGGCAACGTGATGGCGTGATCAGCACAGTCGTGGGCTACGCGGGCGGCTTCACGCCGAACCCGACCTACGAAGAAGTCTGCTCGGGCCTGACCGGCCACAGCGAAGTCGTTTTGGTGGTGTACGAGCCTGCGAAAGTCAGCTACGACGAATTGCTGGCGATGTTTTGGGAACTGCACAACCCGACTCAGGGCATGCGCCAGGGCAATGACATCGGCACTCAATACCGCTCGGTGATTTACGCCACCACGCCCGAGCAACTGGACGCGGCGCAGGCGAGCGCCAAGGTTTTCCAGGCTGAACTGACCAAGGCCGGTCTGGGAGAGATCACCACCGAAATCGACCAGGCGCCGACCGTGTATTTCGCCGAGGCGTATCACCAGCAGTACCTGGCGAAGAACCCGCAGGGCTATTGCGGGATTGGCGGGACCGGGGTGTGCATGCCGGCGAGCTTGAATCCTTAAGGCTCGACACATCCCCTGTAGGAGTGAGCTTGCTCGCGATGCGGCGTATCAGTCACGTTTGACCAACCTGACAGACCGCAATCGCGAGCAAGCTCACTCCTACAAGGATCGGGGACACCCGGGAAACCACTCAGGATTCGGCAATCAACCAATCTATCCGCCAATCACCCTGGGTCTGCCCCAACTTGCTGGCCAGCCACGGCAGCAGTTCGCGCAATTCCTCTTCCAGTCCCCACGGCGGGTTAGCAATCGCCAGGCCCGAGCCGTTCAGGCTGTTCGGCGTGTCCAGCGGGTGCACCAGCAACTCCACGCGCAGCAGCTTCGGCGCGCCGGTTTCCGCCAGTTCCTGATAGAAACGCTTGAGCGCGCGCTGGTCCTTGATCGGGTACCAGATCGCCGCGACGGTCTGGCGCATGCGGCTGATCGTTTCTTTCAACGCCACGGAACAGCGTTTCATCTCGTCCAGTTGTTCGAACGGTGGATCGATCAGCATCACGGCGCGTTTTTCCTGCACAGGCAGCAGCGCCCTCGGCACGTGCCAGCCTTCACCCAGGTGCACAGCAACGCGGCGGTCGTATTTCATGTTGTCTTTGAGCAGGGCGCCGTCTTCGGGGTGCTTCTCGTTGAGCAGCACGCGGTCCTGCTCGCGGGTGACGCGCCGGGCCAGCTCAGGCGAACCGGGGTAGTAGCGCAACTCGCCGGTCTTGCGGTTCATGTGACGGATGACGTCCATGTAACCGGCAGCGGCGGCGGGAATGTCATCCGCTTCCCACAAACGACCGATGCCCTCGATCCACTCGCCGGTGCGAGTCGCCTGATCGCCTTGCAGGTCATACAGCCCGAGGCCTGCGTGGGTGTCGAGGTAGGCGAGCGGCTGCTCCTTGCGCGACATCAGCGCGATCAAGCGAGTCAGGACGATGTGTTTCAAGACGTCGGCGTGGTTGCCAGCGTGGAAGGCGTGACGGTAGTTCATGGCGGCTCCTGGAAGGCTGCGGAGTTTACCAAAACCGTCGACGTTGCGCAGACCGCCCGTAGCCTGGCGAAGATCGCCAAACGTCAGGCAAAAAAAGCCCCGGTTAAGCCGTTACAAAACCGGGGTTGAGGGACTTGCGCGGGCTAGAGGGTGACCAAACCGTGGCCCGAGCAATGTTGAATGACGCCATTATGCCGAATTAACTAAATGGTTACATAGCTGAAACCGACACAGTGATGTGCATGCCAGACATTGCCGACGACAGGTATTGCCGAGCGTGCGGCGCACTACCAGAATCGGCTCAACCTCAATAAAAGGAGCGAGCGTCATGATGCATGCAGACCTGATCGACCAAGACGATCTTCTCGGTCAACTCAGATCCATCGGCTTTGAAATGCCATCAGGCGCCACCGCCGAACAGGCCTGCGCCCAAGCGGTTTGCGGCCTGACCGAAGACCGCGCCCGTGCGTTGCGTCAGTTGGTGGAGAAAATGCTCAGCGGCAGCGCGACCATCCTGCCAGCGGTGCGCCAGGCGATCGATCAGCAGTTGTTGCCCGCGTTGGCGACGTATAACAAAGGGCGCGCACAGGCCTGAGCACGCCCTGGAAACTGTGGGAGCGAATTCATTCGCGAAAGATCGTACAGCTGATAGAAATCTGTCGGATGTACTGGCCGATCGCGAATGAATTCGCTCCCACAAGGGGTCATGCGCCCGGCACATAACCCCAATATTGTCCCGCCTGCTTTTACAGCCTCACACTCGCAAACGTCGATTCATTCCGCGCTTGGCTCAAGGCCGACAACGGGCCGGACAGCGGCGCCAGCACCATGGCTTGCGGAATCGGCATCATCGCCACTTGCTGTGCAGTGTTGGAGCCTACGCGTTCGTCACGCGGCGGAATGCCGAAGTATTCGCGGTAGCACTTGGAGAAGTGCGGCGTGGAGACGAAGCCGCAGACCGACGCCACTTCGATAATCGACATCGGCGTCTGCTTGAGCAGCTGACGCGCGCGGATCAGGCGCAGCTTCAGGTAATAACGCGACGGCGAGCAATGCAGGTATTTCTGGAACAGCCTTTCCAGCTGACGTCGCGACACCGAGACGTAGACGGCCAGTTCGTCGAGGTCGATCGGCTCTTCGAGGTTGGCTTCCATCAGCGCAACGATTTCCTGCAACTTCGGTTGGTTGGTGCCGAGCATGTGCTTGAGCGGCACGCGTTGGTGATCCTGCTCGTTGCGGATGCGCTCGTAGACGAACATTTCCGAGATTGCGGCGGACAGTTCACGCCCGTGATCGCGGCTGATCAGGTGCAGCATCATGTCCAGCGGCGCGGTGCCACCGGAGCTGGTGAAGCGGTTACGGTCGAGGGTGAACAGACGGGTGCTCATGGCCACGCGCGGGAAGGCTTCCTGCATCGCGGCCAGACATTCCCAGTGCACGCTGCAATCGAAACCGTCGAGCAGACCGGCGCATGCCAGTGCCCAACTGCCGGTGCAGACCGCGCCCAGACGGCGGGACTGGCGCGCCTGGCTTTGCAGCCAGCTCACGTGTTCGCGAGTCACCGTGCGTTGAATGCCGACGCCGCCACAGACGATCACGGTGTCCAGCGCCGGTGCCTTGTGCATGGCCGCGTCGGGGGTAATTTGCAGACCGTCGCTGGCCCAGACCTGGCCGCCGTCGACGCTCAGTGTGGTCCAGCGATACAGCTCACGGCCAGACAACTGGTTGGCCATACGCAGTGGCTCAACCGCAGATGCGAGAGAGATGAGTGTGAAATTGTCCAACAGCAGAAAGCCGATGGATTGAGGCGCACGGTTCTGGGGTTGAGCCCCGGAGTTGAACGAAGTCATCACGGTATCTCCTCACACGAAAAGCGGTTGATGGCCCCAATTAGAGGCTCTTGTTGTTTTGCCCTCGTCAGTGGAGAGCTTTGTCTATTGCAACGCAAATGCCATGCCTAAAGTTGAATGGGCATTCAATAACTTCTGATAGCGACGTCGCGATGCGTCTATTCGGGAGCGACATGGGTGTTCCGTTAGCGACCTATCGATCCGGGAGCCTTGAGAACATTGGGCGGGGTGAGCAAATCGGTATCACTTGTGTGAAAAACCCCGAGATCAGACGCTGAGGGAGTGTCACCCAGTGCACGGCTGACCGACGGTAGGTCGGTGGCATGCATGCGTTATGGCTTTGCGCCATGACCCCACACTTCACGCGCCAAAAGGTAGCGGCGGATTTGGCGCGTGAGCGAAAAGCGAGCAGAAGCGATTAAGCAAGGCATGGTCTGTTGGGATGCCAAGGTTATCTTTTGAGAAGACTTGGAATTTATGTGGGAGACGCCGGAGGTTTGGCGTCTGCCTCACAAGGGATATTGACTCAGCACTCCACCGCGCTGACTGCCAACCCGCCGCGCGACGTTTCTTTGTATTTGTCGTGCATGTCGGCGCCGGTGTCGCGCATCGTACGGATGACGCGGTCCAGCGAGATGAAGTGCTGGCCGTCACCACGCAATGCCATTTGTGCCGCGTTGATGGCCTTCACCGCCGCAATCGCGTTCCGTTCGATGCACGGCACTTGCACCAGACCGCCCACTGGATCGCAGGTGAGACCCAGGTTGTGTTCGAGGCCGATTTCGGCGGCGTTGCACAGCTGCTCAGGCGTAGCCCCCAGAATGTCGGCCAGACCCGCAGCGGCCATGGCGCACGCCGAACCAACTTCGCCCTGACACCCCACTTCCGCGCCCGAAATCGACGCGTTCTTTTTGCAGAGGATGCCGATCGATGCCGCGCCGAGGAAATAATCCACGACGTTGGCTTCGCTGACTTCATCGCTGAATTTCACGAAGTAATGCAGCACGGCCGGAATGATCCCCGCCGCACCATTGGTCGGCGCCGTCACCATGCGCCCGCCCGCTGCGTTTTCTTCGTTGACCGCGAGGGCGAAGAGGTTGACCCACTCCATTGCGCTCAGGGTCGAGCCGATGACGTTGGGCTTACCCAGCTCTTGAAGGCTGCGGTGCAAACGCGCGGCACGACGACGCACGTTCAAGCCACCTGGCAACACGCCCTCTTCTTTAAGGCCGTGCTCGACGCAATCTTGCATCGCTTTCCAAAGTCGCATGAGCCCGGCGCGAATCTCTTCTTCGCTGCGCCAGACTTTCTCGTTTTCCAGCATCAGTTCCGAGACACGCAGGTTGTGCTTCTCGCACAGACGCAGCAGTTCTTCGGCGCTGGAAAAGTCATAGGGCAAAACCGTGCTGTCGGCATCGAGCACGCCGCTGGCCGCCTGTGCCTCGTCCACCACAAAACCGCCGCCCACCGAGTAATAGGTGTCGCGATGCATCTCGCCGCTCGCATCGAAGGCGATCAGCGTCATGGCGTTAGGGTGATAAGGGAGGTTTTCGTCGATGAGCAACATGTCCCGCTGCCAGACGAATGCGATCGGATGATCGCCGTTGAGCTTCAGGGTGTCGGTTTCGCGCAATTCGGCGATGCGACGGCCAATGGTGGTCGGGTCGATTGCGTCCGGCCATTCGCCCATCAGGCCCATGATCACGGCGTTGTCGCTGCCGTGTCCGACACCGGTTGCCGACAGCGAGCCATAGAGGCGCACTTCGATGCGTTCCACGTGCGCCAGCTTGTCGCTTTCACGCAGGCCCTGAACGAACAACGCGGCGGCGCGCATCGGCCCCACGGTGTGAGAACTGGATGGGCCGATACCGATCTTGAACAGGTCGAACACGCTGATAGCCATTTACCGCAAACCTCCGAAGAACAGGGCTTCCGGCGCGCCAAGCGGCCGGAGACGGAGCTGCTACGCTTCTAGCTGCAGTCCATCGAGATGTCGGCATCATCAGCCTTTTATCTGGAGGGACGGCGTCTCACACCGACTCACTCTTGTCCACGAACGCCGCGGCTGATGATCCGCAGGGGGCAGCACTGTGCGTGGAGAAAGTGCCACTGTTTTCGACACTTTTTGCCGCAAGGACACTCGAAAAGCGTTCGGCGGACGGGGAAAAAATCTGTAAGCGACGTCACTGACACTGGATACGACCCCCTCTGTACTGGTTACGACGCACCCTGTAGGCGTTTGATTTTGGCTGTTACATGATCGTTGTCGACTCAATCGCCAGACGCAGTGATAGAGCTGTTTTTCCACTTGACTCGCCGACACCAAAAAAACGCGTCAGCCCTGACTGATGACGAGAAGAAAGCACCTAAGGAGTCCAACCATGAAAGGTTCACATAAGCTATTGCTAGGCGTTGCGTTGAGTCTGCCGATGCTGGCCCAGGCCGCAGAGCCCGCCGCTTGCCAGACGGTCAATTTCTCTGATGTCGGCTGGACCGACATCACGGCCACCACGGCCACCACCAGCGTTGTCCTCCAGTCGCTGGGCTACAAAACCAAGACCACGATGATTTCCGTGCCCGTGACCTACAAATCGCTGGCCGATGGCAAGAACATGGACGTGTTCCTCGGTAACTGGATGCCGACCATGGAAAACGACATCAAGGCTTACCGTGACGCAGGCACAGTCGAAGTGGTGCGCACCAACCTCAAGGGCGCCAAATACACCCTGGCCGTCCCGCAAGCGCTCTACGACAAGGGCCTGCACGATTTCGCCGACATCGCCAAATTCAAGAAAGACCTCGACGGCAAAATCTACGGCATCGAGCCTGGCAACGACGGCAACCGCCTGATCCAGAGCATGATCGACAAAAACGCCTTCGGCCTGAAAGACGCAGGCTTCAAGGTCGTCGAATCGAGCGAAGCCGGCATGCTGTCGCAAGTGGACCGCGCCTCCAAACGCGACACCGCCGTGGTGTTCCTGGGCTGGGCACCGCACCCAATGAACAAGCGCTTCAAGATCCAGTACCTGACCGGCGGCGACGACTTCTTCGGACCTGACTTCGGCGCTGCAACCGTCGCGACCAACACACGCAAGGGTTACAGCCAGGAATGCAGCAACGTGGGTCAGTTGCTGAAGAACCTGGAATTCACCGTCGACATGGAAAGCGAGCTGATGGGCAACATCCTCGACGACAAGATGAAACCGGAAGCAGCCGCCAAGGCGTGGCTGAAGAAAAACCCGCAAGTACTCGACACCTGGCTGGCGGGTGTCACCACAGTGGACGGTAAACCTGGCCTGGATGCCGCTAAAGCCGAGCTGACGAAGTAACTCGACACGCAGGCGGGCGCGCCCGCCTGTTGTCCTCTTTTCATCCCGCACGCGGACAATCGATATCATGCTGACTGATCATAAAATCCCCCTAGGCCAGTACATCGCAGGCTTTGTCGAATGGCTGACGCAACACGGCGCCAGCACCTTCGACGCCATCGCTTCGTCGCTGGAATCCATGATTCACGGGCTTACCGGTGGCCTGACCTGGTTTAACCCTTTCGTTCTGATCGGCTTGATTGCTCTGCTTGCTCACTTCATTCAGCGCAAGTGGGGCCTGACCGCCTTTGTCGTGATTTCCTTTCTGCTGATCCTGAACCTAGGCTATTGGCAGGAAACCATGGAGACCCTGGCGCAAGTGCTGTTCGCCACCCTGGTCTGCGTGGTCATTGGTGTGCCGCTGGGCATCGTCGCCGCACACAAACCGTGGTTCTACACCGCGATGCGCCCGGTCCTCGACCTGATGCAGACGGTCCCGACTTTCGTTTACCTGATTCCAACCCTGACCCTCTTCGGGCTGGGCGTGGTGCCGGGTCTGATTTCGACGGTGGTGTTCGCGATTGCCGCGCCTATCCGTCTGACCTATCTGGGCATCTGCGATGTCCCGCAAGAACTGCTCGACGCCGGTAAAGCCTTCGGCTGCTCCCGCCGTCAACTGCTGTCCCGTATTGAACTGCCCCACGCCATGCCAAGCATCGCGGCCGGTATCACCCAGTGCATCATGCTGTCGTTGTCGATGGTGGTGATTGCGGCACTGGTGGGCGCCGACGGCCTGGGCAAACCCGTGGTCAACGCACTGAACACTGCTGATATCGCACTGGGCTTCGAAGCGGGCCTGGCGATCGTACTGCTGGCGATCATGCTCGACCGTATCTGCAAACAACCCGACGCTAAAGTGAGGGCCGACGCATGAGCATCATCAAATTCGACCAGGTAGACGTCGTCTTCTCCAAAGACCCGCGCGAGGCTCTCAAGCTGCTGGATCAGGGCCTTGCGCGGCCGGAAATCCTGAAGAAAACCGGCCAGATCGTCGGTGTTGAAAAAGCCAGTCTGGAAATCAACAAAGGCGAGATCTGCGTACTGATGGGCCTGTCCGGTTCGGGCAAATCCAGTCTGCTGCGCTGCATCAACGGCCTGAACACCGTGAGCCGTGGCTCACTGTTCGTCGAGCACGAAGGCAAGCAGATCAACATCGCGAACTGCACGCCCGCCGAGCTGAAAATGATGCGCACCAAGCGCATCGCGATGGTGTTCCAGAAGTTCGCCCTGATGCCCTGGCTGACCGTTCGCGAGAACATCAGCTTCGGTCTGGAAATGCAGGGTCGCCCTGAGAAAGAACGTCGCCAGCTGGTAGACGAGAAGCTCGAATTGGTCGGCCTGACTCAATGGCGCAACAAGAAGCCCGACGAACTGTCCGGCGGCATGCAGCAACGTGTGGGCCTGGCCCGTGCGTTGGCAATGGACGCCGACATTCTGCTGATGGACGAACCGTTCTCGGCACTCGACCCTCTGATTCGCCAAGGCCTGCAAGATGAACTGCTGGCCCTGCAGAAGAAACTCAGCAAGACCATCGTGTTCGTGAGTCACGACCTGGACGAAGCCCTCAAGCTCGGCACCCGCATCGCGATCATGAAAGACGGCCGGATCATTCAGTACAGCGTGCCGGAAGAAATCGTGCTCAACCCGGCGGACGAATACGTGCGGACCTTCGTGGCCCACACCAACCCGCTGAACGTGCTGTGCGGTCGCAGCCTGATGCGCCCGATCAACGATTGCACCCGCATCAACGGCTCCCAAGTGTGCCTGGACCCGGGCAACGATTCGTGGATCGATCTGGCCGACGGCAACACCATCAAAGGCCTGCGTCAACACGGCGCGCCAGTTGACCTGCAAAGCTGGGAACCGGGTCAGTTGGTAGAGAATCTGGGCCGCAGACCGACCGTCGTGCACTCGGACATCGGCATGCGCGAAGCCCTGCAGATCCGTTACCACACCGGCAACAAGCTGGTGCTGCAAGAGAACAACCAGTTGGTCGGCATCCTCGGCGACAGCGAGCTGTACCACGCGCTGCTGGGCAAGAACCACGGCTGACCGCACAAACGCTTCACGCAAAACCTGTAGGAGTGAGCTTGCTCGCGAAACGTCAGTAGATCCAACAAATGGAGTGACTGACAGAACGCAATCGCGAGCAAGCTCACTCCTACAATTGATCGTTTCAACAAGCTGATTCGGCATATTTCGTGCCCTTTCCGCACGCCCACTGTTTTTTCTTGATTGAACGTTCAATTAAAAAGCAATAGACTGGAGGCCGTTTTTCAGTCCTTAACGATCACTCGGCGAGCCAAGGAGACTCACAGATGCCCAAGGTCGGTATGCAACCCATTCGGCGCCAACAACTGATCCAGGCCACGCTCACGGCGGTGGACCAGGTCGGCATGGGCGACGCCAGCATTGCGTTGATCGCCAAACTGGCGGGGGTCTCCAACGGCATCATCAGTCACTACTTTCAGGACAAGAACGGCCTGATCGCAGCGACCATGCGCCACTTGATGAACGCGCTGATCGTTAACGTCGCCGAGCGGCGTCAGGCGCTGACCGATGACAGCCCGCGCGCGCATCTGAAAGTGATCATCGAGGGCAACTTCGACGCCAGCCAGGTCAATGGCCCGGCGATGAAAACCTGGCTCGCTTTCTGGGCCACCAGCATGCACTCGCCGACGCTGCATCGCTTACAGCGGATCAACGATCACCGCCTGTATTCGAACCTGTGCTGCCAGTTCCGCCGCGTCTTGCCGTTGGAACAGGCGCGCACCGCCGCTCGTGGTCAGGCGGCGTTGATTGACGGCTTGTGGCTGCGTGGCGCGCTTTCGGGTGACGCCTTCGATACCGAACAGGCGCAACAGATCGCCTACGAATACATGGATTTCCAACTGGCAAAAGCGCCGCGCCGATCCTGATAGGGACGGCAAGCGGCCCGACAACGATTGGCACTGCGCTCGGCGCATCCGGTCAACGCCCATCACAGACAACTGCGAGGACTTTATGGCCCGTTTCGAATTGCAAAAACTCTACATTGACGGTGGTTACGTCGACGCCAGCGGCGATGCGACTTTCGAAGCCATCAACCCGGCCACCGGCGAAGTGCTCGCCAAGGTCCAGCGGGCCACTCAGGCAGACGTCGAACGTGCCGTGACCAGCGCTGAAAAGGGCCAGAAAATCTGGGCCGCGATGACCGCGATGGAGCGTTCACGCATCCTGCGTCGCGCCGTCGATATCCTGCGCGAACGCAACGACGAACTGGCCGAGCTGGAAACCCTCGACACCGGTAAAGCGATCTCCGAAACCAAATACGTCGACATCGTCACCGGCGCCGACGTGCTGGAGTATTACGCAGGTCTGGTCCCTGCCATCGAAGGCGAACAGATCCCGCTGCGCGACACCGCGTTCGTCTACACCCGCCGTGAGCCGCTGGGCGTCACCGTCGGCATCGGCGCTTGGAACTACCCGATCCAGATCGCCCTGTGGAAATCCGCACCGGCCCTGGCCGCCGGTAACGCGATGATCTTCAAGCCGAGCGAAGTCACCTCACTGACCACCCTGAAACTTGCCGAAATCTACACCCAGGCAGGCGTGCCGAATGGCGTGTTCAACGTACTGACCGGCAGCGGCCGTGAAGTCGGCACCTGGCTGACCGAACACCCGCGCATCGAGAAAGTCTCGTTCACTGGGGGCACCGACACTGGCAAGAAAGTCATGGCCAGCGCGTCGAGTTCGTCGCTCAAGGAAGTGACCATGGAACTGGGCGGCAAGTCGCCGCTGATCATCTTCGACGACGCCGATCTGGACCGCGCAGCCGACATCGCGATGATGGCCAACTTTTACAGCTCGGGTCAGGTCTGCACCAACGGCACCCGCGTGTTCGTGCCGAGCGCGTTGAAGGCTGCGTTCGAAGCGAAGATCGTCGAGCGCGTGAAGCGCATCCGCGTCGGCAACCCGCAAATCGACACCACCAACTTCGGCCCACTGGTCAGCTTCGCCCACATGGAAAGCGTGCTGGGCTACATCGCCAAGGGCAAGGAAGAAGGTGCGCGCCTGCTGATCGGCGGCGACCGTCTGACCCAGGGTGAATTCGCCCAAGGCGCCTTCGTGGCACCCACCGTGTTCACCGATTGCAGCGACGACATGACCATCGTCAAAGAAGAAATCTTTGGCCCGGTCATGAGCATCCTCAGCTACGAGACCGAAGAAGAAGTGATCCGCCGCGCCAACGACACCGAGTTCGGCCTGGCCGCCGGTATCGTCACCCGCGACATCACCCGTGCGCACCGTGTGATTCATCAGCTCGAAGCAGGCATTTGCTGGATCAACGCCTGGGGCGAGTCCGACGCGAAGATGCCGGTTGGTGGTTACAAGCAATCGGGGGTCGGGCGCGAAAACGGGATCAGCTCGTTGGCGCAGTACACGCGAATCAAATCGGTACAGGTCGAGCTAGGCGATTACGTTTCGGTGTTCTGAACCCGGCCTTACGCCATGACCCGATCTCTGTAGGAGTGAGCTTGCTCGCGATGACGTTGGCACAATTTGCATCTTTGCCGGCTGACCCGCCGCTATCGCGAGCAAGCTCACTCCTACAGGTCCAGATCTCGCTTCGGCTAGCGCACTAGCATGGGGTGCTAGGGGTAGAGCAGCCACACCGCTCCCCCTCCCCTCTCTCATTGGCCATTTTCTCCAGAGGGAGTTCTTCAATGTCCCAGGAATTCGACTACATCATCATCGGCGCAGGCTCGGCCGGTAACACCCTGGCCGCCCGTCTCACCGAAGACGCGGGCGTCACGGTCCTTTTGCTTGAAGCCGGAGGCCCGGATTACCGCGCCGACTTCCGCACGCAAATGCCTGCCGCCCTCGCCTTCCCGCTGCAAGGCCGGCGCTACAACTGGGCGTACGAAACCGACCCTGAGCCGCACATGGACAACCGCCGTATGGAGTGCGGTCGTGGCAAGGGCCTGGGTGGCTCGTCGCTGATCAACGGCATGTGCTACATCCGCGGCAACGCGATGGACTACGACGGTTGGGCGAAACTGCCGGGCTTGGAAAACTGGACCTATCTCGACTGCCTGCCCTATTTCCGCAAGGCCGAAACCCGCGACATCGGCCCTAACGATTACCACGGCGGCGAAGGCCCGGTCAGCGTCACCACGCCGAAAGCGGGCAACAACCCGCTGTTCCACGCGATGGTCGAGGCCGGTGTGCAAGCGGGCTATCCGCGCACCGACGACCTCAACGGTTATCAGCAGGAAGGCTTCGGTCCGATGGACCGCACCGTCACGCCGAATGGCCGTCGCGCCAGCACCGCGCGTGGTTATCTGGACGAAGCCAAGCAGCGCTCGACGTTGACCATCGTCACCCATGCGCTGACCGACCGCATCCTGTTCGACAACAAACGCGCCGTCGGCGTGGCGTATCTGGTGGGCGACAGCGACACCCGCATCGAAGCCCGCGCACGCAAGGAAGTCATCGTCAGCAGCGGCGCGATTGCCTCGCCTCAACTGCTGCAACGCTCCGGCGTCGGCCCTGCAGAGCTGTTGAAAAAGCTCGACATCCCGGTGGTCCACGACCTGCCCGGCGTCGGTGAAAATCTGCAAGACCACTTGGAGATGTACCTGCAATACGCCTGCAAGGAACCGGTCTCGCTCTACCCTTCCCTGCTCTGGTGGAATCAGCCGGCCATCGGCGCCGAATGGATGTTCCTCGGCAAAGGCATCGGCGCCAGCAACCAATTCGAAGCCGGTGGTTTCATTCGTTCCCGCGAGGAGTTCGAGTGGCCGAACATTCAGTACCACTTCCTGCCGGTAGCGATTAATTACAACGGCAGCAATGGCGTGAAAGAGCATGGCTTCCAGGCCCACGTCGGTTCGATGCGCTCGCCGAGCCGTGGCCGCGTGCAGTTGAAATCGAAGAACCCGCGCGAGTACCCGAGCATCCTCTTCAACTACATGGCCACCGAGCAGGACTGGCAGGAATTCCGCGACGGCATCCGCCTGACCCGCGAGATCATGCAACAGCCTGCGCTGGACCCATACCGGGGTCGCGAGATCAGCCCTGGCATTGAGGTGCAGACCGACGAGCAGCTGGACCAGTTCGTGCGCGAACACGCCGAGACCGCGTTCCACCCGTCGTGTTCGTGCAAGATGGGCACCGACGAAATGGCGGTAGTCGATGCTGAAGGTCGCGTGCATGGCATGCAGGGTCTGCGGGTGGTCGATGCGTCGATCATGCCGATCATCACCACCGGCAACCTCAACGCGCCGACGATCATGATCGCCGAGAAAATCGCCGACAAGATTCGCGGCCGTACACCACTGCCGCGCAGCACCGCCAAGTATTTCGTGGCGGGTGATGCACCGGCGCGTGGCAAGCCGATGCGCGAGGTTGGCTCGACAGCTTGACGCTTATAATCGTGCCTAGACGCAAAACCTGTAGGAGTGAGCTTGCTCGCGATCGCGTTTTTTCAGTCACCACAATGGTGCCTGGCAATCGGTGATCGCGAGCAAGCTCACTCCTACAGTTACGCGTGGGCATGAACTTTAGTTCTCTCCCCCGCCGCAGAGCCCTTCCGCGCTATGATTCGGCCCATTGCCCTCCGAATCGCCAAGGAGACATCCTGCATGTTCGACTTCTCCGCTCAACTCAAGCAGCGGTTTGCCGCCCTGCAGAGCAGCGCCCAGTTCTTCTCGCTGCGCTACGTCAAACAGACCAGTCAGCACCTCTCAGTGCGCAAGAACGTCCCCGAGCCGCCGCAATTGAGCACCGACGAAGGCGTGATGCTGACCGTGCGCGTCAACGGCGTCGAAGCCTACGCTGCGACCAACGACATCTCGCAACGGGGCCTGCAAGCCGCACTCGAAAGGGCCGAAGTTCAGGCGCGACAGCTGGCCACTCATTCGCTGCTCGATCTGCGCGAACACGCCGTCGCCACCCATCGCGCCGATTACCTGTCGCCCAACCTCACCCGTGCCTTCCCTTCATTGAGCGATTGCTACGCGTTGCTCGGTCAGGAATCCGCCGCCGTGCCCAAGGACGAGCGCCTGGTGAACTGGCAGGTCAGCCTCGGCCTGGAAAACGTCGAACAGATTTACCTCAACAGCGCTGGCGCCGAGATTCGTCAGGCCCAGCGCTTCGTCTTCCCCGGCCTGAGCGTCACTGCCTACGATGGCCAAGACAGCCAGACCCGCAGCCTTGGCCGCGATAACTTCGGCCAGCAAGGTGGCGCGGAGGTCATCACGTCCTGCGGCATCATCGGCGCAGCGGCCAATGTCGCGGATCAGGCGCTGCAACTGATCATGGCGCCCAACACCCCGACCGGCCCACGCGACCTGCTGCTGACCCCGGACCAGATGATCCTGCAGATCCACGAATCCATCGGCCACCCGCTGGAGCTGGACCGCATCCTCGGCGACGAGCGCAATTACGCCGGCACCAGCTTCGTCAAAACCAGCGACTTCGGCACCCTGCAATACGGCTCGGACCTGCTCAACGTGACGTTCGACCCGGAGATCCCGCAGCAACTGGCGAGCTACGGTTTCGACGACGACGGCACACCCGCGAGCAAGCAATTCCTGATCAGGAACGGCGTGCTCGAACGGCCTCTGGGCGGTGCGCTGTCGCAATACCGCAGCGGCATGGAGGGCGTCGCCAACAGCCGCGCGTGCAGCTGGAACCGCGCGCCCATCGACCGCATGGCCAACCTCAACATCGAGCCGGGCGACCAGTCGATGCAGGCGCTGATCGGCGGCATCGAACACGGCATTCTGATGAGTACCAACCGTTCGTGGTCAATTGACGATGCGCGCAACAAATTCCAGTTCGGCTGCGAGTGGGGCCAGTTGATCGAAAACGGCGAACTCAAGGGCGTGGTCAAAAACCCGAACTATCGGGCCATTTCCGCGCAGTTCTGGCGCAACCTCAGCGCCGTCGGCGACGCCAGCACGTTTCAAGTCTTGGGCACGCCCAACTGCGGCAAAGGCGAACCCAACCAAGTGGTGCGCGTGGGCCATGCTTCGCCTGCCTGCGTGTTCGCCAACGTCGATGTGTTCGGAGGTGACGCCTGATGTCTCATCAAACCCAATTCAAGGCGCTGGTCGAATGGCTGAACGGCGCGGTCACGCCGCAGGAACGTTTCACTCTCAGCTACAACGCCGAGGCGTCGGACTTCATTCGGTTCAACCATGCCAAGGTCCGTCAGGCCGGGCATGTGCAGCAGGCCAACGTGTATTTCAAGCTGATCGAAGACGGTCGCCACGCGGACCTGAACCTGACGCTGTCCGGCGATGAAGCTTTGGATCGTCAGCGTTTGGGCGAGGCACTTCATCAACTGCGCGAGACGCTGGCACTGTTGCCGGTCGATCCCTATCTGCTGCTCAACGAGAATGCCTGGCAAAGCAGCAACGTTCAGGACTCGCCGCTGCCCGACAGTGCCCACGTGGTCGAGCAAATCACGCAGCTGGGCGAGGGGCTGGACCTGGTGGGCATTTACGCAGCCGGGCCGATCTATCGCGGTTTCGCCAGCTCCAATGGGGGGTTCGGCTGGCATCAGGCGAACAGTTTCAACTTCGACTGGAGCCTGTTCCACGAGAACGGCCAGGCGGTGAAAGCCAACTACGCCGGCCATGCCTGGAGCGACGAAGCGTTCGCGAAACGTTTCGCGCTGGCCCGCGAACAATTGACGTATTTAGAGCATCCCTCGCACCCTCTCGCGCCGGGCCAATACAGGGCCTACCTCGCACCCGCAGCGCTGGAAGAAGTGATGAGCATGCTGTGCTGGGGCGGTTTTTCGGCGCAATCGCTGGCGGACAAAACCAGTCCGTTGCAACGTCTGTACGACGGTCACGCGACGCTGAATCCCTTGGTGAGCCTGGACGAACAGGTGACCGGCTCCCTGTCTCCGGCGTTTTCGGGCGAAGGCTATCCGCGCTCGGACCTGTCGTTGGTGGTCGAGGGCGTCGCGAAAGACCGGCTGATTGACTCGCGCAGCGCCGCCGAATACGGCCTCACCGCTAACGGAGCCGGATGGGGGGAAGCGCCTGGCGCGTTGAGCATGAACGGCGGCTCGCTGGCGCTGGACGAAGTGCTGAAGGAACTGGGCACGGGGCTGTACATCAGCAACCTGTGGTACCTGAACTTCTCCGACCGCACCGCCGGGCGCATCACCGGGATGACCCGCTTCGCGACGTTCTGGGTCGAGGACGGCCAAATCAAGGCCCCAGTCAGCACCATGCGTTTCGACGACAGCATTTTCAGTTTGCTGGGTGGAGCGTTGGAGCAATTGACGAAGGAAAGGGAACTCATCCTCTCGGCGAGCACCTACAGTCAACGTCAGACGGCGTCGAATCTGCTGCCGGGGGCGTTGATCAGCAAGCTGACGTTGACTTTGTGACAACTCGCGGCTTACGCGAAACCCTGTAGATACCGTCTTGCCCATCACCGGGCAAGCGCAATTTCTGCGTCGAACGGCTTGCCCGATTTCAGCACGCCATAGACCAGATGCAGCAGCTTTCGCATTGCTGCACAGATGATCTCTTTTGGGGCTTTCCCATTGGCGCGCATCCGGGTCTTTAGCTCTCGCAACACCGCGTTGTGCTTTAGGCCAGCCATGCCTGGCATGTAAAGCCCGGCGCGCAGCCTTTTCGAGCCGGTTTTGGATATATGGGTCGGGCCTACCGACTCTCCCGAGCTAGCACAACGTGGGTCCAGGCCCGCAAAGGCAACGATAGATTTGGGGCCCTTGTAATCCAATGGGTCGCCGAGTTCGGCCAGGATCAGCGCTGCGGTCGTATCCCCCAGCCCGTCGATGGTCACGATCAGATCGCGCTTCTGGCGCAGGTCAGGATCGTCGTCAATATTGTCTTTGATCGCTTTCCTGGTCTCGTCGATCTGTTGCTTGACGTGGCTGATCACCGACTCGATCGACGCTTTGACCTTGTCTTCGGCGACATCCAGACGATTGCTTTCCATCTGCTGAATTTCCTGCAAATCTTCCAGTCGACGCACCAACGCGCGCAAGCGCCGACGTGGCGCGGGCTCCGGCACCCACTCGCGCAGTCTGGTGTGCTTGTCTTGCGCATAGCGGGCGATCAGCTTTGCATCGGCCTTGTCGGTTTTGACCCGGCGCAGCTCATCCTTGCCGTACTGGTGGAGGATCGCAGGGTTGACGATGCACACCCGGTATCCGTGAGCGTGAAGGCAATCAGCAACGCCCTGGTGGTAGACGCTGGTGGCTTCCATCACGACCCAGGCATGGGGCTCGGAGTGGGTGGTAAGCCAGTCGAGCAGCACCTGATAACCCTTGGGATTATTGGCCAGCCTGGCTTTGGTCCTGAACTTCCCGTTATCCAGCGGGGTGGCGATATCAAATGAGTTTTTGGCGATATCGATGCCAACAAAAGCAGACATGGCGCTCTCCAGAGTCGATTGCACACGATCATCGCGTCACCCGGTCCTGCCTTGTACATGCGTGCTCACGCCGAAGGCGCGCACTGGATACCGTTCGGACTTTTCGAGTGAGGTTGGAGAACCGGAGCTCTATCTACTTTGTAAGCTCTGAGGCCTTAGGAGCTGAACAGCTTCCCGGCTCTCCCTCGATGATCAGTCGAGAACTATGGCGCGATGAAACGCCAGAGTCGAGATACAAGGAGCTGGCTTGCCTGCGATCTGGCGCGAAGCGGCAGTAGAATCATACGCCTTGGCCCTTTCTGACCCACCGCGTTCGCCGGGTTTACTGCCGCTTCGCAGCAGATCGCAGGCAAGGTGGAGCGCCACCCCGGCAGCTCCTACGGCCTTCGGCCAGAAGCAGACCGAGATAACCAGCAATCAGCAACACCAAAGCGCCAACCCACAAAAATCAAAAAGGACCCACGATCCACATGCCGACCACCACGCCGCAACTGGACGCCAGAACTCTGCGCTGGATGCCTTGGGTCATTGCCATCGCCTTTTTCATGCAAAGCCTGGACGGCACGATCCTCAACACCGCGCTGCCGTCCATGGCCCGTTCGCTGTCCGAAGACCCGTTGCGCATGCAGTCGGTGATCATCGCCTACATGCTGACCATCGCCCTGTTGATTCCGGCGTCGGGCTGGATTTCGGACCGCTTCGGGATCAAGCGGATTTTCTTCAGCGCGATTCTGTTGTTCAGCTTCGGCTCATTGCTGTGCGCAGCGGCCAACACCCTTGGCATGCTGGTCGCGGCCCGGGTGATTCAAGGCTTGGGCGGCGCGTTAATGATGCCGGTCGGCAGGCTGATCGTACTGCGGGCCTATCCGCGGACGGAGCTGGTGCGCATCCTCAGTTTCATCACCATGCCTGCCTTGCTCGGTCCGCTGATGGGGCCTACGGTCGGCGGCTGGCTGGTGGAATACCTGAGCTGGCACTGGATCTTCCTGATCAACATTCCCGTGGGGATTCTGGGCTGCTTCGCGGTGCGCAAGTTCATCCCTGATCTCGTGGGCGGCGGACGCACGCGTTTCGATCTGGTGGGGTTCTCGCTGTTCGGCGCCTCGATGGTGCTGATCACCATCGCGTTGGAAGGCCTGGGCGAACTGCACCTGCCGCACCTGCGTGTGGTGATGCTGCTGTTTGGCGGCATGGCCTGTCTGGCGGCGTATTGGCTGCGGGCAGGCCATGTGGAATCCCCGCTGTTTTCTGCAGCGCTGTTCCGCACCCGCAGTTTCGCGGTCGGGATCATGGGCAACCTGTTCGCCCGTCTGGGGAGCGGGGCACTGCCGTTTCTGGTGCCGCTGATGCTGCAAGTGGCGCTGGGGTATTCGCCGTCCCACGCCGGGATGAGCATGATTCCGCTGGCCTTGGCCGCGATGTTCGCCAAGCCGTTGGCCACCCGCGCCATCGAGCGTCTGGGCTATCGCATCGTGCTGACCGGCAACACCCTTCTGCTTGGCGCGCTGCTGGCGAGCATGGCGTTGGTGGACGCCGACACGCCGTATTGGCTGCTGCTGATTCACCTGGCCTTCCTGGGCGGGGTCAACTCGTTGCAGTTCTCGGCGATGAATGCCGTGACGCTCATTGACCTGGATGACGCCAGCGCGGCGAGCGGCAATAGCCTGTTGTCGGTGGTGGCGCAGTTGTCGTTGAGCCTGGGCGTTGCGTGTGCGGCGGCGTTGTTGGGGGGCTTTACCGATGATGTGTCGACGGGCGAAGTCAGCAGTGTGTTGGGCGCGTTCCAGCTGACGTTCCTGTGCGTGGGGGTGTTGGCGATGCTTGCAGCGTCGATCTTCCTGCAGCTGTCGCCACGCATGCCGCCGGAGAATCCACCGCGCAAGCCGCAGACGGAGCCTGAAATCGAGGCGTGACCGCCGGGGCCACACGCCCCTTCCGGTCGGGCGCTGATCCCTCTCTGTAGGAGCGAATTCATTCGCGAGACGGGGTTACATCCGACAGATGTGTATCGAATGTACCGGCCCCTCGCGAATGAATTCGCTCCTACAGGGGGTCGGCATTCCTACAGCGGAGATCACCGGTGCATCCGACCCCGTCGAACCCCCCCCCACCATTTATCGCCCCCACCCCCAAGCCATGGGCTGCGACCTGATACACTGCGCGACATTTTGTTTTGCAGGCCCGTCCCGTGACCAACACCGCTTTCAACTCGCTGCCCCTTTCCGCCGCCATGCTGGCTAACCTGGAGTCCCTTGGTTATGCCGAGATGACGCCGATTCAGGCGCAGAGCCTGCCGGTGATGCTCAAGGGCATGGACCTGATCGCTCAAGCCAAGACCGGCTCTGGCAAGACCGCCGCGTTCGGCGTCGGGCTGCTTAACCCGATCAACCCGCGCTACTTCGGCTGCCAGGCACTCGTGCTTTGCCCGACCCGTGAGCTGGCGGACCAGGTCGCCAAGGAAATCCGCCGTCTGGCGCGCTCCGAAGACAACATCAAAGTCCTGACCCTGTGCGGCGGCGTGTCCTTCGGCCCGCAAATCGCCTCGCTGGAACACGGCGCCCACATCATCGTCGGCACGCCGGGCCGTATTCAGCAGCACCTGCGCAAAGGCTCGCTGATCCTCGATGGCCTGAACACGCTGGTCCTGGACGAAGCCGACCGCATGCTCGACATGGGTTTCTACGACGCCATCGCCGACATCATCGAGCAGACCCCGGAGCGTCGTCAGACCCTGCTGTTCTCGGCCACGTACCCGGTCGGCATCAAACAGCTGGCCTCCAAGTTCATGCGTGACCCACAGACCGTGAAGGTCGAAGCGCTGCACGCCGACAGCCAGATCGAGCAGATTTTCTACGAAATCTCCCCCGAGCAACGCCTCGAAGCGGTGGTGAAAGTCCTCGATCATTTCCGTCCACAATCCTGCGTGGCGTTCTGCTTCACCAAGCAGCAGGTGCAAGAAGTGGTCGATCACCTGACCGCCAAAGGCATGTCGGCCGTCGGTCTGCATGGCGATCTGGAACAGCGCGATCGCGATCAAGTGCTGGCGATGTTCGCCAACCGCAGCACCTCAGTGCTGGTCGCCACCGACGTTGCCGCACGCGGCCTGGACATCGATGCGCTGGACATGGTGATCAACGTCGAGCTGGCCCGTGATTCGGAAATCCACATTCACCGCGTTGGCCGTACCGGTCGTGCGGGCGAGACCGGCATCGCCGTCAGCCTCGTTGCGCCGGGCGAGAGCCAGCGCGCCCGCGCCGTCGAAGAGCTGCAAAAGGCGCCGCTGAACTGGCAGCAGTACGACCAGTTGACCCGCAAGGAAGGCGGCAAGCTGCTGCCACCGATGACCACCCTGTGCATCGGTTCGGGCCGCAAGGACAAACTACGTCCGGGCGACATCCTCGGTGCGCTGACCGGCGAAGCGGGCATTCCCGGCACTCAGGTGGGCAAGATTGCGATCTTCGATTTCCAGGCCTACGTCGCCGTGGAACGTGGCATCGCCAAACAGGCGCTGGATCGTCTGAACAACGGCAAGATCAAGGGCAAATCGTTGCGGGTCCGGATTCTCTGATTTCGGTAACACCGCAGCGCCCTCATCGCGAGCAAGCTCACTCCTACAGGATCGCGCAGACCTGTAGGAGTGAGCTTGCTCGCGATGGCGTATTCACAGACACCGCAAAACCATCTGACACACCACAGAACATCCGAGGACACCGCTTTGCCCGTTACTGACGTTGTGATCATCGGCGCTGGCGCCGCAGGTTTGATGTGCGCCGCCATCGCCGCCAATCGTGGCCGCCAGGTGATGCTGATCGATCACGCCAACAAGCCGGGCAAGAAAATCCTCATGTCAGGCGGCGGGCGTTGCAACTTCACCAATATGTACACCGAGCCCGCCAACTTCCTCTCGCAAAACCCGCACTTCTGCAAATCGGCGCTGGCGCGCTACACCCAGTGGGATTTCATCGCATTGGTGGGCAAGCACGGCGTGCCGTACCACGAAAAGAAGCTCGGCCAGCTGTTCTGCGACAACAAATCCAGCGACATCCTCGGCCTGCTGCTCAGCGAGTGCGATGACGCAGGCGTCAGCCTGCACATGGACACTTCGGTGCAAACCATCGAGAAAACCGAATCCGGCTATCTGCTGCAAACCACTTTGGGCAACATCAGCTGCTCATCGCTGGTGATCGCCACGGGCGGCCTGTCGATCCCGACGCTGGGCGCTACCGGTTTTGGTTATCAGGTGGGCAAGCAGTTCGGTCACACCCTGCTGCCGACCCGCGCCGGCCTTGTGCCGTTCACCATCACCGATCAGTTGAAAGAGCTGTGCACCGAGCTGTCGGGCACCTCGGTCGATTGCCTGGTCAGCTGCAACGACACCAGCTTTCGCGAAAACATCCTGTTCACCCATCGCGGGCTGAGCGGGCCGGCGATTCTGCAGATTTCCTCGTTCTGGCACCCCGGTGACACGGTCGAAATCAACCTGCTGCCCGACCACGACGCCCACAACTGGCTGACCGAGCAACAGGCCGAGCGCCCAAACAGCGAACTCAAGACCCTGCTGGGCGAACTCTTCACCAAGAAGATGGCCAACCTGATCGCCGATCAATGGTTCGTCTCCAAGCCGATGAAGCAATACACCCACGCCGAACTGGCCGACATCGCCGAAAAGCTGGCGAGCTGGAAAGTGGTTCCGGCGGGCACAGAGGGTTATCGCACGGCAGAGGTGACGCTGGGCGGCATCGACACGCGGGAAGTGTCCTCGAAGACGATGGAGTCGCTGAAGTCACCGGGGCTGTATTTCATCGGCGAAGTGTTGGATGTGAGCGGGCACCTTGGCGGCTTCAACTTCCAGTGGGCTTGGGCGTCGGCGTATGCGGCAGCGCAGTACATCTAAGGCATTGCGAGAAACCCTGTGGGAGACGCCGGAGGTTACGACGGCAGCGAAAGCGGTGTGTCAGACGACAAAGCGGTGTTGGCTGTGCCGGCCCCTTCGCCACCGTCGTAACCTCCGGAAGCTCCCACAGGAAATCGGCGACCGGCGACAGATTGCCGCAAGGCTCACGGAATAAATTTTGCTAATCAGATGTACAGCGCGCATCAGGCGCTGTACATATCCATCAGCAGAATCAGTCGCGAAAAAGGCCGTCCGCGTTCATGGCATCGAAATCGTTGCGCAATACCTTCCGCCGCCTGTGGGCGCTGGACAAGTTTTCCTACAGCGTGCGGGTGTTCATCGCGCTGACCGGCAGCATGGCGCTGTGCTGGTATCAAAACGAAATGTCGCTGGTCATCCCGCTGTTCCTGGGGATTATCGCCAGCGCGCTCTCCGAAACCGACGACAGCTGGCAAGGCCGCCTCAATGCGCTGGCCGTGACGCTGGTGTGCTTCAGCATCGCGGCGCTCTCCGTCGAACTGCTGTTCCCCTACCCCGTCCTGTTCATCTGCGCCTTCGCTCTGGCGGCGTTCTGCCTGACGATGCTCGGCGCCTTGGGCGAGCGATACGGCGCGATCGCCTACGCGACGCTGATTCTCTCGGTCTACACCATGATCGGCGTGGACCAGCGCGGCGGCGAGGTCCTCGATTTCTGGCATGAACCGATGCTGCTGGTGGCCGGTGCCGCCTGGTACGGACTGCTGTCAGTGCTGTGGCAGATGCTGTTTTCCAACCAGCCGGTGCAGCAGGCATTGGCGCGACTGTTCCGCGAACTGGGCCTGTACCTGAAACTGAAGTCCGATCTGTTCGAGCCGATTCGCACGCTGGACGTCGAAGCCAAGCGTCTGGAGCTGGCCAAGCAGAACGGCAAGGTCGTCGCCGCACTGAACGTCACCAAGGAAATCATCCTCAACCGCGTCGGCAGCGGCCGTCCCGGTTCAAAGGTCAGTCGCTACCTGAAACTGTACTTTCTCGCGCAAGACATCCATGAGCGTGCCAGTTCGTCGCACTACCCCTACAACTCACTGGCCGAGGCGTTTTTCCACAGCGACGTGCTGTTCCGCTGCCAACGCTTGTTGCGCCAACAGGGCAACGCCTGCCGCGACCTGTCGGTATCGATCCAGTTGCGCCAGCCGTTCATTTACGACGACAGCTTCGCCCATGCGCTGGACGACCTGCGCGCCTCCCTCGAACACCTGCGCATCCAGAGCAACCCGGCGTGGCGGGGCCTGCTGCGTTCCCTCCGTGCGCTGGCGAACAACCTTGGCACGCTGGACCGCCTGCTCCGCGACGCGAGTAATCCCGATGCGCTGGCGGATGCCTCGGACAGCAGCCTGCTGGACCGCTCGCCTCGCAACTTGAAAGACGTCTGGACCCGTCTGCGCCTGCAACTGACGCCAACCTCGCTGCTGTTCCGCCACGCCCTGCGCCTGCCGATGGCGCTGGTGATCGGCTACCTGATGGTTCACCTGATTCACCCGTCGCAAGGCTACTGGATCATCCTGACCACGGTATTCGTCTGCCAGCCGAGTTACGGCGCCACCCGGCGCAAACTGGGGCAGCGGATCATCGGCACGGCCATCGGCCTGACAGCGGGCTGGATTCTGTTCGACCTGATCACCACGCCGGTGCTGCAATCGATGTGCGCAGTGCTCGCAGGGGTCGTGTTCTTCGTCAACCGCACCACGCGCTACACGCTGTCGACGGCGGCGATCACGGTGATGATCCTGTTCTGCTTCAATCAGGTCGGCAACGGCTACGGGCTGTTCCTGCCGCGCCTGATGGACACGCTGCTCGGCAGCCTGATCGCGGGCTTGGCGGTGTTTCTGTTCCTGCCGGACTGGCAGGGCCGACGCCTGAACAAAGTGCTGGCCAACACGCTGTCCTGCAACAGCATTTACCTGCGCCAAATCATGCAGCAGTACGCCCAGGGCAAGAGCGACGACCTTGCTTATCGCTTGGCCCGACGCAACGCCCACAACGCCGACGCCGCGCTGTCCACCACGCTGGCGAACATGCTGATGGAGCCCGGCCATTTCCGCAAAGAGGCCGACGTGGGCTTCCGCTTCCTGGTGCTCTCGCACACATTGCTGAGCTATTTGTCAGGTCTCGGCGCCCACCGCGAGACCCAGCTCCCCAACGAAGTGCGCGAGCAGTTGATCGAAGGTGCGGGCGCCAATCTGGCGTCGAGCATCGATGAGATCGCCCAGAGCCTGGCCACCCGTCACCCCGTGGCGGTACAAAGCGATGCCGAGGAAGCCCTGGCGGCGGACCTTGAGCAGATGCCGGAAGAGATCGATGAAGGGCAGCGTCTGGTGCAAACACAACTGGCGCTGATCTGCCGTCAGCTGGGGCCGCTGCGCACCTTGGCGGCTCACTTGATCAAAGAGCCGTCCAAGGACGAGACAACCGTTACAGACCGTGCAGCTTGAACAACTTGTCGTAGGTGCCATCGGCTTTCATGGCGGCGATGGCATTGTCGAAATCGGCGACGATTTTCGCGTGATCGGGGTTCTTCAGGCTGACCAGAATGTGCAGGCTGTTTTCGCTCAATGACTGGGGCAAAAAGTCGACGCTGCCTCGCACGTCTTCCGGCTCGTGACTAAGGGCGAAACGCGCCGCGTATTCGTCCTCGACGGTCAGCTCCACCCTCCCCGCCGCCAACATCCGGACCGCCGTCGAAAAGCTCGCGACCGGTATTTTTTTCAGATCGGGATCGTTATCGAACTCGGGGGAGTAGGCATAGCTGCGGACGATGGCAATGGAATAGGGGTGTAACTGAGGCAGGCTTTTGTACTGGATGTCCGACGTTTTGCGCTTGAGAAACCGCAAACGGTTAACCAGGTACTCGCCGGAAAACTCGCCCATCTCTGTGCGATCTCTGCTGTACCACGCGTTGATCAGGATGTCATAACGCCCTTCACTGACCCCATGAACCGCCCTGGCCCACGGCACCTGATCGTATTCAGTGGTGTAACCGGCGCGGTCAAGCGCCGTGCGAATCAGGTCAGTGGACAGCCCGCCATTGATCAGCGTCAGATCCGAATAAGGGGCCCAGGCGTCACCGGCGATACGCAGTTTCTGCGCCGACGCGCCTTGCGCAATCAACAGCATTCCCAGCAAAGCCATGGCTCGAAGCAAACGCGGCATGCTCAAGATCCTTAGGCAGGTGGATGGCCTGCGATTTTTCAGCGGCAATCAAGCGACACTGTGACATCCCTGGTGCGAGCAAAAGGTCGTTTAGCGACCCCAATGGAGGTGACGTTCGGAGGTAGCAAGTGGCCTTCATTGAAGACCGGTTGCTGTTTTTCCACAACACATAAGTGGCCAATGTTTGTGCCGCAGTTCAAGAAATCGCGCGATGCCCTGACTCTTGTCACAACTGTCACCACGCGTTGACGTTGGGCTTACAGCAATATGCGTTTAGTATCCGGGATCGACTTCTTTTCGCGAGCCGGCTTCATGTCTATCAACTGGATTTGCAAACACCATACCGCCCTGAGCAAGGAACAGTTGTACGCCATTTTGCAGCTGCGCGCGCAGGTGTTCGTTGTCGAACAGAAATGCTTTTATCAGGATGTCGATGGCCAGGACTTGCTGGGCGATACGCGCCATTTGATGGCCTGGCAAGACGATGAACTGGTGGCTTATCTGCGCCTGCTCGACCCGATCCAGCAGGACGGCGACGTGACCATCGGACGCGTGGTGACTGCCCCATCGATGCGCAACAAAGGCATGGGCCACGAACTCATGGTGCAAGCGCTGGAACACGCCGAACGCAACTGGCCCGATCAACCGATCTATCTGTCGGCGCAGGCGCATTTGCAGGGCTACTACAGCCGTTACGGGTTCAACCCGGTGGGTGAGGTGTACGTGGAGGACGGCATTCCACACATCGGGATGCGTCGGGATCTGGATTGAGCCTTCTGGCACTCCGCGGTCGAACTGTGGGAGCGAATTTATTCGCGATTGGCCAGTACAGCTGATACATCTCTGTCGCCTGGTCTACTTTCGCGAATGAATTCGCTCCCACAGGTGTTCAGCGTCAGTCGCCCCACTCAGGGATAACCCAGCACCGATTTGATCTGCATTAGATGCTCCGCAATCCAGCGCTTGTCGATCGCGCCCCACTCGCGAATCCGGTACGACCCCGCGTGATTGCGCGCGCCCTCTTCCTGTTCGAACTCACACACGATGTCCAGATCCGCCAACGCAGCGATAGTGTCTTGCGCCGTTCGGCGCGGCATGCCGGTGACGTCGGTGAGGGCCGGGACGCTGCTGGCGATGCCACTGCCGATCAAATACGCCACATACAAGCGGCGGTAAAAGCTGCTTTTGGTTTTGCTGACGTCCATCGTCAGGTCCTTGTCGATGAGAGGTGCGCCCATGCTCTCACCAATTCCGATAACGACCAACCATCACGCCCTCAGCCCTGCATGTCCCGCCACGTCAGGTACACGCGCAGGTCGAATTCCAGCTGGTGATACCCCGGCTGCATGTGCTCGCACAGGTTGTAGAAGGCCTTGTTGTGGTCGCTCTCTTTGAAGTGCGCCAGTTCATGCACGACGATCATCTTGAGGAACTCAGGCGCCGCCTCTTTGAACAGCGAGGCCACGCGAATTTCTTTCTTGGCCTTGAGCTTGCCGCCTTGCACGCGTGAAACCGTGGTGTGCAGGCCAAGGGCGCGATGGGTGAGGTCCAGGCGGTTATCGAACAGCACTTTGTCGATGGTCGGCGCGTTGCGAAGGTGTTCCTGCTTGAGGGCGAGCGCGTAGGCGTAAAGCGCTTTGTCGCTCTGCACGTCATGGCGTCCGGGGTAGCGCTGCTTCAGATAATCGCCGAGTTTGTCCTGGGCAATCAGGTGGCGGACCTGATCCTGCAAAGACGCCGGGTAGGCCAGCAGGTACTTGAGCATCGTTGGCGCGGTGGCGGTCATGGTCTGATCGTGTGGGTCGAAAAGGCATCAGTCTACCGCGTCAGCCTTTGCCCAGCAGCGACTCACGACTCGGCAACGTAATCGGCGCGACGAAACTCAAGGCTTCGTCCGGCGTCATCGGATGCGCCAGCAGGAACCCCTGGATGATTTCGCAGCCACTGTCGACGAGCCAGTGATATTGCTCCAGATTCTCGACCCCTTCAGCGATCACTTCGATATCCAGCAATCGGCACAGATCGATGATGCTGCGCGCTACGGCCAGATCGCGCGGGGAGTTCATCATGCCGCTGATGAAATGCCGGTCGATCTTGAGCGTGTCCAGATCCAGGTTTCGCAGGTGCGCCAGTGAACTGTCGCCTGCGCCGAAATCATCCAGCGACACCCGAACGCCAATGTCGTGCAGGCTTTGCAGCTGTTTACGACTGTGAACAAGGTTGTGGACCAGCGACGGCTCGGTGATTTCCACCTCCAACTGTCGCGGTTTCAGCCCGTGAATCTGGATCGCCCGCTGCAGCTCGGCAGCGAGATTGGGCATGCTGAACTGCGCCGGACTCACGCTCACGCTGATCACCAGGTCATCCGGGAACACCCCCTCCCAACGCTGGCGCTGCGCGGCGCCTTGCTCGTAGATCCAACTGCCCAGTTTGTTGATCAGCCGCGTTTCTTCCAGCAACGGGATGAACAGGCTGGACGGCACGTCGCCCGCATCCGGGTGGTTCCAGCGCAGCAAGGCTTCAAAACCTCGGGTACGCCCCGTCAAAACGTTGATCTGCGGCTGATAGACGATAGAGAAATCTTTGCCCTCAATGGCGGTGCGCACGCTTTCTTCGAGCATCAATCGAGAACGCGCACGGCCATTCATGTACTGGTCATAGAAACGGTATTGATGGCGACCCGCGCGCTTGGCTTCGTACATCGCGATGTCGGCGGCACGCAGCAGCCCATCGAGATTGGTGCCGCAATCCGGGTAAATCGCAATGCCGATGCTCGCGCCCAACGTGGCTTCGATTCCGTCCACCTGACGTCGCACCGATACCCGTTCGATGAGCTTTTCGGCGACTTTGGCGGCGTGTTCGGGGAAGTCCAGCCCATCGACCACAACGACGAATTCGTCGCCACCCATCCGCGCCAGCACGTCATACGGCCGCAAGCATTCCTTCAATTGCTCGGCGACCCAGATCAACACCTGATCGCCCGCGTCATGCCCCAGCGAATCGTTGACGTGCTTGAAGCCGTCGAGATCTAGATAGAGGACCACCAGGTATTTCCCGGCATTCTCATTGCGCAGCAGCATGCCTTCGACCGTTTGGTAAAAGCCTCGGCGGTTGAGCAACCCGGTCAACGAATCCGTGACGGCCTGGTGTTCAAGTTGGCTATAAAGGTCTCGCACCACCGACATGTCGAGCACGCTCAACACCATCGCTTTCTGCTCTTCAGGCAATGGCGCGCAAGACAGCGCCACCGGCACTTGCCGCCCTTCAGGGGTGCGCATGATGGCGTCATGAATGCGATAGGTATCAGCGCGTCGGTAGTGGTGATAAAACCCGGACTCTGTCCACTCAGCGACACACGGCTCTTCGAGATAACAGCACAGCTCGGTGCCTCGCAGCTCGCCATCGGTCATGCCCAGCAGCCGACAGATCGCCGGGTTGGCGAAACTGATGATGCCGTCTTCGTTGACCACCAGAATGCCTTCGGCAACGTTCGCCAGCACCGACGCATTGAACGCCCTCGCCGACTCCAGCTCCCGGCTGAGTTTCTGCAGGGCACGACGGTTGTGCTGCTGCTCCAGTAGCGCCTGAACCTTGGGTTTGAGGATGTTCGGGTCAAAGGGTTTGAAAAGATAATCCACCGCACCGCTGGCATAGCCTTTATGCACGGCATCTCGGGACTGCTCGTTGGCGGTCAGGAAAATGATGGGGGTCAGGCGCGTTCGTTGGCTGCCGCGCATCAGTCGCGCGACTTCGAAGCCGTCCATCTCAGGCATCTGCACATCCAGCAGGACGATGTCGACGTCCACATCCAGAAGCAGGCCCAGCGCTTCCATGCCGGAGCTGGCGGTGACGATTTCCCAGTCCTGTCGCTGCAGGACCGCTCTCATCGTGACGAGATTTTCCGGGTAGTCATCGACTACCAACAGAACCGATTTGCCATTAGGTGACAGGGGTTGCACGCATTCCATGCTGCTACTCATTACTTCACTGCCCGGTGAGAGGGCTCCGCCCATGATCCGAATGGCCCTTACTCTAGACCCGAATGGGGAAAAGTGAAGCTGGGCCACCGTTATGCCATCTCAAAAGTGTAATCGAACCGACTAACGGTATCAGCCCTGAGGTGCAGTCCTGCGCTGGCCTGCGTGGAATTTAGCGGCACATTGACGCTACCCGTTCGACGGTTTCACGTTAACAGGCAGGGACTTGGAACGTATAAGAAGCGCCCCTTTCCGCCTTGCGCCAGATGTTTGACTGGCAATGAGACACCTCGGACGAACTAAATGATTGATTTGGGAACCTGGAATCTGAGCATTCCTGTGGGCTCGCCCCCCGCCACCATTGAAACCCGCCAACTGCTTCAAGGCTACGACGGCAAGTACTTCACCTCCAGTGCTTCCAATGTCACGTTCTGGGCGCCGGTCACCGGCACCAAGACCGCCAACGCCAAGTACCCTCGCACAGAATTGCGGGAGACCTGGTCGAACGGCACCCTGCATAACTGGTTCTATCCTGACGCCGACAATTTCCTCACGGCCAAGCTCAAGGTCATTCAGGTGCCTTCATCCGGCCGCGTCGTGATTGGTCAGATCCATGTATATGAGAGCACCCAGCCGTTACTCAAAGTCGAGTACCAATATCAGGACGCGACCAAGGACGGCATCATCGTTGCCAAGGTCAGGTTTCATCCCACCGACAAGAAAGCGCGCATCTTCACGGTCGCCGAAGGCGTACCACTCAACGAAACCTTCAAGTATCAGATTCATCTGAACAAAGCCGGTTTGCTCAGTGTGAGGGCCAACAACATGTACTGGAACGATCGCATCAGCGCTACGTGGAGCAAACAGCAGCTGTACTTCAAGGCGGGGGTTTATACCCAGGACAACACCGGTTACACCAGCGAAGGCGGCAAGGTGATGTTCTTCAACCTGGATGTGGATCACAACAAAGGTTGAGCTTGCCATGCGACTGTAGCGGCGAGCCTGCTGGCGAAAGCGTTCCGACAGGCATCGCAATGCATCGGACCCACCGTCTTCGCCAGCAAGCCGGCTGCTAGAGCGACCTTACGCAGCCTTGTACTCTTTCTCCGCCGCTTCGAAACGCTGCAACATGCCCGCCGTCGGTCCTTTGCCCAGCGCACTGAAGAGCACAATGGCGAGGCTGGCGAAGATGAACCCCGGAATGATTTCGTACAGGCCCAGCAACTCGAAGTGCTTCCAGACGACGACCGTGACGGCCCCCACCAGAATTCCTGCCAGCGCACCGTTGCGGGTCATGCCTTTCCATAGAACGGAAATCAGCACCACGGGCCCGAATGCCGCGCCGAAACCTGCCCACGCGTAGCTCACCAGACCCAGGACTCGGTTCTCAGGGTTCGCGGCCATGGCGATGGCGATCAGGGCCACCAGCAGCACCATTGCACGTCCAACCCAGACCAGTTCAAGTTGCGAGGCACGTTTGCGCAGGAATGCCTTGTAGAAGTCTTCCGTCAACGCGCTGGAACACACCAGCAACTGACAACTCAACGTACTCATGACCGCTGCGAGGATGGCCGACAGCAGCACGCCGGCCACCCACGGGTTGAACAACAGCTTTGCCAGTTCTATGAACACGCGCTCGGGGTTTTCCGTCACAGGCCCGGCGACTTCAGGATGCGCGGAGAAATAGGCGATACCGAAGAAGCCGACGGCCACGGTGCCGCCCAGGCACAGGATCATCCACGCCATGGAGATGCGACGGGCCTTGGCGATCGACTTCACCGAATCGGCCGCCATGAAACGCGCCAGGATATGCGGCTGCCCGAAATACCCCAGGCCCCAGCCCATCAAAGAAATGATGCCGATGAAGGTGGTGTTCTTGAGCATGTCGAAGTGAGCCGGGTCTTTGGCTTCAATGGCCAGAAACGTGGTATCGACGCCACCCGTGGCCAGCAGGACGATGATGGGCGTCAGGATGAGCGCAAAGATCATCAACGTGGCCTGCACGGTGTCGGTCCAGCTCACGGCGAGGAAACCGCCGATGAATGTGTACGCGATAGTCGCGGCGGCTCCGGCCCACAGCGCGGTTTCATAAGGCATGCCGAACGTGCTTTCGAACAGACGCGCGCCGGCCACGATGCCCGAGGCGCAGTAGATCGTGAAGAACACCAGGATTACGATCGCCGAAATGATCCGCAGCACGCCGCTGGTGTCTTCGAAGCGGCTGGAGAAGTAATCCGGGAGTGTGAGTGCGTCGCCGTTATGCTCGGTCTGCACCCGCAGGCGACCGGCCACAAACAGCCAGTTCAGGTAGGCGCCGACGATCAGGCCGATGGCGATCCAGCTTTCCGACAGGCCGGACATGTAAATCGCGCCTGGAAGCCCCATCAGCAGCCAGCCACTCATGTCCGAGGCCCCCGCTGACAGTGCCGTCACGACGCTGCCCAGGCTTCGACCGCCGAGTATGTAATCCGAAAGGTTATTGGTGGAGCGATAAGCCATGAGTCCGATCAGGACCATGGCAGCGATGTAGATCACAAAAGTGATCAACGTAGGGTTGCTAATGTTCATCGTCTGTCCATGCCTTGGTGAAAGGAGGCACAACGGGTTGCACCAAAGGCGGGCATCCTAGGGAACAGAACGGAAAAGGTGCAACCTTTCGGAACACTGAGCCGCTCTTTTTCTGAGTCAAAATGTATCCCGTTGGTTTTTATGCGCTTTTTTGAACCATTGATAGCCGAAATCACACCAAATGACGGTGCTTAAACCCTTTTTTGAGGGGCATCGTGCATTGACGATACCTTTGGAAATATCTTGAAAAAACGGGTTGCACCCGGTTGCACCCAGCCCCGACCACAGGCTAATCTTGCCCGCAGTGACAGCCACGCCCAATGTGGCTCTGATGAGGACAAGACATGGCGACCACCACCCTCGGTGTCAAACTCGACGACCCGACCCGCGAGCGATTGAAAGCAGCTGCGCAGTCCATTGACCGGACTCCCCACTGGCTTATCAAACAGGCGATTTTCAATTACCTGGAGAAGCTCGAAGCTGGCGCCACCCTCAACGAGCTCAATGGGCTGGTCAGCAAAGACGCCGATGATCACGGCGATTTGCCCGTGGATAACGGCCATCAGGCGTTCCTTGAATTCGCTGAAAGCATCCTGCCTCAGTCAGTGCTGCGCGCCGCGATCACGTCGGCTTATCGTCGCCCTGAGCCTGAAGTCGTGCCAATGCTGCTGGAACAGGCCCGCCTGCCAGTAGCCATGGCAGACGCCACCCACAAGCTGGCCGCGTCGATTGCCGAAAAACTGCGCAATCAAAAGAGCGCCGGGGGCCGCGCGGGCATCGTGCAGGGCCTGCTGCAAGAGTTCTCGCTGTCGTCCCAAGAAGGCGTGGCGCTGATGTGCCTGGCCGAAGCGCTGCTGCGCATTCCGGACAAAGGCACCCGCGATGCACTGATCCGCGACAAGATCAGCACCGGCAACTGGCAGCCGCATCTGGGTAACAGCCCATCGCTATTCGTCAACGCAGCCACCTGGGGGCTGCTGCTGACCGGCAAACTGGTCAGCACTCACAACGAAGCAGGCCTGACCTCTTCGCTGAGCCGCATCATCGGCAAGTCCGGCGAACCGATGATCCGCAAGGGCGTCGACATGGCCATGCGCCTGATGGGCGAGCAGTTCGTCACGGGTGAAACCATTGCCGAGGCGCTGGCCAACGCCAGCCGTTTCGAATCCAAAGGCTTCCGCTATTCCTACGACATGCTCGGAGAAGCGGCGCTGACCGAACACGATGCGCAGAAATACCTGGCGTCGTACGAACAAGCAATCCACTCCATCGGCAAAGCCTCCCACGGTCGCGGCATTTACGAAGGCCCGGGCATCTCGATCAAGCTTTCGGCCCTGCATCCGCGTTATAGCCGTGCGCAGTACGAGCGAGTGATGGAAGAGCTGTACCCGCGCCTGCTGTCCCTGACGCTGCTGGCCAAGCAGTACGACATCGGCCTGAACATCGACGCCGAAGAAGCGGACCGTCTTGAGCTGTCACTGGACCTGCTCGAACGCCTATGCTTCGAACCGCAACTGACCGGCTGGAACGGCATCGGCTTCGTCATTCAGGCCTATCAAAAGCGCTGCCCATACGTGATCGACTACGTGATCGATCTGGCCCGCCGCAGCCGCCATCGCTTGATGATCCGCCTGGTGAAGGGCGCGTACTGGGACAGCGAAATCAAGCGTGCTCAGGTCGAAGGCCTGGAAGGCTATCCGGTCTACACCCGCAAGGTGTACACCGACGTGTCCTACATCGCCTGCGCCCGCAAATTGCTGTCGGTGCCGGAAGTCATTTACCCGCAATTCGCGACGCACAACGCCCACACGTTGTCGGCGATTTATCACATCGCCGGTCAGAACTATTATCCCGGCCAGTACGAATTCCAGTGCCTCCATGGCATGGGTGAACCTCTTTACGAACAAGTCGTAGGCAAGGTCGCTGACGGCAAGCTGAATCGACCGTGCCGCGTGTACGCTCCGGTTGGCACACACGAAACGCTGCTGGCTTATCTGGTTCGTCGCCTGTTGGAAAACGGCGCCAACACTTCTTTCGTCAACCGCATCGCCGACCAGTCCATTTCGATTCAGGAATTGGTGGCCGACCCCGTTTCCAGCATCGAGCGCATGGCCACGCAGGAAGGCGGCTTTGGTCTGCCGCACCCACGCATTCCGCTGCCTCGCGATTTGTATGGCAGCGAGCGCGCCAACTCGGCCGGCATCGACATGGCCAACGAACACCGTCTGGCGTCGTTGTCGTCCGCACTGTTGGCCACCGCACACAACGACTGGAAAGCCCTGCCGATGCTGGGCAGCCCGGTCAGCGCAGGCGCTGCAAACCCTGTGCTGAACCCATCCGACTTGCGTGACGTGGTGGGCCATGTTCAGGAAGCCAGTCTGGAAGACGTCGATAACGCCCTTCTGAGCGCCCTGAGCGCCGGTCCGATCTGGCAAGCGACGCCACCGGCCGAACGCGCCGCGATCCTGGAACGGGCCGCTGATTTGATGGAAGCCGACATCCAGCTCCTGATGGGCCTGCTGGCTCGCGAAGCAGGCAAGACCTACGCCAACGCCATCGCCGAAGTGCGTGAAGCCGTGGACTTCCTGCGTTACTACGCCGTGCAGGCTCGCAACGATTTCACCAACGACGCCCACCGTCCACTGGGTCCGGTGGTCTGCATCAGCCCGTGGAACTTCCCGCTGGCGATTTTCAGTGGTCAGGTCGCCGCAGCATTGGCCGCAGGTAACCCGGTATTGGCCAAGCCGGCCGAGCAAACCCCGCTGGTCGCGGCTCAAGCCGTGCGCATTCTGCTGGAAGCCGGTATTCCTGAGGGCGTGGTGCAATTGCTGCCAGGTCGTGGCGAAACCGTCGGGGCCCGCCTGGTCGGCGACGATCGCGTCAAAGGCGTGATGTTCACCGGCTCCACCGAAGTCGCCCGCCTGCTGCAACGCAACATCGCCGGTCGTCTCGACTCGCAGGGCCGTCCGATCCCGCTGATCGCCGAAACCGGCGGCCAGAACGCGATGATCGTCGATTCCTCAGCCCTGACTGAACAGGTGGTGATCGACGTGGTGTCCTCGGCCTTCGACAGTGCGGGCCAGCGTTGCTCTGCATTGCGCGTTTTGTGCCTGCAGGAAGACTCCGCCGACCGCGTCATCGAAATGCTCAAGGGTGCCATGGCCGAAAGCCGTCTGGGCAACCCGGAGCGCCTGTCCGTAGACATTGGTCCGGTGATCGACGCCGAAGCCAAGGCAGGCATCGAGAAACA
Source organism: Pseudomonas sp. RC10 (assembly GCF_038397775.1). Taxonomy (NCBI): domain Bacteria; kingdom Pseudomonadati; phylum Pseudomonadota; class Gammaproteobacteria; order Pseudomonadales; family Pseudomonadaceae; genus Pseudomonas; species Pseudomonas bambusae. Next base: position 6,317,412 of record NZ_CP151650.1, read on the forward strand.
CATCCAGGCCATGCGTGACAAAGGCCGTAACGTGTATCAGGTGGCAATCGCCGACAGCGACGAAATCAAGCGCGGCACCTACGTGATGCCAACCCTGATCGAACTGGAAAGCTTCGACGAACTGCAACGCGAGATCTTCGGTCCCGTGCTGCACGTCGTTCGCTACAAGCGCAAGGAACTGGACCAACTGATCGGCCAGATCAACGCCTCGGGCTACGGCCTGACGCTGGGTGTTCATACCCGCATCGACGAAACCATCGCCAAGGTGATCGACTCGGTGAACGCCGGCAACATGTACGTCAACCGCAACATCGTGGGTGCCGTGGTCGGGGTTCAACCGTTCGGCGGCGAAGGTCTGTCGGGCACCGGTCCGAAAGCGGGCGGCCCGCTGTACCTGTATCGCCTGCTCTCGACTCGCCCTGCCGACGCCGTGCAGAAATCGTTCGCTCAAGGTGACGCCGCGACGAAGCCTGACGTGCGCCTGCGCGACAACCTGCTCAAACCGCTGACCGCTTTGAAAGCCTGGGCGTCGAGCCAGCAACAAGCGGAATTGGAAGCGACCTGTGATCAGTTCGCCGAACAATCGCAAAGCGGCATCTCACGACTGCTGGCAGGCCCGACCGGCGAGCGCAACAGCTACAGCATCCTGCCCCGTGAGCACGTGCTGTGCCTGGCCGAAGACGAAACCGACCTGCTGACGCAACTGGCCGCTGTACTGGCCGTTGGCAGCACCGCCATCGTGCCGGACACCGAGATCAGCAAGCCGCTGTACAAGCGCCTGCCGAAAGACGTGCAGGCGCGCATCAAACTGGTGAGTGACTGGAGCAAGGACGACATCGCCATCGAAGCCGTCCTGCACCACGGCGACTCCGACCAGCTGCGCGCCATCTGCGAGCAAGTCGCTCAGCGTGCTGGCGCCATCATCGGTGTTCACGGCTTGTCCAAAGGCGAAACCGGCATTGCGCTGGAACGCTTGGTGATCGAACGTGCGTTGAGCGTGAACACCGCTGCGGCAGGGGGGAATGCGAGTCTGATGACGATCGGGTAAGCCGGCGCTACGTCCCTCCTGTAGGAGCGAATTCAGTCGCGTGACGTCTGTACATCCGATGACCTTCGTCGGGTATACCTTCTCATCGCGAATGAATTCGCTCCCACGGTCAGAAACCGTGCGACGCTCTCTACCCGGCCTGCATTCACCCTGTGTTCTAGCCCTCCATCACCCACATCAATCTTCCTGTTCACCCCTTCCCCTCGCCCCTAGACTCCTCGGCAATCCAACAAAAGGTACGCCGCCATGTCCGAGACGCTGCTCAGTTCCCGCAATCTGGCTTTCGAGCTGTACGAGGTGCTGGACGCCGAGGCATTGACTCAGCGTGCAAGGTTTGCCGAGCACAGTCGTGAGACGTTTGATGCCGCCATTGGCACGGCGCGGGCGATTGCGGAGAAATACTTCGCGCCCCACAACCGCAAGAACGACGAGAACGAGCCGCGCTTTGAGAACGGCGAAGCGGTGTTGATCCCCGAGGTGAAACCCGCTGTCGATGCGTTTCTTGAAGCAGGCTTTTTGAACGCGGCGCGGGATTTCGAAGCGGGTGGCATGCAGTTGCCGACGCTGTTATCCCAAGCCTGTTTCGCTCACTTCCAGTCCGCCAACGCGGCGTCGACGTCGTACCCCTTCTTGACCATGGGCGCGGCGAACCTGATCGAGAACTTCGGCAGCGAAGAACAAAAGCAGAAATTTCTGCAACCGATGATCGAGGGGCGTTTTTTCGGCACCATGGCGTTGACCGAACCTCACGCCGGATCATCGCTGTCGGACATTCGCACCCGCGCAGAACCTGCCGCCGACGGTAGCTACCGGCTGCGCGGCAACAAGATTTTTATTTCGGGCGGCGATCATCCGCTGTCCGAAAACATCGTCCATCTGGTGCTGGCCAAACTCCCGGACGCGCCACCCGGCGTGAAGGGCATTTCGCTGTTCATCGTGCCGAAGTTTCTGGTCAACGAAGACGGCAGTCTCGGACCCCGCAACGACGTGCTGCTCGCCGGGCTGTTCCACAAAATGGGCTGGCGCGGTACCACCTCGACGGCTCTGAATTTTGGCGATAACGGGAGCTGCGTGGGGTATCTGGTGGGCAAGCCCCATCAGGGCTTGAGCTACATGTTTCAGATGATGAACGAGGCACGGATCGGCGTGGGCATGGGCGCCGTGATGCTCGGTTACGCCGGTTATCTGTATTCGCTGGAGTACGCCCGCGAACGCCCTCAGGGTCGCCTGCCCGACAGCAAAAATCCCGAAAGCGCGCCGGTGTCGATCATTCAACACGCGGACGTGAAACGCATGCTGCTGACGCAAAAAGCCTACGTCGAGGGCGCGTTCGATTTGGGACTGTACGCCGCTCGCCTGTTCGACGACACGCAAACGGGCGACACCGAAGAAGCGCGCAAGCTGGCCCATGAACTGCTGGACCTGCTGACCCCCATCGTCAAATCCTGGCCTTCGGAGTTCTGCTTGAAAGCCAACGAGCTGGCGATCCAGATTCTCGGCGGCCACGGTTACACCCGCGAATATCCGGTGGAGCAGTACTACCGCGACAACCGCCTGAACCCGATTCACGAAGGCACTCACGGCATTCAGTCGCTGGATCTGCTGGGACGCAAACTGGCGCAGAACGGCGGCACCGGTCTCAAGCAATTGGTCCGTCTGATCGCAGACACCTGCCAACGGGCGCAGGAACACGCGTCGTTGAGTTCATTGCGCCAGCCACTGGAACAGCTGGTGGCACGCTTGCAGGCCGTGACGCTTGAACTCTTAATGGACTTGGCCCAAGGCAAGGTCACCGCGACGCTGGCCAACTCTGCCCTCTACCTCAAAGCGTTCGGCCACACAGTCATCGGCTGGCGCTGGCTGGAGCAGGCGATTCGGGCGCAAGAAGGCCTGAATAAAGGCCAGACGGCCGACACGGATTTCTATACCGGCAAACTCGCGGCCGCACGATTCTTCCTGACGTGGGAAGTCCCGGCGTGTCATCACGAGCTGGCGATTCTCCAGGCTCGTGATGACGTCTGCCTGACGATGCAGGACAGCTGGTTCTGAGATAAGCGGCGCGTGAGCAGAGGCTCATTTCGCCGCCTATCGATCACCTTCTCAACTGGCCGCCGAGTGCCACGAGTTTTCGGCACCCGCTGTGATTTTCAGCCGTCGGCCAAATGGGACATAAAAGTCTTGAGCTTCTATCACGTACTCCTGATAGGTGAGCGAAGAAATGCCTGATTTTGCGTGGAGGGAATTGTCGAGCAAGGCCGCGTAGTCCGGGCGAACGCTCTTCAATGTGTCCAGCAACAGGCGCGGCCCTGTCACGAAAAATATCTTGGTCATGTAAGGATTTTTCCCGTCGATCACTTGGGACTTGTCTGCTTCCATGCTGACAAGCGCGTCGAGCTCGTCCTTGAAGCGCGCGTACAACGTGCTCTGCACTTCCCGTAACACCGGATTACCGGGGTGGCTGGCAAAATGGCTGTTGCCAGGACCGAAGAAATCCATGCGCGACGACGACACAGCCTCCCCCATCAACACATCGTTCGGCCCCGCATTCAGCGCTTGCCCCTCGAACGACACTTTGATCACGTCGTCGCAATCCATGTAGATACCGCCGTACTCATGCAACAACGGATAGCGCACCACGTCCGACGCCGCTGCATAGTTTTGGCCGCTGCCTTCACGGAAATAGTTGAAGGGTTCGGCGGTGTGCGGGCTTTCCCTGAAATGGGTGAAGAACGGTTCTTCTTCAAGGTTCGAGACGGTCATGTTCGGATGGCCCGCAAACGCCGCTTGCAGTTGTGCCTGTGGGCTGGCCCCGTCAACGATGGCAGTGTCATCGATCTGGATATGCAGAGTGAAGCTGAGGTCCGGGTTGGTCTCCATGTTGGCTTTCATCCCGGCGATCAAATGTTCATCCGGAAGCCTGCTGCCTAGCCAGACGTGGTGAACGGTGCGGTTCACCGCCTGCGTGTCTTTCGCCACGCCGGGCACGCGTGGAAATTTGTAAATCTCGCTTTTCACAGGCGGCAATAGCTTGCCCCTGACCTTGAGGAACCTGTCCTCGTTCCCCGATTTCCAGACGCCGTTGTTGTCCATCCATCGGAACTCGACGGCGTTCTTTTTCCAGCAACCCAGATCCACGTCATAGGACACCCGGACGTCTTTCGATGGATTGGGAATGAAGAACTGATCGATTTCCTGACCGTCATCGCCCACCACCGGCCGTACCTCGATACCGTCCAGTGGGATCTCCACGAACAAGGGCGGCTGCGCGCGCACCAGTGGAATATCCTCTTTGACCGGCGCGATCTCGGGAACAGGTTCGTCCCCAGGTACGTAGCTGTCGCCACCCCTCAGCCCAGGCCTGACATCAATGTCGGAATAAAAGCCTTTCAGCTTTTTGACGTACGGTCCCTTGAGCGTCGAATCGCGCGACGAAACGATTCGGTACTGCTGGGCATTCTCGACGAACTCCACTCGGTAGACCTTTGCGTGCACGCGAGCGAAATGGATGTCGCTTCCGGAGTCCTTGTCAAAAACGCTGTAGACGTTTCCTTCATCCAGACTGTTCCACTCTCCGCCAGCAGGCAGTTCATCGACATATTCGAAGCTGGCGAGATCAGCCCTCAGCGCCGGGCTCAGCGAGCGCAACCCTGCAGGCTCCACACCAAAGGCTTTCACAGCGTCGAAGTGGGCCGCGTGATGCGCTCTCAGGTCTGCTCGACGCTGCTCCTCCTGATCCCGTCGCGCCCCGCGTTCATCTTCGGACTCAGTCGCTCGCGCTTGCTTCTCTTCCGCCGCATGCGTTTCTGCGCGTTCCGCTTCGGCCGAGGCTGCAGTCCGCTCTTCTTCAGTTGCACTGCTGATTTTCTGTCCAATCTCGTCGGCCGCGCCTGCGGCAACTGGCTCGCCTTTCACCGCTGCCGCGCCCAATACTTTTCCAGCGCCCTCGGCGAGTGCCGGCACAGCATTGAGAACACCAAAGACGATTCGGCCAGCGCCCTCATGCTGTTCTTCGACAGTCCCCTCGATCACCTGATCGGCTCCCAGGCCGATCAGCGCCACAGACATCACCGCGAGGGGCGCCCACAAACCTGGCACCACCATCGCGATAACGCCGGTGACGTTGATCGCGGCAGACAGGATCTCCGCCGCCGTTTCCTTGTTGTAGTCGGCGCGGCTGCGGAACAGACGCCTTGCGTCCGACTTGAGTCGGCTTTGGAGGTTTTTCTTGAAATGAGAGAACGGCCACGGTGAAAGCGCCGGCCCCAGATTGATCTCACTGGCGGGGTTCCAATAATGCGTATTGCCGATGAACCAGTTCGGGTAAGCACCCAGTCCTTTCAGAGATGACTGCAGGCCACTGTAAAAAACGCCGTCAGGCCCATCCTCGATTTTAAAATGCCCTTCCAGCGCTGTTCTCCGCTGGGTGTATCGGCACTGCAACGCAAACCAGTCACGTAAGGCGGCCATGTCGTCGAAACCGTGCAGCGGCGACGAGTTGCCGGGGATGTACATCACTAGCCTTTCAGTGCGCTCATCCTTGAGCACAATGATGTCGGTAGCGGTGTAGCAATAAATGCCGAGCTCGCGAATTGTCACATTCTGAGGATTCAGCGGCGCATCCCGAAATGCCTCGAACGCCAACGTTTCCCACGGCTGTTCAGGCTTCAGGCCTACAGCGTCGAGGACAAGCGCCTTATCCTCGTCACTGAGCGAGCCTTCCTCATGCTGAACATAGGCAGCCCGCAGAAGCGAAGCCTTGATGAACACGTGATAGTCATCCCGGTGCGCGGCCCAGAAATCGTTGAGCAGCTCCTCGTAGTGGGACTGGAGATCAGCCTCCCAAATGAAGCGCTTGAACGGCTTGGGGTCCAGATGGACCTGAGCGGAACCGTCGAAGTGTTGGGGGGCGGTTTTACGGTAGATCGCTTCATAGGCAAAACACTGGTCGAGCGACAGAGGTTCTTCCGAAATGACCGCGGGATACCCTTCAAGCCGCCAGTCCTCCAGCGTTCCGAGATGATCGTAGAAGTGGCCATCGCCCTCCTGCTGCCAATTGCGCATCAAGGCTTCAGTCAGCGTCATCGAGTAGGCAAGGTTCGCACGCTGATCGCCGTGGTCCGCGGCGTCGATGTAGAGCGTGGCAATGATCAGGTCATCGGGATCGATGTCCAGCTCCAGATGCTCCAGAACGTAGGCCTTGGCCTTGTCGTGAGCGAAGTCTTTGGGGGACGGAAAGCTTAAATCCTTGCTGGCCAGGAACTCTGTCAGCAGCAAGGCGTGATGTGGGTCACGCCCTCCTTCTTCAATCGGCACGATTTCAGGCCCCTCCACCTCGGGTAGCCCGACTTCGTAGCCGATGCCTTCGGCAGCTTCATCTACCTCAAGATCAAGCTCTGGATAAAAAATCGAACCAATGCTACGTGGCCGAACGCCCGACGGCATCGGGTATAGGGAGGGCTCCAGTTTCTTTTTCATCGTCGACATCCTTGTCAGTGATCAGAAGCCCCACAGTAGCCAACTAAAGATCCGAACATGCACTGCATAATTACCGCACTCTGCACACCCTATTAATGGCATTGTGCACGGCTGTTGGTTCTCCAGGACCGAAGCAAGCGTTAAGCCCTCCACTGGCAGAAGCCTTTGACAGCGTGCCAATTCAACGGGTTAAATCCCTTGGCACGTGGACTGCATGTCAGTTCACGCATGCGTTCATTTCTGCTTTTGTCTGGAGTACCGCCCTTGGATGCGACGACCATCAACAGCCTGTTCCTGATCGGCGCGTTGCTGGTGGGCGCGAGTATTCTGGTCAGCTCGCTGTCGTCCCGGCTCGGCATCCCGATTCTGGTCATCATCCTGGCGGTCGGCATGGCGGCAGGCGTCGATGGCGGCGGCATCATCTTCGACAACTACCCGACGGCCTATCTGGTCGGCAACCTCGCACTGGCGGTGATCCTGCTCGACGGCGGCCTGCGAACCCGGGTCGCGAGTTTCCGGGTTGCGCTCTGGCCGGCCTTGTCGCTGGCCACGGTCGGGGTGCTGATCACCACGGGTCTGACCGGCATGATCGCGGCCTGGCTGTTCGACCTGAACATCATTCAAGGCCTGTTGATCGGCGCCATCGTCGGCTCAACGGACGCCGCAGCGGTGTTCTCGCTACTGGGCGGCAAGGGCCTCAATGAGCGGGTCACGGCCAGCCTCGAAATCGAATCTGGCAGCAACGACCCGATGGCGGTGTTCCTGACCGTCACGCTGATCGACATGCTGTCTAGCGGCCAGACCGGCCTGCACTGGAGCCTGTTGGGTCATCTGATCCAGGAATTCGGCATCGGCGCCATCCTCGGTCTCGGCGGCGGCTGGCTGATGCTGCAACTGGTCAACCGCATCAACCTGGCCAACGGCCTGTACCCGATTCTGGTGATCGCGGGCGGCCTGGCCGTGTTTGCGCTAACCAACGCCATCCATGGCAGTGGCTTTCTGGCGGTCTACCTGTGCGGTCTGGTACTCGGCAACAAGCCGATTCGTAGCCGTCACGGCATCCTGCACATGCTCGACGGCATGGCGTGGCTCGCCCAGATCGGCATGTTCCTGGTGTTGGGCCTGCTGGTCACGCCCCATGATTTGCTGCCCATCGCGCTGCCGGCCTTGGGCCTGGCGCTGTGGATGATTCTGGTGGCGCGCCCGCTGTCGGTCCTCGCAGGCCTGCTGCCGTTCCGCGTGTTTCATGGTCGCGAAAAAGCCTTCATCGCGTGGGTCGGCCTGCGCGGGGCGGTCCCGATCATTCTGGCGGTGTTCCCGCTGATGGCGGGTCTGCCGCAGGCGCAACTGTTCTTCAACCTCGCCTTCTTTATCGTGTTGGTGTCGCTGCTGGTGCAGGGCACGAGCCTGCCGTGGATGGCGAAATGGCTGAAGGTGACGGTTCCGCCTGATCCTGCACCCATCTCTCGCGCAGCGCTCGAAGTGCACGTGACCAGCGAGTGGGAGCTGTTCGTTTACCGACTCGGTGCCGAGAAATGGTGCATCGGTGCGGCCCTTCGCGAGCTGAAAATGCCGGAAGGCACCCGGATCGCGGCCCTGTTTCGGGGTCAGCAACTGCTCCATCCGTCGGGTAGTACGGTGTTGGAGACGGGCGACCTGCTGTGCGTCATCGGCCACGAACACGACCTTCCCGCCCTCGGCAAGCTGTTCAGTCAGGCGCCGCAACGGGGTCTGGATCTGCGCTTCTTCGGTGACTTCGTCCTTGAGGGAGACGCTCAGCTCGGGGCTGTCGCGGCATTGTACGGTTTGAAACTCGACGGCCTGGATTCGAACATGCCGCTGAGCCAGTTCATCATTCAGAAGAATCGCGGCGCGCCCATTGTCGGCGACCAGATCGAATGGAACGGAACTATTTGGACAGTTGCGGTTATGGAAGGGAACAAGATCCTCAAAGTGGGCGTCAGATTCCCCGAAGGAAGCCGCCCGGGTCCCGGGTTGTTCCTCTAAACTGCTCCTCTTTCCTGATCGTGCAACCCGGTGTCTATGTTCTCGCTGCGTACTTTTTTTGCCTCAGCCTTGCTGGGGCTTTGCCTTTCCAACGTCCCGGCATTTGCCGCCGACACTCCCCCACCGAGCAGCGACGTCGTTCAGCAGAGCCTGGACCGGATCGCCGACCGCAAGCTGTCGGCCGATGACCAGAAAGCGCTGCAACAGGTGCTGGAACAGACGCTCGCCTTCATCGCCAGCCAGAAGGACAACCAGCAAAAGCTGGAGGACCTGAAGAAGCAACTGGCCGATGCGCCGAAGCAGACCGGCGAGAATCAGCGCGAACTGGCCAAGCTCAAAGCCAGCAAAACGGTTCCGGTTGCCCAGCGCTACACCAATCAGGACGTGCCCCAGCTCGAAGGCATGCTGAGCCAACGCAGCGCGCAGCAGGCTGACTTGCAGAAGGCGCTGAACGATGCCAACAGCATGACGATCACGGCACAGACTCGCCCGGAGCGCGCTCAGGCCGAGATCAGTACCAGCCAGACCCGCATTCAAACGATCAACGGCATCCTCAAATCCGGCAAGGACGGGGGCAAGGCGATCAGCAGCGACCAGCGTAATCAGCTGAACGCCGAGTTGGCGTCGATCAACGCGTTGATTGCCCTGCGTCGTCAGGAGCTGGCCGGCAACAGTCAATTGCAGGATTTGGGCGGCAGCCAGCGAGATCTGCTGACCGAGAAAGTGGCCCGCCAGGATCAGGAAATCCAGGACCTGCAAACACTGATCAACGACAAACGCCGCGCACAGTCCCAGGAAACCGTGACGCAGCTGTCGATTGAAGCGCAGAAGGCCGGCGGCAGCAGCCTGCTCGCCACCGAAAGTGCGGCCAATCTCAAGTTATCCGACTACCTGCTGCGCGGCACCGATCGCCTGAACGAACTGACCCAGCAGAACCTCAAGACTAAAACCCAGCTCGACGCCATCACCCAGACCGATGCGGCGCTGGACGAGCAGATCAACGTGTTGAGCGGCAGCCTGTTGCTCTCCAAGATTCTCTACAAGCAGAAGCAATCGCTGCCCAAGCTCAAGCTCGACAGCGGCCTGGCGGACGAAATCGCCGATATTCGCCTGTACCAGTTCGAGGTCAATCAGCAACGCGAACAGATGAGCAACCCGGCGAATTACGTCGATACGTTGCTCGCGACTCAAAAGCCGGAAGACGTCACCCCGGCCTTGCGCAAAACCTTGCTGGACCTCGCCACCACCCGCACCGACCTGCTGGAGCGGTTGAACCGCGAACTGAGCGCACTGCTCAACGAATCCATCACCTTGCAGCTCAACCAGAAACAGCTGGTCAGCACGGCCATCAGCCTGCGCCAGACGCTGGATGAGCAGATGTTCTGGATTCCCAGCAACAAGCCGCTGGACCTGGAGTGGTTCGAGCGCATCAAACCGCGCCTGACAAAACAAGTCACCACCCTGCCGTGGACCTCGACATTCAGCGAACTGGGCGATGGCCTGACCCAGCGCCCGCTGATTTTCCTGCCGCTGTTGCTGGTGATCGGCGGCCTGATGTGGAAGCGCAAGGCCCTGTACGACAAGCTCAACCGCCTGCACGCCGACATCGGCCACTTCAAGCGTGACCGGCAGTGGCAGACGCCGTTGGCAATCTTCATCAATATCCTGCTGGCGATGCCGTTGTCGTTGGCATTGGCGTCGTGCGCACTCGCGCTGCAGATCGACGCCCGCGAACAGAACATCAATCTCGGCGCGGCGCTGATGCAAATCTCGCTGGCCTGGCTGGTGTTCTACACGGCTTACCGGGTATTGGCGCCGGGTGGCGTCGCACAGCTGCATTTTCGCTGGGAGAAGTCCCAGGTGGAATTCCTGCGGGGCTGGATTCGTCGCTTGGGTCTGGTGGTGCTGGCGCTGGTGACGGTGGTCGCCGTGGCCGAGCATGAGCCGTCCGCGCTGGCGGACGATGTGATCGGCATTGCCGTCGTCCTGACCTGCTACGCACTGATGACCTGGCTGCTCGCCCGTCTGTTGCTGACCAGCCCGACCCACGAAAGTGCGTCGCTGTTCCGCCGCACGGTAGGTTTGGCGTTCACCGCTCTGCCGGTCGCGCTGTTCCTCGCCGTGTGCTTCGGCTACTACTACACCGCGCTGAAACTCAGCGACCGCTTGATCGACACCCTCTATTTGCTGATGCTGTGGTTGGTGATCGAAGCGACGTTCGTTCGCGGCCTGGGCGTCGCAGCCCGACGCCTGGCCTACCAGCGCGCTCTGGCAAAACGTAACGCCGCCAAGGAAGCTGGCGAGGGTGAGGCGCTGGTCGAAGAGCCGACGCTGGACATCGAACAGGTCAACCAACAGTCGTTACGCCTGATTCGTCTGGCCCTGATCGCCGGATTCATCGGCGCGCTGTATCTGGTCTGGGCCGACCTGATCACGGTGTTCTCATACCTCGACAACATCACCCTGTACGAATACACCAGCGGCACCGGCGCAACCATGAGCATGGTGCCGATCAGCCTCGGCGACATGATCGGCGCGCTGGTGATCATCGGCATCACCTTTGTGCTGGCCGGTAACTTGCCGGGCCTGCTGGAAGTGTTCGTGCTGTCAAAGCTGAATCTCAAGCAAGGCAGCGCTTACGCGACCACCACGTTGCTGTCCTACATCATCGCCGGTGTCGGTTTCGTCTCGACGCTGTCGGCCCTAGGCGTGAGCTGGGACAAGCTGCAATGGCTGGTGGCGGCGCTGTCTGTGGGTTTGGGGTTCGGGATGCAGGAGATCTTCGCGAACTTCATCTCCGGCATCATGATCCTGTTCGAACGCCCGGTGCGGATCGGCGACACCATCACCATCGGCAACCTGTCGGGCACAGTCAGCAAAATCCGCATCCGCGCGACCACCATCACCGACTTCGACCGCAAGGACATCATTGTCCCGAACAAAACGTTCATCACCGGGCAACTGATCAACTGGTCGCTCACCGATACCATCACCCGCGTCACGCTCAAGCTCGGCGTGGATTACGGCTCGGACCTCGACCTCGTGCGCAACCTGCTGATCAAGGCCGCGCAGGACAATCCCCGAGTCCTCAAAGAACCAGCGCCGCATGTTTATTTCCTGAATTTCGGCGAAAGCACGCTGGACCACGAACTGCGCATGCACGTGCGCGACCTTGGGGACCGCAACCCGGTGCTCGATGAGATCAACCGGTTCATCAACAAGGAATTCAAGAAGCAGCACATCAACATCTCGTTCCGGCAGATGGAGGTTTACCTCAAGAACATGCAGGGGCAGGAGTACAAAATGGTGCCAATCGAGCAGGAGCAGAAGACGATTGCCACACCTACGTCCGTGCCTGCCGCGCCGAAGGACGTGCCGGAACCGCCGGAAGCCAAGCTCGACTGACGCAACAAATCCCAGCAGAATGCTCGGACATTCTGCTGGAGCTGTCTTGTGAAAGCCCTCGACGAACTGACCTTCGACAACCGTTTCGCCCGCCTCGGCGACACGTTTTCCACGTCCGTATTGCCCGAACCCATTGCCGAACCGCGCCTCGTGGTCGCCAGCGAATCGGCCTTGGCGTTGCTGGACCTGGACCCCGAGCAGGCCGAAGAGCCGGTTTTCGCCGAGCTGTTCAGCGGTCACAAGCTGTGGGAAGACACAGACCCGAGGGCGATGGTCTATTCCGGTCACCAGTTCGGCTCCTACAACCCGCGCCTGGGCGATGGCCGTGGGCTGCTGCTGGGAGAGGTCTACAACGAGGCAGGCGAACATTGGGATTTGCACCTCAAGGGCGCCGGGCAGACGCCGTTTTCGCGCATGGGCGATGGTCGCGCCGTGTTGCGTTCGTCAATACGTGAATTTCTCGCCTCCGAAGCGCTTCATGCGCTGGGCATTCCGACGAGTCGCGCAGGCTGCGTGATCGGCTCCAGCACGCCGGTCTGGCGGGAGACCCAGGAACGGGCGGCGATGGTGCTGCGTCTGGCTCACAGCCACGTGCGCTTCGGCAGCCTCGAATATTTCTACTACACCAAGCAGCACGATGAACTGAAACAGTTGGCCGATCACGTGCTGTCGCTGCACTACGCCGAATGCCTCGAACAGCCTGAACCCTATCTGGCCATGTTCCGCGTCATCGTTGAGCGTCAGGCCGAGCTGATCGCCAAGTGGCAGGCCTATGGGTTCTGCCACGGCGTGATGAACACCGACAACATGTCGATCCTGGGCATCACCTTCGACTTCGGCCCGTTCGCCTTCCTCGACGATTTCGACCAGCACTTCGTCTGTAATCACTCCGATCACGAAGGCCGTTACTCCTTCAGCAATCAGGTGCCGATTGGCCAGTGGAACCTCAGCGCATTGGCCCAAGCGCTGACCCCCTTCATCAGCGTCGAAGCGCTGCGCGAGTCGCTGGACCTGTTCCTGCCGGTGTATCAGGCCCACTATCTGGACCTCATGCGCCGCCGTCTGGGCCTGACCACGGCCGAGGACGATGACGCCGACCTCATCGCACGCCTGCTGCAACTGATGCAAAACAGCGGCGTCGACTACAGCCTGTTCTTTCGCCGTTTGGGCGAAGATTCCACCGACATCGCTGTGCGTCATTTACGCGACGACTTCGTCGACATGCTCGGCTTCGACGCCTGGGCCGAGACCTACAAAGCCCGCATCACCCGCGACCCCGCCAGCACTCAAGACGAACGCCGCACCCGCATGCACGCCGTCAACCCGCTCTACATCCTGCGCAACTACCTCGCCCAACGCGCCATCGAAGCCGCCGAACAAGGCGACTACAGCGAGGTTCGGCGGCTGCATCAGGTGCTGTGCAAACCGTTTGAAGCGCAGGACAGCATGGAGAGTTATGCCCAGCGGCCGCCGGATTGGGGCAAGCATCTGGAGATCAGTTGTTCGTCGTGAGGTTCAGGAAGACGCCTCAACCTTCGCTGCCACGGCAGGCTTGGCTGTCCCCATCGCCTCAACCCTCTTGGCATACGATTCCGTCCATGTCATCGGCGTGGGCGATGTGCGTGGGCTGAATTTCTTCGTACGGGCAGGGGTGTTCGGGTCGACTTTGTCTTTCTGTGTATCGACCATACCCGCGAGGATGTCGTACAGCGTCAGCTTCCGGTCGGCAGCGCGTCGCTCGACGAGGCCGGGCAAAGTAGCTGGTTCTGGCAAGGTTGGCTTGCTCTTGATCCGCGCCTCCAGAATCGCTTCTGCATCCTTGGGATAGTCCACCGCCTTCTCGATGGTCGGCAGCGATTTGAAGTAGCTCAGGGCCTCTTGGTAAAACTTCGACGCCTTGCCTGTGCGGGTTTGTTCGATGAGCCCTTCGGGGATCGCCACCTTGCGCCAGGCGTCGTCCATCTTCTGAATGCCGTGCCACGCGGCGCGTCGTTCGTTAAGGGTGAACGAGCCGCTGTCGTCATAGGCAACCAGGTTCAGTTGCTCGCGGGACAGCGCATCGAACGGACTCTTTGCGTTCTGATGCCCTGCAAGGGTTTGGGTGACGAAAGCCGTGGCGGCTCGTGCGCGATCCAACAATTCGGGGTCGGTCGTATCCGGCACTTCCATCGCCCGTGTGTGGCTGTTGGCTTTCGGGGTTTCAGACAAAAACTCGTTGATCCGGCTCAGCCCGTACTTCCCCAATTCCGCATGGGTCATGCCCGCATCACGCTTGGCAGCACGGGCAGCGCTTTCATTCAACTGGCTCGCCAGCGTCGAAAAGCTCGCCTTGTCCGTTGCTTTCTTCTCGGTCTTCTCAGGGCTCTCGACGGCGAGCTCCGGACCCTTTTTCGTTTCGGAGGAAACGGTCGCCGGGACTTTGCCGGAGGTGATCGCTGAGAATGCAGCCTGTAACTGATTGATCATTAGCGTCTCCCTGACCATGAATGAACAGGGGCCACTGACTCCCAACGAATCGACACCCCTTCAGGGCAGAAGCTATGCGCAGGCTTTACCGGGGGCTAGCTGGCCAAACGGGTCGCTCTTTCGGATAAAAATGCAGGGCAGGATGCGTGGAAAGCGCCGCATATGGGCGTTTCATCGTGAGGCCCGAGGAATGCTAGGGGTCTTCAAGGAGCGGGGCGGGCGGCGCATGTGGACCCGCTCATGTTCGGGAATGTGAACAACTGCGCATTGGAGTGGACTGGAAATCAGTCCTGCAAATCGATGATGCTCAGCACCTTTGACACGATTTCGTTCGTGGTATCCCGATCCAGGCTCTCGACGTACTTTGCAGACCCTGCTTGCACACGCTCATCGAGATCAAAGCCACGAACCTGATTGCATACAGCGACTCCGGTCGTGTCGTGGCCAGAAATCATCACACATAGACCGAGCTCTCGCGCAAACGCGCCACCGCTGCTTATTGGGACAGCCATGCACACGCCTAACGAATTGATTTGCCGGGAGGTGATCACCACGAAGCGGTGTCGGCCTTTCATCTCACGTCCCGCAACAGGATTCGGATCAATCCAGTACACATCCCCTTGGCGCGGCGCGTTGCGACGGACCATCAGATGATTTCCCGCCCAACGGGATCGCCTTCTCGCGCCCAAGCGGTGTCTCTATTCAGTTCAGCTACGTGTTCGGCGCCCTTGAGCAACTCCTCTGCCGTAAAACGCTTGCGCATTAGCCGGGTAAGCGGTTTAGCGACCAAACCACCCGATTCGACGCTCAGCTCGACCTGCGATCCAATATCAAGATCCAGCAATTTCAAAAAGGCCGGCGGGATAGTCATCACCGCAGCGCCACCTTGGCGTCGGATAGTTGCATTCATGGTCATCTTCGATCTCTTGCTGGCCATCGTCACCTCGCCTGTCAGTGCTACAAAAGTAGCACCAGCGATACACCGTTGCGAGCGACGAAACATGGCCGTCAGAGTATCGACACTTCAATTCCTCGCAAATACGAAGAGGCCGCACGTTCTGTGGGAATCGGCTGAATCTCACCAACTTGATAAACCCATCCCGCGGCCTCACTTACCGAGCATTCGCCTTCTCGCAGGTACCAACCATGTCCGAACCTCTCGTCATCCCGTGCCCTCAGTGCAACGGCCTCAATCGCATCCCCGCCGAGCGGCTGGGGGATCAGCCCAAGTGTGGGCGTTGCAAGCAGCCGGTGCTGTTGTCTAAACCGTTCACGCTGACTCAGGGCGATTACACAAGTCAGATCAAGGGCGATCTGCCGTTGCTGGTGGATGTCTGGGCGGAGTGGTGCGGGCCGTGCAAATCCTTTGCGCCGACGTTCGAGCAAGCGGCTGTGCAGTTGAGCGGGCGGGTGCGTCTGGCGAAGCTGGACAGTGAAGCGCACCCGCAGCTGTCGGCACAGCTGGGTATTCGGTCGATTCCGAGTCTGATTCTGTTCAAGAACGGTCGCGAAGTGGCGCGTCAAAGCGGGGCCATGCCGCTCCAGCAGTTGACCGCCTGGCTTGCCAGTCAGGGGATTTGAGGGCGGATTCGCCTCACGTCGAAGCCCGCGGCTGCAATGTTCGTAAGACGCGTCTGAAAACGCCTGGCGGACATCCCGAGCTCAAAGAAAGCGCCTAGGGTTGGCCACTCTCACGGTTGATCCAGAGGCGATGAGCGATGGCATCGGTAATCAGAGAAGGCGACACAACCACCACAGGCGGCGTGGTGCTGCAAACATCCGGTACGCAGACCTACGAAGAACGTCGGCTCGCACGCATGGGCGATCCGGTCTGGTGCGCGGCCTGCGAGCGGGTGGGGTACATCGCGCAAGGCAACCCCACCTACATTGATGATCTCGTCGCTGTCGCGACGAACGGACAACGCGTGCGGTGTGAGTGCCCGAACGAAGATCATCGTTTGATCGCGAGCCAGGACCGGTTGAACGCCGACATGAAGGCCGCCATCGATATCCCCAAAGACCTCGCCCGCAAGGCGCGCAAACGGGCCAGACAGCTCACCAAAGCGCTGCGTCAGGAAAGTCCGCTGACGCAGGATGACGAAGCCAGCGCAGCCCGGGAGATGCCGATCAATGCGCCGTATTGTTTTCCAGCAGATGATGCAGCTCGACGAATTGCTGGCTCAGCTTGTGACGAGCGTCCAGGTGAATCAGCGGCATGTTCGCCTGATGTGATTCGCGCATTTTGACCGAGCTGTTGAGGTACACCGGGAGCACCGGCAGGCCTTCGGCGATCAGCTCGTCGAGGATCTGCTGCGGCAGGCTGGCACGTGACTGGAACTGGTTGACGATAATGCCTTCCACCTCCAGACCTTCGTTGTGGTCTTCTTTCAGCTCTTCGATTTCCTTCAACAGCCCATACAAGGCCTGCCGGGAGAAGCTGTCGCAGTCAAAAGGGATCAACACCCGATCCGCCGCAATCAATGCCGAGACGGCGTAAAAATTCAGCGCGGGTGGCGTGTCCAGATAGATGCGGTCGTAGTCCTCGTCCAGCTCTTCGAGCAACTTACGCAGCTTGTTGATCTTGTGCTTGGCTTCAAGCTTGGGCTGTAGATCTGCCAGCTCAGCCGTCGCGGTGACGACGTGAAGATTGTCGAAGGGTGTTTCGTAGATATCGACCTGATTCTTCTTGGAGAACGGCCCTGAAGACAGCGTCTGCTTGAAAAAATCGGCGATGCCCATGGGAATGTCTTCGCCGGTCAGGCCCGTGAGGTATTGCGTCGAGTTGGCCTGAGCATCGAGGTCGATCAAGAGGGTCCGGTAGCCCTCGTTGGCGCTGACGGCTGCCAGATTGCAGGCGATGCTCGATTTCCCGACCCCGCCCTTCTGATTGAACACCACACGCCGCATTGGAAAACTCCCTGTCGCTGTCTTGAATGAATGGATCGTCTCGTGACCCGATGAATGGTATCGAGTCTAGGCAAACGAGACATGTCAGGCGAGCGCTTCGGAAAATTCCGATAGTCGGCCCGAAACCCGCGTGCTTATCAAGTCGCAACATCCTACAGACCTTTGCCAGACAGCGACTGCCGTTACAGTAGGAAATATCCCAAGTAAATAAACTATTTGTTTCAGCGTTTGCCTCTGTGCTTTTACGCCGGGATAATGCCCGGCACTCGGTGATAGCGCCGCGCCATGGTTGGTGTCACTTCGGATACTCGAAGCCAGGAAGTAAGCCCGCAGGGGCGGGAAAAGAATCGTGATCAATTTCAACATTGCACAGTGGCGCGCTTGGGCGCCGGGATTGACCACGGTCGAAGATTGGCGGCACTGGAGCCAAAAACCGTTCGTGCCCTGCCATCAGGATGAGGCCCCCGATGTCTCGTTCCTGCCCGCCATGCAACGCAGGCGCCTGAGCCGCTTGGCGCGTATGGCCTTCAGCGTCGGCTGGCCGCTGGCAGAACGGCTTGAACACCTGCCGCTGGTATTCGTTTCAAGACACGGTGAAACACCCCGGACCTTCGACATTCTCAGCGACCTGGCGGCCGAACAGCCGTTGTCCCCGACCCAATTCAGCCTGTCCGTGCATAACGCGGTCATCGGCCTGTGGTCGATCATGCGCGGCGAAACCAGCGAAATGACGGCCCTCGCAGCGGCAGGCGACGGTCTGGAGCATGGCGTGCTGGAAGCGGCGAGCCTGTTGAACGAAGGGGCTCCAGCGGTATTGCTGGTCATTGCCGAGGAATACCCGCCCAAGGCCTATGCGCCCTGGGTCGACGATGTGCCATTTCCCTACGCGCTCGGCCTGTTGCTGACGCCGGGCGACGAATGGCAACTGACCTTGCGCGTGAACGAGTCTAAGGACGACGCGAAATCACCCCACGAGTGGCCGCACGCCCTCAATCTGCTGCGCGCACTGTCGACACAACAAAACGCTTTGCAACATCCCTGGAAGAATCGGCTATGGAACTGGCAACGCAACCGCTGAGCAAAAGTCGCAACGCCTACTATTGGCGGTTGCTGACCACTGCCCTGAGCTTCGCCCTGTTCGGGCTGGGCGGGTTGTGCCTGCGCCTGTTCATTTTTCCCGTACTGGCATGGCTGCCCGGCGATTCGTGCAGTCATCAGCGTCGTGCGCGCCGAACCATCAGCCGCCTGTTCTGGACGTTCATTCGCTTCATGGCCAAGGCAGGCGTCCTCACCTACGAGGTCCAAGGTGCAGAGCGACTGGGCCGTCCTGGGCAGATGATCATCGCCAACCATCCGTCGCTCATCGACGTGGTGTTTCTGATCGGCCTCGTCAGGGATGCCAACTGCGTGGTCAAGGAAAGCTTGTGGCAGAACCCGTTCACGCGAGGTCCCGTGCGTTCGACTGGCTACGTCAGCAACGATGGCAGCGCCGACATGCTGGAAAACGCCGCGCATCTCCTCCAGACCGGCCAGACTCTGATCATCTTTCCCGAAGGCACTCGCACCTGCCCGGGCAAAGCCCCTGCCTTCCATCGTGGCGCGGCGGCGATCGCCTTGCGTGGCGCGAAGATCATTACTCCGGTCACGATCCATGTCTCACCGACCACCCTGACCAAGGCAGAGCCCTGGTATCGCATCCCTCAGCGTCGTCCGCACTTTCACCTGCGAGTGGGTAACGACATCGACCCGGCGACGTTCGCCCTGCTCGGTCCCGCCCCTGTGGCATCGCGCAAGCTCAATGACTATCTGCATCACCACTTCATCAAGGAGCTCGCCACAGATGAGCGATCTGCATCTGGAAATTAAACAGCTGATCATCGATGCCCTGGGCCTCGAAGACATCAGCACCCACGACATCGGCAATGACCAGACGCTGTTCGGCGAAGGCCTCGGGCTGGACTCGGTGGACGCCCTGGAGTTGGGCCTGGCCATTCAGAAACGCTACGGCATCAAGATCGACGCCGACGCCAAAGACACACGCACCCACTTCACCAGCGTCGACAGCCTCGCGGCATTCGTCAGCGCTCGCCAAGTGGCCTGAGGACTGAACATGCAATCCCGTGAAGAGATTTTCGAAACCCTGCGCACCGCATTGGTCGAGCTGTTCGAGCTGGAGCCCGAGCGGGTCACGCTGGATGCCAATCTGTATCAGGATCTGGAAATCGACAGCATCGACGCGGTCGATCTGATCGACCACATCAAGCGCAAGACCGGCAAGAAAATCGCCGCCGAAGAATTCAAGTCCGTTCGCACCGTCAATGACGTCGTCGAAGCGGTCCACCGGCTGGTCAACACCGCCGCATGAACCGCCTGATGGGTCTGGTATTGGTGCTCGCAGGGGTGCTGTACCCCTTCGCCGTGTATTTCGGCATGGGGCACTTTTCGCCGTGGCAATTCGCATTGCTGCTGGGCGCGCTGTGGGCTGCCCGTGCGCTGACGGCCGAGCGTCGTCCGGGCAGCCTTGGCATGGCGTCGGTCGCCATCGGCTTCTGCCTGCTGCTGGGCATCGTGAACAGCCCGCAATTGTTGCGCTGGTACCCGGTGTTGATCAGCGGTTTCATGCTGACACTTTTTGGCTTGAGCCTGATGCACGGCATGCCTGTGGTCGAACGCCTCGCACGCCTGACCGATCCCGAGCTGCCGGACGTCGCGGTCCGTTACACGCGTCATGTGACCCAAATCTGGTGCCTGTTTTTTCTGTTCAATGGCATCGTCGCCGCAGCCCTGACCCTTTGGGCGCCGCTGAGCTGGTGGGCGCTGTACACCGGGCTGATCGCCTACGGCTTGATGGGCTTGCTGTTCGCCGGTGAATGGGTCGTGCGCCAACGTGTGCGGGGGCGTGCATGAGTTGGCTGAGCATTGACCGGCTGTTGCTGGCGCCACACGCTGAACGCCCGGTTACTCACGCCCCGGGCATGAACCACGCACAATATCGCGAGCGCGCATTGTCGGTCGCGGCGGCGCTGCAACAACGCGCCGTGACCTGTGTCGCGATCCACCTCGAAGACGCGGCGGAACTGGCCATCGCCGTGTTCGCCGCCTGGCATGCGGGCGCCAATGTGTTATTGCCCTCGGACTTGCAGGCCCAGAGCCGCGAACGCTGGGCTCCCCTTGCCGAGCTTTGGTTGACGGACGCCGAAGGCGATACCCGTCTCGATGAGCTGAACGCCCCACCGCTCAAGCCGATGCCTCTCAATCTGGACGAGTGCTTGTTGAGCCTGTGCACGTCAGGCTCCAGCGGCGAGCCCAAACTGATCGAAAAAACAGCGCACCAGCTGGCCAACGAAATCGCCGCACTGGAACGACTCTGGGGCGCCGACCTTGGCCGGGCCTGCATCATTGGCAGCGTCGCCGCGCAGCACATCTATGGCTTGTTGTTTCGTGTGTTGTGGCCTCTGTGTGCCGGACGTAGCTTCATGCGCAAGCAGCTCCCGTTTCCAGAAGACCTGCAACGCGCCAGCCGCGAGCATGAAGCCTTTGCCTGGGTCGCCAGCCCCGCGTTGCTCAAGCGCATGGGCGACAACCTTGACTGGGATAGCTTGAGCGCCGTGCGCCGGGTGTTTTCTTCGGGTGGCGCCTTGCCGACCGACGCCGCGCAAAGCTTGCATCAACGCCTTGATCAGTGGCCGACGGAGGTTCTTGGCAGCTCGGAAACCGGCGGTATCGCCTGGCGCCAGGGCGATCCGTTGTGGCGCGCGTTCGACGACGTGAAACTCAGTCAGAACGAAGACGGCGCGTTGCGTATCGAGTCCCCCTACTTGCCCGTGGGCCATGTCGAACAAACCGCTGACGCGGCACGTTTCACTGAAGATGGCCGCTTTGAACTGCTCGGACGACTGGACCGCATCGTCAAGCTGGAAGAGAAGCGCATCTCGCTGCCGCTGCTGGAGCAAGCGCTGGCCACCCATGAATGGGTCAGCGAAGCCCGGCTGGGCGTGATTCGGGAGAACCGTGCGTCACTGGGTGCGCTGGTCGTCCTTAGCGCCCAAGGCGTGCATGCACTGCGAAATCAGGGCCGACGCGCGGTAACGGCCGCGCTGCGACAGCATCTGGTGCCTCATTGCGAAACCCTCGCCCTGCCCCGCCGCTGGCGGATCCTGAGCCAATTGCCGCTGAACACCCAAGGCAAATTGCCTCAGGTACAGGTTGAAGCGCTGCTCGTGGCACCGCGAGTCCATGAGCCGGAGTTGGTCAATCAGCAAGACACCGACGAAGGGCTTCGGCTGGAGCTGATCGTCCCGTTGGATCTGGCGCATTTCAGTGGCCACTTCCCCACCACGCCGATTCTGCCCGGCGTGGTGCAGGTCGACTGGGCCATCGCCCTCGGCCAGCGCCTGATGGACCTGCCACCGCGCTTTGCTGGAATGGAAGTGCTGAAATTCCAGCAACTGGTCCGCCCGGGCGACCGCATCACGCTGACCCTGCGATTCGACCAAGAACGCAGCAAGTTGTATTTCACCTATCGCAATGGCGACGCGGCCTGCTCCAGCGGGCGGATTTTGTGGAGTGAAGCCAATGCGTGAGCAGACCACAAGCTCCATGCCCGACACGGATTATGTGTCTGGCGATAACCCTGTGGGAGCGAATTCATTCGCGAGAGGCCGGTACAGTCCACCCATCTCTGTCGGATGTACCTCCGTATCGCGAATGAATTCGCTCCCACAGGATTTGCGGTCGGCAGTGACGTATCTCAGCGCTCGAAAAGGACTTCCCTATGCATAACCCCTGCGCCGTCATCCCGGTCTACAACCATGAACTGGCCGTCCCGGCTGTGGTTCAGGAATTGCTGAACGCTGGCCTGCCGTGCGTGCTGGTCGATGACGCCAGCAGCCAGGCCTGTGCGGCGGTACTCGGGTCGCTTGCCGAGCAGGACAAGGTGTTTCTGGTCCAGCTCCCGGTCAACCAAGGCAAGGGCGGCGCCGTGATGGCGGGTCTGCGCGAGGCCGCAAAGCGGGGCTTTAGCCACGCCCTGCAAGTGGACGCCGATGGCCAGCACGATCTGAATGACATTCAAGTGTTTCTCGACCACTCCCGCGAACACCCGACATCGTTGATCTGTGGCTACCCGCAATACGACGCCAGCGTGCCGAAAGGTCGTCTGTACGCACGCTACCTGACCCACGTTTGGGTGTGGATCAACAGCCTGTCGCTGCAGATTCCCGATTCGATGTGCGGCTTTCGGGTGTACCCACTCAAGCCCGTCCTGCACCTCATCGATACCGTAAACCTCGGCAAACGCATGGATTTCGACCCCGAGATTCTCGTGCGCCTGTCCTGGCGCAACCAGCCAATGCGCTGGCTACCGACCAAGGTTCACTATCCTCAGGATGGCCTCTCCCACTTCCGCCTGTTTCATGACAATGCGCTGATTTCGAAAATGCACGCAAAGCTGTTTTTCGGCATGCTCGGGCGTTTCCCGCTGATCCTATGGCGGCGATGGTTGCCATGAGCGAAGCCGAACAGAAGCAGCATTGGGCGGAGCACGAAGAGCGCGGCAGTTTCCTGCTGATGAAACTCACCGCCTGGGGCGTGAAGGTCCTTGGGCGCCGGGTGCTGAGCCCGATCCTCCACGGCATCGTGTTGTACTTTTTCCTGTTCGGCCGCAGCGCACGGCGCAGTGCGTGGCAATACCAACAGCGGCTTTCAGACTGGAGTCAGCGCCCCGAACTGCGTCCGACGACATGGCGAGTGTTCCGGCAATTCATGGCGTTCGCCGACGCATTGCTCGACAAGCTCGACGTGTGGAACGGCAAGCTGGGGCTGGACCAGATTGAAATCGTCGACGACGCTCATCTGCGTGATCAGTTGCGCGGCGAGCGCGGGCAGATGCTGGTGGGCGCCCACTTGGGCAATCTTGAAGTCTGTCGAGCGCTCGCCGAACTTGGCGAAAAAGTCACGATGAACGTGCTGGTGCACACTAAACACGCCGAGCGTTTCAATCGTCTACTGGGTGAGGCAGGCGCGACCAATCTGCGGCTGATTCAGGTCAGTGAGCTGGACCCGGCCATCATGCTGCAACTCAGCCAGCGTCTCGATGAAGGCGAGTGGCTGGCGATTGCTGGCGACCGGGTTCCGCTGCACGGCGGACGGAACGTCAGGGTCAACTTTCTCGGCCATTCGGCAGCATTCCCTCAAGGCCCGTGGCTGCTGGCAGGGCTGCTGAAATGCCCCATCAACCTGATTTTCTGCCTCAAGGGCCCCGGCGGTTATCGCGTGGTGCTTGAGCCGTTCGCTCGTGCCATCGAATGGCGGCGCAGTGATCGCCAACAGGTGATCGCACAGTGGACTCAACGTTACGCCGATCGCCTGGCGCACTACTGCCTGCAAGCACCGCAACAGTGGTTCAACTTCTACCCGTTCTGGAAATCCGATGACGAACCCAGCACCTGAGCCGATCATCTTCGGCGAACGTCCCCTGAGCATCGAGGACGTCCTTGCCCTGTCCAATCGCCAGCGGCCCACCGCGCTGCAAAACGACGACGCCTATCGTCAACGCATTGCCAAAGGCGCGCAGTTTCTCGACTCGCTGCTGGACAAGGAAGGCGTCATCTACGGCGTGACCACCGGCTATGGCGATTCCTGTGTGGTGGCCGTGCCGCTGCAACACGTCGAAGCCTTGCCTCATCATCTGTATACCTTTCATGGGTGCGGCCTCGGGAAACTGCTCGACGCACAGGCGACGCGCTCGGTACTGGCCGCCCGCTTGCGCTCGTTGTGCCACGGCGTCTCGGGCGTGCGGGTCGAACTGCTGGAACGCCTGCAAGCTTTTCTTGAACACGACATCCTGCCGCTGATCCCCGAAGAGGGTTCGGTGGGCGCCAGTGGCGACTTGACCCCGCTGTCCTACGTCGCAGCGACGCTGTCCGGTGAGCGAGATGTGATGTTCAAGGGCGAACGTCGCCAATCTGCCGACGTGCATCGCCAGTTAGGTTGGGACCCGCTGGTGCTGCGTCCCAAAGAAGCGCTGGCGCTGATGAACGGCACAGCTGTCATGACCGGGCTCGCGTGCCTGGCCTTCGCCCGCGCCGATTACCTGTTGAAGCTTGCGACCCGCATCACGGCGCTGAACGTCGTGGCGCTGCAAGGCAATCCGGAGCATTTCGACGAACGCCTGTTCGCTGCCAAGCCTCATCCGGGCCAAATGCAGGTGGCGGCGTGGCTGCGCGAGGATCTGGCGATCAATGCGCCGACCGCCCCGCTGCATCGCTTGCAGGATCGCTATTCCCTGCGCTGCGCCCCCCATGTGTTGGGCGTGCTGGCTGACAGCTTGAACTGGCTGCGGGGCTTCATCGAAATAGAGCTGAACAGCGCAAACGACAACCCGATCATCGACGCCGAAGCCGAGCGCGTGCTGCACGGCGGGCATTTCTACGGTGGCCACATCGCGTTCGCCATGGACAGCCTGAAGACCCTCGTTGCCAACGTTGCCGACCTGCTGGATCGCCAACTCGCGTTGCTGGTGGACGAACGTTACAACCACGGTCTGCCCAGTAACCTGTCTGGCTCGCCAGCAGACCGCGCGATGATCAATCACGGCTTCAAGGCCGTGCAGATCGGCACCAGCGCCTGGACCGCCGAAGCCCTGAAAAACACAATGCCTGCCAGCGTGTTTTCACGGTCCACCGAATGCCATAACCAGGACAAGGTGAGCATGGGCACCATCGCCGCGCGGGACGCGATTCGGGTGCTGGAGCTGACCGAGCAGGTCGCCGCCGCCACGCTGATCGCCGCCAACCAGGGCGTATGGCTGCGCAGTCGCGTTCCCGAAGCCCGCCCGCTGCCGCCGGTGCTGGCCGCCATGCACGAGCAACTGCGCGAGGACTTCCCCCCCGTCATCGAAGACCGCGCGCTGGAGGGCGAACTTCGCCTGTGCCTGCAACGCATCGCCGATCAACACTGGAGGCTGCATGCGTAGCAAAGGCGTGATCCACGAAGACACCGAAGTGCTGGTGCCGTTTTTCGACGTCGACACCATGCACGTCGTCTGGCACGGGCACTACGTGAAATACCTGGAAGTGGCACGTTGCGCGTTGCTCGACAAGCTGAACCACAACTACACCCAGATGCGCGACTCGGGCTATGCGTGGCCGGTGATCGACCTGCAACTGCGTTACGTGCGGGGCGCGGTGTTCGGTCAGCGGATCAACGTGCGCGCCAGCCTGGTGGAATGGGAAAACCGCCTGAAAATCGATTACCTGATCACCGATAAAGCCACTGGCGAGCGCCTGACCCGCGCCAGCACCGTGCAGGTCGCTGTCGAGATCGAAACGCGTGAAATGCAATTGGCCTCGCCCAAGGTCTTCGTCGAAGCGGTCGAGAGGGCCTTGCAATGTTGACAGCCACATCACACACCCCTGTAGGAGTGAGCTTGGTCGCGATGAGGGCTGGCCAGGCACTGATGCGGCGGCTGAAACAATCCATCGCGAGCAAGCTCACTCCTACAGTTGCGATGTTGTTGAGCTTCAATGCCCACGCCTTCGACCTGCACCAGCTCAGCGAGCAACTGGCCAAACCGAGCGTGATCCACGGCAGCTTCATTCAGGAAAAACACCTGCGTTCATTGCCTCAGCCGCTGACCAGCAAAGGCAACTTCGTGCTGGCCAAGGATTTCGGTCTGCTGTGGCTATTGAATACGCCGCTCAAACAGGACTACCGAATCAGCGCTGCGGGTATCGCCCGTCGTGACGCCGACGGCAGTTGGCAAGTCATCCCCGGCAAAACCGCAGGCGCCCAGCAAAACCGGCTGTTCCTCGCCGTTCTGCAAGGCGACAGCAGCGGGCTGGAACGGGATTTCGAGTTGCGGGTGAGTGGCGATGCCCAAGCGTGGCAACTGACGCTGGTGCCACGTTCGCTGATGCTTCAACAGGTGTTCAAGCAGATCAACATCGACGGCGGCGCGCTGGTCGAGCGCATTGAGCTGTTGGAGACCCAGGGCGACAGAACGCTGCTGAAGATGATCGACAGCACCAGTGCCCAGCCGCTGAGCGACTCGGAGCGCGCCGACTTTGCCCGCTGACCCGACACTGCAGCGCCTGCTGCCCCGCCTGTTCCTGATCCTGCTGCTCGCGGTCCTTGCGCTGGCGGGTTGGCAATGGCGTGGCGGCGCGCCGCTGTCGGCGAACCTGATGGAACTGGTGCCCGGCAGCAGTCCTGATGCGCTGGAATTGCGCGCCGAGCAGCGGATTCAGGAACCGTTGAATCGCGAAATGCTGGTGCTGGTGGGACACGCCGATCAAGAGCAGGCCATCGCGCTGGCCCGTAGGATCACCGATCAATGGCAAGCCAGCGGTCTGTTCGAGAAGGTCCAGTGGAACCTTCAGGCTGATCTCCCGGCCTTGCGTGAGCAGTTGTTGAAAGGCCGCCTGTCGATGCTCTCGAACAGCGACCGCACCGAGCTGATCGACCAGCCGGATGCCTTTATTCAGAAGCGCGTGCAGAACCTGTTCGATCCCTTTGGCGGTTTCAGTCTGGTAGCCAGTCAGGACGATTGGCTGGGGCTGACGGCGCGTATCCAGAACAGCCAGCCGACTCACGGCACGGTGCAACTGGACGTAGGCAGCGGCGCCCTCATCGCCGAGGCTGACGGCAAGCATTGGGTGCTGTTGCGGGCGCGCACGCAGGCCGACGCGTTCGACATGAGCCTGCCATTGAAGGTCTCGGCTCTGCTCGACGCCGCCCGCGCTGAAGCCGACAAGACCGACGCGCAATTGCTCGCCGCCAGCGGGCTTCTGTACGCCGCCCACGGCCAGCAACAGGCCACGCGGGAAATCACCTGGGTCGGTGGCGGCGCAACGCTCGGCATTTTGTTGTTACTGCTGTTGGCGTTCAAACGTTGGCGGGTGTTGTTGGCGTTCCTGCCGGTGGTCGTCGGCATGCTCTTCGGCGCCACGGCGTGCATCGCGCTGTTCGGCAAGATGCATGTGATGACGCTGGTATTGGGGTCGAGCCTGATCGGTGTCGCCGTGGACTATCCGCTGCACTATCTCTCCAAAGGCTGGAGCCTGAAGCCGTGGCGCAGTTGGCCAGCGTTACGTCTGACGCTGTCGGGGTTGAGCCTGAGTCTCGCCACCAGTTGCATCGGTTACCTCGCCTTGGCCTGGACGCCCTTCCCGGCGCTGACTCAAATTGCCGTGTTCTCCGCCGCTGGCTTGATCGGAGCCTATCTGTGCGCGGTCTGCCTGTTGCCTGCGCTGCTGAACGGTGTCGACCTACACCCCGCGCAGTGGCCGCTCAAGATTGCCGAACGCCTGATTCATCTGCGGGCTCGACTGATCGCACGCGTCGGCACACCCGTCTTGTTGGGCCTGCTGCTGGCGTTCTGCGCGGCAGGTTTGTGGCAGTTGACGACCAAAAACGACATTCGCCAATGGATCGCGGCACCACCGAGTCTCACCGATGAGGCCCGGGCCGTTGCGCACATTACGGGTTATCAGCCCACCAGCCAGTTCTTTCTGGTGCGCGGCGCCGATCAGCAACAATTGCTGGAGCGTCAGAGCGCACTGAGTCAGCGCCTCGATCAGTTGGTGAATCAGAAGGCGCTGCAAGGTTATCTGTCCTTGAGCCAGTTGGTCGCGACGCCCGCCGATCAGGACGCCACGCGTCAGGCGCTCGATGCCCTGCCTGCCCGGTGGCAGCCCTTGTTGGACCTCGGCGTACCGGTTGAAGCGTTGAACAACGAATTGGCCAGGCTGCGCGCGTTGCCGAATCAGGGCATCGACGAAGTGCTGGCCGGCCCGCTCGGTGAACCCTGGCGACTGTTGTGGATGGGCCGTGATACCGAGGGTGTCGCGGGCATCGTCAGCCTGCAAGGGCTCAACAACGCTGTGTTGCTGCAAGCCCAGGCCGAGGGTTTGCCCGGTGTGCAGTTGGTGGACCGCCTGGGCGACTTGAACAAAGTGTTCGCCGCCACGCAGGTCAGCGCTGCCGAGTTGAAACTGCTGTCGTGCGTGCTGATCGTCCTGCTGCTGATCCTGCCGTTCGGCCTGCGCGGTGCCCTGCGAGTCGTCGCCCTGCCGTTGCTGGCAGCGTTGTGCAGCCTGGCGAGCCTGGGCTGGCTTGGCCAACCGCTGACCTTGTTCAGCCTGTTCGGCTTGCTGCTGGTAACGGCTATCAGCGTCGATTACGCGATCCTGATGCGTGAGCAGATCGGCGGTGCTGCGGTCAGCCTGCTGGGTACGTTGCTGGCCGCCGCGACCACGTGGTTATCGTTCGGGCTGCTGGCCATCTCCAGCACGCCAGCGGTGAGCAACTTTGGCCTGTCGGTAAGCCTGGGGCTTGCCTTCAGCTTCATCCTCGCGCCGTGGGCGGGCAGTCATTCCGAACCCTCTACCCGGCAAGACGCCGACGCCCTCATACACTCGAAAAGGAAATCCTGTGCCAATAGCTGATAGGGAACATCGCCAGATCGTCGTCATCGGCGCCGGTCCCGCCGGGGCAATTGCCGCCGCGTTGCTCAAACGTCGCGGCCATGACGTGTTGATCATCGAGCGCCAAGCCTTTCCGCGCTTCTCCATCGGCGAAAGCCTGCTGTCGCACTGCCTGGACTTCGTCGAAGAAGCGGGCATGCTCGACGCGGTGCACGCGGCGGGCTTTCAGGTGAAGAACGGCGCGGCGTTTGCGTGCGGCGAGCAATACAGTGCGTTCGATTTCAGCGAGACGTTCAGCAACGGCAAGCCGACAACGTTTCAGGTTCAGCGAGCCGATTTCGACCAACTGCTGGCCGACGAAGCAGTGCGTCAGGGCGTGGACGTTCGCTTTCAGGAAACCCTCATCGCGGCTGACTTCACGGCCGAACAGCCTGTGCTCGACGTGCAGCGCGGGGATGGCAGTCAGTACCGCCTGCAAGCCGACTTCGTCTTCGACGCCAGCGGCTACGGTCGCGTCCTGCCTCGTTTGCTCGACCTTGAAGCACCCTCAGACTTCCCGCTGCGTCAGGCCGTGTTCACCCACGTTGAAGACCGCATCGACGATCCGGGCTTCGACCGAGAAAAAATTCTGGTCAGCGTGCACCCGACGATGCGCGACGTGTGGTTCTGGTCGATCCCGTTCAGCAACGGCCGCTGCTCGGTCGGCGTGGTGGCGTCGGCCGAACGTTTCAAGGACAAACCCACCGACCTCGACGCCTGCCTGCGCGCCTTCATCGAGGAAACGCCCAGCCTTCAGCGCGTCCTGCAAAACGCGGTCTGGGACACCCCGGCAAGGACCATCGGCGGCTACGCGGCCAACGTCAAAACCCTCCACGGTCAAGGCTTCGCGCTGTTGGGGAACGCGGCGGAATTCCTGGACCCGGTGTTCTCCTCCGGGGTGACCATCGCCATGCGTTCGGCCAGCATGGCCGCCGCTGTACTCCATCGTCAGTTGCAGGGGGAAGCCGTGGACTGGGAAAACGAATTCGCCGTCCCGCTCAAGAAAGGCGTCGATACCTTCCGTGCCTACGTCGAAGGCTGGTATGACGGCAGTTTTCAGGACGTCATTTTTTATCCCGGCAGCAGCGATGACATCCGCCGCATGATCTGCTCGATCCTCGCGGGTTACGCCTGGGACGAGCGTAACCCGTTCGTGGCCGAGCCCAAACGACGCCTGCGCATGCTCGCGGAAATCTGTGGGGGTGCCAGCGAATGAGCGAGCCTTTCTTCTCTCACAGCTACGTCGAAGAAACCCGGCTGGGTTTTCTGTTCTTGCGCAGCCACACCTGGCAGCACCACGTGCTGCGCGTGGCGATCAACGACCTGCGCGGCCTGTTCAGCGAACACCCACCCGAAAATCCGGTGATTCTCGACGCGGGTTGCGGTCAGGGAAAATCCTTCCAGTACCTGCACAGCGTGTTCAATCCGGTAAAAATCCTGGGTGTCGACGCCGATCCGCTCAGCCTGCGTCTCAGTGCCGAGGAAGCCGAGCGGCGACGCTTGAACGTCGAATTGATCGGCAGCGACTGCGCATCGCTTAAACTGCCCGACGCCAGCGTTGACATGGTGTTCTGCCACCAAACCTTCCATCATCTGGTCGAGCAGGAACAGGCGCTGACCGAGTTCTACCGCGTGCTCAAGCCGGGGGGCTATCTGCTATTCGCCGAGTCCACCGAGGCCTACATCGACACGTGGGTGATTCGCTGGTTCTTCCGCCATCCGATGCACGTACAGAAGAGCGCTGCGCATTATCTGGACATGCTGCACGGACAAGGTTTTCAATTTACCGCGAAGAACGTCTCTTACCCCTACCTGTGGTGGAGCCGCGCCAGGGATTTCGGCCTGCTGGAGCGTTTCAAGCTGGTTAAACCCAAGCCCTTTGGCGAACGTGAAGAGACGCTGGTGAATGCCGTCGCACGTAAACCGCTACAGGCACCATTCGAAGGTGAGACACCATGATCCGCGCACTTTTGCTGTTTTGCGTCGTGCTGCTGAGTGCTTGCACCAGCCACGCGCCACTGCCCGCGCAAATTCCGCACATCAAATTTCCCAAGCAGTTGCACGTCCTGCGTGAACAGGCTGGCCAGCGACAGGATTGGCTGCTGGTGATCCAGAAGGAACGCCACGGCCTGCGTTTCTCGTTGATGGACCCGCTGGGCATCCCCGTCGCCCGTCAGCAACTGGAGGAGGAAACCTGGAAAGCCGATGGGCTGCTGCCACCCAATCCCGAAGCACGGGAGCTGTTTGCAGCCGTGTTGTTCGCGCTGACCTCCAATGAAGAGGCGCGCTTCGACTACCCCGGCGTCGTGTTATTGCCTCACGGCCGCACCCTCGAAGAGCGCTGGCGGGTCGATTATGCCTCGGAAGGAGTTTTCCGCCTCACCCTGGAAAGCGGCGAGTTGAAATACGTCGTCAGCCCGCTCGAAGGCAAGGCCTCGAAATGACCGCTTACCTCAATGCACTGGGTCTTATCTGCTCGCTGGGCGATGACCGCGCAAGCGTGGCACGGACGTTGTTCGCGGGCGATACCTCAGGCATGCGGACTGAAAGCGGCTGGGTGCCTGAACGATCACTGCCCGTCGCGTCCGTGAAGGCCCTGCTTCCCGAGATTCCTGATGCGCTGCGCGGGCAGTCGAGCCGTAACAACCAACTGTTACTGGCAGCGGCGTTGCAGATCGAACCCGAAATCCGTGAAGCCATCGGGCATTACGGCGCTGCACGGGTCGGCGTGATTCTCGGCACCAGCACATCAGGGATCGATGAAGCCAGCCGGGGCATTGCCAGCTATCTTCGTGACGACGCGTTTCCCGGCGATTACGACTATCGTCAGCAAGAGCTCGGCGCGCCTGCGGATTTTCTGGCGACCTGGCTGGACGTAGGCGGCCCGGCCTACGTGATTTCCACCGCGTGCACGTCCAGCGCCCGCGCGTTGCTCAGCGCCCGTCGTCTGCTGGACATGGGCCTGTGCGACGCCGTGTTGTGTGGCGGCGTCGACAGTCTGTGCAAGCTGACACTCAACGGCTTTTCATCCCTCGAAGCCGTGTCCAGCGAGCGCTGCAATCCGTTTTCCGTCAATCGCAACGGCATCAATATTGGCGAAGCAGCGGTGCTGTTTCTGATGACCCGCGAAGCGAGTGCGGACCATCGGATTGCCCTGCTCGGCGCGGGGGCCAGCTCGGACGCGCATCACATCTCCGCCCCTGAACCCACGGGGCGCGGCGCTAAGGCAGCGATGCAGAAAGCCCTGGATAACGCCCGCCTGATGGCCTCTGACATTGACTATCTGAACCTGCATGGCACGGCGACCCAACACAACGATTCAATGGAATGCCTGGCCGTGGACGCGCTCTTTCCCGGCGGGGTGCCCTGTTCATCGACCAAGCCCATGAGCGGTCATACGCTCGGTGCAGCGGGCGCGCTGGAAGCAGCGTTTTGCTGGCTGACGCTCTCCTCCGAAAACGACGGGCATCGGCTGCCGCCTCATGTGTGGGACGAACAGGCCGATACGAGCCTGCCCGCGCTGGCGTGGGTCAAGCCCGGCGATGAATGGCCACCTCGCACACCGCGCCGATTGATGAGCAATTCGTTTGCCTTCGGTGGCAACAACGTCAGCCTGATCATCGGAGACGCCCCGTGACCGCCCTGATCTCCTGCCAGTGGCCCGTCGCCGAACTGGTGCCCCATGCGGGCGACATGATCCTCATCGACGAGGTGATCGAATTCGACGAAGAGCAGATCCGCACCCGCCTGAACGTACGCGCTGGCGGACTGTTCAATCGCGCCGATGGCAGCTTGCCCGCCTGGGTTGGCATTGAGCTGATGGCTCAAAGTGTCGCCGCTTATGCGGGGTGTCAGGCCCGAGTGAAGCGTGAGCCTGTCGAACTGGGATTCTTGTTGGGCACCCGGAAATTCGAATGCAATGTCGAAGGGTTTCCAATGGGCAGCGAATTGATCATTCATGCCCTCCGATCGTTAGAGGATGACAACGGCATGGGCGTCTTCGAATGCCACCTGAACGGGCCCGGCATTCACGCCAGCGCACGTCTGAACGTTTACCGTCCGCCCCAGTCGGCGGGCTATCTGGCTGAAGGAGCCGTGAATGACTGATTCAATCCTGGTCACCGGTTCCAGCCGTGGCATTGGTCGCGCCATCGCGCTGCGCCTCGCACGGTCCGGCTATGACATCGTGTTGCACTGCCGCAATGGCCGCACCGAAGCCGACGCGGTGCAAGCCGAGATTCGCGCACTAGGCCGGGAAGCACGGGTGCTGCAATTCGACGTGGCCGATCGCGCCGCCTGCAAGGCCGTGCTTGAAGAGGACGTCGAAACCCATGGCGCTTATTACGGCGTGGTCTGCAACGCGGGCCTGACCCGCGATGGCGCCTTTCCGGCGTTGACCGACGAGGATTGGGACGTGGTCATGCGCACCAACCTGGACGGTTTCTACAACGTGCTGCACCCGGTGATGATGCCGATGATCCGCCGCCGCGCCGCCGGACGGATTGTCTGCATCACCTCGGTTTCCGGGCTGATCGGCAATCGCGGACAGGTCAATTACAGCGCCTCGAAAGCGGGCGTGATCGGGGCCGCCAAGGCGTTGGCCATCGAGTTGGGCAAGCGCAAGATCACGGTCAACTGCGTCGCACCCGGCCTGATCGACACCGCGATGCTGGATGAAAACGTGCCGGTGGAAGAGTTGCTGAAAATGATCCCCGCACAGCGCATGGGCACCCCAGAAGAAGTCGCCGGCGCCGTCAACTTCCTGATGTCGGCAGAAGCGTCGTACATCACCCGACAGGTGCTGGCCGTGAACGGAGGCTTGTGCTGATGAAGCGCGTCGTCGTCACCGGCATGGCCGGCATCACCTCGCTGGGCAGCGACTGGGCCAGCATCGAGGCCAATTTCAGCGCCAATCGCAGCGGCATCCGGCGCATGGACGAGTGGGATCGGTTCAGCGAGTTGAACACCCGTCTGGCCGGCCCCATCGATGATTTCGCGGTGCCCTCGCACTGGACGCGCAAACAACTGCGCAGCATGGGCCGCGTGTCACGGCTGGCGGTCGGCGCCTCGGAAGAAGCGTTGCGCGACGCCGGTTTGCTGGGCGATCCGATCATCCGTGACGGGCGCATGGGGGTGGCGTGCGGGTCTTCCACCGGCAGTACCGACGAGATCAAGGCGTTCGGCAACATGCTGCTCAATTCGGTGGCCGAAGGGCTGAACGCCAACTCGTACGTGCGGATGATGCCCCACACGACGGCAGCGAATATCAGCATCTTCTTCAACCTCACGGGCCGTCTCATTCCGACGTCCAGCGCGTGCACCAGCGGCAGTCAGGGCGTGGGCTATGCCTATGAAGCGATCAAGTTCGGGCGCCTGCCGTTGATGCTTGCCGGCGGTGCAGAAGAACTGTGCCCAACGGAGGCCATGGTGTTCGACGCGCTGTATGCGACCAGCCTGAAAAACGATGCGCCCCACACCAGTCCGCGTCCCTATGACAGCGGCCGTGACGGGCTGGTGATTGGTGAAGGCGGCGGCATGCTGGTCCTTGAAGAGCTGGAACATGCACTGGCCCGTGGCGCGAAGATTCACGCTGAAATCGTGGGGTTTGGCAGCAATGCCGATGGCGTACACACCACGCGTCCCGAGCAGGTCACAATGCGCCGGGCGATGGAGCTGGCGCTGGAAGACGCGGGCCTTTCTCCGGATGCCATCGGTTACGTCAATGGCCACGGCACCGCAACCGAGCAAGGGGACATCGCTGAAACCCTGGCCACCCACAGCCTGTTCGGCGCGCGCATGCCGATCAGCTCGCAGAAGAGTTTCCTCGGCCACACGCTGGGTGCGTGCGGTGCGCTGGAGTCGTGGTTCACCATCGAAATGATGAAGCACGACCGCTACATCCATACCCTCAATCTGGACGGCGTCGATACCCGTTGCGGGGCGCTGGACTACCTGCGCGGCGAGCCCCGCGCCATGAGCCACGAGTTCGTGATGAACAACAATTTTGCCTTCGGCGGGGTCAACACGTCGTTGATTTTCCGTCGCTGGCCGTGAGCGTTTTTTAGTTGATCCCTCAAGGAGTGAAAGCATGAAACTGAAAGTCTGGGCGGCCACCGCTGCAATCATTCTGGGCGCGCTGCCCGGTATCAGTCAGGCACGGGATACCGCGCTGTATCTGCCGTTCGACAAGGTCGTCGCACAAATGCTTCAAGAGAAGAAACTGGACGGCAGCGTGAAGTTCTACCTGGCGGGTGTCACGCCAAAAGGGAAAGTGTCGGTGCTATCGCCGAACGCTGTGACCAACAAGAAAACCAACGCCTTCAACAAAAGCGACAACGACGCCTGCGAGTGGGCGCTGCAATCAGCCATCCTGCAATTGAACGAAGCGGCGAAAGGCGCAGGGGCAAATGCCGTGGTTAACATCGCCAGCTACTACAAGAAGATCGAACGCAAAGACCCTGCAACCTACGAATGCCACGCCGGGGCCATCATGGCAGGCGTCGCGTTGAAAGGTGACCTGGCGAAGGTGCAGTAAAGCTTTCTAATGGGGCGAGGCTTTCTGCCGCGCCCGATGGCACGAACGGTTCACCTGTGGGAGCGAATTCATTCGCGAACAAACTTCAGCCGATAGAGGTGCATCGCCTGTTGCATCTTTCGCGAATGAATTCGCTCCGACAGTTCGAATTGCGCATCTCGTGCGTCCTTACTAGCCCGCCTTGCGCGTCACCAACTCAACGAACGCCTTGGCCATGGGCGACTTCTGGTCCTTGCGCTGCACCAGCCACACCGCCGACGTTGCGGCCTCGTCCAACAGCGTGCGATAGACCACACCATCGATCCGCATGCGTTGGTACGACGCAGGCAGCACCGTCACGCCCAGCCCCGCCGCGACCAGCCCGATGATCGTCATAGCCTCGGCGGCTTCCTGGGCGAACAACGGCGTGAACCCCGCATCACGCGCCAAACTCAGCAGCTGCGCGTACAGGCCACTGCCGTAGCTGCGTGGAAAAAACACAAACGGCTCGGTCGCCAGCTCCTTGAGGTAAATCCCCTGTTCGCTGCCCTGAGCCATCGGATGGTCAGAGCGGAAAACGGCCACCAACGGCTCGCGCAGCAGCTCGACCGCTACCAGTGAGTCCGGCAACGGCAGCGGGCGCATGATGCCGACCTGCATCGACTCCTCCACCAGCCTTTCGGCGACTTCCTTGCTGCTCATTTCCTGCAATGCCAAGTGCACGGCGGGATGGCGTTGACGAAAGGCAAAGATCGCCTGCGGAATGCTCGATGTGAACGGTGCCGACGCGGTGAAGCCAATCTTCAACTCCCCCAGCTCACCCAACTGCGCGCGGCGCGCCACATCAGAGGCTTTCTCGACCTGCGCCAGCACCAGCCGCGCTTCGTCGAGGAACAGTCGCCCGGCCTCGCTCAATGCCACTCGTCGGTTGGTCCGCTCGAACAGTCGGGCACCCAATTCATGTTCCAGCGCCTGAATTTGCTGGCTCAACGGAGGCTGAGAGATGCCGAGTGACTCCGCAGCCCTGCCAAAATGCAGCTCTTCAGCCACCGCAATAAAGTAGCGAAGATGACGTAATTCCATGGCCTCACCATTGAGTCGTTAAAGCTATCAAACAGGTCGAACAATATATTGGAGGAAAACGTTAGCTGGCTATATGCTTTTCCCCATCGCTGCTTCACATCGTTTGAGGTTACCTGTGAATACTGCTGCATCCCCCGCGACGTCTGCGCCCGAGATCAACGTCGCAATTCCGCTGGGTGATACCTACATCGAGAAAGACACCCCGGCCTTCATCCGCACCGTTCTCGCGCTGTTTTCCGGCGGCTTCGCCACCTTTTCCCTGCTCTACTGCGTACAGCCCATGATGCCGGTGCTGTCCCGCGAGTTCTCCATCAACGCCGCCGAGAGCAGCCTGATTCTCTCGGTTGCCACGGCGATGCTCGCCATCGGCCTGTTGATCACCGGCCCGATTTCCGACCGTATGGGACGCAAATCGGTAATGGTCTTTTCATTGTTCTCCGCCGCTTTGTTCACCATTGCCAGCGCGTTCATGCCCAGTTGGGAGGGCGTGTTGGTGACACGGGCCTTTGTCGGGCTTTCGTTGAGCGGGTTGGCGGCGGTAGCGATGACCTACCTCAGCGAAGAGATCCACCCGCAACACATCGGCCTGGCCATGGGCCTGTACATCGGCGGCAACGCGATTGGCGGGATGAGCGGGCGGCTGATCACCGGCGTCCTCAGCGATTACGTGAGTTGGCACATCGCGCTGTCGATCATGGGTCTCATCGCACTGGCAGGCGCCTGCGTGTTCTGGAAGATCCTGCCCCCCTCGCGCAACTTCCGCCCTCGCCCGCTCAACGCTCGCAGCCTGCTGGACGGCTTCGTGTTGCAGTTCCGCGACGCTGGTCTGCCGTGGCTGTTTCTGGAAGGCTTCCTGCTGATGGGCGCTTTCGTCACGCTGTTCAACTACATCGGTTATCGCCTGCTGGCCGAGCCCTACAGCCTCAGCCAAGCTGTCGTGGGACTGTTCTCGGTCGTTTACCTGTCCGGGATCTACAGCTCGGCGAAAGTCGGCGCGCTGGCTGACAAACTGGGCCGTCGCAACGTGCTCTGGGCCGTGATCGTCCTGATGATCGCTGGCCTCGCCCTGACCATGTTCACCCCGCTAGCCATTGTGGTCATTGGCGTCGTGATGTTCACCTTCGGTTTCTTTGGCGCCCACTCGGTGGCCAGCAGCTGGATCGGCCGCCGCGCGATCAAAGCCAAGGGCCAGGCCTCGTCGCTGTACCTGTTCAGCTACTACGTTGGTTCCAGCGTGGCGGGCACCGGCGGCGGGTTCTTCTGGCATTACGCGGGGTGGAACGGGATCGGCGTATTTATCGCGCTGCTGCTCGCCGCCGCGTTAGGTGCAGCGCTCAAGCTGGCGAAGGTGAAGCCACTGCCGGTAAACGTGCAGGTCTAGCCGCTTCAGGCTAAGACTCGGCAGCCCAAGCCACCCTTGCCAATAGAAGAGCCTCTCGCTTTTCCAAGGTCAACGACTGCATCCGGGCGCCATCCTGCTCAAGACGAATCAGCCAGTTCAGCAAAGCCTTGGCATCGCCCTCCAGCGTCACGCTCAGGCCTTGGCTGTCGTTATCCAGTTGTGACAGGTCGAGGCCTGCCTTCGCAGCGCTTTCACTGACATGTCGGGACAGTGACTGCGCGATACGGACCGGGCGGCCGGAGCTTGCATGCTTCAGCCGTTCCGCCAACGACAGGTTTTGACGATAGACCCGTTCTGCGGCCTCAAGCCGCTGCTGAGTCGGTAACCAGACACCTTTGATCAACGACACGCCCAGCACGAAGACGCCCAGCAAAACGAGCATGTGGCGGTCTCTTCGATTGAGCCTTCGCCAGTGCTCGACCGCTGCCAGTCGCGCGTTCCATCGAAGCGTCATGCCTCGTCCACCCCAATGATCAACATCGCTTTGACCCCGTCCTGATGCTTGCTCGCGCCGTCAATCCGAATAGGCAGTCCGCTTCGCTCAACCTGGTCGCGTAGACGCTCAAGTGCGGTGAAATCCTTGACGGCAATGGCCACTTTCCAGCCCTGCGCACGTGTGAAGCCAACATGCCGGACTTCTACCTCAGCGCTGCCGAGCACCCGTTCGATGAGCATGGAAAAGGTCGCCATAGGCTTGCGCCCTACTGCCTGTCTCGCTTGCAGGGCACTGAAGCGGGTAGACAAGTCGACGACCCGCCCTTGATCCGGGTACAGCGTCTGAAACCGCTGCAGACTCTGTTCATGGAGACGCAATGCTTCGGACTCCAGATGCTGAATGCGCGCAACGCTGAATCCCCAGGACATTAAGCCAAGGCATGCCAACGTAAGCAGCGGCAGCGACCAACGCCACCGTCGAGGCGCAACGCGAAACTCTCCCTGCAAGAGGTCGATCGACATCTTGCGCCCCGCCACCAGAAAGGCCGCTGTTTCAGCCGCGTCCGGTTGAGCATCCCTTACGCAGAGACCTTGGGGCAGACGGGACGCAAACAAGGTGCGCGACTCATCTGAAAAAGCCAGTCGGCAACCGACCTTACCGCCCAGAATCCAGCGGCCCGCCCACCAGACCAGATGCGGCTGATCGTCGGGCAGCATGTCGGCGTCGATTTGTACGCTGCCGACCTGAATGCCTGCCTCATCGAGCACGCTCAACACCTCACGCAGCAATGACCTGGAAAGGATCAGCAATGGATAACGGTGCTCGGTGTCGCGTAAGCCCACGGCGACATGCAGTCCCTCGACGTCTTCCGACAATTGCTCTTCCACCGAGTACATCAGCGCTTGTGTCCGGGGGGCCCTGCGGGTCGGCCATGGCGGGGTGCGCAGCCAACTGCAGGTTTCCATCGGCAGGATGATCTGAACGGCATGTCCCTGAAATACCTGCGCAGCCTGAGCCAGCGTGCACTCGCGAAGCGCGACACCCTCAGCCCCACACCAGACCGAATCGAATCGTGCAGTGCCGGTCATGCTCTCGGGGGTGAAATACAGCCAGCCTTTCATGGAATGGAGCCTTGCGCGGGTGACAACAGGCGACGCTGGATAATCCGAAGCCGCTGAGTGTTCGCCACACGCTCCAGATCCGAGACCATGGTCATTCGGCTATCGGCAAGGCCTACCTCTGCGGTGATGCGAAACCAACGACTACGCACCCCTAGCCCGTGGGGCGAGATACCGAGCCCATCGACTGTGGCTGAGCCGACAAATGCCGCCGCATCCGGGTATCCTTCGGAGGGTCGTTGGCGAATCAGCTCCAGTGCGCTCGCCGTCGTCATGCCTTCCAGGCTCGCCAGCACCTGGGCGGGCGCCGTGTTGACGTTGAGGGCTGCGTCACGGGGCAGCACCGCGATCCACGGCAACAGATGTTGCAGGTCCGAGGGGCGCAATCCGGGGATTTGCTGAAGTTGAGCAGCATTGCTGAACGGCTGTGTTTTCAGCGCGGAAAGGTCGAATGGTTCGATATCCAAGGCGTTCAACAGGCGAAACCACCGCAAAGCATAAACGTCGTCGACACTCTCCGGCACCGCCAGATGGGTCAGGTTAAAGCGGCCGCCCAAGTCTTCGATGGAGAGCCGTACATCGAGATCTGGCAGCCGAAACCCTTGGGGACTCATCGCCCAGGCCTGCGCGAGATGGGTCGTCTCTCCCGCGCCCGATACGCTGTCCTGCAAAAGCTGCATCGCCCGACTTTCAGCAGCCAGGGCGGCTTGTCGCAGGTGCAAATGCTGCACCTGCTGTACGGTGGTTTGCAGCGTCAGGCGATGGCTGCGCAACACCCCTCCGATCACCATCAATGCCAGACTGGTGATGAGCAATACGCTGATCAACGCAACGCCTTGCTGGCAGGACCGACTCATGCGTCCCCCGCCAAGGGAACGACACGCCGAATGCCCTCGAAGCGCGCGAACGAGAGGGTCAACTCCACCGCTCTCGGCTGCACCGCTTGCGAGTCCCGCAACGAATCGGTACGCCAATGATGGCTGGCATCATAGAGGCGCCATTGGAGTTCCCGCACGTCACGCAACAGCAACTGCTTTTGGACCCCGGAAAAATCGAGGCTGCGGCTGTAACGCAATAACTGGTTTTTTTCGAATACGTAGCTGACTTCCTGGCTGTCACCTCGGGGTTGGCCGAGCGGATTGCGCCAGTTGCCGCGGCGCAAATTCAAGACGCCATGACGCAGTTGCACCGACGGCGTCTTCGATGAAAAAGTCGCCTGCATCAGATCGCGCTCAATGATGGCCACGGCTCGACGTAGATCACGCAAGTCCCGTTGCTCCCGCTGCACCTGCTCTTGAACCCTGAACACACCATCAAACAGCCGCCAGCTCGCGAATCCAAGTGTGCTGAAAATCGCCAGACTGATGAGCAACTCCAGCAGCGTGAACCCTTTACTCGTCGTCATGGCTTTTCCGCCAGAAGCGGCGAGGCAATCCATCCGCGGGTCCGAAAGACGGTGGCCGAATCGACGCTGCGACGCACATCGATTTCCACGCTGAGCAGACCGCTTTCGCGATGGCGTTCGACACGTTGTTCCACAACCCAGCGCTGGCCGGATAACACAGGGGCCACGCTGCGCCTTCCCGTTGGCGGAGGCTGCAGCCGCAATTCGGTCATGTGATTGTCTGCCAGCCAACTGGCCAACACCCGCTCGCGCAGTGCCTCGTTCTGCTGGAGAACGAACTGGCTCGCTGACAGCACCGCACTCGCCAGTAACGCGAACACCGCTAACGCCACCATGACTTCGAGCAAGGTGAAGCCGCGTTCAGCTTTCATTGATCGCAGCATCATTAACACCATCACTGGCAACGCTCAGCAAGCGACCCTGGGCAGTTTCGTAGTGAAGGGTGAAAGCGCTGAGCTCGTCGCTGCTCAGGACAAGCAATTGAGGCGCGTGGGTTCGCTCGGACAGGTGCAGCGGCTGCCCTTCCAGCACCAGATGAAACCGAAGGGCATCCGGCAGCGGATACGCCTGCATCGGCTGCCAGCCATTACCTTGCAACATCATCGACCGATAGCCCTGCTCATCGAAGTGCAACCCATACTCGCGGCCTTCGGTGACGGCTCGTTCGCGAAGCTCATGCAAAAGCATCAACAACTCATGGCCATGCTGTCGCGCCTGCTGTGCCGGGCTGGCGCTCAACAATGGCACCACCAAGGCCAGCAAAACGCCGATGAGAGCCATGACCACCAGCAGTTCCAACAACGTAAAACCCCGGCTGCATCGGCGCATCAGTCCGTAGCCCGACTGTCGATGTCGGCAGCGAAATCAACGCCGCCCGGCATGCCATCGGCGCCGTAGGAATACAAATCGTAAGGAGCGCTTCCGGTGCCTGGACTCAGGTATTGGTAGGGCGTGCCCCACGGATCCGACGGCAAGGCCTTTAGATAACCGCTCGGATTCCAGTTCCGCGCGGGAGGCAGTCCCGTCGGCTGTCTGACCAGAGCCTCAAGGCCTTGCTGAGAGGACGGGTAGCTGAAATTGTCGAGCCGGTACATTTCGAGAGCCGTGCTCAAGGCCTGTATGTCCGTGCGAGCGGCGGTGACTTTCGCCTGATCCGGACGCGACATGAACTGCGGGATCACCATGGCCCCCAGCACGCCGATGATCACCACCACGACCATGATTTCGATCAGCGTGAATCCGCGTTGTTTCCTGTGTCGACGAACGGCCATAGGTTCAGTGCACCAATTGATTGAGGTTGAGAATGGGCATCAGGATGGCCAGGACGATCATCAACACGAGGCCGCCCATGATGACCAGCATCGCCGGTTCGAACAGACTGACGATCAGCGCGATACTCGCGGCGAGACTTTTCTCCTGCTGTTGGGCGGCGCGTTCGAGCATGTGGTCCAGCTCACCCGCACGCTCTCCGCTGGCGATCATGTGCAACATCAAGGGCGGGATATCGCCCCCTCGCTCAAGGCTTCGAGTGAGGGTTTCGCCCTCGCGAACACGTCGGGCAACGTCCAGCATGCGTTCACGGATGGAGACGTTGCCAATCACCGCCGCTGAAACGTGCAGCGCATCCACCAAGGGCACAGCACTTTTGCCAAGAATCGCCAAGGTGCTGGCGAATCGCGCCGCCTCCATGGCTTTGATCACCCGCCCCATGACCGGCATTCGCAAAAACGCGCTGTGACAGCGCCGTTTCAGCTCAGGGTGCTGAAGACCCCATCGCGCCAGCATCGCCAGTCCCGCAAACAAGCCAATCAGCACACCGCCGTAATCCCTCAGCGCGGTACTGACAGCGATCAAGGCGTCGGTCAGAAGCGGCAGAGGCTGCCCGCTGTCGATGAAAACCTTTACGACGTCGGGGACCACGTACCCCAGCAGAAAGCCGACGATCGCCAGCGAAGCGCACAACAGAATCGCCGGATAGACCAACGCGAGTTGGATCTTCTGTCGCGATAGCTGACGCGCTTCCGTATAGGACGCTAGCCGCTCCAGCACATGCCCCAAATGGCCGGATCGCTCACCGGCCGCAACGGTTGCACGGTACAGATCGGGAAACGCACGTGGGTAAGCGCCAAGCGCCGACGCCAGGTCGTAGCCTTCCGTAACCCGTGCTCGGATAGCTGCCACCAGTTGGCCGACCTGCCGCTTTTCGGCTTGAGCTTCTACGGCATGCAAGGCTTCTTCCAACGGCAACCCGGCTTGAATCAAGGTCGACAGTTGCAAGGTCAAGAGTGTCAGATCGGCTGTGCTCAACCCCTGCCGTCGAACGGTCGGGCTGCCTGGCTGCGATGAAGCATTCGACGCGCAGACCCGCACGGGCAGCAACCCTTTATCCCGCAACAATTGCCGGGCATGCCGGGCGCTTTGGGCTTCCTGCTGACCCCGTTGACGACGGCCCGCTGAATCGTGAGCTTCATAACTGAAAGAGGCCATCGCTCACCGCTCCTGCGTGACACGCAACAGCTCATCCAGGCTGGTGCGACCTTCGAGTACCAGCCGACGCCCGTCCTCGAACAGACTGCGCGAACGCTGCTGCGCTTCACCCGCCAACTCGGACTCGCTGGCGCCCCGGTGGATCATTTCCGCCAGCCGAGGCGTCACTGTGATCAGTTCGTAGATACCGACGCGTCCGCGATAACCTTGCCGACAGTGCTCGCAGCCCCTGGCCTTGAACAACTTGGGCGGCTGGTCCCGATCAATGCGCAAACGCTCACACGCCGCTTCGCTTGCGATTTCGGAAACCTTGCACTGATCGCACAACGTACGCAGCAGCCGTTGAGCGAGGACGCCCAGCAAGGACGACGCCAGCAGAAAAGCGTCGACGCCCATGTCCAGCAAGCGTGTCACTGCTCCCGCCGCGCTATTGGTGTGGAGGGTCGAGAGCACCAGGTGCCCGGTCAGAGAGGCCTGCACCGCGACCTGTGAAGTTTCCCGGTC
This sequence comes from Pseudomonas sp. RC10, assembly GCF_038397775.1. Lineage (NCBI taxonomy): Bacteria > Pseudomonadati > Pseudomonadota > Gammaproteobacteria > Pseudomonadales > Pseudomonadaceae > Pseudomonas > Pseudomonas bambusae. Next base: position 6,361,134 of record NZ_CP151650.1, read on the forward strand.
GCGGATTTCTCCCACCATCACCACATCGGGGTCCTGCCGAAGAATGGCGCGCAACCCTTGTGCGAAGGTCATCTGCACCTTGGGATTGACGGGCGTCTGACCGATGCCCGGCAGGTGGTATTCGATGGGATCCTCAATGGTGAGGATGTTGCGCGTCTGGTCGTTCAGACAGGTCAGCGCGGCATAAAGGCTGGTCGTTTTTCCGGAGCCTGTTGGCCCGGTGACCAGAAAGATCCCATGAGGTCGCTTCAGGATCTGCTCGAACTGTGCCCGCGTATCATCCGGCATCCCGAGTGTCACCAGATCCAGACTGCCTTTGCCTTTGTCGAGCAGCCGCATGACGACACGCTCTCCATGGGCCGAAGGCAGCGTAGAGACCCGGACATCCACTTCTCGCCCTGCCAGACGCAAGGCCATGCGTCCATCTTGGGGGATGCGTTTCTCGGCAATGTCCAGCCTCGCCATGACCTTGATTCGGGAAACCAGCAGGTTTGCCAGTTCTCGCCGTGGCTTGAGCACTTCACGTAACTGCCCGTCGACTCGAATCCGCACAGACAGGCAGTGTTCGAACGTCTCGAGGTGAACATCCGAAGCCTGCTCGCGCACGGCTTCACCCAGCACGGCATTGATCAGACGAATGATCGGGGCATCGCCTTCCTGCTCCAGCAGATCAGCGGTCTGCGGCAGTTGCTCGGCGATTTCCAGCAAATCCAGTTGACCGTCCAGCCCCTGAGCGACGTCTTCGACCCCGGTTTGGCCGTCGCTGTAAAGACGGGCAAGGGTCAATGCAAACGTTGCTTCGTCAAGCATTTGCCACTTCAACAAACGAGGACCGAGCAGACGTTGGGCCTCTGCGCAGGCCGTTAGAGGGGTGTCGGGCCGGATCGACAGCCACTCCGTGCCCTGATGCACCTCGTGCAGCACGCCGGCGCGGCGTGCAAAACCGAAAGGTAACGTCATGCTCATGGCTGGCCTCTTACGTCTCTGTCGGCATCAATGACAGGGGCGTCGGGTCGGTGATCGAACAGCTGCTTCACATCACGAGGCACCAAAAGCGAGTTAGCGCCTGTGCCGTCGCCCAGACTGCGTAGCAATTCATAGCGATCATCGGTGAGTGCGGTCAGCCCCGCGTTGCTGCGAACGATGGTTGGGCGCAAAAATATCATCAGGTTGGTTTTCTCTCGGGTATCGCTGGTCCAGCGAAACAAGGCGCCCAGCCATGGAATGCTGCGCAACATCGGCACGCCGCTTTCTCGGGTGCGGACGTTGTCCTTGATCAGCCCACCGATGACGATGACCTGGCCGTCGTCGGCGAGAATCGCGCTCTTCAGCGAGCGCTTGTTGATGACCAGGTCATTGAGGCCTTCAACCGAGCTGGCGATCTCCGAGTTTTCCTGCTCGACCTCCAGACGCAGCGTTTCGCCGTCGTTGATGTGAGGCCGAATCTTGAGCTTGATGCCAATGTCCTGACGGGTCACCGTCGTGTACGGATTCTCCGAACCGCTGCCAGGGGTCTGATAGGAGCCGCTCTTGAAAGGCACGTTCTGGCCAACGAGGATTTCGGCTTCCTGATTATCGAGCGTCAACAGGCTTGGCGTGGACAACACGTTGTTACGCGTATCACTTGCAAGGGCGTTGATGAGCACACTGAAGCGGTCGTTGCCTAGCTGCAACAGAGCCCCATCGGGCAAATTCACGTCCCCTGCCCCCAGTCCTGGAAGACCGATCCCGGCGCCGGGAAAATTGATTGCCCCAAGCCCTCCGCCTCTTTGCGCGCCCCACTGCACACCCAGCGCATTGGCGATGTCACCCGACACCTCGATGATTGCCGCGTGGATCAACACCTGCGAGCGAGGCTGGTCGAGCTGCCGAACCACCTGCTCCAGCGTGCGGAGGTGGGAGGGTTGAGCGATCATGACCAAAGCGTTTTGGCTCACGTCGGATTTGACCGTCGCTTTGTACTCGGATGCGGTGCCAGGCTCACCTTGCTGGTCAGGCGCAATGCCGTCCAGCACCTCTGCCAGCTGTCGAGCGTCGCTGTGGCGAAGCCGAATCACCTTCGCATTGTCACCATTTACCGAAGCGGGCGTGTCCAGGTCTCGGGCCAATGCACCCAGACGCTGTCGGACCGTGGCACTCCCCACAAGTACCAGACGGTTATGACCCACATCCGGGATCACAACAGCCCCGCTCTCTGCCCCTCGCTTGCCCAAGGATTGCTCAATGACGCGGGCCAGAGGCTCGGCAAGGGCGTGCTGCAACTGTACGACCAGATGTCCGTTGCTCTCACCAGCGTCCAATTGACGGACGATGCCCTTGATGCGCCGCACGTTGCCTGCCGCATCGGTCATGACCAACGCGTTGCTCGACGCGGAAGGCCCTACGTAACCATTGGCTGAAACCAGCGGACGCAGCAGTGTCGAAAGGTCGGCCGCGCTGGTGTTACTCAATGCGAATACCTCGGTGACGAACTGTTCATTCTGGGCATCGCGAGTATCGGCCTCGCTGGCGCGTGTCTTTCCCTCGGCAACCGGGGTGATCAGGATGCGCTCGCCCTGATCAATGACCGTGAAGTGGTGAGCATCCAGCACGGAGTAGAACAGCCTGCGCACGGCCTCTCGATCCAGTGCCTGTTCGGACATAACAGTGATGCGCCCTTGCACGCGCGGATCGAGCACGATCGTCGCGCCCAGAATGACTGACATCTCTCGCACCACATCTCGCAAATCGGCGTCGTTCATCGCCAACTGCCAAGAGGGTTCGCTGGCCATCGCAACGTTCGGAATCCTGAGTTCCGAGAGGAACAGCACGACGCAGAGCAGCCATATGTACCAACCTGGCGGGGCATACAGGCGCCTCATTGCGATTCGGACATCGCAGTAGTCGGTTTGAAATGCACAAGCGCCGTTGACTTGGGGTCGGCGGTCGTGACCAGCGTTGCAGAGCCACTTACCGATAACGGCAGGAACGTATCAACGCCCCGGTTTGACAGCAGAACGCGACCGGGCTCGATTCGTTGCAATACGCTGCCCCCTGGCAGGCGGTCGCCGAGACGGTAGCGGCTATCCTGGCCCGCAACAGTCAGCAGAGCTGTAGACGATCCGTTTGAAGCCATGAACAGGCCACGCACGGTCGCTGACTCCGGACTTTGCCGAAGCCTGCCATCTGCCTGGAATCCCATGGAAGTTAACAGCGCACCTGCACTTACAGGGCCGACCGGCGTGGTACTCGGAGACTTTTCGCGCAGCACTGGTGGAACTTTCGCCAACTCTGCGCGAACAGCCTTTTCATCTAACACGAAATAAAACCCAGACCCAGCAAGTGTGGCGAGGCACAAAATAGTTACGCCATGGAAACGTGTAAACGACTTCACGAGCGCTATCCAACTCATCACATCAATGCCCAAAACGGTCACTTGAAGCAGCACAATGTCGCCGCTCCAAGTGCCGGCCGTTATTTATTGAAGTATCCAGGCATCTTGCCAATCAGAGCCCGATCCTGGTTCAAAATGATGTGGACTTTGGGCGCACCACCCGGAAGCCGGGAACGGTTTGCACTCATAAACGTTGCCATCCGCTGGCTGTAGAACGGTGGTGCCCGCCGTGTACGTTTCCATGCCCTGTGGATAAATGGCGTCGTAGTCCTGACCGCCCCCTTCTCCTGATAACGTCAGCCCCCCAAGGGCCTGGCGGCTGGTACGCCCATCAGGCGTCACGCCAATCAGTTTGATTTGATGGTCGCCGGGCGCGCTGCGCAGGTCGATGTTGATCGTTGTGCTGCCCGGTGTCAGGACTTGGGCTGCGGCCCCCACTGATTTATGGCTGGAGTCGAAAACCGTGGCCTCGACGTTCATCGTGCGGTTTCCGGTCACCACGAGCGGCAACGTTGCTCGGCCTTTCACCAGTTCGAGATCCTGCCCGACAGGCTGAATGGCCAGTTCTGCTTGCGCATCTTCTATTAGGTCCATGTGTAGCTCGTAGCGGTTCACTCCGCTTTCCTGCTTGGCGTAGAGCGTGTTCGTCCCTTTGATCGGTGCAATGACGCCGTCGTCACCACGTACGCCAGCGCGCACCAGGGTGTGGGCGTCGTTGATTTGACTGGCCAGCTTGAATGACCAGTTTTCGGGCTTCCCTTCGTCCTCGTCAGCGATACTCACCTGTGAGCTGAATTCGGCGCTTTCGCCCTCTCCCATCAACGCCCGCGCTTTGACCTTGTCGCCGACCCACAAAGTGTCGCGGGGAGTAATGTTGCCGACGGGACGCCAGCCGTCCGGGGTTTCGGCCTCGGCGACGATGTCCACGTCAACCACGTTGTGGAACGCGCCGGGCGTGTCGTGCACGGTCCACAACCCAAGAATGACATGGTGGCCGCTGCGGTCAGCCGGAATCTGGCAGGAATGCTTTTCGCGCGCGGGGCCCTCGCTTCCCTGCGGACTGTCAGTCGGCAAGCGGCCGCCCGCATCGATCACGCAGAAGGGCGTCAAATCAAATGAGTTGCGAGTGAGCTCGGCGTTGGGGTTCCAGCCGTTTTGGGTGATGAAATATTCGTACTTCGTCGCCGGATGAGTCGCTTTGTAGTACCAATCGAAAGCGACCGTTCGATCTTTGATCTCGGTTTTGTGCCATCGCGTAGCGGACTGGACATCCAGGGCAGCAAATTGCGACAAGGCGCCACTGGCGATTTTGCCGTCGGGTACGCCGGTGGCAGGAAAACCTTTCGCGGTTTCTCCCACGCTTTGAGGTTCGTACTGAGCGCCGCCACAATCCTTGTTCAACCCTTTCTGGCAGGCGAATGCCCGGGAAGGAGGATCATTCAAATAGCCATGGGCAATGGCGTGCTGGGGGGTTAGCAATGAAAAGGTGAGAGCGAGGGACGATGCCCCGGCTGATAAAGCGGTGAGTCTGGACATTACTGATACATCCTGTTTTCTGTCTTACAGAACTTTCCATGGAACAGCCACGCCCTTGCTGGACTCAGCTGTAACTTAGCCATCTTGTGAGCTCGCTTCATCGTGCCCATCCATCTCCTTTCATCGAAAACGACAACAGGTATATAAGCGAGTGAATCAATGACAGGCGACACAAAGTCTACGTCAACAAAATTTTATAGATGTAGGAAGCATCCCTGCCGACATGAGTGACTTTTCGCTAATTTGCTACAGGCAAGTTACCAAACACTTTGAATATGCTTTCAAATGCAGATACAAAATGCAGAAACAAAAACGCCCGGCATTACCGGGCGTTTTGATATTTGTGTATCGATTTACCGATGATACTGCGCCGACAACTCATGCACTGCGTTGATGAACGCGCCTGCATTGGCCGGGTCGACCTCAGGGGTGATGCCGTGGCCGAGGTTGAAGACATGGCCGGTGCCGCTGCCGTAGCTGTTGAGGATGTTGGCGACTTCCTGGCGGATGGCCTGGGGGTTGGCGTAGAGGACGGTGGGGTCCATGTTGCCTTGCAGGGCAACTTTGCTGCCGACGCGACGGCGGGCTTCGCCAATATCGCAGGTCCAGTCCAGGCCCAGCGCATCGGCCCCTGCGTCAGCGATGCTTTCCAGCCACAGGCCGCCGCCTTTGGTGAAAAGGATCACCGGGACTTTTCGACCGTCGTGTTCGCGGATCAGGCCGCTGACGATCTTGCGCATGTAGGCCAGGGAGAATTCTTGGTACGCCGCCGCCGAGAGGCTGCCGCCCCAGCTGTCGAAAATCTGCACGGCCTGAGCGCCCGCCAGAATCTGGCCGTTGAGGTACGCGGTGACCGACTGCGCCAGCTTGTCCAGCAGCAGGTGCATGGCTTGCGGGTTGTCGTAGAGCATGGCCTTGGATTTGCGGAAGTCCTTGGACGAGCCGCCTTCGACCATGTAAGTCGCGAGGGTCCACGGGCTGCCGGAGAAGCCGATCAACGGCACGCGGCCATTCAGCTCGCGGCGAATGGTGCTGACCGCGTCCATGACGTAGCCCAGGTCTTTCTGCGCGTCCGGGATCGGCAGCGCTTCGATGTCGGCCAGGGTGCTGACGGTCTTCTTGAAACGCGGGCCTTCGCCGGTCTCGAAGTACAGGCCAAGGCCCATGGCGTCGGGCACGGTGAGGATGTCGGAGAACAGGATCGCGGCGTCGAGCGGGTAACGCTCAAGCGGTTGCAGGGTGACTTCACAGGCGAACGCCGGGTTCATGCACAGGCTCATGAAATCCCCGGCCTTGGCGCGACTGGCGCGGTATTCCGGGAGATAGCGACCGGCCTGACGCATCATCCATACCGGCGTGACGTCAACGGGTTGCTTGAGCAGGGCGCGAAGGAAACGGTCGTTCTTCAGGGCAGTCATGGCAGGATCCGGGAAAAAAGTGCGGGCATTTTCTCAGACACCAACGCAAAAGGCACGGTAAGTACCGTGCCTTTTGTCTATGGGGGCGATTTGTCGCACAAAAACAGCTACAAGCCAGAAGAGCAGCCTCAAGTTATCAGCTTCAAGCCACAAGTAAAAGCTAGACCGCGTTCATCTTGAGGCTTGCAACCTGTCTCTGAACTGCAGCAATAAGCCACAAGCCTCAAGTAAAAGCCGGACCACTTTCAACGTGAAGCCTGCAACCTGTCTCTGAGCTGCTTTGATTCTGCCGCCGCAAGCTTCAAGCCCTGAGCGGCTAGCCGAGGCCAACCGTGTCTACTTGTAGCTTGCGGCTTGAAGCTTGCAGCTGTTAAACGCCCAGATAGTCCAGAATCCCTTCAGCCGCATTACGGCCTTCGAAGATGGCGGTCACGACGAGGTCGGAACCGCGCACCATGTCGCCACCCGCGAAGATTTTCGGGTTGCTGGTCTGGTGCTTGAACTTGCCCTGCTCCGGCGCCACGACGCGACCCTGGCTATCGGTTTCGATGCTGTGCTGCTCGAACCACGGCGCCGGGCTTGGACGGAAGCCGAAGGCGATGACCACGGCGTCGGCCGGGATGATTTCTTCGGAGCCCGGAATCGGCTCGGGGCTGCGACGACCACGCGCATCAGGCTCGCCCAGACGGGTTTCGACGACTTTGACGCCTTCGACCTTGTCCTCACCCACGATGGCGATTGGCTGGCGGTTGTAGAGGAACTTCACGCCTTCTTCCTTGGCGTTCTTCACTTCCTTGCGCGAGCCCGGCATGTTTTCTTCGTCACGACGGTAAGCGCACGTTACAGCCTTGGCACCCTGACGGATCGAGGTGCGGTTGCAGTCCATCGCCGTGTCGCCACCGCCCAGCACCACGACCTTCTTGCCCTTCATGTCGACGAAGTCTTCCGGCGACTTTTCAAAGCCCAGATTGCGGTTGACGTTGGCGATCAGGAAGTCGAGCGCGTCATGCACGCCTGGCAGGTCTTCGCCTGGGAAGCCGCCTTTCATGTAGGTGTAGGTGCCCATGCCCATGAACACGGCATCGTATTCCTGAAGCAGTTGTTCGACGGTGATGTCCTTGCCGATTTCGGTATTGAGGCGGAACTCGATACCCATGCCGGTAAAGACTTCACGTCGGTGGCTCAGCACGCTTTTTTCGAGCTTGAACTCAGGGATACCGAAGGTCAGCAGACCGCCGATTTCCGGGTTCTTGTCGAACACCACCGGCGTCACGCCGCCACGCACGAGCACGTCGGCGCAACCCAGACCCGCCGGGCCTGCACCAATGATTGCCACGCGCTTGCCGGTCGGCACCACGCGGGACATGTCCGGACGCCAGCCCATGGCGAATGCGGTGTCGGTGATGTACTTCTCCACCGAACCAATGGTGACCGCGCCGAAACCGTCGTTCAGGGTGCAGGCCCCTTCACACAGGCGGTCCTGCGGGCACACGCGACCGCAGACTTCCGGCAGGGTGTTGGTCTGGTGCGACAGCTCGGCGGCCGCGAGGATGTTGCCCTCGGACACCAGCTTCAACCAGTTGGGAATGAAGTTATGCACAGGGCATTTCCATTCGCAGTACGGGTTGCCGCAACCCAGGCAGCGGTGGGCCTGATCGGCCGACTGCTGGGGTTTGAAGGGTTCGTAGATTTCCACGAACTCTTTCTTGCGTTGACGCAACAGTTTCTTCTTCGGATCTTTGCGCCCGACATCGATGAACTGGAAGTCATTACTCAGACGTTCAGCCATTTTTCAAACCTCTGGTCGCAGCTTCAAGCGACGAGCTTCAAGCTGCAAGAATCATGTTTCGCAGGCACTCGCGCACTGCCGTTAGCTTGCGGCTTGAAGCTTCGCCGCTTGCAGCTGCTTTATTGCGGGTTAGCGCGTGTACTCGACAGCAAGGACTTGAGGTTGGCGGCCTTCGGCTTCACCAGCCAGAAGCGGCGCAGGTAGTCATCCAGGTTTTCCCAGAGATTACGGCCCCATTCGCTATCCGTCTCGGTCACGTATTCGGCGAGCACGCGCTCCAGGTGGCTGCGATAGGCTTCCATCGCTTCGCCGCTGATGCGCTGGATCTCGACCAGTTCGTGGTTGACCCGGTCAACGAAGGTGTTGTCCTGGTCGAGCACGTAGGCGAAACCGCCGGTCATGCCAGAGCCGAAGTTGTAACCCGTTTTGCCCAGAACGCAGACGAAACCGCCGGTCATGTACTCGCAGCAGTGATCGCCCGTGCCTTCCACAACGGTGTGGGCGCCGGAGTTACGCACCGCGAAACGCTCGCCTGCCGTACCCGCTGCAAACAGCTTGCCACCGGTGGCGCCGTACAGGCAGGTGTTGCCGATGATGGCGCTGTCCTGGGTTTTGAACGGGCTGCCTTTCGGCGGCACGATCACCAGTTTGCCAGCGGTCATGCCTTTGCCGACGTAGTCGTTGGCGTCGCCTTCCAGGTACATGTTCAGGCCACCGGCGTTCCACACGCCGAAGCTCTGACCGGCCGTGCCCTTGAAGCGGAAGGTCACCGGGGCGTCTTTCATGCCCTGGTTGCCGTGCAGCTTGGCGATTTCACCGGAAATCCGCGCGCCGATGGAGCGGTCGCAGTTGCAGATGTCGAGCTCGTACTCGCCACCGGCTTTGGACTCGATGGCGGATTTGGCCAGCTCCACCATTTTCTCGGCCAGCAGGCCCTTGTCGAACGGCGGGTTGCGGTCAACGAGGCTGAACTGAGGCTTGTCTGCGGGGATGTGATCGCTGCCCAGCAGAGGCGTCAGGTCGAGATGCTGCTGCTTGGCGGTTTCGCCCGGCAGGATGTCCAGCAGGTCGGTGCGGCCGATCAGCTCTTCCAGCGAGCGCACGCCCAACTTGGCCAGCCACTCGCGGGTTTCTTCCGCCACGTAGGTGAAGAAGTTGATCACCATGTCGACGGTGCCGATGTAGTGATCCTTGCGCAGCTTGTCGTTCTGAGTCGCGACGCCGGTGGCGCAGTTGTTCAGGTGGCAGATACGCAGATATTTGCAGCCCAGCGCGATCATCGGCGCCGTACCGAAGCCGAAGCTTTCAGCGCCCAGAATGGCGGCCTTGATCACGTCCAGACCGGTTTTCAGACCACCGTCGGTCTGCACCCGGACCTTGCCGCGCAGGTCGTTGCCGCGCAGGGTCTGGTGGGTTTCGGCCAGGCCGATTTCCCACGGAGCGCCCGCGTATTTGATCGACGACAGCGGCGATGCACCGGTGCCGCCGTCGTAGCCGGAAATGGTGATCAGGTCGGCGTAAGCCTTGGCCACACCGGCGGCGATGGTGCCAACGCCCGCTTCTGCCACCAGCTTGACCGAGACCAGCGCCGACGGGTTGACCTGCTTGAGGTCAAAAATCAGCTGCGACAAGTCTTCGATCGAGTAAATGTCGTGGTGCGGCGGCGGCGAAATCAGGGTCACGCCGGGGACCGCATAACGCAGTTTGGCGATCAGACCGTTGACCTTGCCGCCTGGCAGTTGACCGCCCTCGCCCGGCTTGGCGCCTTGCGCGACTTTGATCTGCAACACGTCAGCGTTGACCAGGTACTCAGGCGTAACCCCGAAACGCCCCGTCGCGATCTGCTTGATCTTGGAGCTGCGGATGGTGCCGTAGCGCGCAGGGTCTTCGCCGCCTTCGCCGGAGTTGGAGCGTGCGCCCAGACGGTTCATCGCCTCGGCCAGCGCTTCGTGAGCCTCAGGCGACAGTGCGCCCAGCGAGATGCCCGCCGAGTCGAAACGTTTGAGGATCGCTTCCAGCGGCTCGATGTCGTCAATCGACAGCGGTGTGTCGAGTTCCTTGACTTTGAACAGGTCGCGGATCATCGACACCGGACGATTGTCCACCAGCGCGGTGTATTCCTTGAATTTGCTGTAGTCGCCCTGCTGCACGGCGGCTTGCAACGTCGCCACGACATCAGGGTTGTACGCGTGGTATTCGCCGCCGTAGACGAACTTCAGCAGGCCACCTTGCTGGATCGGCTTGCGCGGACTCCAGGCCTCGCCCGCCAACGCTTTTTGCTCGTCTTCGATGTCAACGAAACGTGCGCCTTTGATGCGGCTTGGGACGCCACGGAAACTCAGGTCGCAGACTTCCTCGGACAGGCCGATGGCTTCGAACAGTTGCGCGCCACGATACGAGGCGATGGTCGAGATGCCCATCTTCGACAGGATCTTGAGCAGGCCCTTCGTGATGCCTTTGCGGTAGTTCTTGAAGACTTCGTACAGGTCGCCCAGCACTTCGCCAGTGCGGATCAGGTCGCCCAGCACTTCGTACGCCAGGAATGGATAGACCGCCGACGCACCGAACCCGATCAGCACGGCAAAGTGGTGAGGATCGCGGGCTGTCGCGGTTTCAACCAGGATGTTGCTGTCGCAGCGCAGGCCTTTTTCGGTCAGGCGGTGGTGAACCGCACCGGTGGCCAGCGAGGCGTGGATCGGCAGTTTGCCGGGGGCAATGTGGCGGTCGCTCAGAACGATCTGGGTGCGACCGGCGCGCACAGCTTCTTCCGCCTGATCAGCGACGTTGCGCACAGCGGCTTCAAGGCCGGTGGCTTCGTCGTAGTTCAGGTCGATGATGGCGCGGTCGAAGCCAGGGCGATCCAGCGTCATCAGCGAACGCCACTTGGCCGGGGAAATGACCGGCGAGCTGAGGATCACGCGGGACGCATGCTCAGGCGACTCCTGGAAAATGTTGCGCTCGGCACCGAGGCAGACTTCCAGCGACATGACGATGGCTTCACGCAGCGGGTCGATCGGCGGGTTGGTGACCTGCGCGAACTGCTGACGGAAATAGTCGTACGGCGTGCGCACACGGCGGGACAGCACGGCCATTGGGGTGTCGTCGCCCATGGAGCCCACGGCTTCCTGGCCCTGCTCACCCAGCGGACGCAGCACCTGATCACGCTCTTCGAACGTGACCTGGAACATTTTCATGTACTGCTTGAGCTGATCCGGGTTGTAGAACGCCGAACCATGGTCGTGGTCTTCCAGCGTCGCCTGAATGCGCAGCGCGTTCTTGCGCAGCCATTGCTTGTACGGATGGCGCGACTTCAGACGGCTGTCGATGGCGTCGGTGTCGAGGATCTGGCCGGTTTCGGTGTCCACGGCGAAGATCTGGCCCGGACCGACACGGCCCTTGGCGATGACGTCTTCGGGGGTGTAGTTCCAGACGCCGATTTCCGACGCGAGGGTGATGTAGCCATTCTTGGTAGTGACCCAACGCGCTGGACGCAAACCGTTGCGGTCGAGCAGGCAGACTGCGTGGCGACCTTCGGTCATCACGATACCGGCCGGGCCGTCCCACGGCTCCATGTGCATGGAGTTGAATTCGTAGAAAGCACGCAGATCCGGGTCCATGGTCTCGACGTTCTGCCACGCTGGCGGCACGAGCATGCGCACGCCACGGAACAGGTCGATCCCGCCAGTCACCATCAGCTCCAGCATGTTATCCATGCTCGAAGAGTCGGAGCCGACGCGGTTGACCAACGGCCCCAGCTCATCGAGGTCCATCAGATCGTTGGTGAACTTGGTGCGACGGGCCTGAGCCCAGTTGCGGTTACCGGTGATGGTGTTGATCTCGCCGTTGTGGGCGAGGAAGCGGAATGGCTGAGCCAGTGGCCACTTCGGCAGGGTGTTGGTCGAGAAGCGCTGGTGGAACACGCAGATGGCGGTTTGCAGGCGTTCGTCGTTGAGGTCTGGATAGAATGCCGTGAGGTCACGCGGCATCATCAAGCCTTTATAAATGATGGTCTTGTGCGAGAAGCTGCAGATGTAGTGGTCGGTATCAGCGGCGTTGGACACCGACGAACGGCGACGTGCGGTGAACAGCTTGATCGCGAATTCCTGATCGCTCAGGCCTTCACCGCCGATGAACACCTGCTCGATTTTCGGCAAACGCTCCAGCGCCAGACGCCCGAGGACGCTTGTGTCGATCGGCACCTGACGCCAACCTACGAGGGTCAGACCGGCCGCAAGGATTTCGCGGTTCATGTTCTCGCGAGCGGCTTCGGCCTTGGCGTCGTTCTGGTTGAGGAACACCATGCCCACGCAATACTGGCGCGGCAGCTCGACACCGAAGTGCTCGTGAGCCACGGCACGCAGGAACGTGTCTGGTTTTTGAATCAACAGACCGCAACCGTCACCGGTCTTGCCGTCGGCGTTGATCCCACCACGGTGGGTCATGCAGGTCAGGGCTTCAATCGCCGTCTGCAACAGATGATGACTGGGCTCGCCCTGCATATGGGCAATCAAGCCGAAGCCGCAGTTATCCTTGAATTCTTCTGGTTGGTACAGACCTGCTTTCATAGACACATTCTCACCAGGCTGCCTCTTATCGAGACAAATTTCTTTTCAATTCAGCCATTTACCGTCCACGCCGAACGTACGCCGGCTTTGCGGGAGCAAAAGGGAGGTCATTGTACACACCGACACAAAGCCTCACAAATTTAGCGACGAAATGTCGCAAATTCATGTCGCATTCGTGAAAGGTTTTTATCGATTCTCATGCTAGCCAGAGCTTTGTTGCGAGTCTGACCAAAGAGAGCCCAAAGTTCAATGCATGTCTGAGACGCAGACACCGCAAGGCGCGCTGCTCATTGTCAGCACGCTCATGCGTTGAAATTGGGGAGCCAAGCGAGCGACCCGGATAAGGTCGCTGCGTCTTCAGCGGGCTGCGGCGAGTTCCTGTTGGATACTGCCGACAGTGCGAGGCCAAGGTTTACCAGCCTGAACCTTCGCTGGCAAGTTCTTGATAGCGGCGAGTGCTGCATTGCGGTCGGCAAAACTGCCGTAGGTGACCACGAACAACGGCTTGCCTTGCAGGGTTTTCTTGAAATAACGGTACTCGGCGCCCTGCTCTTTCACGTAGCTCTGGGCCGTAGCTTCGGAGCTGGTGCCGAGGATTTGCACGACGAAATGCGTCGGTGCCTGACCGGCGTACCAGGTGCCGCCTGCAGAAGCTGGCGCGGCAGCGGCAGGCGCTGCTGGCTTCTCGGCTGGCTTGGGCGCTGGCTTGGCCGTCGCAACCTGCGCAGGCGCAGGAGCGGGCTTGGCAGCGGGCGCAGGAGCCGGTGTCGGCTTGGCGGCAGGTGCCGGCGCCGGACGAGGCGTCGGAACCTGGGTTTGCGCCATCTGCGGCGCTGGGCCCGCAGCAGCACCGGCCGGCGGAGCGGTCGTGGTCACAGTCGGCGGTTGCAGCGATTGATTGGCGGCAGGGCCACCGTCTTCGCCATCACCTTCGCCTGACCCCGCGGCTTCGGCCAAAGGACCGCGCATCACTGGCTGCGAGTTACCGACCAACGGTAGCGGCATCGGTTGCGAATTACCGGCGAACTCAATGGCCGGGCCACCGTTGTTCGATTGCTGAGCAGGCGCTTTGCCTTGGCCCAGCGGCAGTTGTGCCTGGGAGTTGGCCGGAGCCGTTGGCGCGGTGTTGCGCCCTGGAATCAACCACGCCGCGAGCACTGCCGCGACCACAACCCCACCCAAAGCCAACACGTGTTTCTTAGGCATCTTGAACCCCATACTTGGACGCTTGACCGCAGAGCGGCTGGCGATCATGGCTTCGATCATCGAATCGCGCGCGACCTGGTTGATCGCGCCCGGCCATCCATTGGACTGTTCGTGAATATCGGTGATCTGCTCGGCACTGAACACTTCAATGCCTTGACCGGCGCCTTCGAGGCGTTGAGCCAGATACTCACGGGTTTCTTCTTCGGTGTACGGTGCCAGCTCGATGACGTGAAAACGCTCTTCTTCCGAACCGCTCTCGGCGCACAGCTGATCCAGACGATCGATGATCGAAGCCTCGCCGAACAGGAAGACGTGCGGACGCCCCTCAGGGGTGCCTGCCGCCAATCCCAACAACGCTTCGAGTGCGGATTCGCCCAGTTGTTCGGCATCGTCTACCAACACGTAGACTTCCTGACCGGTCAGGCCCAACTGCACGACCTGCGACAGGATGGACTGCATTTCCGGCTGAGCAACGTTCAGCGCCTGAGCCACCTGACGCAGCACGCCCGACGCATCACCGGCGCCACGGGCGGAGACCACAACGCTCTGCACGGACTGTTTGTTAGTGCTGGCGACCAGCGCCTGACGCAGCAGCGTCTTGCCGCTGCCATGTGGGCCGGTGACCAACAGCAGCAATTGGCTGTAGCGGGCCAGGTGGTGCAGTTGACCCAGCACGGGCTTGCGCTGGGCCGGGAAGAACTTGAAGCCCGGGACCCGAGTGGCAAAGGGGTCATGACTCAATTGGTAGTGACCGAGAAAGGCCTCATCGGCGTGCAAGCTAGTCATGGATTTCTCATTAACCTCTAAGCTGATCCACCAAGGCGCGGTAGTCCGCGACCAGTGTGGCCTGTAGTACTTCTCTTGGATATTCGTCGGTCACCACTGCTTCGCCCATCCGGCGCAACAGCACCAGGCGCAAACGACCATCGATCACCTTCTTGTCCACCGCCATGTGCTCAAGGAAATGCTCAGGCGTCATGTCTTCAGGGGGCACCACGGGCAAACCGGCGCGCTGAAACAGACGGATACCACGATCCCGCTCCTGTTCGCTGATCCAGCCAAGGCGCGAGGACATCTCCAGCGCCATGACCGTACCGGCTGCCACCGCCTCACCGTGCAACCAGACGCCGTAACCCATTTGGGTTTCGATGGCATGGCCGAAGGTGTGGCCCAGATTCAACGTGGCGCGCACGCCCGACTCTCGCTCATCGGCACCGACCACAGCAGCCTTGGCCGCACAGGAGCGCTCGATGGCGGTGGTCAACGTGGCCTGATCCAGACCACGCAGCTTGTCCATATTCTCTTCGAGCCATGTCAGGAACGGCTCGTCACATATCAGACCGTATTTGATGACCTCGGCAAGCCCGGCAGACAGCTCGCGTTCAGGCAGGGTGTTCAGCGAGAGAGTGTCGATCAGCACGGCGTTCGGCTGATAGAACGCGCCAACCATGTTTTTGCCCAGCGGATGGTTGATGCCGGTCTTGCCACCCACGGACGAATCGACCTGCGACAGCAGCGTGGTCGGCACCTGAATGAAGTCCACGCCCCGCTGATAGCACGCGGCAGCAAAACCAGCCATGTCACCAATCACACCGCCACCGAGTGCAATCACGGTGGTGCGGCGGTCATGACGTGCGGTCAGGAGGGCGTCGAAGATGAGCTGCAGGGTTTCCCAGTTCTTGAAGGCTTCGCCATCGGGCAACACGATAGGCAGCACGTTGTAACCGGCCAGCGTCTTGGTCAGGCGCTCGATGTAGAGCGGCGCGACGGTGCTGTTGGAAACGATCGCGACCTGTTTGCCTGCGATGTACGGCGTGAGCAGTTCAGGTTGATCCAACAAGCCTTCGCCAATGTGAATCGGGTAGCTCCGCTCGCCAAGCTCGACCTTAAGTGTCTGCATGTATCCCCACACTCTTTATAACAATTAGATGCCTGTTCGACGCCAGCGCATCGATACGGACCATGGCGCAAGGCCTTTTGGCGACCCTGCTTTTTATGGTCGCCGAGGATAGCGCATTTCCGCCTGCGCTTTAACGGGGAGGAAGCTCGGCCAACAGGGCGAGGATGTCAAGCACCACCATCCGGGGAGGCCGCTCATCGGTTTCGATAATGACGTCGGCGATTTCCCGATAGAACGGATCGCGGATGGCCAATAGCTCGCGCAACACCCGTGCCGGGTCTGCGGTCCGCAGAAGCGGCCGATTGCGATCACGGGACGTACGGCCGACTTGCTGTTCCACGGAAGCGTGCAGATACACCACCCGCCCACCCGCGTGCAGGGCTCGACGGTTTTCTTCACGCATGACCGCGCCGCCACCGGTCGCAAGCACCACGCCATCAAAGGCGCACAGCTCGGCAATCATGGCTTGTTCACGATCTCGAAAGCCCGCTTCACCTTCCTTGTCGAAGATCCACGGGATATTGGCGCCCGTTCGCAGTTCGATTTCCTTGTCGGAATCCTTGAACGGCAGTCGAAGCTCTTTGGCCAGCAGACGACCGATGGTGCTTTTGCCAGCCCCCATCGGTCCCACAAGTATTAAATTTCGCACAGAATCAACGACTCACAGCAATCGCCTGGTTGTTCATGATACGCGGAGTGAGGAACACCAACAGCTCGGATTTTTTCTCCGAGACAACATCCCGCCGGAAAAGGCGGCCAACATACGGCACATCGCCCAAAAATGGCACCTTATCGACGACTTTATTCTGTGTATTGGAGAACACGCCACCAATCACGATGGTTTCGCCGTCGGCCACCAGCACCTTGGCGTTGACTTCGTTTTTCTTGATCGGCGGTACGCCCAACACGGTGTTCACGTAGTCAGGTTCGTCCTTGGTCACCTTCACTTCCATGATGATGCGGTTGTCCGGAGTGATCTGCGGGGTTACTTCCAGGGACAACGACGCCTCTTTGAACGACACCGACGTCGCACCGCTGGAACTCGCTTCCTGATACGGCACTTCTGTACCTTTCAGAATTTTCGCGGTTTCCTTGTCCGAAGTGACGACCTTGGGTTGCGACACCACCTCACCGTTACCGGTTTTTTCCATGGCGGTCAGTTCAAGGTCGAGAATCGTGTTGTTGGTCAGGAAGCCCAGACCAATCGAAGACGTTGGGTTGGCCACTCCCATGTCCACGTATGGGCCATTGGTGTTACCAGCGCCCGTCACCGTGCCATTACCGCCCGTGGTGTATTTACCGCCGGTGGTGGAACCGCCCCAACGCACACCCAGCGCCTTGTCGTAGTCGACGTTGGCTTCGACGATGCGCGCCTCGATCATCACCTGACGCACAGGAATGTCCAGCTGCGAGACGATACGGCGCAGCTCATCGAGCCGGTCCTGCGTTTGATAGGCGATGATGTTGTTGGTCCGCTCATCGACGGTGATCGAACCGCGCTCGTCGGTCTTCGACTCAGCGCTGGTCACCGACTGGAACAGCTTGGCGATGTCCGCAGCCTTGGCATAGTTCACTTGCAGCAGTTCACGACGCAGCGGTGCGAGCTCGGCAATCTGCTTCAGCGATTCCAGCTCCTGACGTTCACGAGCGGCAATCTCGTCAGCAGGCGCGACCAGCAACACGTTGCCGATCTTGCGCTTGTCCAGGCCTTTGGTCTTGAGCACCAGGTCAAGCGCCTGGTCCCACGGCACGTTTTGCAGACGCAGGGTGATGCCGCCTTGAACGGTGTCACTGGCCACCAGATTGAGATTGGTGAAGTCGGCGATCAATTGCAGCACCGAGCGCACGTCAATGTCCTGGAAGTTCAGCGACAGTTTCTCGCCGGTGTAGACCAGCTTGTCGGCATTGCGGCGAGCGACGTCTTCGTTGGTCAACGGACGCACGCTGATGGTCAGTTTGTTTTCGGTTTGATAGGCCGAGTAATCGAACGCACCGGACGGCTCGATGGAGATGCTCGCCTTGTCGCCGCTCACGCTGGAGTTCACGAACTGGACCGGTGTGGCGAAATCCTTCACGTCGAGGCGTACGCGCAACGGATCAGGCAGTTGAGTCTTGGCGAAATCCACACGAATCTTGCCGCCCTGCTCCTGAATGTCCGGCGCAATGCCTGCATCGCTCAGCTCGATCACAACGTTGCCTTCACCCAGTTCGCCGCGCTGGAAATCGACGTTCTTGATCGAACGCGGACCCGGCGCAAAGGAGCGAGGGGCCGGTTTGGCTTGCGCGGCGCTGGCCGTTGCAGGAGGCACGCTCACGCGCGGCGCGCCTTGGGCGGTACTTGGCTGTGAACCTTGCGCGGCGGCGGCACCCTGCCCGACGACGACGAACAGGTTGTTGCCATCCACGCGGGAGCTATAGGGCGCGAGCGTGGTCAGGTTGATGATCACACGGGTGCGATCCTTGGCTTCGACCACCACGACACTGTGAGCGTTACCCGACCCCAGGTCCCGGCTCTTGATCGCCAGTTGGCTGGTCACGCCGGGCAAGTCCAGCGCGATGCGCGCCGGTTGCTCGGTGGTATAGCCGCGCGGGGCGGCCACAGGGCCGTCGAAGGAAAGTTTCAACTCGACCCGATCCCCCGGCAATGCGGCGACATCGAGCGTCTTGAGGTTGGCCGCCTGGAGAATCGGTGAAAGCATCGCCATCCATAGCGACACGCCGATAATCGAAAGAATCCTAGTCATGTTCACATTCCACCACTGTGCAGATCCGAAGGTGTTTCGCTTGCTTGCCGTCTTCATGAGCGTTCTTTCAGGGATATGCTGCGCGGCCGCTCAAGCCACGCCCCCTCTCCATCAGGCACGATTTCGATCACCTGCACTTCGGAGTCGGTGATCGAGACGATCCGGCCATCGTTGCGGCCCAGATAATCGCCCACTTTGACCCGATGAACCCCGCCCGCGCCACGCAGCAACGCGAACGTACCGGTTTCGTTGCTCAACGTGCCGACCATTTCAAAGCCGTCGATGTTGAAGCCTTCCAGGAACTGCTTGACCCGCGTCGGGTCCGGCTGGACCAGATGCGTGCCTTTCTGCCGGGCGATCAGATCGACCTTGATCGGCGGCTGGAACGGGCTGCGCAAACTGGCAGCCGCGTAGGTGAACGCTTCATAAGGCCGAAACTTCGGCATCGGCTCGATATTGCCTACCGGCCGGGCGCGGACCTCGGCCATGAACTGCTTCAAGTCGTCGAAATCACTGGAACTGTCGCAACCTGCCAACCCCATCAGCGCAGCGCCGAGGCACAACCAATGCACGGCCCTCATTTCGCGGGCCCCTTGTTGTCGATGTTCTGAAGTCCCTTGTCGTTATAGCGATAGGTCTTGGCGAGAATGCTCATGCGCAGTTTTCCAGGAGACTTGGGGTCCACCGGTTTGATTTCGAAATCATGCAGCGTCACGATCCGCGGCAGGCTGGCCACGCCGCTGACGAAGGTGGCGAGATCGTGATAAGCGCCAGTGACTGTGATCTGTATCGGCAGCTCGATGTAGAACTGCTGGGCCGCTTCAGGCAGAAGCTTGATCTCTTCGAACTCCAGACCGCTGCCCAGGCCGGTGCGGGTGATGTCTTCCAGCAGGCCCGGCACCTCGGTGTCGCTGGGCAGTTGCCGCAGCAGCGCGCCGAAAGTGTTCTCCATGTCGACCATCTGCGACTTGTAAGCCG
This sequence comes from Pseudomonas sp. RC10, assembly GCF_038397775.1. Taxonomy (NCBI): domain Bacteria; kingdom Pseudomonadati; phylum Pseudomonadota; class Gammaproteobacteria; order Pseudomonadales; family Pseudomonadaceae; genus Pseudomonas; species Pseudomonas bambusae. Next base: position 6,380,643 of record NZ_CP151650.1, read on the forward strand.
GCAGGTTGGCCGCTTGATAAGCCTTGTTGGAGAACTGCTCTCTCAACGCGGTCTCGTCATTGCGTGCCTGGTCCAGCTGGGTCTGCATGTCCTGAATGTAGAAGAAGTAGCCACCGGCCAGCACCAGCACGAGCAACAGGGCGCCCGCGATGGTCTTGACCGCTGCGGGCCAGGAACCGAGGTTATTGATGTCCAGATCGTTGATGTCGATCTTGCGCAGGCTGTCCAGCCATTCATTCATGTTCATGGCTTGACCCCCTTCGCCGGAGTGGTGGGCTCAGCAGGAGGTTGCGTCTGACGCACCGTCAATTGGAAGGCATTGGACTGATCAGCCGATCCCGCCGCGCTGTTCGCCTTCACTTCGGTCAGGCTCGGCGACTCCAGCCAGTCGGACGCTTCAAGGTTACGCAACAGGTCCGAGACACGGTTGTTGGATTCAGCCGCGCCGGAAATACTGATCAGCTTGTCCGTCATTTTCACTTCGTTGAAATACACCCCGTCCGGCAACGTACGCGCCAGTTGATCGAAGACGCGGCCAATGATCGGCCGGTTGCCCTGCAAGTCCTGAATGATCTTCATCCGCTCCAGCAGCTGCTTGCGACGGGCCTTCAGCTCGCTGATCTCTTTGATTTTTGCATCGAGCTGGACGATTTCGGTCTTGATGAACTGGTTGCGCGCGTTTTGATGACTGATCGCACTGCTCAAATATTGATCAGCCAGGAAAATGGCGCCGACACCGGCTACCAATACACCGGCCAAGGAAAGCAGAAAGCGTTTCTTGCGCTCTTCGCGCAGCTGTTCCCGCCAGGGGAGTAAGTTGATCCGTGCCATTAATCGAAGCTCCTCAACGCCAGACCGCACGCGATCATCAAGGCCGGGGCGTCACTCGCCAGCGCGCCCGCGTTCACCTTGGCGCTGAGCGCCATGTCGGCAAAAGGGTTGGCGACCATGGTCGGGGTGCCCAGGCGTTCCTGGATCAGACGGTCCAGTCCGGCAATGGATGCCGTCCCGCCTGCCAGCATGATGTAGTCGACACGGTTGTACTGACCGGCGGCGAAGAAGAACTGCAACGAGCGGGAAACCTGCTGAACCACGGCGTCCTTGAACGGCTGCAGCACTTCTAGCGTGTAGTCGTCCGGCAAGCCGCCCTGCTTCTTCGCAAGCCCGGCTTCGCCGAGGGACAGGCCGTAACGGCGCTGAATTTCTTCAGTGAGCTGACGCCCGCCAAACAGTTGCTCGCGGGTATAAATGATGCGGCCGTTGTGCAGCACGCTGAGTGTGGTCATGGTGGCGCCGATGTCGATGACTGCGACGGTCAGTTGTTCGTGATCCTGACCCAACTGAGCGGACAACAGGCCGAAGGAGCGCTCCAACGCGTAGGCTTCAACATCGACCACGCGCGCGGTCAGGTTGGCCAGCGCCAACGCAGCTTCGCGGACTTCGACGTTTTCCTTGCGGCAGGCAGCGAGCAGCACATCGACACGCTCGGGATTGCGTGCCGAATAGCCTTGCACCTCGAAATCGATAGCAACTTCTTCAAGCGGATAGGGAATGTATTGGTCGGCTTCGATCTTGAGCTGGTTTTCCATCTCGTCGTCGGAAAGACCGGCATCCATCTCGATGGTCTTGGTAATGACCGCCGAACCCGCCACTGCAACCGCCGCGATTTTGACGTTTGTCTTGGCTTTTACCAACACCCGCGTCAACGCATTGCCGACCCCTTCCAGTTCGGCAATGTTTTTTTCCACCACCGCGTTGGCGGGCAGTGGCTCGACCGCGTAAGACTCGACCTTGTAGCGGGTGCCGGAACGACTCAGTTCAAGGAGTTTCACCGAGGTGGAGCTAATATCGATCCCTAGAAGGGTATTGGCCTTCTTACTGAAGAGTTCGAACACAACCGATTCCCTATGCGTTTCCGTCACTTACGGATATTTTTTTGTCCAACACCACTGTCGGCAGCCTTGACAGTAGCGCAAATAACGCTCGGCGACGAAAAATGCTTATAATGCCCAGCGTTTTTTTCGTGTAGCAAAGCTTCAAGGCGTGTTCATTTGTGAATGCCTGCGCTTAACCCATTCTTTTTTCTGGAAATCCAAAAGCCTTGATACGCCTGCTGAAGTTTTTCTGGTGGTCCATCGTCGCTGTCGTCTGCGGGCTGCTGCTCGGCTTGAGCGGTGCCTTCCTTTACCTGTCTCCGAATCTTCCTTCGGTCGACGCCCTGCGCAACATTCAGCTGCAAATCCCGCTGCGCGTCTTCAGCAGCGACGGCAAGCTGATTGCAGAGTTTGGCGAAATGCGCCGCTCCCCGATCCGTTTCGCCGACATTCCACCCAATTTCATTCACGCCCTGCTGTCCGCCGAAGACGACAACTTCGCCAACCACTACGGCGTTGACCCCAGCAGCCTGATGCGCGCCGCCAGCCAACTGGTCAAGAGCGGTCACATTCAGTCCGGCGGCTCGACCATCACCATGCAGGTTGCGAAGAACTACTTCCTGACAAGCGAGCGCAGTTTTTCGCGCAAAACCACCGAGATTCTCTTGGCCTTGCAAATCGAGCGCCAACTTACGAAGGACGAGATTCTCGAGCTTTACGTCAACAAGATCTACCTGGGCAACAGGGCTTACGGTATCGAGGCCGCAGCACAGGTTTATTACGGCAAATCCATTCGTGACCTGAGCGTCGCGCAGATGGCAATGATCGCCGGTCTGCCCAAGGCACCGTCACGATTCAACCCACTGGCCAACCCGGTGCGCGCCAAAGAGCGTCGCGACTGGATTCTGGGCCGCATGTTCAAGCTCGGCAAAATCGATCAGAACACCTATCAGGTCGCCCTGGCCGAGCCGATCAACGCCAGCTATCACGTTCAGAGCCCTGAAGTGAACGCGCCGTACATCGCCGAAATGGCCCGCGCCGAGATGGTCGGCCGTTACGGCAGCGAAGCCTACACAGAAGGCTTCCGCGTCACCACTACTGTTCCGAGCAATCTTCAGGAAGACGCCAATAAAGCCGTGCAGGATGGCCTGATCGAATACGACCAGCGTCATGGCTACCGTGGTCCGGAAAGCCGTTTTCCCGGCCTGACCCGCGACGGCTGGGTACAGGAGCTGACCAAGCAGCGCCCGATCAGTGGCCTCGAACCGGCCATCGTCAGCCAGGTCGACAAGACCGGCATTCACGTCCTGACCCGCAACGGCGAGAAAGAAGAAACCGTCGCCTGGGACAGCATGAAATGGGCGAAGGCGTTCCTGAACACCAACAGCGTCGGCGCGAACCCGAAACAGCCCTCGGACGTCGCCCACGTCGGCGATCTGGTGCGTGTGCAACGGCAACCCGACAATTCGCTCAAATTCAGCCAGATCCCGCAGGCGCAAAGCGCGCTGGTGTCGCTGGACCCGCATAACGGCGCAATCCGTGCTCTGGTGGGTGGTTTCGCGTTTGAGCAGAGCAATTACAACCGTGCGATGCAGGCCAAGCGTCAGCCAGGTTCGAGCTTCAAGCCGTTCCTGTATTCCGCCGCGCTGGACAACGGCTACACCGCCGCCAGCCTGGTCAACGACGCGCCGATCGTGTTCGTCGATGAAGCGGTGGACAAGGTCTGGCGCCCGAAGAACGACACCGGCACCTTCCTCGGCCCGATTCGGTTGCGTGAGGCGTTGTACAAGTCGCGTAACCTTGTGTCGATCCGACTGCTGCAAAGCCTGGGCGTGAACACCGCGATCAACTACATCACCCGCTTCGGCTTCAACAAGCAGGACCTGCCGCCGAACCTGTCGCTGGCCCTCGGCACGGCAACCTTGACCCCGATGGAAATCGTCAGCGGCTGGAGCACGTTCGCCAACGGCGGTTACAAGGTCAGCCCGTACCTGATCGACAAGATCGAAGACCGCGAAGGCAAGACGCTGTTCGTCGCCAACCCGCCGACGGTCCCGGCCAACGACCCGAACCCGAAAGCCGTCAACGAGGCCATGGTCAGCAATGCCACGACCTACGCGGCACCTGAAACGCCAGCACTGACCGCGAACACCGTACCCAATGCACTCGACACCAGTGGCGCACCACCGACCCCGGCAGTGGCCCCGCGCATTGTCGATGGCCGGACGACCTACATCCTCAATAGCATGCTGCAGGACGTGATCAAACGCGGCACCGGGCGTCGCGCGCTGTCGATGAACCGTCCGGACATCGCAGGCAAGACCGGTACGACCAACGACTCGAAAGACGCCTGGTTCTCCGGTTACAACGGCGATTACGTGACTACGGTGTGGACCGGCTTCGACCAGCCCGAAAGCCTCGGTCGTCACGAGTTCGGCGGCACCGTCGCGCTGCCGATCTGGATGAGCTACATGAGTGCAGCGC